>NZ_FONE01000086.1 GCF_900112825.1 Nitrosomonas sp. Nm166 | reverse complement strand
TTACACATTCCGCGAGAAGAAACCCTCCCTTAATATCAGATCCTCACAAGCTCTTCCAGTCGTACTGATGTGATCCTTATGTCGAACTCACGTTATTTATTGAAATAAACATAATTATGTTGATAATCAGCCGCGGCAAAGCCGATGGCTGCGTGCTTAGTTAGCTTACTCACCAACTGTTAAATGGTAGAGAGGAAGATTTCACCTCAACCTCGCTAAGTCCGCAGGAAGTCAGCAACATTTTAATTGATTTTTCACAGCGCCTCTGGTTTGGATTAGGCCCTATGATAACTTCACGGAGAGCGGAACAAGCGACATCAGAAAGGACTTTTAGCTCGACGTAGGGAACCAAAAACGATGAACTGGCGCGAAACTTGACCTGCTCTCGTGCCCCCTTTATCGCGATGCGCCACTCTGCCTCTTCATAGAAACCTTCATTTTTTAATAGAGGCGCAAGCTCCGCAATTTCAGTGCAAAGCCACTCCACAGCGGCATCAGCTTGTAGTTTATCTGAGCCTTCAGAGACTTGCTTGCTATAAGAAATCGCCTCGTCTACTCGTTGCTTCGAGGTAAGTCTCTCATAGTCTTGTCGGTTCAATGGTGGCTTTGGAAATTTATAAAACATTGTTTGACAAGTGCTTCAACCTGCTGAATCTGCTCCTGGTGCTCATATATGCACTTCTCCAGCCGGTATCCTCTTTCTAAACAAAAACTCCTCAGCTGGTCAGCGCCGAACCCGAGGCAAAGGCCAGCGCCCTGCGGACAATAACCCCGCCATTGGCTGAGAAGATCTGGCTTCTCGCTAAAAGAAACAACATAAAGATCATTAACTGAAACAGCCTCTAGGGCGTGCCGAACTGCCCAGCCAAAAGCGGCGCGGTAATCATCTTCCTCAAAGATGCCGTTAGTTATCTGCTTCGCGAAAGAAAGGCCGTGGTAGAACTCGCTAGCATCATTCAAATACGAAGCATGCGTAGCCCAAATGCTGTAGCTATCCAAAATTCCAAGGATGCCGTTCAGACTCGTGTAGTTGATAAAGCGTATTCATTACTTGATAGCTAGCCAAAATTTGGCTTCCGAAGGGACACAAGCCAATACACTAAAAATGTAATCTAACACAGCAACTCACGTTTATATTATTGTATTATAAAGTAATTTATGTGACCAAGATTTTAATGAGCTTCGTTAAATGCAAGAAAATCCAGCACTGCTTCTCTTCGTAATGAGCAGCAGTTAGGGTCCCTACAATGTGCAAACACCAGCATGACTGTTACACGAGTGCTTATAGCCTTGGCTGAAAGTTCATAACAACTATGAGTTTTCTATTAATACTCCCCTTACCTCGCTAGATCAACATCCACGGCTGTCACCAAACTGCCCCGATTCCCCCAGGAATTGCGAATATATGACACCACCAGTGCCACTTCTTCATTGCGTAAAATTTGCTGGAACGGTGGCATCCCGTAGGGCCGGGGATTTCCTGCTGTGGTAGCTGGGTAACCGCCATTTAACACACTTCGAATGATATTTACTGGTGAATTCATCATCACGCTGCGATTACCGGCCAGCGCGGGATAAATACCCGGCGTGCCCTTGCCGTCAGCACCATGACATGTTTGGCAATATTGCTCATAAAGTTGCCCGCCCCGGTCCAGGTGTTTTAGCAAACTGCCCGTCATCACTGGAAAACGGATACCTAACTTGTGACCACCTTCATTTCCAGACAACGATTTTAGATAAACTGCCATTGCGTGAGCATCTTCTGACGACAAATATTGCAAGCTTTGCCTGATGACTGTTGCCATGGGACCAGAAGCCACAGCACGCTGGTTTATGCCAGTCGTCAGCAGTGCCGTGATTTCTTCAATTGTCCATTCACCGCTACTTGCCTCCGACTTCGAAGACAGAGAAGGCGCATACCAATTCATTCCCATGATTTGTCCACCGGTCAATGCATCATCCTGGCTGGCACCGAATCTATTGCGCGTGGTATGGCAGGCATTACAATGGCCTAATCCCTGCACGAGATAAGCCCCACGATTCCATGCTTCGCTTTGGGATTGGTCCGGTTCATAAGTGCCTGCTTTGAAATACAATGCGCGCCAGACGGCCAGCAGCGGCCTGAAATTATAGGGAAAGAAAATATCATTGGGTGGGTTAGACTGCGACACAGGCGGCAGCGATTGCAGATAGGCAAACATCGCATTGGCATCGTGCCGTGTCACCTTGGTGTATTCGGTATAAGGAAAAGCGGGGTACAAAAGCCGTCCGTCACGCGACTTACCCTGATGTAGTGCTTGCCAGAAATCTTCCTCACTCCAGAGGCCGATTCCTGTTTCTTTATCGGGCGTAATATTGGGCGTCACGAAAATACCGAATGATGTAGACAGCCGTCGTCCACCCGTAAATGGCTGACCCCCTTTTGCCGTATGACATCCCATGCAATTGCCAACGCGAGTGAGATAAGCGCCACGTGTGAGCTGCTGCGCCTCGCGAGCATATTCAGGATCATTAGCGATAGCATCCGCAACCAATGTTAGCGAAACAAATGCCAGCGACACCACACCTCCCCACCACAAAGCAGCGCATTTCCAGTGGCTGATGCTGAATATTGGATATCTCATTTTGTACCTCCATTTTCTGGAATAATTTGGCTGCAACGATGCGCCAATTCAGGCAAAAGCGCACTAGATGGTCTGGGTTCTCCAGAAACAGGCTGACGCGCCAGCCACTTCGCAATTGCATTGACTTCATCATTACTCAGTTGTTTGGCAATCTCAGACATACAATCTGGCGTCTGGCTTCGCATGATGCTGCCCTTGCGCCATCCACTGAGCTGTGCCGAAATATAAGCGCGAGACAATCCAAGCAAACCCGGTATAGCAGGCGCTATACCCATCAGCGTATCGCCATGACAAGCACTACATGCCGGGATATCCTTTTCCGAATTTCCTGAATAGATCAGTCGCTCTGCCAGCGCAATTTCCTCGGGTTGCATGGGAATCTGTTCAGGTGCTGGATAGGGTAACTGGAGTGAAGAAAAGTATCGGGCTATTTCCTGGAGGTATTCATCTGACATATTTTCCAGCAGAATCACCATCGGCTGATAATAACGCCGACCATCCCTGAAATTGCGTAGCTGATTAAAAAGATACCCTTGTGGTTTACCCGCAATGCGAGGGTAATAAGCATCGCGCTCTGTTTTATCCTCAGCACTATGACAGATGGTACAAGCCTTAACGCGCTCAGCCATGGTATCCGGTACGACGGCAGGTGTGCCGCCATAAGCACTCGTCAGTCCAGTGATACACAAAAATATCGATAGAATAATGCGCAGCATTTAGCTCTCCTGACCCTACTCTTAAAAACGAATATTGTACTGAACATAGAAAAGATCCGGAGAGATTCCTGGGACCTGTTTGTCCAGGAAAGTGCCGCTCCACATCTTTGAATAGCCAACCAGCACATCCTGATGGCGGTTGACATGGAGGTTCAAGCGGAAATCAATCTCATCTCCCACATGGCTTCCTGACTGACCTGTAATATCTCTGAGTGTGGCTGCGCCAGCCGCGTTGTACAGATAATCACGGTTATTGGCCAGGTAGAACCGATGATATTGGGTGATAAATGTGATCCATGGCATCGGTTGCAGCGTAAATTGCGCATTGAAGTCATGAATATTCTGGCGTCCTACTCGATCCAGGTAACCCAGGTAATAGTGACCAAATGGAAATAATTGATTAAATGTATTGCTTCT
>NZ_FONE01000019.1 GCF_900112825.1 Nitrosomonas sp. Nm166 | reverse complement strand
CAAGTTGCTCCGTTCCACTTGCCTTCCGTGCCATGATGACCTCTACCAAAGGTAAAGGCTTATATTATTACTGTTTCTATCTGTAATTGGAATTAAATGCAGAATGCTCTATTACCTGAATCAGGTATTGAGGCATGAGCGACCTTATTTTCCAGGGTTGGTGAGTTACAATCGCTTTGTTGAGCTGTTGCAAGGTAACGCTGGTGCCCTTGAGCTGTGTTCTGATTAGCCGCTTTGGGCGCTGCAGTGGGATCAGCTTCATTGATTCGACCAGGATCAGTGTATGTCACAATCGCCGCATCTGGTCACATCAAGTGATGGCAGCATTTGCTGCCTGGGAAAAGACGAGCGTGGATTGGTTTTATGGGTTCAAGCTGCACCTGGTCATCAATGACCGGCAAGACTCATGTTTTCGACAAGTTTATACTCGAAAGTGTGTGCGGCGTTTTGGGAGAGTTAACACACCCGCTTACTAAACGTTCCTCTATTTTCTCTTTAAGCGGAGGAACGAACAATCATTTCTGCGCCTTGAGCCGTTTCCACCAAACCTCATCAAGAATTTGTACTTCCTGTTCAAGAATTCAAAAGGTTATTTCTTATTCAGCAATTCCGTACATTACAAACGGTGGTGAAAATAATAAAACTTTAAGTTTTAACTGTGGAATATCCGGCATTGGATATTCCCCAGCATTAAGAATATATAAAGGAATATTGCTCTTCTGCAAAACTTCTAAATCCGAAGAATCAAAGGTTGAGCAAAATACCACAGGCTCTAGCTCTGTTGGCGCTTGCGCAGTACAAGGTTCAGTGCTGGCTTTTCTCGGCTTTGTTAATACAATATCCGCATTTTTTGGATATTCTTTACCAAAATAGCGGAACAACCTTATGTAACCTTGAAGCGAGCGATAGGATAGTTGTTGATCAGCCAATTCGTCACTTGACCATAACAAATAAGCAGGTCGTTCGGGAACATACAAATATTCTCCTATTTCTCGTGCCTTCGAATATTCTAAAGACAAGCGCTCATACACCGAACGAACAAGCAAGCCCAATCTGGCATCCTGATACTGTGGAGTGGATCTAATCGCGCCTGTTCTGGATAATGAAATGAATAAGTATCTCTGAATCTCTAGTGGCAAATGATTAACCGCCAGACTACGAAGTTCTTGCATTACCAGCGAATGAGGAGTAAATGCCAATATCGCTACAAAACTCAACGCTATTGCTAAAGGGCGAATTTTTCGCTGCTTAATAAAACTCCGCAGAATCCAGCTCCAACCCTCGCCCGCGAGAACCAAAAGTGGCAGCGCGACAAAAAAAGCCATACGCGCTTGAACTGAGCGCCCACTCAAGCTATCGATCACCATGGGCAGCAGTGCCAACCCAAGCCATACCACAGCAAAGCGAATCACGGGATCACGCCATAATATCGATACTGCCACGCAGGCCCCTACCCACAATAACCCTCCTGCAATTACGATGGCAAATAGGCTCTTGGCTGGGACTCCGGGAAACATTTCCTTTGCCTCAGAGGAAAAGTTCACCAATGTTTGGGGATTGACTAATGGAGAAAACCACCAGGCATATAACAAGTAAAAAATTAATGAAGCAAAGCCAGCTACGACAATGCCTGGTACCGCATCAAGCTTTTTCAGTGTCACTGCTGTCGCCGACAATACAATCAAAAAAACTATCCCCGGCAAAACCGCATCAATTCGAATAAAAAATAACAGAAATAGCAAACAACCAGCAAAAATGCTTATTATTAAAGATCGGCGCTCAACGGCTTTCAGTAGCATTAAAGCGAAAACAGCCAATGCCAGAAATGCTGGAGGTTCACTGGTCAGGTGACCTTGAAGTCCACGATAACTATCTGAAGCAATGTAAGTAACTGCTGCAAGAAGATATCCTGCCCACCAGATAGGATCTGGTCTTTCAGATCGCAATAAAATAACTAGGCGCAAACCCAATGTTATGCAGAGAGTTACACCTAATGCCATGAAAACACGGTACAGCCATTGCATTGCCACAAGCGCAGTTTCGGTAGCACCAAATAGCCGAGTAACTTCACCGAGCAAAAGAATATGGCCAATGCGCGTGAAATACCAATACGCATCATCACCTGGGCCAGGCTGAACGTCATGAGCGTACTGATGATATTCAGCCAGCATATTTGTCTCTGCAGCTCTCTTGGAAAGCTGCACGTAGATCGGTGCATCCCAGTGAGTTTCTTCTAGTGGAGCCAGATCAGAATGAAACAATAATGCGATAAAAAATACCAGCAGCAGTACGTAGAAAGGATGTAACAAAGAACACCACTCTGCAAATTTACCAAGCTTGTCAATATTATATGCGCGCGACTCGGTATTCAAAGTAGTCTGTTTCCTTATTATTGTTATCGGTAATAAAAAGGCTCATTTTCATTCGTTTAGATTTAAAAGTGTCTTTATGCTGATCAGGCCTGATCAACTGGCCGATCAATGTACGATCACCGATATGGGCGATGGAAAGATGCGCTGGTGGTCTGGTTATCCCAGGATCATGCTGGCTTATTATGTTCGAATGCCCCCTGCTAGCAACTAAGCTTAACTCCAACTCGCCATAATCACATTACCAATTATTCGATTCTATCTGATAATAGCGTTGAATGGCTCTCAAAACATCGCTGCAAGCTCAGCTGTAAAGCAACTTACTGGCAACTCACTCCAAATATGTTCTTGTAGATTCAATCCGTGATGAATATAGTTGGAAAATAACAATGCAATATCGAGTCCCAGAGAAGTTCTGTTTTTTAACTATTCCTCTGCCACGAATCAAGCTATATTTTCGCTATCGTATTATTGCAATTAACAATTGATTGACGAAAATCCAATAATATTAGCATAAGGTAATAGTGATTAATAAAGATTCTCCAGGAAAATTACATACACATAAGCATAAGTGCTTTAGTGTATTACCATAACCCCTAGCCGTTCTATTCCACTTGATAATTTTAAAATTTTAATACCTGCAGTCTACCTTCTTGCCTTATTTTTCTTACATTCATGACTTAATTATTCAGTTTCTGGTAAAAATAAGAAAATTGCACGTTATTTTGCTTCACTTCCTTTAAATATTGGGTTCCCTATTTCTCAGCAAGCAGTTCATCAATAACTTTTCGCACTAAGCCGACTGTGCCATTCCAAGACGTAACCTCCGGGTAAACCTGGGTAGTCGTGGCCAAATAAAGCTTTCCAGAAAGCAAGACTGTTGGGGGTTTACGCTGCTGGTAGCCCGTGGTATAGAGCGGCTCCACGAAAGGTGCGCGAAACACAAAGCGATCGATCACATCTTCATCCTGAAAATCTGGGAAAAGCCTCTTTAACCCTGCCACGTATGCTTCCAGAATCTCAGCATCACTTTGATGAAAACGTGGCTCGGTGCGGTGTACATAGTTCATCAAATAAGCTAGATGTACGCCTGCAGTATCGGTCTTTTCAAGTAGAGTTGTGCTCTCTACAATACCCTGAAATGGGGTTTCCTCATCGATCGTAGCAACCCAATAATGCTTTGTAAATCCGCGTCGCAGCATGAGCACGGCATTCACCACACCTTGCATATCGATTTCGGTATCAATCTGCCCTGCAACACTAGCCAATCGACCATTCGCCATTGCCTTGCGCAGAAAGAAAATAGGGGCTGTAATAACAGCGCGATCAAATACTTCTGGTGTATCCTGTGCCACATGAACGGTGAGTAGTCCATCTTCGGCAAGATCCAGCTTTTCTACAGGAGCTTGTAATTTGACTGTGCCACCGTGCGCTTTGATTGAATCGGCCAAGGTGTCTATGATGCGCCGATAGCCGCCATGAATGTATCCCTTGCATTCACTTTTTCCGCCCCCTTTTTCACGGTTAAAGCGCGTCCAAAACCAGAGAGCAGGCACTTCATGATAACGATCGCCGAATTTAGCTTGCAGCATTGGTTTCCAAAAAATTTCAAAGGCACGTCGCCCAGAGAGTCGGCTTAACCATTCAACACATGTTACATCGTCCAATCCTTTTGATGAACAAACGCTTCCCCACAAACCGGTCAAGCCAACGCGTATTCTGTCAGCCAAAGAGAGCGGACTGAATTGCAGTAGTTCGAGAGGCGTATTAAGGCCATACAGTCGTCCATCACGCATAAACCCAAAACTGGTTTCTTTCCAATAGATCTGGTCCTCAAGGCCAAGCTCGCGCAACACGCCAAGCAAGTGCCGATCGCTTGGCAGCATACAATGATAAAAACGTTCGAGAAAGACGTTCCGGTACTGGAAGAAAGTGCCCAAACCACCAAGCTGATCAGAGGCTTCGTAAACGGTTACCCGGGCACCTGACTTGGCAAGCCAGTAAGCCGCCACCAAGCCACCAATGCCGCCACCTACCACCGCAATACGATGGGCATCGATAGTCCTGGGCATACTGGTAGCACCAGTATCCTTAGGACTTCTTGCCATTGGAAGCTCCTTCATGTCCTGATTTCACGCGCCAAGAAAGCGGCAAAAAACCACGTGTCAGTGTAATTAGGTAGCGCCACATCGTGCGTAGAATACGCATCTTACTGGCACCCTCTTTGAGGTCATAACGAAGCACGAGTGGTACTTCTGAGACACGGGCATGCAGTGTGCGAAGGTTCAGCAACAGCTCGAACATACAGGAAAAGCCATTTTCGCGTATGAAGTTGTCACCAAACATACTAATCAAATTACGCAGTGTCTCGGCTCGATAAACTCGAAACCCACAAGTATAATCACGCACACCTGGATAACGAACTAACGTACGAATTCCCGCGCTTGAAAGATGACTCAGGAGCACGCGAAACGGCGGTACACCGATTTCCTGCGCGCCAGGCTGAAAACGAGATGCAATTACCACATCAAAACCCTCACCGAGCCGCTCTACCATTGTTTTGATCAATTCTGGATCCTGGGAGTTATCTGCATCAAGGGTAACCACAACATCGCTGTTTTGTGCCGCCGCCTTAAGCCCGGTGCGCATCGCTGCGCCAAGCCCCATGTTTTGAGAATGCTGTATCAGCTCTACTGGCATCTTTGCCGCTGCATCACGCACAATCTGTGCGGTTCGGTCGCGCGAGCCATCATCGACCACAAGAATTCGATAATCAGCCCATCCATCGAGCGCACGCTGAATGCGACCCAGCAATACGGGAAGATCTTTTTCTTCATTGTATGCAGGTAGCATGACTGTAATCTTCTTATCTAGCATTTTCTCTCCTAGCCACATAACGTTAACGTCATCATTAACTACTTGGTTCCACTTCCATCAAATTTTTTCGGGTAGCTACTATTGCAGCGTGGTCACCTACTGATCGCACATCGAACAAATGTGTCAAGCTATCCAGACAACGTTCAACTACGGCAATCTTCTTCTCTCTAGTCATTCCCATGGAGGGAAAGAATCGCAATCGGGGTACATCTTCTCCACCCAAGAAATCAAGCGGATGCAGTAATATTGATGGTTCCACGCCGAACAGGCGGCACATTCGGAGCGCAGTATTGAAATAGATTTGTGCCAGGCTCGTAGAAAATCCAGCTAAATACATGACATAACTCAAATGGATCGGAATCCGGAAACCGGGGAAAGTCGTCACAGGCATTTCCAACAGGGAAATTCCATCGAAACGCCAACGATAAGGTTTGAGTGGCCGGAGTCCATCCTTCCAGCTGCCAAATAAACGATTGAGACGCTCGCGTTGCTCAGCATTAAATTGCCCGGTAGCAAAGTAGTAAGCACGTGCAATTGGACCAATAAAGCTTGGTAATGAGCTGGCATCGTAATTATAACCACGCCGAGCTAATACGCGTAGCATTGTTGATGATTGACTGTAGCCCGGTCCGCGGAAGCCTGTGGGTCTTTGGCCAGTTGCAGCCTGTATATGTTGTTCTGCCTCCGCCAACTCCTGCTCGAGTTCTTGCTCAGAAAACAGATGTAGCCAAGGTTCGTGACGCAGAGAATGATTTCCTATTTCATGCCCGGCACGCGCAATTTGCGCCAGCGCCTCACGGTTGTGTTCAAGTGCCGCATCTTGGCCAACTATAAATACTGTAATCTGCAACTTGCGGCGCTCGAGTACGTGAAGTATCCGAGGAACGACAACATCCAAATAAGAAGGATAGGATTCCCATATGGGATCTTCGTGAGTCTTCAGATAGGCCCATTCATTATCCAAATCCAAGGACAGATTTGCTAGTGGCTTGCCAACTTGATGATGTTGCGTTTGAGTCATGATATGTCGCCTTCTCCAGCAGTCAAAAACTGTTCGATGGCTGATGCTATTTTTTCCCCAGCATCGCCTTTACCAAATGGATTTTCTGTTGTGCTTACTATACTGAGCCAGGTTTTGTCCACGAGTGCCGTCTCGAGCATCTCCTCAAGACGCTCCCCAGAATGACCAACAAGCCGTCCGATCCCACAATCAAGTACTTCGGGCCGTTCTGTCGTATCGCGCAAGACTAATAATGGCTTACCCAATGAAGGCGCTTCCTCTTGAACACCTCCTGAATCAGAAACCACTAGCCATGCACGTGATAGCAAGTGCAAGAAATCGGCATATTCGAGCGGCTCAATGCAATGAACTCGCTCTGCACCAGTAAATTCTGCATCGACCACGGCGCGCACCGATGGATTTGGGTGCACCGGAAAAACCAACTCAATATCTTGATGCCGCTCTACAAATCGCCTTAACGCTTTCAGATGTGAAGACATGACTTCTCCGAAATTCTCCCGGCGATGAGTCGTGAGCACAATCAGACGCTTATTCGTAATACTGTCAAGTAGTTTGGAAAGCGATGGAGAAGCCGTTGAACGGGCGAGGATGTGCTGGAGAGCGTCAACAACCGGATTTCCAGTAAGTACAATGCAATTTTTCTGAACACCCTCAGCAATCAATATTTCAACATTATTGGAAGTAGCGGCAAAATGGAGATCTGCCAATTGAGTTATGAGGCGGCGATTCATTTCTTCTGGAAACGGACTATAGCGATTGCCTGTACGCAGACCTGCTTCCACGTGAGCCACCGGTATTCGCGCATAGAAAGCTGCCAATGCCCCGGCAATTGCCGTTGTCGTATCGCCCTGTACCAAGACCAGATCGGGTCGCTCAGTCAGGAGTAACGGCTCTATTGCCTCAATCACCCGTGCCAATACAGCATTTGGCGTCTGACCAGGTGTCATAACTGCCAAATCATGATCGATGCTTATACCAAATTCACGTATAAAGGGTCGCAGCAAATCCGTATGCTGCGATGATGAAACAGTGACACTTCGCCAAATGTCTCGACGACGCTCAATTGCCCAGATAACTGGTGCCAGCTTGATGATTTCTGGCCGGGTTCCAAAAAGCGTAAGGATTGTCTTGATGGTACCGCGATTAGATCCTGATTTTATAGTCACGTCAGCTTCCCTTCTCTTTTAATAAAGAATTTATTGTATTTTTTTTGGCTGTACATCGATTCCGCCGGACCGTAACCAGCACGCTGCACCAATGATCATATAAGGTATATTCACGCAACAGGTATAGACAACCGAGGCTGCAAAAGGAACCTCTGTCTCATTAAGTGCAAGAGAAAGGCCCAATGTAAAAGCTAATTGTGTCGTTCCTAATTGCGCTGGAGAGGATGGTAAAGTGAGGCCAACAACCATTAGCACCCACACCGTAACCGCCATTGAGAATGTAGCCGGGTAACCAACCGAAATAGCACATAACCAGATTGCGCCAACAATACAACTCCACTGCAAGATAGAAAGTAAAAAAGTATTGATCACAATAGACGGACTACCCAGCGCTGAGAATCCCACGAGACTGCGTTTAAGTTGGCCCCTAATCATCACCGATAATTTCTCCGGTAAGAGGCGAATAACCAGTAATCTTACATTACGCCGAATTTTCGATGGCATCAGTAACGACACAATTGCTATCAAGCCTGCTACCACCATAAATATGGCAATAAATCCAGCTGCGGCAACATATTCGGGTAACTGCGGGTTTATAGTCAAAAGAACACCGAACAGTGCCACTACCACCATAAAATCAAAGATTCGCTCGACCCCTATTGATGCAAGGACAGCACTCGATGCAACGCGTGATCTGCGTCCAATCAGAGCGGCTCTGAGCACTTCTCCAGAATGAATGATAATCAGGTTGGCTGCGGTACCAATGTAAGCCGCAGAGTGCAACAATGATAATTCCACAGGAGCTACTGGCCCTAAAATAATAGACCAACGCCAAGCCTTAACCAGCATAAATAATAACCCGGCTCCCAAGGCCATCATAGCCGGTAAAAATTTAACAGTCGCAAGACTCTCTAGCATCGCTTGAGTATCGATGCCTCGTAATGAAAGCCAGAGAAAGATGAGTCCTATTATGATACCAAGCACTGTCCATTTAAACTCAATCTTTATCGTCATAGAATTTTAAATATTGTGATGTATAAGATCTTCTTATGGTAACAATATATTCTGATGATTTCTTCAAGCATTTGTCCTAACCTTTTAAGTGATTTGTCCTATATAACACTTTCATGACATACTATTTTGGATAAAATCCATAGGCTATGAAGATTGTACGAGAGCATATTCTGAAGTCTGATATAGCTATACGTACCAGCATTCGTACTACCATTAATTGTAATGTAAGAATCTTTTTCTATAATATGGAACAAAGAGTAAAAAAACTTTGATCCTAATTTTCTATATGTATGGTTTGATACAAGGCGTGCAGTTTTGCATGAGATCCTATTGTTTTTTGTAGAATTCATGTGCTTACAACATTTGCGCAGCAGCGAATGAATTCTGATGTGACTGGCTGGCATTTGATATAGATTTCGTGATTATCAATTAATTAAATTTGATCATCAAGGATTTTTTTTTCTTCCTTCAGCACCTGTGGCATAGCAGCTTTCAAGTAATAGAACATAGACCATAGCGTTAGAATGGCGGCAAGATAAATAAGCCAGGTGCCGATTTCTTGCGGGCTCACATTCTCACTAATATTCTCATGATAAAGCAGCAAGGGAATTGCAATCATTTGCGAAGTGGTTTTGATTTTACCGAGAAAAGATACGGCGACACTTTTCGATTGACCGATTTGCGCCATCCATTCACGCAGCGCTGATACAGTGATTTCCCGTCCGATAATAATTAAAGCGATCGGTGCATCTAATCGCCCAAGATAAACTAAGACAATTAGTGCGGCAGAAACCATCAACTTATCCGCAACTGGATCAAGAAATGCACCAAAAGCAGATGTTTGATTGAGAACCCGCGCCAGATAACCATCAAGCCAGTCTGTAGCAGCCGCACCGGCAAAAATCAAAGTAGCAACTAAATTCTGATTGATGGGAGATAACCACGAGTGCGGGAAATAAAAAATACCAACAAATAACGGTATGGCCAGTATGCGAAGCCACGTTAATAAATTGGGTAAATTGTAAGGCATATGAAAACTGACTGATTATAAAAATATCGATTTAAACTGATCTTCAGGCCAAACACTAATAATGCAATTCTTTATATATTTTTTCGGCCAGCTTCCGGCTGATTCCCTCTGTTTGCTGTAATTCTTCAATGCTTGCAGTGAGCACTCCTTTTAATCCGCCAAATCGACCTAACAAACGTTGCCTGCGCTTAGCACCTATACCGCTGATTTCTTCTAAACTGGAGCTGGTCCTTGCTTTGCTGCGCCTGCTACGATGTCCCTGGATTGCAAAACGATGGGCTTCATCCCGGATTTGCTGTATCAGATGTAATGCGGCATGCTCACTAGGTAATTGTAGCGACTTTTCCAGGGAGGGAGAAATCAATTGCTCAAGACCAGGTTTCCGTTCTTCGCCTTTAGCTACACCCAACAAATTAGCATCAGAAATTCCCAGCTCCTGCAAGGCTTCCTGTGCCGCTGCTATTTGGCCTTTTCCCCCATCAATCAGAATCAGGTCGGGCAATTGCCCTTCGCCACTGACAACTTTTTGATAGCGCCGAGATAAGGCTTCACGCATGGCAGCATAATCATCACCGGGTGTAATGCCTTCGATGTTATAACGGCGATATTCGTTATTACGCATGGAAAAATTATCATACACAACACAGGCAGCAACCGTAGCTTCCCCTAGCGTATGACTGATATCGAAACATTCAATGCGATTCAAACCGGGCATATGCAATTCCTGTTGCAATGCCATTAAGCGCTTTTCCTGGCTAGCTTGCCGGCTCATCATCTGTTTCAATGCCAAATAGGCATTTTCGGTTGCCATGTTAAGCCATGCGCGCTTCTCACCCGTAGGATTTAATTGAATGATAATTTTATGTCCGCATTGCTCGGTTAATAGTTGCTGCAGCGCTTCGCGTTCGATTTTTGCACCCAGAATAATCAGTGGCGGCGCGCTTCGATTCAAATAATGCTGCGCCAGGAATGCTTCAAGTACACTGGCTGGCGTGCAGTCATCCGCGTTCTGAGGAAAAAAACTCTTGTCGCCCAAGTGCCGCCCGCCCCTGATCATGGCCAGATTGACGCACACTTTTCCAGAACCATTCATCTGCGCACAAGCTACGACATCGGCATCAAGCGCTTTTCCACTATCAACAAACTGCTTTTCACGAATTTTACGCAGTGCTTGAATCTGATCGCGCAATACCGCTGCTTGTTCATATTCCATACGATCGGAAGCCTGCTGCATCTTGGTCGAGATCACTTCCAAAACTTCGGTTTGCTTGCCTTGTAAAAACAATTCAGCGTTTCTGACGTCATTTTGATAGGCCTGGTGGCTAATCTGACCAATGCATGGGCCACTGCAACGTTTAATCTGGTACAGCAGGCAGGGACGAGTACGATTGCTGAAAACACTATCTTCGCAAGTGCGCAAGCGGAATATCTTTTGTAACAACTGTATGCTCTCGCGTACGATGCCAGCATTGGGATAAGGCCCAAAATACTGATGCGTTTTATCCAGCACACCGCGATAAAATCCTAACCGTGGAAAATCATGACCGCTCAGAATCACATACGGATAGGATTTGTCATCCCGGAACAAGATGTTATAGCGCGGCTTCAGGCTTTTGATCAGATTATTTTCCAGCAACAGCGCTTCGGCTTCGGAACGTGTAACGGTAGTTTCAATATTGACCACCTGTGAAACCATCAACTGGGTTCTGGGTCCCAAATTGCTTTTCTGAAAGTAGGAAGAAACACGCTTTTTGAGATTGATCGCCTTGCCAACGTAAATCACCTCGCCTTTGACGTTTATCATGCGATAAACCCCTGGCTGAAGCGGCAGGTTGATGCAAAATTCCTTGGCGTTAAAACTGGTATTCGACAAACTGCTTAATCCTCGCCGCTGAGTAATTTTCCTGCCACCGCCCAGTTTTCATCGGGAAGCTCATCAAAACTAATATACGTATAGGATTTTGGTTTTTTGGCGATGCGCTCGAGCGTATCAGTCAGCTCTGCAGCAATTTGCTTTTTTTGTTCGCGTGTTAGTGTGCCTGCAATACGGATATTGACATACGGCATATAAAATCCTCCTTATTAATGATGATGTTATAAATTGATATCAGCAACGATTTTATCAAAAACGCTCTTAAACATTTCCGGGGTGAGGCGTTTGGTTTGTGTATTGTAGCGACTGCAATGATAGCTGTCATAAAGTTTAAGACCGTTTCTCAGCGGTAAATGATGAATAATCCCGTGAGCAAATGGATAATCCTTTAATTTAAGTTGTAAGCTCATTAGTGTCGCCTGATGTGCGACCGTTCCCAGTGCAAGTACTGCCATTCCGCCATTCTCTATAAACACCTTCATTTCTGCTTTTAGATATTGATTACATCGCTTGATTTCCTGGGGTATGGGTTTATTTTCCGGCGGCAAGCACTTTACTGCATTGGTAATGCGACAACCTGGCAGTTGCAGTCTGTCATCTGCAGAAACAGACTCAGACCGAGTAGCAAAACCAAATCGGTGCAATGTCTGGTACAGTAGAATTCCCGCGTAATCGCCAGTAAATGGCCGACCTGTCCGGTTGGCGCCATGCATGCCAGGAGCCAAACCAACAATTAATAGCTTGGCGTGCGCATCACCAAAAGCACTGACGGGCCGCGCATGATAATCTGGATGCTGGGTTCTTACAGCTTGCAAAAAATTGGATAAACGCGGGCATTGCTGACAATTATGCAGATCCGGATTACTCCATGGGTAAGTTAAAGAATCATTCGCCATTCGTAAAGTCAGAATAATTAGTTATAGTGTATGCGACTTATGCAATTCGATTATTCAAATGCAGTTTTTCGCATAATCTTTTTGAATTTTAAAAAATGCGCTTTATTAACCATAAGAATAATAAAAAAATGATAATTAGGTTGAAGTCTTAACCATTTGCAGATCAAGTGATTACGCCAAGCACCGCATCAGAAACTCATCATTTTTCTATTCGACTCTGGTCAATAATCCTGCTACTCATCATCGTCGCTCCTGGCGTGACTCTGGCGCAGAAAACACCCGATTCCACCAAAAATTCATCGGTCATTATATTGTCGGCCCCTGACGATATTAAAAAATTTCTTGTAAAGTATTTTAAATTTCCAGCCGAGCCATTTGCTGACAGTACGGCTGAGAAAACTTTTTTGCATCGCGCACAAAAAGAAATTCGCGGTTTATTAGCAACAGAGGGTTACTTCTCGCCGTCAATTTCATTATCACAGCAGACGCATAATGCAGTTACCAAACCTGAAATCAAGGTGGACCCCGGCGTATTAACGCGCGTTGGTAAAGTTTCGATTACCTTTGAAGGTGAAATCACACAAGATACAAAGTATCAGAAGCGTATTAAACAGATTCGTGCTGCATGGTCTTTGCAGACAGATTCTCCTTTCCGTTCTGCTGAATGGGAAAAAGCAAAAGCAGCTTTATTATCGGAGTTAACCCGAGAAGAATTTGCTGCAGCAGCTATTGCCGCGAGCCAGGCTACTGTTGATCCTGATAGCGCACGCGCTGATCTTTCTATTTCCATTGATTCAGGGCCGATTTTTTATTTAGGTGCTATCCAAATCACCGGGCTAGAGCGCTATGATCAGACATTGATCACTAACCTCGCACCCTTCAAAGCTGGTGATGTTTATCGGCGCGATTTACTACATCTCTTTCAGACTGCTCTGCAAAAGGCTCCACAATTTAGCACGGTTTCAGTCAGTATTTCTCCCGATATCGAGCAACATAAATCCATTCCTGTTCAGGTCGTTTTGACCGAAGCCCAGTCACAGCGCTTTGCCTTCGGTGCTGGTTACAGCTCGAACAATGGCGCGCGTGGTGAGATCAATTATCGTAATCATAATTTCCTGGACCGCGCCTGGAACTTAACCAGCATATTGCGTCTGGAACAAAAGCGTCAAACCTTTTTTACCGGCATTGATACGCTTCCCGATCAGAATAATATCAATTATTCAATGGGCGCCAGTTTTCAAATGACAGATATTGAAAACTTGAAGACAGTTGAGCAAAAAGTAGGCGTTACTCGCAATTATCAGACTCAACATATTCAAATGCAGCTCGGATTGAATTGGCTAAGGGAGGAAAAAAAGCCGGCTGGCGCAATTCACCAAACGAATGAAGCATTAGCCCTTGATTGGCGATGGCGGCGCCAGGTGGTCGATGATCCGGTTTACGTTCGACGCGGTGATGTAACAGAGATCCGGATTGGTGGAGGCAGCCAGCAACTGTTATCAGATCAGGATTTTATTCGCAGCTATGCGCGGCATCAAAGCTGGTGGCCAGTTGGCTCTCAAGATGTGATTTTCTTGCGAGCAGAGGTGGGCTATACGCTCGCTTCATCACGATTTGGAATTCCTCAGGAATATCTTTTCCGCGCCGGCGGCATCCAGTCGATTCGCGGTTATGACTTTAAAAGCATTGGTGTACAGGAAGGCAATGCGATTGTTGGTGGTCGTGCCATGGCCACCGGCACTATCGAATATACCCATTGGCTAACGCATCAATGGGGTGCAGCTGTGTTTGCAGATATTGGTAGCGCGGCCGACAGTTGGCAGAAAATGCACCCGTTTCTGGGATATGGTGGTGGTATCCGCTGGCGAAGCCCTGCGGGACCGATAGCACTTGATTTGGCTCGGGCGCATGAAACAGGCACGCTGCGCGTACACTTCTCAATGGCAGTGGCATTCTGAAATTCGATCATGACCAATCACATTCATAACAATCAAACTTTAAAGAATAAAAAATATAACTGGCTTATAAGCTTGGTGTTTGCACTCCTGTTCTCAGTTTCAATCGTCGGATATTGGTTACTGAACAGCCAGTCAGGGCTACAATGGGCTTTTTCTATGATTAATCGATTGAGTTCTGGCGTTATTCAATTCGAAGAAGTTCGCGGAACACTGCGAAATATGCACATCACAAATGTTCATTTCTCCAGTGATGAATTTCAGCTTGTGATGCGAAATATCCATGTTTCCTGGCATCCCGGTGAATTGCTTCAGGAGCGGGTAAACATTCATCAACTGTCTGTTGAAACCATGGCTATTCATACACGACCTTCCACAACGCCAGCACCACAACGCACTCTGCCCGATCACTTGCAGATTCCATTGGCTATCTCGATTCATGCACTTCAAGTCAATTCAATCCGACTAACTTCGGCGGAAAATGAGGATTCTGAATTCATCATTTCTGATCTCGCCCTGTCGCTGGAGAGCGATGGCCACTATCATCGACTCAACAATCTCAACTTTCATACTCCATGGGGAGCTTTCCACATTCAGGCAGAACTCAATGGAGATTCTCCGTTTGATGTATCCGCATACATTGATCTGTCTGATGCCGATCCATGGGGAGATACTCAGGCTGCGGTTACCGGCAATCTGGAGCAAATGAATATTCAGATCAGTGCCAAACAGTCAGCTCCAAAAAGAGATTTGTATATTCAACTGCAACCGTTTGCAGCTAATCCCGTAGCACAATTGCATGCAATGCTGGAAAAACTTAACCCGGCTGGTTTTCTTGCTGATGCGCCGAATGCCAGCCTCTCAGTAACCGCAGATTTAATTACGAATCAATCAGGGCAACTGGAAGGCAAGATTGTGGTTGAAAACCAAGCAACAACCGTACTCAACGATGGCGGTCTGCCCTTCTCTGCCATCAGCACGCAAGCGTTCATTACTTCAGAATTTTTAAAATTACAAGATATCCGTGCTCGGATAGGCGCTAATGAAATTCTGCGCGGCGATCTGATGTGGCGTATGCAAGAACAATCCGGTTCAGCGCATTTGCTGATTAACCAATTAAATCCGCAACGTATTGACAGCCGTATACGCGCCGCGCAAGTTTCTGGCCAAATTGATCTGGTAGGCAACGTGCAGGCACAATCTGCACGTATCAATCTTAAGGATCACTCAGTTGGCCTAAATGCCGCGGTGACCCGATCAGGCGAGCGCATTACACTCGAGCAATTCAATCTTCAGCGCAGCAAATCCCAATTAAACGGGCAAGGCAAGCTTGATCTCGGCAATGCAAAGACATTCGAATTGTCCGGTCATTTGGCCAATTTCAATATCGCAGATTTTATTGAAGCGCCTGACTCAAACTTGAATGCAGCCATCAATCTGTCCGGACAATTGGCTCCGCAAATCTCTGGAGTATTAAAGTATGTCATTCAAAAAAGCCGGCTGGCGAAATCTCTCGTGGCAGGAGCCGGTCAGATTGCATTCAGCGGGTTTGAACGATTCAAGGGTAAAGCAGAATTAAAGGTGGGGTCCAATCATTTTCTGGCACAGGGAAGTATTGGAGAGCCAAGGGATTCATTTCAATTCACGCTGAATGCGCCAACTTTAGAACATGTTGGATTCGGTTTAGCAGGCGATTTGCAGGCATACATGACACTGAGCGGAAATCTTAAATTACCTGATTTTGCTTTGAAGCTAAAAAGCCGGCAATTACGCTTGCCAGGAGATCAGCTTTTTTCCGGATTAACTGCCGATGGGCGCTTACAAAATGAAGTGATGTCATTCAAGTTAGCAATTGATCGCTACGCTGCCGGTGAAAAAGCACGGGTTAAGCACTTAATTATGAATGTGGATGGAAAAACTTCTGATCACACCCTCTTTGCTAAGGCACAGATTAACAATGATATTCAAATCCAGCTAAAAACAACCGGGGGAATCGACCGCAAAACTCAATCCCCGCGCTGGCAAGGCCAGCTAATAGAATTATCCTCTGTTGGCAAAATACCCGTTCGCTTAATGGCGCCCACAGCAGTTTCAATCAGCCCTGAATTTGTTTCATTCGGACATGCAAGATTCTCAATTTCCGATGGGTTTATGGACATTGATCAGCTTCAATGGACGCCAAAAAACTGGAAAACCCAGGGTCATTTTTCCAGTATTGGTTTACTTCCCGGTGAACATGCTGAATTAAAACAACATTCATTACATTTTAGAGGTTATTGGAATTTCGTTTCTGATTCTCAGTTAACCGGCAATTTACAAATTCAGCGAGAAAAAGGCGACTGGTCTTTACTCGGCGAGCTATCACCTCCTTTAGGTCTGGAAACGCTGCAACTGCAGGTAGCCGCCCAAAATGGAAAAATAACGGGTACATTTGAATTATTCAGCAAATTGATTGGCTCAGCTAATGCACATTTAACTATACCCACCAAGTCTTCGAACAATGGCTGGTCTATTCCGAATGAAGCACCGCTGAATGGGGAGGTGATTGCTCACATCACTAACTTAAAATGGATGGATTCCATTCTGGGCGGTGATATACGTACAGATGGTCAACTTCAGATTCAGGCAAATATTAAAGGAACGCTGAATCAACCAGATTTTGAAGGCACTGCCACTGGTAAGGAACTGAGTGTTCTGTTATTAGAGCAAGGAATAGATTTACAGCATGGCGCCTTGACTGCAAAATTCCATCAATCAGACCTTCAAATCGATCAGCTACGCTTTATCACACCCCACAAAGCACCACCGGATAATCGCCTATCCAAGGAACTTAAGCTGGACGGCACATCAGGCTCCCTGACCATCACTGGGAGTATTGGACTTACTGGCAATGAGAGCTACTTAGATTTTAAAATTAATCAATTACCGTTAACACATAAAACAGATTACTGGATCATCGCATCCGGTTCGGGCCAAGCCAGGTTGCACAAGAACGTCCTGAATTTGAGAGGCGATCTCCGGACAGACGCCGGCTTATTGCAGCAACCACCGGAAGATCGACCTGAATTGCCTGAAGATGTTGTTCTCGTGAATAATTCTCCGCAAGATACAACTCAACAGAATTTTTCCGTCCTGCTGGATATCAGCGTTGATCTGGGAGAAAAATTCTATTTACGGGTATCTGGCTTGGAAGGTCGTCTGACTGGACGACTGAAAGTACAAAATGATCAAAAAAATAAACTGAAGGTGAATGGTTCGATTGCGACCAAAGAGACGACTTTTAAAGCATATGGTCAGAATCTTACAGTCAGGCGCGGCATTGTTAACTTTAATGGACCGCTGGATGATCCCGGATTAAATATTCTGGCTGTGCGGGAAGGCTTACCGGTTGAGGCCGGTATTGAGATCATGGGTTCGGTACGCCACCCTCAGGTTAAGTTGGTGTCGGCTCCCAATGTTCCTGATAACGAAAAACTTTCCTGGATTGTTCTGGGAAGAAAGCCCGATGCAGGTGGTTTAGATACTTCGGTATTACTGTCAGCAGCTGGAGTGATATTGGGAGGGCGATCTGGTGGCGGCGTAACCGAACAACTTACCCGGGCATTAGGTGTGGATGAAATCTCGTTCAAACAAGCAGGTGTCGGCAGCCCATTGAGCGGACAACAGCCCTTTGGCAGCCCGTCGAGCGGGCAGCAGGTAGCCGTCGGCAGTCCATTGAGCGGACAACAGATACCTGTCAGTAGCTCATTGGGTGGACAAATCGGTGTGATCGGAAAACGCATTTCATCACGTGCTTATTTGAGCTATGAACGTGGCCTGATGGCAACCACAATGGGAATCACTAAGCTGACTTACAACCTGACTCCCAAAATAACCGTTGTCACGCAAACCGGTGAAGATAATGCCATTGATTTATTTTATACATTTCAGTTTGATTAGATTCACTCAAATAAATCTGAAGCTCACTGGCAGAAACAGTATGTAGAAAATCGAAATAAGCGAGGAATAGCATGGCTGAACATACCGAAGAAACTTTGGATGTCATTATTATTGGCGCAGGTAGTGCAGGATTGTCAGCATTACGGGAAGTCAGGAAGCGTACCAAGCGTTTTTTAATCATCAATGATGGTCCATGGGGAACCACTTGCGCCCGCGTTGGATGCATGCCATCCAAGTTACTGATTGAAGCAGCGAATGCTTTTCATCACCGAACCACATTTGATACCTTTGGGATTCAAGGTGCAGATCAGTTAACCATTGATATTACCCGTGTGATGCAGCGTGTGCGTAAGCTTCGTGATGATTTCGTAGCCAGCACCCTAGCAACAACTCAAGCACTGGGTGCACGCGCGATCTCTGGTCGTGCACGTATACTAGGGCCGAATCAGGTTCTCGTCAATGATAAAAATCTCGATGCAAAGAAAATAATTATCGCAACAGGATCTCGGCCAATCGTACCTGTTAAATGGCAGGCATTGGGAAATCATCTGCTAACAACCGATACATTATTTGAACAAGAAGAATTACCTGCAAGTATGGCAGTAGTAGGAATGGGGCCGATTGGAGTAGAAATGGCGCAAGCGCTATCCCGACTGGGAATAAAAGTAGCAGGGTTCGGTAGCAATAAATTAATTGGTGGCTTAAGCGATCCACGAATTAATCAGGTGGCAGTGGATTTACTTTCCCAGGAATTTCCATTGCATTTAGGCGAAAAAGCTGAACTGATTCCAGAGCCTGGTAAAAATTGCATCTTCATACAAGCAGGTGACATAAACGTCTCGGTAGATAAGGTGCTGGTAGCACTCGGGCGCCGCCCCAACATTGACGATATTGGATTAGAAACGCTGGGCATTTCATTAAATGAGCAGGGATTACCGCCGGTAAATCCTGAAACCATGCAAATAGCCGATCTCCCAGTGTTTCTGGCTGGAGATGTAAATGATCATATACCCCTGCTGCATGAAGCTGCAGATGAAGGGCATATCGCAGGGCTTAATGCAGTGCGAAAAGAAATCGTGTGCTTCAGGCGACGCACGCCGCTGGGTATCGTTTTTTCGGATCCCACTATAGCGACCATTGGAGAACATTTCCGATTACTCAACGAAAAAAATATAGTGATCGGTGAAGTAAATTTTGATCGTCAAGGACGCGCCCGTGCCGCACAACGCAATAAAGGAGTATTACGTGTTTATGCAGAATCGGAAAGTGGTCGTCTGTTGGGTAGTGAAATGTGCGCACCAACAGGTGAACATATGGCTCACTTATTGGCATTAGCCATTGACCGTTCACTTACGGTTTGGGATTTATTGCGCCTGCCTTATTACCATCCAGTTCTTGAGGAAGGCTTGCGTACAGCATTGCGTAATCTGGCTGCCCAATTGCCTGCCTGCAGCGAATCTGATTTGGCTTCCTGTGGGCCATTTAATGCTGATGCACTTGATTGACTGAGCACAGTCATTCATTTTATGGAATCAGATTGCACATCTAGCCATATTTCTTACGGTTACGCCGCCGCCGGTTATGCGCACGCTGCAATTCCGCTTCCGTGGGCGGTGCGGGTTTTTTATCAGCATAAGGGTTGTGTCCGACCTTAAAATCAACCCGTAGTGGCGTACCTGTCAGTTTAAAAACTTCCCTAAAGGTATTTTCCAGATAACGCCGGTAGGTTTCCGGCACATGATCGAGCATGCTGCCATGCACGATAATAAGTGGCGGATTGGATCCGCCCTGATGGGCATAGCGCATTTTGGGGCGTGACATGCCCCCGCGCGGTGGCGGATGTTTTTCAACCGCGGCAATCAATGCACGCGTCAATTTAGGCGTTGGCAAATCGGCCATGGCTGCGGCATAGGCTTTGTCAATGGAAGGCAGGAGGTTATTCATGCCAGTGCCGTGCAATGCGGAGATATAGTGCATTTGCGCAAAGTTCAGAAAACCCAGTTTGCGATTCAGTTCGCGCTTAACGGTATCGCGCTGATATTCATCCAGATCATCCCATTTATTCACCGCAATGACCAACGCACGCCCGACTTCCAGTATAAAGCCTGCAATATGCGCATCCTGATCGGAAATTTCATTTCTGGCATCCAGTACCAGCACTGCAACATTCGCATCTTCGATTGCCTGCAGGGTTTTGATGACTGAGAATTTCTCAATGGCCTCAAATACCTGACCACGACGCCGTAATCCGGCTGTATCGATCAATGTATAATGTTTCTCCTTGTGTTCGAAATCAATATAAATGCTATCGCGAGTCGTACCGGGCTGATCAAATGCAATTACCCGTTCCTCGCCCAGCAACGTATTGATCAGCGTCGATTTACCGACATTTGGACGACCTACGATGGCAATTTTGGGATGCTTGCGAGCAGAAGATTCTTCTCCAATATCTGGAAAGTCAGCCAATGCCAGATCGGCAAGTTCTTTGATATTATCGCCATGCATGGCTGACACCGCGCAAGGCTCACCCAAGCCTAATTCATAAAATTCCGCCGTAACAACGGCTGTCGCCATGCCTTCTGTTTTATTTACGACCAGCAGAATATTTTGCCCGGATTTGCGCAATTGCTCGGCAATAATTTTGTCGTGTGCAGTGACACCTTGGCGCCCATCGACGATAAACAGCACTTTGTCCGCTTCATCAACCGCTTGCAGCGTCTGTTTAGCCATGGCATGCAAAATCCCTTCTTTGACGACCGGCTCGAAGCCTCCGGTATCTACCACCAGATAGGGCTTATCGCCCACTCTGCCTTGCCCGTAATGACGATCCCGTGTCAAACCAGGAATGTCAGCAACAATGGCGTCACGGCTACGAGTCAGGCGATTAAATAAGGTCGATTTGCCAACATTAGGACGGCCGACCAGCACAAGTGTCGGTTTCATTTTTTGCTAATCGCTTTACATGGCTATATGTCATAAAATGGAAAAGTAGACGCCTGTATTAGAGATGAGTCTTTAAGATGCAAGAAAACTTTTCATAAATTCTAAAATTGTGTACTAAAAGCGTAAACACCGCCTTTAGCCGTTTGCACTGCAAATCCATCCGGCAACAAGCTGGCAGCCGTCTGAATCTTCGTACCATCAGTCGCCGAACGGGCCACTAACGCACCATCATAGTTCCGTAATAAATTGACATAACCTTGATCATCCCCGACTACAATATATTGTCCTTTTATGACAGGCCGGGATAATTTCTTGCTGCCTAATCTGCTTTGTTTCCACATGCCAGCGCCACTCAGCAGATCATAAGCCGCAACCGCACCTTTTTCTTCCGTCACATAGACATAATCATTGTCCATAGCAAGACCAGCGCTGCTGGAAGAATCACGCGCCCATATCTGCGAACCATCGTTAATCGCAAAACACGCGACACGCCCTCGGTAGGCAACTGCACAAACAAACTGATTGTTGACTACCGGTGAGCTTGTAACATCGGACATACGTTCGAGCTCAGTCACCCCGCGTGGCTGGGAAACAGCTACTTCCCAACCTAAATCCCCATTAAACAAGCTCATTGCAACCAATTTCCCACCTGGAAAACCAGCAAATACTGCACCATGTGCCAGTGTTATCCCCGCACCACTGCGTACCATCAATGAAGGAGTCGCGCCTTGGTAAATCCATTTACGTTTTCCATCAACGGCATCGAGTCCAAATATACGACCATCCAAAGTACGTACCACTACGATATTATTTTGTATTTGTGGTGGACTCAAAATTTCGCTGGTGACGAATGCCTGCCATACCATATGCCCGGATTCATTATAAGCAAGTACTTCCCCCTTAAATGTTCCAATCAAAATCAGCCCTTCGCCGATACCGACTCCAGCAGAAAATTTATTTTTACTTTTGATCTGCCATAACTGCTTACCAGTCGCTGCATCATATTTCGTTAGCTTTCCTTCTTCATCCGCGACGTATAACGCACCATTATCATAGACGGTATAAAAGGATGCGATCTGATTCTCACTGACTTTATCTTTCCATTTTAAAGGAATACGATCAGTCGTTTTTAAAGCATCAAGTTCTTCCTTCTCATATACAACCACCTCTTCTTTAACAAAAAGATCGGATATTCCTGTACTCATCGATTCGATGACACGCATATCAAATGGATTCTCTGTGCTACTACAACCAGGCAGCAGCAAAACCACAAATATCGAAAAGAGGGATAATCGCCAGGATCTGACAGAATTTAACCAAACAATCACTTTAATGACTAATCAGACTCACCCAATGCATCCAACTTCATTTGGACAATATTATGGTAATTGTTACTCTTACTAAGCTTATCTACGGCTGCCTGATAGCTAAGCCGCGCTTCAGAAACTTTCTTTGAGGCCACCAATATGTCACCTTTGCGATCTAAATATAATCCCGCAAAAGTTTCGCCATGTGGAGTATTTAAAATTCTTAGCGCTTCATCATATTTTTCTTCGTCCAGCAAAATACCAGCAATTCTTAATCGCGCTAGATCATGCAATGCTGTTTCTTGGGCATAGTCGATGACCCACTGCAAATTTTGTATTGCTCGTTTATTGTTACCGGCCTGCACATCCGCTTGTGCGGCAATAAGCGCTGCACGGGATGCATAACCGCTGGATGGAAACCCTTCGGTAAGCAGATGCGCTGCATCATTAATTTTTGCTGCATCATTAGATTCTTTAACTTGCTGTAATAAAGCATACAAATCAGCTGCTTGCTGTGCCTGCTGCTGCTGATAATACTTCCAAGCCTGTGTACCGCCAATAGCCACAAGAAAAGCTGTTAATAAGATGGTAATAGCAGTGCTATACTTATTCCACCAAGCCTTAATTCCAGCAATTTTTTCCTGTTCTTCAAGGTCATAAGTCGCCATTCTAGGTTCCTACATAAGTTTTAAATTGCATAAAGATTCAATAATTAAGTAAGTAATTGATCATATTAAATATGAGTCGACTAATGAAAGGGTAATCATTTTTTGATTAATTGAATAACCGCACTTAATTTTACGCTTGCTTGCTCAATTGGCTCCCGTAGCGGTTTGAGGGTTACCTCTTGCGCTTTAACTTCATCATTGCCAATAATCAGCGCATAATAAGCGCCTGTAGCATCCGCTTTCTTCATCTGAGACTTGAAACTACCACCGCCACAATGGAGTATGACATTGAGCCCTTCATCGCGAAGAAATTCAGCGCATTTCCAGGCATAGTTCATTACTTGCCCACCCTCATGAACAATATAAATATCAGGCACAGGCTGCGTTATTTTCTTATCGCTTTCCTGCACTAAAGCAAGGAGCCGCTCGATCCCCATAGCAAAACCACAAGCTGAAGCAGATTTCCCTCCCACTTGCTCAATTAGGCCATCATATCGCCCACCTGCGCAAACAGTTCCTTGTGCCCCTAATTTATCGGTAATCCATTCAAATACTGTGCGATTGTAATAATCAAGCCCTCTTACTAGGCGCAGATTAATTTCAAAATTAATCCCTTGTTCACGCAGCATATGCTGCAATGATTCAAAATGAAGATATGATTCTTCATCCAGATCATCAATCAGTTTAGGTGCACCTTCGATGATCTGCTGCATTTCGGGATTTTTACTATCTAATATCCGCAGTGGATTGGTATGCAAGCGCCTCAATGAATCTTCATCCAGCTTGTCATGATGCTGCTCAAAGTATTTAATCAGCCGGGTCCGATGCAATGCACGCGATTCAGCATTACCTAGTGTACTGATTTCTAGGCGTAAGTCGGGAATTCCTAATAAATCCCATAGCCGGGAGCACATCACAATCAATTCCGTATCAATGTCTGGTCCGGCATAACCCAATGCTTCAACGCCCACCTGATGAAATTGCCGGTAGCGCCCTTTCTGCGGTCGTTCATGTCTGAACATTGGTCCGGCATAATATAGTCTTTGCGGACCAGCATACAAGAGATTATGTTCGATGACAGCACGTGCACACGATGCGGTGCCTTCAGGACGCAAGGTTAAACTGTCGTTATTGAGATGATCAATGAAGGTATACATCTCTTTCTCAACAATGTCAGTCACTTCACCTATGGAGCGAATAAATAAATCAGTTTGCTCCACGATAGGGGTGCGAATATTCCGATAGCCATAGGCAGCAAGCCATTGGTGTATTATCTGTTCAAAATGTATCCATAGATAAGATTCATTCGGCAGAATGTCATTCATTCCGCGAATTGCTTTTACACCATTAGCCATCAGACGGCTTTTCTCGGATATTTTTCGCTTACATATTTATCAACGATCTGACGAAATTCGTTGGCAATGTTGTCGCCTTTTAAAGTTACGGTTTTTTGACCATCCACAAACACTGGAGCCACCGGATTTTCGCCAGAACCAGGCAGGCTGATGCCGATATTAGCATGCTTACTTTCACCGGGGCCATTCACAACACACCCCATGACAGCGAGTGTCATATTCTCAACACCTTCATACTGCTGACGCCACATGATCATCTCGTCGCGTACATAAGCTTGAATGCTCTCCGCCAATTCCTGGAAATAAGTGCTAGTAGTGCGACCGCATCCCGGACAAGCGGCTACTAGGGGGACGAATGCGCGTAGACCCATGGTTTGAAGAATTTCTTGGGCGACAATGACTTCCCGAGAACGAGTTCCACCTGGCTCTGGCGTTAGTGAAATACGAATGGTATCCCCAATACCTTCCTGCAAAAGCACTGCCAATGCTGCTGTCGATGCCACGATGCCCTTGGAACCCATACCCGCTTCCGTTAATCCCAGATGTAGCGCATAGTCACAACGTGCAGCCAATTCGCGATATACCATGATCAGATCCTGCACACCACTTACTTTGCAAGATAAGATAATTTTATTGCGCTTAAGGCCGATCTCTTCTGCTTTAGTGGCGCTTTCCAGCGCAGAAGTGATCAATGCTTCGCGCATCACATATTTGGCATCTTGTGGATTATTGGAAGCTGCATTTTTATCCATAATGCGCGCTAGCATCTCTGGATCAAGGCTCCCCCAATTGACACCGATACGCACAGGCTTATCGTATTTACAGGCAGTTTCAATCAATGTAGCAAATTGCTCATCACGTTTTTTACCGTGGCCGACATTTCCGGGGTTAATACGAAATTTTGCCAAGGCTTTTGCACATTCTGGATAACTGGTCAGTAATTTATGACCATTAAAGTGAAAATCACCAACGAGAGGTACATGACACCCCACATTATCCAGGCGTGCACGAATTCCTGGTACAGCACTCGCCGCTTCCATCGAATTGACAGTAATCCGTACCAACTCAGACCCTGCACGTGCCAATTGTGCAACTTGCTCGGCAGTCGCCACCTCATCAACCGTATCGGTATTGGTCATTGATTGCACTACAATCGGGGCGCCACCACCCAGCATGACTGGACCAACCCGAACACCTACGCTGGGTCGGCGATGTATTAAGAAACTATTTTCTGACATAATTTAATTTTAAATCAATATGTTGCAGCATGCTTATTTATTGAAGTGTAAAACGCGCAGTTCCATCCTGCTTTTTGTAGGAAGAAATATCAATCTCGGTATCATTATAGGTGAGATTAACGCCTGATGCATTGCCAATAACAATTGATAAGGGTTTTTTACCCGCGACACTCTGCTCACTTCCCTTCTTCTTGAGTTGCTCGAGCAAAAGGACACCTTTGCCATCAACTACTTTGACCCAAGAATCTGCAGTAAATTTAAAATATAAATTACCTAAATCACCAGATGCCGCAGCTGGTTTCTCAGTTTCTTCTTGAGTGACAGGTTTATTTTCTATCGGAATAGGAATAGTAAAAGTTTCAGTTTTTATATTTGACCTCATTTCTGAATTTTTCTCATCATTGACTTGAACATTTGTCTCTGATGTTTTATGAGCCTGCGGATTGGCAGTATTTTTTACTGTTGCAGACAAAGGTAGCTGAATTTCCATGGAAGTCTTTTCAGTATTCCGCTTTGTCTCGCTACTTAAAAGATTGCTATCCGATTTATTATTCCAATTATTATTCTCAAAAATAAAATACGCTCCGAAGATACTAGCAAATAAAACAATAAAAATAACTAGCCGGTTGCTGCCTGAGCTTTCTCGGCTTGAAGAAAACGATATTTGCTTTTTTTTGAGAGGCATTCGTTCATAAGTAGACATCGTTCGAGCTGATTCGGGCAACATTTGCAATAGCGGCACCGGGTCCAACTGGACGAGATTAGCATAATTACGAATAAAGCCTCGCAAGAATGTACGCCCAGGCAATTTGTCAAAATCTTCTTTCTCAATTACTTCAATTTGCTGAACCGAAAGGCGTAATTGCCGAGATACATCTTCAATGCTCATACCTTTGGCTGCTCTCGCTTTACGCAGTATATGTCCAACGCTTTGCACAATATGCGTTGAATCAATATCATTCTGTACATTTTTAACTATTTGCAAATCAGAATTTGTGTTTATATACTCATTATTACCCACTTTGATTTGCCCAATATTATCTTTGTTTTGATTGATTGAAGATAAGCTAAAATCCGTCATCTGTTCTGTGTTGACAGACAGTATATTTTTTTCTTCTGACACTGCTATGTTCTGATTCGCTGTTAAATCCTGCTGAATATTTTCTCTAGCATTTTCATGTTCGGTTTGTGGTAAATGATCTCCCGCTGTAGTTAAATCGATATCAACCGATTCCTTTTCTCCCACAGGTTGAGCATTATGATTATTTGTTTGGTGGATATCATTCATTATCTGATCCTTTCTTCTCGAACAGTTGCAGCTTCTTTGGAATCCGGGAAATATTTCTGCAATTGAAAAATATAGCTATCCGCAGCCAATTGATCACCGATTGCCTGCTCAATTTGTATTGCCAATAATAGACTTTCAGGGGTTGATACATTATTTTGTAATAAATTGACAAGCTTGGATTTTGCTTCAACTAAATTTCCGCGCTGAAAATCCATATCAATTAATCCCATTAAAGCTGGCGAAAAATTGGGCTGGATGGATAGTGCCTTCTGAAGAAATATTTGTGCTTCATGATATTTCTGGCGCTTAAGCTCGCAAACACCTGCGTTGGCAAATGCCATTTCTGGGGTTAAATAGAGTGGATCTTTCGCTGCCACCATAAAGTGATTAATAGCTTGATCTATGCGTTGAGGAAAACGCTGACATAAAAACCATCCGTAGTTATTATGAATCTCAGAGTTTTTAGGAGCTAAACGAATGGCCTGCTCAAAGTTATCCAGTGCTTTATTATTTTCATTGAGCGCCATATTTATCAACCCCAACACATTATATGCAGGAGCATAATTGGATTGAGCTTTTAATGCTTCCATAACTTCTTCTATGGCTACATTTAGTTGCCCTCTATTGAAGTATTCGGCAGCCAATTCAGTATGAATCTTAGCACTCTGATACGCCCGGTCTGATTTAGCCTGATCTGACGCTCTCTCTGCAATCGGCTGTTGTATGCAAGCACTTAGCCATAGAAGATGCAACCATATAAAAGCTAGCAGAATCTTCTTCACTTTACTGTTTCCATTCTCGCAGCTCGTTGAGCGCGGCGTGTTTTATCTTTTACCTGACCCGCCAATTGACCACAAGCTGCTGCAATATCATCCCCGCGAGTTTTTCTGACGGTCGTAACAAACCCAGCCTGTATCAGTAGGTCCCGAAAAGCACGCACAGCTTCTGGTGGTGAACGTTTGAAACCGGAACCAGCAAACGAATTAAACGGAATGAGATTAAATTTACAAGGTACATCTTGGACCAATTTGATGAGCTCACGCGCATGGCCAATACTGTCATTGACACCATCCAGCATCACATACTCAAAAGTTATAAAATCTCGGGGTGCCGCGATTAGATACCGTTGGCAGGCTGCCAGTAATTCCTTAATAGGATATTTTTTATTAATTGGCACCAACTGATCACGTAAATGATCATTTGGCGCATGTAAAGATACGGCTAAAGCAACCGGGCAGCGTTCACGTAACCGGTCTATTGCCGGTACTAATCCTGAAGTGCTAACCGTAACACGTCGCCGTGAAAGTCCATAGGCATGATCATCCAGCATTAAATCCAGAGCCATCACTACATTTTCAAAATTGGCCAAGGGTTCTCCCATGCCCATCATTACCACGTTACTAACCACCCGGTTTGTATCAGGGGTAACGTTTTCAGAAGACGCTCGCAGCATCTTATTTGCAATCCACAATTGTCCAATAATTTCTGCAACTGTTAAATTGCGGTTAAATCCCTGCTTCCCTGTCGAGCAAAACGCACAGGCCAAGGCACATCCAACTTGACTCGAAATACATAACGTGCTGCGATTGGCTTCAGGTATAAAAACAGTTTCTATCCCATTATCAGCTCCCACTGATAGCAACCATTTACGTGTTCCGTCTGCTGCCACATAATCAGAAATAATTTGCGGTGATTCAATGACTGCCAGTGCTGCTAATTTCTCGCGCAAACTTTTTGCCAGATCACTCATGTCAACAAAATCGGTAATGCCCAATTGATGAATCCAGCGCAGCAACTGTTTTGCACGAAATGGTTTTTCTCCAATTTCTGCACAAAAATCAGCTAATCCTTTGATATCGTAATTTAATAAATTGGTAGTCACTGCTTAAATTGTTGATAAGCTTTAACGGGAATGAATATTTAAGGTAGGAAAGAAACAGGCAATTTCAGTCGCAGCAGTTTCCGGAGCATCCGAACCATGAACCGCATTGGCATCAATATTTTCTGCAAAATCGGCACGAATAGTTCCTTTCTCAGCTTTTTTAGGGTCTGTAGCTCCCATCAGATCCCGATTTTTTTTAATCGCTTCATCCCCTTCTAACACTTGCACCATGACAGGACCAGATGTCATAAATTTTACTAAATCTTGGAAAAATGGGCGTTCACGATGTACTGCGTAAAATTGTTCTGCTTCAGATTGTGATAAATGGACCATACGAGCCGCAATGATTTTTAAACTATTTGATTCAAAACGTGAATAAATTTCCCCAATTACATTTTTTGCAACAGCATCCGGTTTAATAATGGATAGTGTCCTTTCAATTGCCATTAAATACTCCAATAAATTAGTAAACTAAACGGGTATTCTAACAAAAAATCAAATTTTAATTTTTAGGATATTGGTCGGATTTACGTCGATCACGAAAATATTTTTTATTTTCATAATAAGCTTCATTGTTATTATTCTCAATCCAGCCCGGATAACCCAAAAGCGGAATAGGAGTCAGATCGGAATTTGATGACAAAGTTTGTAATAAAAAAGGCTCCAACATCAGATCAACTGACTGCAATTGATCTGATAAAGTTTGATCAAAAAATACCTCATCAACATGAAGAATAATACCTTTACCAGTCATCCCTATATAGGGATTTAACGCTTTCTCATATAATGCATGGCCAAAAATAAAAAAACGCATAGATGACAGCACTGCTTCACGTTCTCGCCAAAATAACTGTTTCCATTCAAAATTTCTTAACAGCCGTACCAATATCTTCTTGCTACTGACAACTACCACACCAGATTCATCAAAAAGCGTTGCTGCATCCCTTAATACACTACGATGCTTAACCCCATTCAATGATTCAAATAACTGTGTCTGATAATGCAATTGATTGAGTGCTGATTTAGCATGTGGAAATATTTGCCATACCAGGGCATTGAAGAAATCATGCCAATTCTCAGTTCTGGTTTGTACTTGGCCCGTTAAATAAATTCTCGATTCATATTTTTGTTCAAAACATGGCTTTCCAATTATTGGAATTGGGGACACAAAGTCAATTTTCTTTCCTGATCGAGTCCGGATTTTCAGTTTTTGTTTAAGATTTAACTGATTCAGATCAATGTGATCTGGCCAATATTGCATATTTTCAAGCTGTTCCCTTAAGTGCCCAAACGATTCAAACATAGGGGAGAGATCCATAAAGTTCGGATTCCAGTCTTGAATGCTCATAATTAATCTATGACTCGGATACTTATTTAAAGTATCTTGATGAACGATAAGATTAAGCGTTTTCCATTGGTGATAGCTTTGAATTGATTAAAGCTTATAGTAATACAGGATGGCTTTGCTTATCTGCTGCACGCAAAAGCTTTAAATGCTCAAGTCCGAAGTGAATAAAGGCCAGCGCTGTGAAGATCGGGGCTAGTAAATTAAGCAACGGCACAAACTGGATAAAACCTGTCAGTAATCCTAATCCCCATAGTGAATATCTATTTGATGCACAAATTATCTTAATCTCCCGCTTGGTAGCATGCTCAGATAACGCATCATAACGAAATAGCTGTTGATTCATAAAAGCTGCAGCAATGAAAGGGACGACAACACCTGCTCCAACTGTCCATAAAGGCAAAGTTACAATCCAAATCAGGATAAAAATACCACTAGCGAGCACTGCATTAATGATACTCCCACTAAGACTGCCCCCATTTGCGCGCTTAAGCTCCGGGTAATCTCGGTCAGCAATTAATTTTATGAGTGCCGGCATTACAAAAATTGTGGTAATAATTAGTGTGGTTATTATTACAAGCGGAACAAATAAAAGGATATGGAATAAACCCTGAATTGTGACAGCAATCCAATCCGACTCAATATTCTTCAGCCATTCGCCAATACCAATCGCATCAAAGGCTTGGTAAGTTAGCTCTGAAAAGCTCTCCTGAAAAATATAACCAACAGTAAGCCAAAAAAAAGCTGCAACCAGAATCGGCCAAACCATAATCCAAGCAATTTGGAATCGCAGTAAGTCTCTGAGTGCACTTACAATTGCTTTAAATATTAAAGACATTGGAGTTCACAAAATAATAAATAAAATATATATTTGATCTGAAGATAGTCATTATCTACGATATCAGCGCGTTTTACTAATCAAAAGGATAGCTAGAACTATTAATGACAAGTCAAGTCTAGATCATCATTAAAAATTTCTGATTATAAATAAATTCAATAGCCTGTCATAACTTGGATTTATAAGATTAGAACCTTATTTTTAATACTACAGATCGAAGAGAATGAATCAAATTCATATCAACAATAAATGAAATTTGACCTAGAGGCTAAAGTTTCAAGTGCAAGCGTCGATTAAATATTTAATAAAACCCATTAAAGGAAAGAAAAGTGAAGATAGATAAATCATTACAATCAGTGACAACTGTCTCTGTCAGTGATGGAAAAAGACGCACTGATACTACGCTGAATCCCAACTCTGAATCAGAAAGTAATGTACATCTAAGCCCAAATATTACAAAGCTTCAAGATATTGATAGAGGCTCGATTGTCAATACAGCTCGGGTTCAGGAAATAAAACAAGCCATTAGTGAAGGAAATTTTCAGATAAATCCAGAAGTTGTTGCTGATCGACTACTTGAAACTGTTAAGGAATTAATACAATCTAAAAAAGGCACTGTTTAATGGTTGAATCTCTGCATTCAGCAAATTTTCTTTTAGCCTTAGAAACTGAAAAAAGTACACTACGCGCATTTATTGAAATTCTTAAAAAAGAAGAAAACGCTTTAATTCAAGGAATAATAGAAGAGATTGATCACCTAGCCTCAGATAAATCACATTTGGTTGAAAGACTGCTGAAACTTGACGAACATCGAAATGAACACTTTTATAATCAAGGACTTCCTCCAGGAAGAAATTGTGTAAGTACTTGGTTAAAACAACAATATCCAAATCAGCCTGAAATACAGATTGCTTGGAATGAGCTATTAGAACTGGCAAGAATAGCTCAAAAATTTAACCAGTCTAATGGTTTGGTTATTTCCGCTTACCTTCAGCACAATCAGCAGGCTTTTGCCGCTTTGCAGTGTGCAACAGGAAATATTTCTTTATATAACCCTAAAGGTCAGGCTTATTTCAGTGCTCAAACTTAGCAGCCGGTATTTCAATTACTTTATCAGTATCAGTTGATAAAATCATAATGGCAACTCGCCGGTTTCTTCTTCTACCTTCAGCTGTCTCATTGGTTTCTATCGGCCTGTTTTCACCGTAACCTATAGCAGTAAGTCGACTTGCTTCTACGCCATTCTCTATAAATAACCTGATCACACTGCTTGCACGTGCTGCTGATAACTCCCAGTTGGATGGAAAGTTTTCAGTATGAATAGGCAAATTATCGGTATGCCCTTCTACATGAATTCCGTGCTCATGTCCTTTAATAATATGAGCAACCGCCCGCAATGCTAAGCTGGAATTTTCTGCAAGCTTAGCTTGACCTGGTGAAAAAAGAACACTCGCATTAATTTCTATAGTAATTCCTATAGAGTTTTGCATAACTCTTACTTGACCGTCCTTTACTAAGGGTTCCAAAGCGTGCAAGATATTTTTAGCCATGCTTTGCATTTTTCTTTGTTGCTTTGCTTTACGAGAACTTAGCTCATCAATGAGCTTGATTGAATCAGTTTGTTTCAATTGCGGTGTGTGGGCTAGTGCAAGCTCTGAAGATTTCGCGGATATTAAGTTTGATGAATGGCCGCTTTTAAATGCACTAACCAGTGAATGGCTTAGAATGCGATACTTCCCTTCATTAACTGAAGAAACTGCATACATTACTATAAAGAATGCAAATAATAGTGTTATAAAATCTGCATACGAGACAAGCCAGCGCTCATGATTCTCGTAAGATTCATCATTTCTTCGCTTTCTTTTTTTCAACATGCCATGGTTAACAAATCATTTAATAATAACCGCATAGTGGTTAAACATAATAGCCTTTTAGCCGGTTCTCTATAAACCGCGGATTTTCACCGTTAGCAATTGCCATAAATCCATCAACCAGAATCTCTTGCATCACCACTTGTTCATTGATAATACTTTTTAGCTTATTGGCTATCGGTAAACAAACCAGATTTGCCAATCCTACTCCATATACTGTTGCAACAAAGGCGACTGCTATACCGCTTCCTAGAAGCTCAGGGTCGGTTAAATTTTCCATCACATGAATTAAACCGAGTACAGCCCCCAGTATGCCAATGGTTGGTGCATAACCTCCGGCGGCTTCCCAAATTCGAGCGGACTGACGCTGGTGCGTTTCCAAAGCTGAGATATCAATTTCCAAAACTTCGCGTAATTTCTCTGCAGCACTACCATCAGCAAGCAATTGCAAGCCTTTCTTTGTCAACGGATCTGTTACAGCTGATATGTGCGATTCTAGCGCTAACAAGCCATCTTTGCGGGCAATATGAGACCAATGAATGATTTGCTTGATTAAAGCTTGGGGCGAGTTAATAGGTGGGAAAAATATCCAAATACTCATTTTGATACCATTCAGAAAAACTTTGACTGGGCTTTGTAATAAAACTGCTCCAGTAGTGCCTCCCACCACAATTAAAAACGCTGCCACTTGAATGAGAGAACTCGCATGCCCTCCTTCAAGTATTTGTCCACCGATGATTGCAGCGAAAGCCAGCAAGATACCGATCACGCTATTTAAATCCATGTTAGATTTTTTATTCATCAAGAACCTGATCACAATGGATAATCCATAGACCGCTCTCAGGAATTTCTTAAACGGCTGCGTAAACGTGCTATTGCTTGAGTATGTAATTGGCAAACCCGCGACTCACTCACGCCAAGTACTTCACCAATTTCTCTTAAATTCATTTCCTGCTCATAATGCATTCCCATCACCTGTTTTTCGCGGGGTGGCAGATTATCAATCGCAACGATCAGCAATTTCCTGAAATTTTCATCCAATAATGCATTGAGTGGATCCCCCTCGGCATCGACTAACAGGCGATCCAAAAACGGCTCCTCATCTTCTTGCTGAAAATCTTCGTAATAAATTAACTGAGCGCCTCGCGCGTTTTGCAATATCTCATGATATTCATCAAGAGGCATATTCAACTCTTCCGCTAATTCCTGTTCACTCGGCGCACAACCATTGCGTTGTTCTAATAAATTGATTGCAGCTTCTATACGACGCATTTTTCTTCGTAAGCTCCGTGGCAGCCAATCTGCTTCGCGCAATTCATCCAGAATAGAACCACGTATACGCTGTGCCGCATAACTTTCAAATTGCCGACCGTATGAGCCTTCATAGCGATTGATCGCGTCCAGCAAACCGATCATACCGGCTTGAATAAGGTCATCGACTTGTACACTTGCCGGCAATCGCGTCATCATGTGATATGCAATGCGTTTTACTAATGGAGTAAATTCAGTAACAAACTGTTCTTTATCAATTGTTCTGGTTCCAGTCGCAGTATACATAATCAATCACACCGTTAAATTTGCCATGCTCAGATGGCTTGTTCGAATCAATCTCTGCATGAAATTATCAATTCCACCGTTATATCTGTCTGGACATGAAGAACGAAAGATGTCATGAGATAATTGCCTAAAACTAATTGCAGCTTGCGAAGTCGGAAATGCTTCAATGACAGATTTGCACAGTTGGGTAGCGCTACGTAATTTCTCATTGTTTTGTATATACCCAATAAGCTCAAGTGTTACGGAAAGATATTGGCGCGCTACTTTGTGTAAGTTCTGGTAAATAGCAAGCGATTCTGCCTCTGAATCCACTTTATTCACCAGAATGAGAAAATGCTGCTTTGCATATTCCTGGCTCATAATCTTAATCAGCGCATAAGCGCCAGTCAGAGAAGCAGCTGAACCTGAAATCATGACCACGACTTGTTCTGAAGCCAAGCTTAAAGGCAGGACATGCGTAGTGCCGGCCATGGCAGTATCGATTAGCACAATATCAACAGATTTAGTCAACTCTGAGAAACTCTTGATAAGCCAATCCTGTTCAAGTGGATTCAGCTTGCTTAATGCATGAATGCCACGCATCGCAGATAATATAGTGATGTTTTCCGGCCCTCGCAGGAGAACCTGGTGCAATTTTTTATCCCTGTTGATCAAGTGAAGCAGATCAAAACGTGCTTGCAGCCCTAAATGAGTACAGATATTGTTATGGCACGGGTTTTCATCGATCAGTAGCACACGCCGGCCGTTCTGAGCCAATGCCACAGCAAGATTTATCACCACGCTGGTTTTACCGATCCGTGTTGTTCCGCCGGCAATGGTGAAAATACGTGCTGAATCATGAGCTTGAAATGACATTAAATGACGCAAACCCGCAGCTTGATCTTGCACAATCATTCTAGTCATAGTTGAACCCTGCGAATGATTTCTCATCCGAGCGAGAAGACTCTGCATTGTTCTTACTGGCCATGATCAATGCAAACTCTGCATCCTGCAAAGTGAATGCAGAATCTCCCGGAGGTGATTTAAAAATACGATGTAACAAATATCGAGGATTAGCCGCATGAATATCTTCTGGAACCTTTTGCCCGTTAGCTACATAATGCAGAGGTATTTTTTTGCGGATAACGGCATCCAGCGTGACGCCCAAACTTGCCGATTCATCAACTTTAGTAATAATGCACCCCCAAATACCATTTTTTTGATAAGCAGAAATCACTTCATCCAGCGTTCTACCATTGGATGCGGCACTCAGTATGAGCATGCGTTTTACATCTGCGCCACAGTTACTCAACATAGCGATCTGCTCGGCAACCATCTGATCACGCTGGCTCATGCCAACGGTATCAATCAGCACCAAGTGCTTGTTTTTCAGTTCTGACAATGTGAGCTGCAAGTCTTCTGTATCTTTGATATTACGAACCGGAATGCCTAATAACTGCCCATAGATCCTGAGTTGTTCATGACCACCGATACGGTAACTATCCGTTGTGAGCAACGCCACTTTGTCTGCACCATGCCGAATGACGCCCCGAGCTGCTAATTTTGCAGTGGTAGTAGTTTTTCCAACACCAGTCGGGCCAATCAGCGCATAAACCCCGCCTTTTTCTACCATTTCATCACTGGCTGCAGTATGCAGATTAAAAGCCAGAGCTGACACTGCCTGCTTCAAGCTCTGCTCATAATCGAAATCAGCTGTTAGTTTATCCACAAGACGACGGGACAACAGCGGACTAAAACCAGCATCCAACATAGCGCGAAGTATTTTTACTTTCTCCGGTTTACGCTGTGCAAAGCTTCCCCATACGACAGTCGCTAACTGATCTTCCAGCGTGCTTCTCATGGCTTGTATCTCGGCAATAATGTCATGCGCCAATGACGCAGGCATAACCTCATGGGATGTCTTCTGGGTTTCTGCTGATGCATTGGTTAAAGACAGCTTCAAATGCGGTTCTGCCGCACGCAGGTCTTTATTTTGTTCATACTGAGGAGTATCAGGCACTGCGGATGGCGTTGGCACTTCTTGCACGAGACTTGACATCTCAGAGTCTGCGAGCGCCATGATCTCTATGCCATTTTTCGTTTTTCTGTTTGAAAGTATTACCGCATCGGCGCCAAGTTCTTCCTTAACCTGACGCAATGCCTCTTTGGACGTAGAAGCAATATATCTTTTCACTTTCATCTGCTACCCCCAATAACGGAAGTGATTTTGATTCTTCTTGAATCTGGAATTTCGGAGTGAGAAAGCACTCTCAACTGTGGCAAGGCACGACGCAAAAATTTGGCCAGTAAGAAACGAATAGTGCCAGGTACCAGTAATACGATCGGCAATCCCAATTTCTCTTGATGTTGTGCTGCAGTGCGGGCTTCTTTTAGCAATGTATCAGCAAGTCCCGGTTCAATTCCGGCTCCCACCTGTGCGCCGCCTGTCTGCATAACCTGGGTCAGTATTTTTTCTAACTCATGATGCAAACTCATCACCTGTAACTCGGTACCGGCGGGAAAGTATTGCTCTAAGATGGTACGGCCTAAAGCATTTCTGACTATCGCAGTCAGTTCAGTAGCATCCTGTATTTGTACTGCATGCTCGGTCAGCACCTCGATAATGGTGTGCATATCACGGATATGCACACTCTCTTCGAGTAAGTTTTGTAAAACTTTTTGTACCGTTGACAAAGGCAATAGTTTAGGCACCAAATCTTCAATCAGTTTTGGAAATTGTGTGCTCAGATGATCCAGAAGTTTTTGCAGCTCTTGCCTGCCTAATAATTCAGCCGCATGTGAATGAATCAAATGGTTAAGATGCGTCGTTACCACGGTACTGGCATCCACAACCGTATAGCCATTAATTTGTGCCTGTTCTCGCAAGGCGGTCTCAATCCACACGGCTGGCAATCCAAAAGCTGGATCACTGGTTACGGTACCTGGTAATTGCATCGTGACCCGTCCAGGATTGATGGCCAGATACATACCTGAATAAGATTCTCCCTGACCGATTACTGAACCTTTCAAGGCAATACGATAGGCATTGGGCCGCAGCTCAAGGTTATCGCGAATATGCACAATCGGTGGCAGAAAGCCGATTTCCTGCGCAAATTTCCTTCGTATGCCATTAATCCTTTTTAACAAATCTCCCTGTTGGGCTTTATCAACCAGCGGAATCAACCGATAGCCAACTTCCAGACCTAAGGTATCAATGGGCGTGACATCGTCCCAGCTGGCTTCCACTTTCTCTACGATAGGGATTGGCGGTGCAATCGATTCAGGAGATTGTGTATTTGTGCTTTTTTGTTTTATATAAGCGATTGCACCTAAAATAGAAGCGATCAGCAGAAACACAAAATTAGGCATGCCAGGAATTAACCCCATGACACCCAGAATGCTGGCGGTTATTACCAAAATTTGAGGCTGGTTGAATAATTGACTTAAAACTTGCTCGCCGAGATCCTCATCGGTAGTGACGCGGCTCACAACCAGACCAGCAGCGGTTGAAATAACCAGGGCTGGAATTTGGCCTACTAGGCCATCACCAATCGTCAATAACGTATAATTTCTGGCTGCTGCGCCCAATTCCAAATCATGCTGCAATACGCCGACAATTAACCCACCGATAATGGTAATGAGCATAATCAACACGCCTGCGATGGCATCACCGCGCACAAACTTGCTGGCACCATCCATTGAACCGTAAAAATCGGCTTCTTGAGAAATAACCGCTCTGCGCTTACGCGCTTCATCCTCTCCGATCAATCCGGCATTCAGGTCCGCATCAATGGCCATTTGTTTGCCTGGCATGGCGTCCAAGGTAAAACGTGCGCTGACCTCTGCAATGCGTCCCGCACCTTTGGTAATTACTACGAAATTGATGACCACCAGAATAATAAACACTACCAAGCCAACAGCATAATTGCCGCCCACCAGAAAATGTCCAAAAGCTTCAATTACCTTGCCGGCTGCATCAGGACCCGTATGTCCCTGCAGCAGTACCACCCGGGTTGAAGCGATATTGAGTGATAATCGCAGTAACGTAGTAATGAGCAGTATTGTTGGAAAAACTGCAAAATCAAGGGGTTTTTTTGTATAAAGACTCACCATCAACACGATAATGGATACCGCAATATTAAAGGTGAATAAAAGATCCAGTATGAATGGCGGCAAAGGCAACACCATCATGGCCAGGATCATGATAATTAATATCGGACCGGCAAGTGTCTTGAGATTATTCGCATCAATTAAAGATGATAATGTGATTGCATTATTCATATTTGCTCATCAAACTGCATGTCGGGGTTGATCCAAACCATCAGGAACCGGTACATCAACCGGCAGTTTAGGCGGCGCATTACCGCCATATTCGTGATAGCGTCTAAGTTGAAATACATAAGCCAATACTTCAGCTACTGCGGCATACAGTTTTTCAGGTATTTCACTTTCCAATTCAGCGTGATAATACAAAGCCCGTGCCAGTGGCGGCGCTTCAAGAATCGGCACACGATGCTCTTCAGCTACTTCACGGATGCGCGCAGCTAATAAATGCACACCTTTTGCAATTACCTTGGGCGCGCGCATGGTTTCACTTTTATACTTCAGTGCCACTGCATAATGCGTCGGGTTAGTCACAATAACGTCTGCTTTAGGGATCTCCGCCATCATACGACGGCGTGCTGCTTCACGTTGAAGGCCACGAATACGGGCTTTAACAAATGGATCACCCTCATCTTCTTTATGTTCTTTGCGAATTTCTTCCTTGGTCATTCGCAATTGCTTCGCATGCTCCCAAATCTGAAATGGCACATCAATCACCACAATCAATATCATTGCACCGATAATCAACAGAAAGCTTATTGCCAGGTACTCGCCGGTGCGACTAATTCCGGAATCAACGGGAAGTGTCAATAACGCCATGACTTCTTCTTTGTTGTGCCAAATCATCAGCGCTGCAACGCCACCAATGACAATGGTTTTTGCGATTGCTTTTCCAAGTTCAACCAGGCTACGCACAGAAAATATTCTGCTGAAGCCTGTAATCGGATTGATACGGTCAAACTTGGGTATCAACGCTTTTGCACTGATCATCCAGCCGCTTAAAAGCATCGGTGCAAAAAATGCCACGATGATCAGCAAAAAAAGTAATGGTGCAATTGCAATTAATCCCTCAAAGGCAAGCTCATAGAAACGGTTAAGCATCAGATCAGGCTGGAATGCTAAATCCCGCTCCATTTGCATGCCTGCTCGCATGATTTTCAGGAGCTTATCCATCAGACCGGCACCCAAAAACAATAATCCGGCTGCGGCTGCCATCAGTAAGGCAAAAGTAGTCAATTCTTGAGAACGCGCAACCTGGCCTTCTCCCCTTGCTTTTTCCAGGCGCTTCGGCGTTGCCGGCTCTGTACGTTCTAAATCACTTTCTTCAGCCATGACACACTCCAAATTCTTACAAATGAATTATCATGGCGGCTGTTGCGATTCAATAATGAGAACAAAGAAGGAATCATCCCCTTTATTTATGCAATACTGTCAATAACACAATATTTAATATTTTTTCAATGGGTTATGGAATAACAAAGCCATTCAGTGCCGCTTACCTAACCCTCGGTATTTTTTAATGATTAGTCAATTATCGATTCAATGAGGATATGCAGTTTACTTTACGTTTTACCCGCTACTTCCTGATAACAAGCTTGTCAATCATCTGCTTATCCGTTATCGCTGCAGGATTCCTGCTGCGCGGCAGCTTACCGCAATATGGCGGGGAAGCAGCTCTGCCCGGATTATCTGCTCCGGTGTTGATCGATAGAGATGCACTGGGCAGTGTTACCTTTACCGGTCAGGATCGCTTGGATCTGGCCATGGCCATGGGTTATATCCACGCGCAAGAGCGTTTTTTTGAGATGGATCTCATGCGCAGACAAGCTGCGGGTGAACTGGCAGAATTATTTGGCGCCAGCGCAGTTACACACGACCGGAAAATACGCCAATTTCGCATGCGTACCCGTGCGATAACAGCACTCCAGCAACTTCCCGATGCACAGCAGCAGTTGCTTGATGCTTACCGGATTGGCGTCAATCGAGGCATGCAATCACTGAGTGTGCGCCCTTTTCCTTATTTGTTGACACAAACCCAGCCGGCTGCATGGCGCAATGAAGACAGTATTCTGGTGATATATGCAATGTTTTTCACCCTGAATGAATCGAATATTTACCGTGAATTAAAGCTTTCCAGCATGCGGGCAGCGCTACCCGATTCGGTGTATCAGTTTCTGACAATGCATGCGGGGAAATGGGATGCCCCCCTCATTGATGAACCCCTGCCATTACCAGAACTACCCTCAATCACTGCAATTAATCTGCAAGCGTTAGATGAACATTTATTCAAAGACGATCATTTAATCCTCGAACAAATGCCGGGAAGCAACAGCTTTGCGGTTTCTGGCGCATTAGCCGATGGCGCTGCGCTAGTCGCCAATGATATGCATTTGGCGCTACGGGTACCCAATTTATGGTTCCGATCCCGCCTCATTTACCCTTCAACCACCTCTCCTGGACAATCGCACGATATCACAGGTATCAGCTTGCCAGGCGTTCCTTCGATGGTCATCGGTTCAAATCGTCGTATCGCCTGGAGCTTTACCAACAGTTACGGCGACTTTGCCGACTGGGTGCGTCTAAAAATCGATGAAAACGATCACACACGCTATCTCAGCATCTCAGGCTGGAAGCCAATCAACACAATTCAAGAAACGATTCATGTTCGTAGTGCGCCGGATGAGATTCTTAATATTTTTGAAACCGAATGGGGGCCGATCCTGTCGCAGGATCATGACCAGATACCGCTGGCGCTAACCTGGACAGCACTCCTGCCCGAAGCCGTTAATCTAAAGCTGAATGAACTGGAACAGGCACAAACAGCTGAGCAAGCAGTAAAAATTGCGCAACTGGCAGGCATGCCAGTGCAGAATTTTATCGTCGGTGATCGCGATGGCAACATTAGCTGGACTCTCGCAGGGCGTATCCCTACCCGCTCCGGCAACTACAATCCGCAAACACCCGCCGATTGGAGTTCTCCGGATACCGGCTGGAATGGTTGGCTGGATGCCGAACAATACCCATTGATCAGCAATCCGGCTTCACAACGGCTGTGGTCTGCTAATTCGCGCACTGTCTCGGGTAATCTGCTTGAGCTCTTGGGCGATGGCGGCTATGACTTGGGGGCAAGAGCTACTCAAATTCGCGACAGCTTATTCGCACGCGACCAATTCACTGCGAAGGACATGCAAGCCATCCAGTTAGATTACCGTGCAGTGTTATTAACACCTTGGCACCAATTGCTGAAAACCACGCTGGAATTGGTTGACAGCGATCTGCCATGGGTGGTTGCAATGAAAGAAGCGTTAACAGACTGGAACGGGCATGCGGCCACGGATTCTGTCGCTTATCGCGTTGTGCGCACGTATCGCTATGAAGTGATTAAAACCGTCTTAAATGGGTTCGCTGCCCAGGTGAGAAAATATGATCCTGATTTTAAACTGCCCAGATTAAGCCAAGCAGAGTTGATTGTATGGCAATTAATCGAACAGCAACCCCAACATCTACTGCCGGTACTCTATAAGGACTGGAAAAACCTGCTATTTGCTTGTGCCCAGAATATTGCGGAGCAGCTACAGCGCAACGGCAGCATTACCGAACAGAGTTGGGGGGAGTACAATGCTGCACGGATCAGGCACCCGCTCAGCCCAAAACTTCCTCTTGGAATTGCGCAATGGCTCGATATGCCGGGCGACCCATTGCCGGGTGATCATCATATGCCGCGGGTTCAGTCGCCTGATTTTGGCGCCTCGCAACGCTCAGTCGTTGCCCCTGGCAAAGAAGAAGAAGGTTATCTGGATATGCCAGGCGGACAAAGTGGGCATCCGCTGTCACCTTATTACGGCAGCGGGCATGACAACTGGGTCAATGGAAAGCCTACGCCTTTTCTTCCCGGGCCCTCTGAAAGACAGTTGAGGCTTATTCCAATCAATTAACCTCAGGAATATTGGCAGTATTAGTGTAGTCTTGAAATATTTTCAGAAATTTACAAAATAATGTCTAACCGCAACGATTAGTTTTCAAAAAGTAACTATATTCCTTTATGATATCAACATTGAAGCTAACACGACGCCCTGGTATTCCTTTTTCCTGAATTAACCTCCATGCCTTTTAGCCCGATTATTCTATGGACCGATGCACTGATCTATTTGTTTATCGGAGTTGTCTTATGTTTTATTGGGTACGTTCGTCATCACGAGCACTTACTGACGCCATGGAAACGTGTTGGGCATAGCGTCAGCGGTATGTCAGCACTTACCGTTCTGCTGTTTTTTCTAATCATTGGCTTACTCGATACCATCCATTTTCGTCCTGCTCTAGATCATAAGACCAGTCAAGGTGAGAAGGTCTACAGCGTTGAAGTGCTGAGCCTGCTCGATATTCTGGTCACCCCGCTGCGCACTCAGGTAGAAAAAACCTATTCAGCACCGCTGTCATCGCATCTCTATGCAAAGGAAACGATTGAGCTTGCAGATGGCAGGCAAATACGAGATTTTGCGCGGCTTGAATTTGGCGGCGCGCATTTACAAAATCCTGAGATGGAGCGCATGAATGATATTGCGTGGCGCACTGCAAAGGGCTTGGCATACGGCTTGTTAGTTTGGAGCCTACTGACTGCTGGTTTGGTGATCATTCTTGCACGCCGCAACCAGCAGAACTTTATGCAAAGCCTGACAGGTATCTGGCGCCGTACCGGCGAAATTCCATGGCACGCTATATTAATCACATTGCTCATTCTATCGCTACTGATCGGCTGCGTGTCTATGCTGGCCACACATTACCATGTTCTAGGTACTGACAAGGTCGGACAGGATATTTTGTATCAATCGCTCAAAAGCATACGTGTAGCTCTGGTAATTGGTACCTTAACCACCCTGATCATGCTGCCTTTCGCATTGCTTTTGGGCATGATGGCGGGTTATTTCAGGGGCTGGGTGGATGATGTGATTCAGTATATCTACACCACACTGAATTCCATTCCCAGTGTTTTGCTGATTGCCGCCGCAGTATTGATGATGCAGGTATATATTGAAACGCACCCTGATTTATTCGAGACCATTGCCTCTCGCGCAGATTTACGCCTGCTGTTTCTTTGCATCATTCTCGGCATTACCAGTTGGACTGGTCTATGCCGCTTACTGCGTGGTGAAACCATGAAATTGCGTGAATTGGAATATATCCAGGCAGCGCATGCATTTGGCGTTTCGCATTGGCGTATTATCAGCCGTCACATTTTACCGAATGTGATGCATCTGGTTTTAATAGCAACGGTGATGGATTTCAGCGGCCTCGTTCTGGCAGAAGCTGTCTTATCGTATGTCGGCGTAGGTGTCGATCCATCCATGATCAGTTTCGGTACCATGATTAACGCGGCACGCCTGGAGATGGCGCGCGAACCGATGGTCTGGTGGGCTCTGCTGGCGGCATTTGGCTTTATGTTTACCTTGGTATTGAGCGCTAATTTATTCGCAGATGCAGTACAGAATGCGCTCGATCCTCGTACCCGGACACTAAAACAAAGAAACAAATTCTTCCAGCGCCGTGGGAACAAAACGGATACTCCGCTGAACAAAGCCTCCTGAAACAATAGCGCCGTCAGAATCTTCGCTCATTCATGAAAACATTATTGACCATCGAACATCTTGAAACCCTGCTGCACACGGGCAGCGCGCCAGTGCGCGCTGTTGACGGATTAACCCTTAAGATTCTACCTGGTGAAACCTTTGCCCTACTAGGCGAGTCAGGATGCGGCAAGTCGATGACTGCACTATCGATTATGCGATTATTACCCGATGTCGGCGAGATTGTGGCAGGCCAAATCAGAATCAACGGGATTGACTTGCTGCAATTACCTGAAACCGAAATGCGCAAAATTCGCGGCAAGCGCATCAGCATGATTTTTCAGGAACCAATGCTGAGTCTGAATCCGGTGCTGACCATTGCCGAGCAGATTGAAGAAGCGTTGAAGCAGCATTTAAATCTGCCCCATCAAGCGATGCAAGCGCGCATTCAGGAATTACTGCAACAAGTGGGCATACCGGATGCACCACGGCGCATGCATGAATATCCGTTTCAGTTTTCCGGCGGTATGAAACAGCGCGCCATGATCGCCATGGCGCTTGCCGGCGAGCCCGAATTGCTCATTGCGGATGAGCCCACAACCGCCCTGGATGTTACTATCCAGGCACAGGTGCTGGATCTGATGCGGCAACTTCAGCAACGCAATCACATGGCAATTTTGCTGATTACGCATGATCTGGGTGTAGTATCCGAAATGGCGCAACGCATCGCGGTCATGTATGCGGGAGAAATTGTAGAACTGGCAACCCGCGATGATTTCTTTAACCACCCGGCTCACCCTTATTCACAGCAGTTATTCGCCTCCCTGCCTGGTAAACAAAAACGCGACCAGGCGTTAACTGTGATTCAGGGTAATGTGCCGTCATTGGCGCAGCAGTTCACCGGTTGCCGTTTTGTCGATCGCTGCACTCAGGCAATGGAGTTATGCCGTCAATCCATACCCCAATGGTATTCTGTTACCGACGAGCACCAGGTCCGCTGCCATTTATTTAGCAAAGACTCAGTTAACGATACTCCCGTAGCAAAAAATTCTACCCGGCATGCTGTAAATACCGTTCAGCCAGTCCCCGCTACGACTGCACCCATCTTATTACAGGTAACTGATCTTAAAGTGTACTTTCCGATTCACGAAGGATTGTTCAAACGGGTAGTCGGTCATGTTAAAGCAGTCGATGGTGTGTCGCTGACAATTACTGCAGGCAAAACCTTGGCGTTAGTCGGTGAATCAGGCTGCGGCAAGACAACGATCGGTAAGAGTATTTTGCAGTTAATCAAACCCACTGCCGGTAGCGTGCGCTTCAAAGAGCGTGAGCTGATAGCACTGGAAAGAAGTCAATTGCGGCAGATTCGCTCGCAATTTCAGATTATCTTTCAAGATCCCTACTCTTCACTCAATCCGCGCATGCGAATAATTGAAATCCTTCAGGAAGGCATGAATGCCCTGAATGTCGACAGAATACACCCCGTGGGTAGCAGCAGTTTGCCCTCCACTGATTCGAGAGAGAAAGAAATTGATACATTATTGCAGCGAGTTGGTTTGCCAGCTGATGTAAAATGGCGCTTTCCACATGAATTTTCTGGTGGCCAGCGACAACGCATTGCAATTGCCCGTGCGTTAGCTGTTAATCCCGAGCTGTTGATTTGTGATGAACCGACCAGCGCTTTGGATGTATCCGTTCAGGCGCAAATCCTGAATCTGCTCAAATCGCTGCAAACCAACTTGGGGCTTGCATTTTTGTTTATTACTCACAATATCGCTGTTGTAGAATACTTGGCTGATGAAGTTGCTGTCATGTATCTGGGACGAATTGTTGAACGTGGAAATATTAATGAAGTGATGGATAGTCCTAAGCACCCTTATACTCAGGCACTGCTGTCATCTGTTCCGCAAATCAAATCGAATCTTGACCAGCACATCATTCCTCTGAAGGGCGACTTGCCGTCACCGGCCGCGCCGCCTCGAGGCTGCCATTTTCATCCACGTTGTCCTTATGCGATGCCTATTTGCCGTGAGGTTTATCCATCAGCCAGCACATTCAGTGCAACGCATACGGCCCATTGTTTTCTTTATCCACAGGAACAGAGTTCTGAAAGTTATGAGCATTAATCACGAAGTGGCGCGTCGCCGCACTTTTGCCATTATTTCACACCCGGATGCGGGTAAAACGACATTGACCGAGAAGCTGCTGATGTATGCCGGCGCCATCCATATCGCTGGCAGTGTCAAAGCCCGCAAAGCCAGCCGGCACGCTACCTCTGACTGGATGGAAATTGAAAAGCAACGCGGCATCTCGGTCGCGAGTTCAGTGATGCAAATGGAATACCGCAATTGCGTCATTAATTTGCTTGATACCCCTGGTCACCAGGATTTCTCGGAAGATACCTATCGCGTGCTTACCGCGGTCGATGCGGCATTGATGGTCATCGATGCCGCCAATGGTGTGGAAGCACAAACAGTACGCTTGCTGGAAGTCTGCCGTGCACGCAACACGCCAATTGTCACTTTTGTCAATAAAATGGACCGCGAAGTACGCGAACCACTGGACCTGATTGATGAGATTGAGCGAACGCTCGGAATGGCCACAATCCCCTTCACCTGGCCTGTCGGCATGGGGAAAAATTTCCATGGCGTATGCGATTTGCAGAATAACTGTATGCGCATATTTCGACCCGGGTCTGATCGTGCTCACGAAGACGATGAGGTGATCGCGCATTTTGATGACGCGCAGATTCATCAGCGTTGCGGTACTGATCTGTCTACGGCGTTGCAGGAAATTGACTTGATTAAAGGCGCCTCCCCGGCTTTTGATCACAAGGAATTCCTTGCTGGCAAACAAACCCCGGTTTTCTTTGGTTCAGCAATCAATAATTTTGGCGTCAGAGAAATTCTGGATGCCCTGGTTGATCTGGCACCACCGCCCGAATCACGTAACGCTATTCAACGCGAAGTCTTGCCGAGCGAGAAAAAGTTCTCCGGCATGGTATTTAAAATTCAGGCCAACATGAATCTGGCTCATCGCGACCGCATTGCATTCGTGCGAGTTTGTTCCGGCCATTTCAAACGCGGCATGAATTTGAAAATTGCGCGTAATGGCAAAGATATCCGCACCAGCACGGTGGTGTCATTCTTATCGCAGCGCCGCGATATTCTTGAGGAAGCTTATCCCGGCGACATTATCGGCATACCCAATCATGGCACGTTGCAATTGGGTGACACCTTAACTGAAGGCGAAGTCTTGCAATTTACCGGATTGCCGTTTTTTGCACCGGAAATTTTCCGCACCGTGGAAATCGCCGATCCGCTACGCAGCAAACAACTAAAACTAGGGTTAGCGCAGCTGGGCGAAGAAGGCGCCATTCAGGTATTCCGGCCGCATTTGGGTAATGTGCTGTTACTCGGCGCCGTCGGCACTTTACAGTTTGAAGTGGTAACTCATCGCCTGCAGCATGAATACGGGGTAACTGCCCGGATTGCGTCAGCTAAATATCAGTTGGCACGCTGGATTACTTCTGATGATCCGCGCGAATTGCAGCGCTTTATTGAAGCCAATGCCCATCGCATTGCCTATGATGCGGTTGATGCGCCGACTTTCCTGGCATCTTTCGGTGCTGAACTGAGCGTTGCCGCAGAAAATTGGCCCGCCATTCATTTTCATAAGTTGCGTGAACATGCTGGCCTGGTTTTTCAAAGCCATATGAATGGGCAACATGCATAAGGACAAAGCGTGATGAAATGGCCGTGGCTTTTGCTTGCATTGTTTTTTTTACCCTCATTCGCATGGGCCAATGATTTGGCCAATGCAACTGCCAGCACATCAACTCAATTCGTTGTGATGGGCGATATGCCCTATACTGATACGGAATATGCGCTGTTAGAGCCTGATGGCGCAATCGCTGCTGCCATCAAAGCACTCAATCCTCCAGTATTGATTCACCTGGGTGACTTCAAAAAGGCCCGGCTAAGCTGCGGCGATGAATTATATAAAGACCATTACCGGCAGATCGCTTATCTCAATCCGCATAAAACAGTGTACACACCGGGTGATAATGAGTGGACCGACTGCGATCGATTCAATACGTCAGTACGGCATAACGAACTGGAACGGCTCGATTATTTACGCCAGCTTTTCTTTCACCAGGATGAGCATCAGCTAAGCAAAGATATCCCAGGCCTTGTCCGGCAGGAAAATTTTATTGAAAACGCCCGCTGGCAAATCAACCAGGTTGTTTTCGCCACATTACACATCGTTGGCACGAATAATGGCAGAAAGGAAATTCTTCGCAGCGATATTCGGCATGCACTGGATGCGGCGGATAATCGCGACCAGTTTAATAAGAAATGGCTGCAGCAACTCTTTGAAGCAGCAGAATATGCACAGGCGGTAGTAATTGCCTTGCATGCAGATATATTTGACTTCGATTACAGCAAACCTGCTTGCTCTGCTGACAACCGGACTGACTGCGATGGCTACCGGATAATACGTGATTTGATCAAAAATAAAGCCGCTCAATTCAAGAAACCGGTTCTGGTGATTCACGGTGACTCTCCAGCGTATTGCTTGCATCAGCCTTCTCCCATCATTCCTAATCTTTGGCGGCTCAATGCGCCCGGGGATTACAAATACATTGACGCAAGCCAGGTTCTGTTTGATCCGCAAAATAAAGACACACCCTTCACAATAACCAGCTTGCTCGACCAGACACCAGCACCGACAGTCTGTAACTACAATTTGCTCAGTTCCTCCAGCTATTCTCCCCTCTGACATGGAGATTCCTTATCATGATTTTCAGCATGACCGGCTATGCAACCGCAACGCAGGAAACGCCCTATGGATCATTCAGCCTAGAGTTACGTTCTGTCAATAACCGTTATCTGGATATCCAGTTTCGGTTGCCGGATGATTTCCGCAAGCAGGAATTTGCAATGCGCGAATTGCTAACAACGCAGCTCGGTCGTGGCAAAGTCGAATGTCGCCTCAACTTCTCCCCATCAACAAATATTGAAAATGCTCAGCAATTGGATAGCACTTTATTGGAACAGCTGCTGCAACTGGATCAAACCATTAAAACACGGTATCCCGCAGCACAATCATTAACCGTTGCAGATATACTGAAATGGCCCGGCATACTGGGAGGAGACAATTTACCCATGGATGAGCTGGATGAGATCAGCATCCGGTTACTGCAAACGGTACTTGAAGACTTGAAAGCTTCACGTATCCGCGAAGGTGACAAACTGAAATCCATACTGCTGGAACGCATCCATCAAATGCGCCATCTGCTGCAAACCGCAACTCCCCGCATTCCTACACTCATCGCCGCCTTTGAGGAAAAACTGCGCACCCGCATCGAAGAAATCCTCGGTAATCTGGAAGACGACCGTATCCGTCAGGAAATCACATTATTTGCCGGAAAGATTGACGTCGACGAAGAGCTATCCCGTCTGCAAGCACATCTGGATGAAGTCGAACGTATTTTGAACAAGGGTGGCGCCGTCGGCAAACGGCTGGATTTCATGATGCAGGAATTAAACCGCGAAGCCAACACCATCGGCTCAAAATCGGTGGATCTGGAAATCTCCCGGATTTCGATGGAACTCAAGGTGATTATCGAACAGATGCGTGAGCAGGTGCAGAATATTGAGTGATGAAATATGAATCGATATATTATCGAAGAAGTAATGAGATATCCGAAAATATACAGAAGGATACGATTCTTAACGTTAATGCATCACATCGTTTTGATGACATAATTTTAAGTGGAGAATTATAAATGAGCTCCGTAATTAATGCGGCTGAATGAAAAAAAACTTTGGAAGCTTTTATTACTGCGCCAATTTTTTTGACAGAATCGTGTCAAAATCTGCCTGCTCACCGAGTGATGCTATTACTGCATTTCATATTGCATCGCTTCTGTTGAAGAAATTTGACGCACTTCAAGAGAAAAATCCGTTGGTGACATTATCCTTTGCAACCGATTCCCTCCGCGTATATTATCGTGGGCAGTTGCAGTTTCATATTCAACCAAGAAAGTATAGAACAATCATTTGGATACCAGGAGGTTACAGTAGGAATCTTTCTCAAGAAATTCAAAAACATCCACATCTCTTTCCCGTTGAAGGTGAACACATTTCCTGGGTACTCAACGAAGAGGGAGTAGATTGGCTCATGAAATATCTACGTTCCAATTGGCAACCATCAACTGTCGAATCAAAGGAATCTATTGCACATTCCAGACATATACCGGGCGAAGTCAGGCAAGCCATTCTTACGGAATTCCTTACTTCAGGCCGTTGGTGCTCGGGAGTAGCAGGAATTACTAAGCGACATAAAGTAAGTGAAACTATGCGTATTGAGTTCGATCACATCTTGCCGCATTCAGTTGGCGGCTCAAATGGCTATTGGAATATTCAAATTCTTTGTTCCGACTGTAACCAAGTAAAGAGAGCTACTGCGACATAAACCTCTCAATCCATCATTCTACCGAATCAGCGCGAAAAACTGGGTAGGTAATTTCAAGTGTTGACCCCGAATTGGTAGCGGCTCTGCACAAGCCAGCTTGTGCAAAATGGCAAGAGTCCTATTAATGATACAACGATGAACCTCGGCGATACTTTTAACCCACCCTACAATGATTTTGCCAGCACATTCACTGCGGGCGTATATACTAACCTCAAATCATGCGCCACCGCCTCATGCGTCAATCGCCCGCAGTGCACATTCAAGCCATTGCGCAAATACGGATCATCCATCAGCGCCTTTTGGTAACCTTTATTGGCAAGCGCCAGGACAAACGGCAGCGTGGCATTATTCAATGCAAAAGTAGAGGTACGCGCGACAGCGCCGGGCATGTTGGAAACACAGTAATGTACTACACCATCCAAGGTAAAAATGGGATCGGCAAGCGTTGTGGGCTTGGATGTCGCAAAGCAGCCGCCTTGGTCAATCGCGACATCGACCAGTACGGCTCCGCGATTCATGCGACTGACGAGTTCACGACTGACCAGCCTGGGAGTGGCCGCTCCGGGAACCAATACCGCACCGATGACCAGATCCGCTGTTGTGACATACTCTTCCAGTGCATCCACCGTCGAGAAAACAGTATTAATCCTTGATTCGTATTGAAAATCCAATTGCTGTAGGCGATGAATGGATTTATCCAGCACAGTCACATGCGCTTCCATACCCATTGCCACGCGCGCGGCGTTGGTGCCGACTACGCCGCCGCCGATGACTACGACGCGTGCGGAAGGCACTCCAGATACACCGCCTAGCAACATACCGCGACCGCCCTGATCCAGTTCCAGTGCATGGGCGCCAGCCTGAATAGACATGCGGCCGGCCACTTCACTCATCGGGGCGAGTAAGGGTAACCCGCCGTAGCGATCAGTCACCGTTTCATAGGCAATGGCAATGCAGCCGGAATCCATTAACCCCTTGGCCTGCACAGGATCAGGTGCTAAGTGTAAATAAGTAAATAAAACTTGTCCTTCACGCAGTAAGGGAATCTCGACTGGTTGCGGTTCTTTAACCTTGACGATCAAATCGGCTTTGGCGTAAATCTCCTGCGGTGTGTCAATAATTTCCGCACCGGCACTTCGATATTTGTCATCATTGAGGTCAATCTGGAATCCGGCGTTTTTTTGCACCATCACGTGATGGCCATGCTCGACCAGTTCGCGTACCGCCACTGGCGTCAGTCCTACACGGGATTCATGAATCTTAATTTCCTTGGGCACGCCGATCCGCATCTGATTCTGCCTTTCTATCCGTTAAATAATTCCGCCATTCACGCCAATATTCTGCCCGGTCACCCAGCGCGCTTCATCACTGACCAGGAATAACACAACCTGGGCGATATCATCGGCTGTTCCAATCCTTCCCAAGGCAGCCATGGCAGCCATGCGCTCAATATCTGCTGCGGTTTTGCCTGCGCGAAACAGTTCCGTATCAACCGGACCGGGCGAAACAATATTGGCAGTGATGTTTCTTCTCCCCATTTCGCGGGCAAAAATTCGCGTCAATTGTTCCGCGGCAGCCTTGGTTGCCGCATAAGCGCCGTATCTGGGCAGCATGAGGCGCGTAACGGTACTGGAAATATTCACCACGCGTCCATGATCTGCAAGCTTTGTCGCCGCTTCACGCAACGTATAAAAAACACTCTTGAAATTCACGTCGACAATGCGATCGAATTCATCATCCTGAATTTCCGCTATTTCTTTAAACAGAAGGATTCCAGCATTATTCACGAGGATATCAATCTGTTTAAAATGCTCAGAAGCTGTTTCAAATAGTTTTCGAACTCCAGTGGGATCGCTCACATCGGCCTGCACGGTCATACACTCACCGCCAGCATCAGCTATCGCGGCGTGAACTTTGTCAGCTGCGGCCTTATTATTTACGTAATTAACGACTATTTTTGCCCCGGCTTGGGCTAGCGTGAGCGCAATCTCCGCACCGATGCCTCGCGAGGATCCGGTAACAATCGCTGTTTTTCCTTGCAAAGGTTGCATTGTCACAATCCGCGCTGCACGGAGATGCACAGATATGGGTTATTCAGATACGCCATGGCTTTTAAGTAATCTTACAATATTCGGATAATTCCTTTTTTCTGCCCAATTGAGCGCGTTATCACCATGTTCATTTTTAATATGGGGATCTGCACCACTGTTGAGCAACAATGAAACCGCATCAAAATGATTGCCTCTGACCGCCATCATCAACGCAGTGGTTCCGTTGTCTGAAGTCGAGTTAATATTTGCTTCCGCGGTCAGGAGGAGTCGGATAGTGTCTGAATGACCGCCTGAAGCGGCATAAAGCAGAGGATTCCATCCGCTATGGTTGATTTCTGCGCCCTTGACATAGAGCTGCCTGACTATTTCAGTCTGGCCGTGGTAGCTGGCCAGCATAATCGCTGTCTCACCGTATTTGTTGCGGATATTCAGATCCGCACCCGCCTCGATCAGCAATTGCGCCAGCTCTAAATGACTGGTCCGAGCAGCCATCATAAGTGGTGTGTAACCTTCGGTGTTAAGAATGTCCGGGTTGGCGCCTTTCTTAAGCAGTTTGGATACTTGTGATACTTGACCTTTGTCGATGGCCCGGAAAAAATCATCTTGAACACCGGCAAGAACATTGAATGGTAATAAAAAAAGAATGGTACCAATTAAAACCGGCAAAAATCGCGAATTAGCTGATGTGTCATCCATTTCTGTTTACTTTAAAACAGTCAAAAAAATTATTCGTGGTCGCAATTGCAATTTCCTCCAACTCTACCGCCCGTAAACGCGCAATTTCTTCCGCCACATGACGCACGAATGCCGGCTGATTTTGTTTGCCGCGAAACGGCACTGGGGCAAGATAGGGTGAATCTGTTTCAATCAACATCCTATCCAATGGGATGTTCCTGGCGACTTCTTTTAAAGCCGCCGCATTCTTGAATGTCACAATACCCGAAAACGAAATGTAAAAATTCATTGCCATTGCCTGCTGCGCAACCTCCCAGCTTTCAGTAAAGCAATGCATTACGCCGCCCACTTGATCAGCCCCCTCCTCCTGCATAATCCGCAATGTATCAACAGCGGCTGAGCGTGTGTGGATAATCAGGGGTTTATTAATTTTTCGTGCTGCGCGAATGTGCTGGCGAAAGCGTTCACGTTGCCATTCCAGATCGCCTTGCAGGCGAAAATAATCCAGACCCGTTTCGCCAATCGCGATCACCTTGGGATGATGTGCCAACTCAGCCAATTCAGCAGCCTGCGGTTCTATCTCATCTTCATAATCTGGATGAACCCCAACAGAAGCAAATATGTTTTCATGTGCTTCCGCCAGCGCCCGTACCCGAGGAAAATGAGGCAAATCAACGCTGACACACAATGCATGTGTTACCTGATTTTTCTGCATGTTCAGCAGCAGCTCATCCAGGTCTTTTGCAAGATCAGGGAAATCCAGATGACAATGTGAGTCAATAAACATATGAATAAAAAACTTTTAAAAAAGTTATAATGCCCCACGCACTGCATCGGCCCAGCAGTTCGGTGTTTCAAACAAACGCACTTGCTCGAGTTGAAGATGATTACCGTAGATATCCTGATAGGCTTCATCTAAAATGCCAAAAGCAATGACAGCCAGATTTTCTGCTGTGGGTTGAACATCCAATACGACGGTTTTGTGGCCTTCGATGGATTGTAAAAATTGCAATACCACGGTATCGCCTGAATAAACCAGAAATGCATGATCCCATTCATCAACCAGTACCGATTTGGCAATCCGTTTCACTTCGGAGAAATCCATGACCATGCCTTGCTCAGCAACGCCTTCGTCAGAGATAATATTACCAGATAGTGTAATTTCGATCACATAACGATGTCCATGCAAATGACGGCACTGACTGTTATGCGTGGAAATGCGGTGGCCGGCATCAAATTCCAGCTTGCGTGTGATTAACATACGTAAAAATTTAATAATGCGAAATAAACAGGTGAAATTGTAACATTGCAAGACCCTTCCAAACGATTGAATACGACTGACCACAGTCGTGACAGCGCTGGACTCACGTATGTGTATCCGGTGATCTCACGCCGTGCCGGCGGTGTCTCCATCGGTATTAATCTGAATCCCAATAATGCCTGCAATTGGCGCTGCGTTTATTGTCAGGTGCCAGATCTTAAACGAGGTACCGCACCTCGTGTTGACTTAAATAAACTGGAGCTTGAATTGCGTTCTTTTCTGCATGAGTTGATAGATGGCGATTTCATGCAACGGTATGTGCCACCTGAAGCAAGAAAAATTCACGATATCGCTTTGTCTGGCAATGGTGAACCCACCAGCGCCAAAGAATTCGAGCAGGTCATCGAACTGATTGGTCACATAAAAAAAGATTTTGATGCGCTCAAAGACCTGAAACTGGTACTGATTACGAATGGAAGCCTGATTTATCGGCCATCAGTACAAACCGGATTAAAACGGATGGCGCAGTTGAATGGAGAAGTCTGGTTCAAATTTGACCGTGCCTTGGCTGAAGAAAGGCAGCGCATCAATAATACCAAAATCAGTTTAAAAACAATTCACCACCACCTGCAGATTGTTACATCGCTTTGCCCTACATGGCTACAAACCTGCGTATTCCAAATCAATGGGGAACCACCCAGTGAATCAGAAACCGATGCTTATCTTGAATTTATTAAGCGTTTAAGAGAGGAAGAATTGCCACTTCAAGGAGTTTTACTATACGGCATCGCACGCCCCTCGTTACAGCCCGAAGCACCGCAACTCACTCCAGTCAGCGAGTCATGGTTAACTGCGTATGGTGAAAAAATTAAAGCGCTCGGGTTAGCTGTCAGGCTTAATCCGTAGCTATTTTAATTAAGTCATTGCCTGTACAAAGTAAATAAAAAACTCCCTGTAACCAATTTACAACAAAGTTTATTTTTTGATATTTATCAATACCCGCTTCTTAGATAACTGATATTCAATATATTTAATTACAGTGCATTATGAGATTTAAATTAACTCAAGATTATTACTGACAGAGGTATTAATTCTAAGTTTTTAGATCAATTGTTATCACATATAATAGCGGCCTGAATCGTCTAGGAAAAACAATGCCATCTCATTTAAAAAAGTGACTTGCAAGAAAATAAGCTGCAAGCCTTCTTCACATAGTATTACTCTAGAAAATTAATGTTAACTTTCTTACAACAGGAGTTCCGTAATGAATCCATTCAGCATTTTTCATTTTTCAGCAAGGCGTTATGCTGAATTAAAAGTGCATTTGGTAAAAAGTTTACAGCAATGGCTACTTAAGTTCTGTTTATGCTGTACAGGAATGATATGTCTGATTTTTCAGGCGCATGCAGCAAATCCATCTCCAGCAAGTACGAATACCCCAGCACCAGCTACAACAACAGCTCCTGCTGCAACTGCTGC
>NZ_FONE01000083.1 GCF_900112825.1 Nitrosomonas sp. Nm166 | reverse complement strand
AAAGCTCATATCAATTAACTCAATTGTATGATTAAAAACACTATTATATCATTAATCGCATCTGAAACTGGCTCTGACCGTGCAAAGTTCTCTATCCATATGAATAAATGATCATGTTGATTTGGATCAACCATTTGCAATTAGAGATTAAGAAGGGCATCGCACAAGCCTGGTTTTGTACTTAAATAAAGCTCGTTTATTGATATTAAAACAATAGCTTCATTTGACAGCAACCATTCCGGCGTTCTTGTTGACGCAATCAATACGTTCGACAATCTGCCGACTCAATTCATCGCCAAAAACGCCGACGACGCCTGATTCATGATAATGGTTAAACGGCGTTTCAAAAATCACACGTGGTTCCATGACACCGTTTTTTACCAGATATTCGACAATTTCATTCAGGAAAGTCATTTGATCCGCATTCATTGTCGGATGTTGCGCTAAGAACCCGGCAAACACCGCTTTGGCGGCATTACGGTTCAATCCGACAATCGAACGCACCAGCTTACCGAGAGGCTCTTTACCATAAGTTTTCTGATATTCATCCTTTGGAATTGGGCCATTCTCAGCGAACAGAATTACTTCCAGCGCAGCAATATCGGTCGGTGTGATCGGTTCGTTGTTTTTCAGGCGGCGGATCGTGACGTGATCCTGATGCTCGCGGATGAAGCGCTGCACCCGCTTACGGTAATTCTGCAGACTCGGGTCGCGCTTCACGACGTCGTACTCCGCCACGTCCTGCCGGATTAATTGGTCGGTGAAATGCGTGTACACATCAATCCGTTCCTCCGGAGTGATGAAACGCGTCAACCCGCGCAGCCGCACGCGCACGTCTTCCAGCATCGGCAGCGTGACGTCCTGCCACCAGCCATCGGTTTGCAATTCCAGAATCAATGCCATTTGCGCCGCCACGCTCGGAATCGCCGCTTTATCCTCCAGTTCCCTGGCTATCTGCTGCACACTGCGCTGATAATTGGCCTGCGCTGGATTGCGCTGCAGGATTGCCAATTGCAAGTTCAGGATCAGAAAATCGAAGCGGCGCGTGTATTCGTCATCGCTGTCCACTGCAGGCAGTCCGCTGATCTGTTCCGTCAGCATCTTGACATCATGCTCGCCGAGTTTTTGCCACGCATCCCGTTGGGCATATTGTTCGACTGCCTGTAGCTGCTTGCGCACGATGAAATTATCGCGATTTAGTGTGGTCACCACGCTATGTAATTGATCCTTCAATTGCGCGGCAAAATCTCGTGTTGCCGCGCCCTCCGGCTGACCGTTTTGGAGTGCCACCGCCAGCTCCAGCCGTCGCTTGAAAATCTTCTGCTTCACTGATTCCTGCGCCGCCGCATCGTATCCGGTGGGATTGGCGTCGAAGAATTCCAGATTCTGGCAGTAATCGAAAATAATGAATTCCTTTTTGTGCTCGCCGGGCGCGAACAGGTTGTCGCACAACCGTGTGCCGCGCCCGATCATTTGCCAAAACTTGACGCGCGAGCGCACCAGCTTGAAAAACACCAGATTGACGATTTCCGGCACGTCGATACCTGTATCGAGCATGTCGACCGACACCGCGATCTGCGGAAAGCGGTGCTTTTCCTTGAAATCATCGATCAGGCTCTGCGCGTATTTCACCGAAAAATCGATTTTCTGGCAGAACTTGCCGGCATAATGCGGATAATGCTTGTCGAAGCGCTCGACGATAAAATCTGCATGCTTGCTGTTCTTGGCGAAAATGATGGTCTTGCCGAGCTGGTCGCCGCCTTCCACCTTAATGCCGTTTTCCATCAGGTACATCAATACCTGATTCACGGTGTCTTCGTTGAACAACCAATGGTTCAGCGCGGGCGGGTCGATGGCTTCTTTCAGTTCACCGCTTTCCTCGTCGTAAAAACGCTCCTGCTGTTCGTATTCTTCCTGCTCTTCCGGCGACAGGTCATAGTAATGGATGCCGTCGCGCTGAAACTTGAGCGGCACCGACATCGCGCGTGGCGGCACCAGGTATTCATCGTTCACGGCTTGTTCGAGTTCGTACGCGTAGGTCGGCTGGTGGTCGTCGAGCTCGAACAGGCGGTAAGTGTTGCGGTCTACCTCGCCGCGCGGTGTGGCGGTCAATCCCAGCAGCAGCGCGTCGAAATAATTGAAAATCGCGCCGTACTTCTGATACACCGAGCGATGGGCCTCGTCGATGATCAGCAGGTCGAAATGCGCTACGCTGAAAGTTTCTTCGATGTCGCGCCGCGTACCGTCGATGCAGTTCAGCATGGTCGGATACGTCGAAAACACCACGCGCGCATCGCACTGCATGGGTTCCAGCAGACTCGCCACCGACACATGCGGTAACAGCCGGTTAAACTCGCGTTTCGCCTGGTTCACCAGCGCGATGCGGTCGGCCAGAAACAGCACGCGCCGCGCCCAGTTGGCGCGCATCAGCATATCGACCAGCGCAATCGCCAGCCGGGTCTTGCCGGTGCCGGTCGCCATCACGATCAAACTCTTGCGCTTACGTTCACGGCCGAAATGTTCCATGACACGGGCAGCGGCTTCGATCTGGTAATGCCGTCCGGCGATGTCCGGTTTCGGCTGCAATTGATGTAAAGCCTGACGCAGGCTGCGCTGATGAATACACCATTGCAGTTCATCGCGCGTGGCAAAGCCCTGCACCTCGCGCGGCGGATAAAAACTGTCGTCCCACAGCCAGGTGGTGTAGCCGTTGGAATAATAGATGACCGGGCGCTGACCGAACTGCTGCTCCAGACAGTTCGCATACAGCGCCGCCTGGTGCTTGCCCGCGAGCGGGTCTTTACGGGTTTTCTTGGCTTCTACCAGCGCCAGCGGTTTGCCATCACTACCCCACAGCACATAATCCATATAACCGGTGCCATTGCGTTCGCCAGTAGCAGTCGGCATGCACTGGTGCACCTCAAATTCCGCAACGTTTGCCGCCTTCGGGTCCCAGCCCGCCTCGCGCAGCATCACGTCGATCATCAGCTCGCGCGTCTGCGCCTCGGTGTATTCACTGCTGCCAATGGATTGTTGATTGGCCTGCTTCAGTTGCTGCAATGCTGCCAGTTGCGTCCTCAGTTCGATCAGCTCGGCTTCGGTACGCGTGAGTTTCTCGTGCGCGGCCGTTGCGGCCGCGTCTCTGGCGGCTAATTGATCCTGTAATTGCTCTAGTTGCTGCACAGTCAGCGGCGGTGTTTGCGGTTCTGACTTCGGCAGCCAATCGGCCTGGAACGGTTGCGGCGCAACATTTTGCCGCGTGTACACGCGCGACAGCCAGCCGAGAAACATATGCAGCGCCATCGCGGCCTGCAAGCTTTCCTGTGCGGAGATATGCTGATCGCCATGCGCAGCGATGTTGCCCAGCCGGTGGATGAACTTGATATCGTGAAACAAGCCTTGGCGGATATTACCCGCAAACGTCGGCTCGTGGATCATCGCCGCCAGGCTTTTGTCGTACGGCGTTTTCAGCGCAGTATCGTTGGCGAACAACCAGCGCAGCGACAATTCCAGCGTGCGGCGTGCATAAATCGCCGCCGCGCGCGGATCGCGCAAGGCGTAGCTTTCGACTTGCTGCGCGTCGCCATGCAGAAAAGCCCAATGTTCGATCAGGAAACCGAAGTTGCTAGGTGGATTGCGGCTTTCTGACATGGTGAAGGGCTCGGTTATTCGGCTTCGGTTTGTTTGTTCAATTCGCCGCGAAGGCGCGTTGAGTGAGCGAAGAAAAAAACTCAGACAATCCAATACTACTTTTCTTTTTTTTAATCAGTGAGCCTCTAATCATATTTGCCAGAGTCGTAAACTCATCCTGCAATTTTAGAGGTGGAACTATCATTGGAATACTATTGCATATGGCTTTATTCATATATGGAACAGTTGTACTTGAAGCCATCTTAAGCATATAGCCTTTCTGAAATGAGAGCACATACATTAAAAAATTACTTCGTAATTTATTCTTACATTGAAAAGCATGTAGTTGCTGGTTTATTACCATTGGCATACCAGCTATTGAAACTACTCCAAGATCACCTACGCACGTCATTAAAACTGAGTCTTGAGGTACTACTTTAGCTTTTACCTTCTTAATCTCTTCATCAGATAATCCAATTGATTGCTTCGAATGCATTGTAGTGCCAAGATGTATAAGATCATTAGTGGTTACCCACGGTATATCTCCTGTAAAAGACTTAGGCTTATTGCGCCCTGGAACTATACAATCTGTAATTCCAATTCTATTTCATAATTGAATTTATGATCCAGGGCCATGCAACGATGGATTGGACACATTCACGATCCTTTTCCATGTCATACAGTGCCGCTTCCAGGTGATTTTCAAGTGCGTCCAGGCTGTCGAATACA
>NZ_FONE01000082.1 GCF_900112825.1 Nitrosomonas sp. Nm166 | reverse complement strand
CAATATGCTCTGATATGCAATGAGTAATTCTATTTTACTCAACACATCGAGCATATCAGGGAAACGCTTGTATTTTGATAAGGGAAACTATTAGACGATATTAGGAAAACTATTAGAAGCTGTCTTGAAAGAGATCATACACATTTAGCCATAGTTAACCTTAGCATGGCGATACGTACCATGTTCTCAGCGCTACGAGCCCGAATCTCATAATCCTTGGACAGTCGTCTGAAGTTTCCCAGCCAGGCAAAGGTTCGCTCCACAATCCAGCGAATGGGCAAAACTGCAAAGATATCCTGAATGCGCTTTAGAGATATGCATTTTCAAGTCAGGCACCTGCTCAACAAAGTCTACAGCAGTGCCTCGATAGCCTGCATTACCGGAGAAGATGCTAATGCGCGGAGATTTTTCCACTGCCGCATGCAATACAAAATGAGCTGCCTTGGTGTCATGGGTATTGGCGGCATGAACAACGACCTGGATTAGATGACCTAGCGTATCAACCACGATATGGCGCTTCCTGCCCTTGATTTTCCTGCCTCCATCGAAGCCACGACAATCACTGTACGACACGGTCTTAACGCTTTGCGAGTCTATGATCCCAAAACTGGGCATTGGCTCTTTACCGTTTTTTTCGATGAAGTTCATTGATCTCGTCCAACGCGCTCTCCCAGACATTCCGTTGGTTCCAGGGCCAATAATGGTCGTAAACAGTTTTCCACGACGGAAAGTCCGTAGGCAATGCGCCATTGGGCACCAGTTTTGTTAATGCAGAGAATTGCATTAACGATAATATGCTTGCTGTGTGTCGGCTTTTGCCCTCGAGGATCCTTGCGCTTAAAATGATGGCTACCAATGCCCGTTCCTCGTCAGATAAGTCACTTGGGTACATGGAATTCATAAAACAGAATAGTTAAGAACATCGTTAACTATGTGACAAATCATTTAATTATTTCAAGACAGTTTCTTAATCAAGCAATTGGATTTATAATTTGAACCAACAACTTAACTGCTCATATTTACTCACTAGAGGAGACTGAATGATTAAAAAAACTGTTAAACAACTCAAGCCAATAAATTTTATTTACGCAAAAATCCTTGGGATATTATTGATAGTTTCGTATGGTGTAAATGCTGATGAGTGTGTAAGCCAGCCCAGTAATAACAAAGCAACCGAAGTAGCTTGTCTCAAACTAAAATCCAATCTCACCGAATTACCTGCCGAAGCGATTCAAAAATTAAAAATTGATGCTGGATTTGGCTGGGGGATTTTTAATGGCAGTATCTATAATGGAAATGATAATTACTATATAATACAATTAGTTGTAAGCATGATTCCCATTCACAACCACCATCACTCTGATATGCATGTAGCTATGTCACATGATCCTAAAGTACATCAAATAGATCTGGAGCTGCCGCCCGTCGCAAAAGGCGCTCTCTCCATGCCGCTAGCCAGCGAAGATGTTCATATTCATGATTTCAAATGGGAAATTATTAAAGTAATGGGTTATCGAATTGATTGATCTTCTTTAATTTATTGCTTTTCTTGCCAGATTCAAGAAATCTGCTATTAGTTTTGATGAAAATGTTATCGGTGTTTTTGTTTCTTGGGTATACTCACTGCTGACGCATGGTGGAAACTGACTAAAATACCAGATAAAGCTCGCTAATATTTTATCAACTGATCTGCATAATCCTTTCAGAATCATCTACCGCATTCGCTGTATATCGTATAAGAATTTCTTCGATATAAACTAGTTCATGTATCCTATTTTTGGTTCAGAAAAATAGGATATTTTGCTAAAAAAATTAGTAGATTTGATCCATGACAATTGTTAACTCATAACTTATAGTTAAAATAAATTAACGGGATTACAAAGCATTCAATAATTAAGTTCTTTTTTAAAAAACTAAAATTTGATTCTCAGATTCTTGTTATGATTAAACGATAAAATATTTTTTTGGCCATTCACTATTGTTTTGATAAGAAATCCATTTTTACTGCTTACATGACGACAAAAAAATGATACTTCCCTATTCTTATCTTCAATATCAGGAGTCTATATTATGTACAAGTATTCTCTCCCCGCACCAATAACTTGGTGTCTGAAATATTTCATCTCAACTCTAGCTTTATTTTTATCTATTCATGCGGTTAGTAATCCTGCGTTAGCCGGACCAGAAGCGCACTTGAAAGGGGAATTCGGTCCTCTGCATGATTGGCCAATCATACCGCTCTCCATGATGCTTATGCCTGACGGACGGGTATTTGCTTATGGAACAACTCCAACGGGTGCGCAAAGTGCTAAATTGCATTATGCCATTTGGGATCCTTCAGCGGGTATCGGTGCCAGTGCGTTTGAAGTATTACCCAATATCACCAACACAGACACCTTCTGCGCAGGTCAAGCGTTAATTCCTGGAACAGGCCATGCGCTTATCGTGGGTGGAGATGCTGTGGTAAATAACAGACGCAATTATGCAAACAATGATGTCAATATCTTTGATCCGACGACAGACACGCTCATACGCCAGACGCAAAGTATGGCTTTCAAGCGCTGGTATGCCACTGCAGTAACACTGCCAAATGGCGAACATGCCGTGCTGGGAGGTCGTGACGACAAATTTCTTGCAGGGATTACCGAGGATACCTACTCCTCTACACCGGAAGTACGGACAATCGATGGTAGCTGGCGTATGCTAAGTTCAGCAACCAGCAATATCGCTTACGGAGAGCTTGGTGGAGCTTCATGGTACTATCCAAGAGCCTGGGTGAATCCACAAGGTAATCTATTTATTCTTGCCCATAATGGCGCAATGTTCAAGCTTGATACATCAAGCACCGGCACACTCACTAAGTATGCGACAAAGGCTGCATCTAGTAGGGTTAATCTGCCCAGTGTAATGTTTGCCCCCGGTCACATTCTCTCCATTCGCAAGAATCGTGTAGCGATCACCGTTAATATCAACGGTACCGGTGAACCCGTTGTATCCTCGGCCGGTCTTCTGGCAAAGGATCGTCAATATGCTAGTGCTACAGTGCTTGCCGATGGCCGGGTTTGGGTCAGTGGTGGCTCATCGACGGGTAATACGCTTGATGGCGCAGCATTAGAGTCTGAGCTTTGGGATCCCAATACGGGCAATTGGACCACAGCAGCCAGTGCGGCTGAGGCACGGCTATATCACTCAGCTGCCATTCTGCTTCCCGATGGAACCGTGCTGACAGGTGGAGGAGGTGCGCCAGGCCCACTAAAACAACTGAACGGTGAAATTTACTATCCACCTTATTTATTCAAAACTGATGGAAGCGGCGAACTCGCATCTCGTCCAGAAATTATTGATGCCCCTACAACAATGATCGGCTGGGATCAGAGTTTTTCAATCGAGGCAACCGATAATATTGCCAAAGTCACGCTTGTACGTGTAGGTGCAGCTACACATGCATTTGATCATGAGGCACGTTTTTTTGAGTTATCTATTCCACAAACAGGCAACATTGTAACTGTACGCTCTCCAGCAACAGCCAATATAGCACCTCCAGGTTTCTACTTACTTTTTGTTTGGAATGCGGAAGGAGTACCTTCCGTAGCTAGGATCATACAAATTAGCTAAGAAGCTGTTTCTTATGCTGAGAATGATTGTTGATGGACAGCAGGCAAGGATTGCACAAAAACGACCCCATGTGTTCAGCACGGGCCCAGTAATAAAGAAAGCTCTGAATAAGCCGTCGAACGGGATGAGTTGCAAGGTAGACGGAGCACAGGAAATGAGAAAACGAAGTTCGACGTGCCACGTATCAGATAGATAGATAGACGAATTTTCCGAGCACTGCCTAACGCAGCAACTCACTTGCACAGACACTTATTCAGAGCTTCCTAAAGTAGTACACTAGCGTATATGCTCAACACTCTGCTATGTAGTGAAGAAATTAGAAGCGGCGCCTTCAGGGGTATGAGAATAGAGAAATAAGTAACACTTACTGAGCCATTGATTATCTGGATGACCTTGCGCTTAGCCAGATAAGTTTTTCTATGTCGCTTACCTTTGCTCAATATGCGCCATCATTATAAGTTTGGCGACATACTGAATTGAATTTCAAAGCCTCTTTTCTATATTAAAATAGATATCAGCATAGCTTTGAAGATACCGTAGGTACAACTTACATATATTTAGTGAAAGCTTCTTCGACTCGCTCATTTTGCTGGTTTTCGATGATCAAGGTAGAGAGTTATTGCGAAAGATGAGTTCAGTGGAGCTTATGGAATTGATCACATTGAGAGAACTTTGCACGGTCAGAGCCAGTTTCAGATGCGATTAATGATATAATAGTGTTTTTAATCATACAATTGAGTTAATTGATATGAGCTTTTC
>NZ_FONE01000025.1 GCF_900112825.1 Nitrosomonas sp. Nm166 | reverse complement strand
CGACGTTTATGTAAAGATCATGAAATCTTGCCTGCATCTTCGGAAGTGTGGATTCAAATTGCCTTCGTTCAATTGCTTCTGCGACGACGTTATTAATTTTGCAAACAGGTTCTTAAAAAAATAATTGATAGATGCTTTTTCAGGGCCGACTAGTTAATATCAGAAACCTCAGGAATACTCAATTCAACCCTTCTTCACGGTTTAGTAAGGGGTTTTACGGATCTTGAACAGAAATAAAATCCATGAAAGGACAAGTTCCATCACGAAGAATACCAATACGACAAAGACAACCTGCTCCATACTGATCCCCAGCAGTGCTTTGCATCCCAGGAGCGGAAACAGGGATTCCGGAATCTGATCCAGACCCAATGCCATGGAACTGGGTGGCAAACCCAAACGTCTTTTGATAAAACTCGAAGTAAGATCACCCGCCATCGATAGGATGCCAAACAATAAGCTGATCAACAAAGGTACTGTAAAAATATTGCCAATGAGAATCGACATTAATAACGCTGAAAATAGGCCTCGGAACGTTTTTGACGAGCCCAGAATAGGTTTTCCATCAAAAAATAATTTATTGAAATCAATAGGATAATTAAACCGTTTGCCAGCAAGTTTTGCCAGCAGAATAGGCGCTCCATTCACCCCCATCAACCAAACCAGCAGAATCATTTCCTGTTGCAGTTGCTCCATTGGATGAACTCAAGGTAGAAATAACTATTAAAGAGTAAGAACAACCTTTGGTTTATTAAATTGAATCCAAATTCATTGTCTTATTCCCACTCAATGGTTGCTGGCGGTTTACCGGAAATATCGTAGACAACGCGGTTGATGCCGCGAATTTCGTTGATGATGCGGTTAGAAACCTTACTTAACAGAGAGTATGGCAGTTCCGCCCAGTTTGCGGTCATAAAATCCTGGGTCTGCACCGCTCTTAGGGCAATCACGTATTCATAGGTGCGCCCATCACCCATCACTCCAACGGATTTGACCGGCAAGAAAACCGCAAAAGCTTGTGATGTTTTTTCATACCAGCCCGAATGTTGCAATTCTTCAATAAAAATTTGATCCGCTTGCCTTAATAACTCGGCATATTCATATTTGACCTCGCCTAGAATACGCACGCCCAATCCGGGTCCGGGGAATGGATGACGGAATACCATTTCGCGCGGCAAATCAAGCACCAGACCTAATTCCCTTACTTCATCTTTAAATAGTTCGCGCAACGGCTCGAGTAATTTAAGGTGGAGTGTTTCAGGCAGCCCTCCTACATTATGATGCGACTTGATGGTATGGGCTTTTTTGGTTTTACCGTGGGCAGATTCAATCACATCAGGGTAAATTGTGCCTTGCGCAAGCCATTTGGCGTCGCTGATTTTTGCTGCCTCGCGCTGAAATACTTCGATAAATTCACGCCCAATAATTCGCCGTTTGGTTTCAGGATCTGTGATGCCTTTAAGATTTCTATAAAAATCACGGCTGGCATCGATATGAATCACTTTCACGGCCAGGTAGTTGGCAAAAATTTCCATGACCTGCTTGGCTTCATTAGCACGTAGCAGACCATTGTCCACAAATACGCAAGTAAGTTGATCTCCAATGGCGCGATGGATCAATGCGGCCGCCACTGAGGAATCAACACCACCGGACAACCCCAGGATGACCTGATCATTTCCCACAGTTGCACGGATCTTGCCAATCGCCTCATCGACATAATCCGGCATATTCCAGTCATATCCAATGCCGCAGATATCGTGCACAAAACGGTCGATAATCGCTTTGCCTTGAAGTGTATGAGTAACTTCAGGATGAAACTGAATACCATAAAACTGACGCTTATCATCTGCCATTGCAGCAATCGGCGTTGCTGCGTTATATGCCATCACCTGGAACCCGGCAGGCAAAGCAACTACTTTATCCCCGTGGCTCATCCAGACATCCAGTACATGGTTTCCGGCTGCATTGGTACGGTCTTTAATTTCCTCAAATAACACGCCATGTTGTGTCGTTAGTATTTCTGCATAGCCAAACTCGCGTACCAGCGCATTTTCAACAACACCCTCCAACTGCGCCGCCATTGTTTGCATACCATAGCAGATACCCAGTACCGGAATATTGAGTTCAAACACGATTTGCGGCGCACGAGGTGTTTCATCTTCAGTAACCGAAGCAGGACCGCCAGATAGTATGATGCCCTTGGGAGAAAATTCTTTGATAAACTCCGCACTGACATCATGCGGATGCAATTCGCAATAAACGTTCGTTTCACGGATACGCCGGGCAATCAACTGCGTATACTGGGATCCAAAGTCCAGGATAAGGATTTTCTGATGCATTGAAATTAATTCTTACTTGACATGATAGTTGGGAGCTTCTTTGGTAATCTGAACATCGTGCACATGCGATTCACGAATACCAGCTGACGTAATTTCAACAAATTCAGCTCTCTCGTGCATATCAGCAATCGTTTCACAGCCCAGATAACCCATACTTGAACGTACACCCCCCATTAACTGATGAATGACGCCTGAAATACTACCTTTGAAGGGAACACGGCCTTCAACACCTTCGGGAACCAGCTTGTCATTACTTTTCTGCTCTTTTTCCTGGAAATAACGGTCGCTGGATCCTTGCTGCATGGCTGAAAGCGAACCCATACCCCGATAACTTTTATAGGACCGGCCTTGATATAATTCAATTTCCCCCGGTGCTTCTGTAGTGCCAGCGAATAATCCGCCCAACATAACCACATCTGCGCCTGCTGCTAAAGCTTTAGCGATATCGCCTGAATAGCGGATACCGCCATCGGCAATGATGGGCACACCACTGCCTTTTAACGCTTCGGATACATTATGAATGGCGGTAATCTGCGGGATACCGACACCAGCCACAACCCGAGTGGTGCAGATGGAGCCCGGGCCAATGCCTATTTTGACTGCGTCTACACCTTGATCCACCATGGCTCTGGCAGCCACAGCCGTTGCAACATTTCCGCCAATCACCTGCACGGATGGCAGATTCTTCTTCACCCATGCGATACGATCCAGAACACTCTGTGAATGACCATGCGCGGTATCGACCACAATCACATCGACGCCCGCTTCAACCAGCGCAATCGCACGTTCTTCACTGCCTTCCCCAACCCCAATGGCTGCGCCAACGCGCAATCGTTCTTGTTCATCCTTGCTGGCCAACGGATATTCAGAGGTTTTGATAATATCCTTAACCGTAATAAGACCGCATAATTCAAACTGATCATTGACGACCAGCACGCGTTCCAGCCGGTGCTTATGTAACAGCGCCAATACTTCCTCGCGTGAAGTGTCTTCTTTGACCGTCACCAGCCTATTCTTGGGGGTCATAATGTGCTTGATGGCCTGATCGAGATTGGTCTCAAAACGCAGATCCCGGTTAGTTACAATGCCGACCACTTTTTTACTATCTACCACCGGCAATCCGGAGATTTTATGCCGGCGTATCAGTTCAAGCACCTCACGCACGGTCATATCCTGATGGATGGTAATAGGATCTTTAACTACCCCACTTTCGAAGCGCTTGACTTGTGCCACATGCGCTGCCTGGGCCTCAATCGACATGTTTTTATGAATAATTCCGATACCGCCTTCCTGCGCCAAGGCAATGGCCAATGGCGCCTCGGTAACTGTATCCATCGCAGCCGACACCAATGGAATATTGAGGGCAATTGTGCGGGTTAATTGTGTCGTCAGGCTGACATCACGTGGCAAAACTGTCGAATGAGCCGGAATTAAAAGAACATCATCAAAAGTGAGTGCTTTTTGAATCAACTGCATAATAACAATCCTTTGCAAAGTGACATTATAGCCAAACCAACCACAAATTTCGCCCCCATTCACTAGAATACAGCAATTTCCGCTCATGCAAGGTAATACAATAAGCCTTCAAGTTACCTAAAGGCGTGTCCGATGTTTATTAAGTTATTCACCTCGAGGAACATTCGATGAAATTTTTTGTATGGACTGGACTTATATGGCTACTCAGTGTAACAGCTAATGCCCAAGTTTATAAATGGGTTGATGAAAATGGCAAAACACAGTATACAGATCAACCGCCTCCACCCGGCGTTTCAAGGGAAAAACAACGCCTAAATCTCAAATCGGTATCTGCACCGACAAATAATGCAATAAATCAATCTAAAACTTTGAGTGAGGAAAGGCTTGAGTTTGACAAGCGCCAGCAGCAGAAAAAGGAGGAAGAAGCCAAGCAGTTAGCCAAAGCGGAAGAAAATAAAAAGAAATGCATTGATGCCCAAAGCCGGCTTAGAATGTATAGTGATTCACCCCGTTTAACCATTCCAGATGGCAGTGGTGGAATTGCTTATGTCGATGATGACATGCGTCAGAAACGAATTAATGAAGCCAACCAAGCAATTGCAACATTCTGTAATAAACAAGCATCTGAAAATTAAACGGCTGGATTCATTAGATTCATACTTGAAATTATATTTTCACGTACAGATACTTCAGACTTAGCTGGAGTATCTGCTTCTATTGAAAGCAGGCTAACAGCGCGAACAAAATTGATATTTCAGGATAGTTGTTGTTATTCGAGCTTCTGTACTCGCTAGATAACAAACCGGGTTTCAAGAAAAATGCCCGTCATTTCAGAAGATTGAGAGAGTTTCCTGATCTCTGGGTACAAATTCCGAATTTGGGACACCGGCTCGAACCCAATGAGCCACTTTATTTTGATGAGAAAAAGCGCCAGGAAAAATTTTCCAGGCTCAATGAGTTCTGATTAATCTGAGGATCCCTCATCCATAACTAGATCACCACGATATCCGCATTGGTCATGCTCAGCCCTGCACCAAGCGTAGCAATTTGTACCGCAGCTCCCGCGCCATTGCCATCGGCATCATATAGCAAAGCACCCGTTGTACTGTTATAGATAATAAAATCATTGGCATCTAATGCTTGTGCGCCGACTCTGAATCGGCTGGCGGCTAAGACACCTGTCCCCATTAATGCGGTAAACACAGCATTCTCAAGCTGGATAGTATCTGCAGCCACATTATAGTCAGTGATTGTGTCAATGTGACCGGCCGTAGTAATCCGGAAAATATCTGCACCGGCACCACCTGTGAATGTATTGGTACCCGTGCTACCATCAAGAATATCGTTACCCCCTCCGCCGTTTAACTGATTATTGGCTGAATTTCCAGTAATGCTATTGGCTAGATTATTGCCCGTGCCATTAATGGCTGTTGCACCTGTCAGCAGGAGATTCTCTACATTCGCGGGCAATGTATACGTTACACTGCTGCTGACCTTGTCAGTGCCCTCACTAGGGTTTTCGGTAATGGTATCATCCACATTATCAACCACATAATTATCAAAACCCAATCCGCCGAGCATAGTATCCGCACCAGCTCTGCCATCAAGCGTATCGTTACCGCCGCCGCCATTTAATCGATTAGCGGCTGCATTACCCACCAAAACATTATTTAAGCCATTACCGGTACCGTTAACAGCCAACGTACCAGTCAAAGTGAGATTCTCCACGTCTACTGGCAGTGTATAAGTCACCGCGCTGTTGGCCTTGTCAATGCCCTCATTGCGGTATTCAATCACGACATCTCCAGTACTGCTCACTACAAAAGTATCGTTACCCAAACCACCGATCATCACATCTGCTCCAGCATTACCATTGAGCGTGTCATCACCATTCATGCCATTCAAGACATTATTCTTGCCATCGCCCGTCAGATTATCGTTAAAGTTGCTACCGGTCAGATTTTCGATATTGGTCAAGGTATCTGATCCGGCACCACCCGTATTTTGCTGCGTAGTAACAATCAGGGAAACGGTGACTGAGCCGGCAGCAGAAGCATAGCTGACAGTATCATGCACAGATGCTGCTGTACCTGTCAGAATATCGTTTCCTGCCGTGCTAGCCAGAAACACAGCCGAGGAATCATTCAAGAAGAACAATGTATTGCCATCTCTATTACCGACAAAAGCATCCAAATCACCATCATTGTCGATATCTACAAAAACAGGACTTGCATTGGAATCCACATCACTTAAACCAAGCGGATTGGTGCTGGCCGCAGCAAACACTGGAGCAGTGGCAGTTCCCGTGTTCCTAAAAAACAACGTATTGCCATCAAGGTTACCAATAAAGGCATCTAAATCACCATCACCATCATTATCGGCAAAGGTGGGATTGGCCAGGAAGCCTACGTCACTTAAACCGAACGGATTCTGAATTCCCGCAGCAAATGTCGGATTGCCGGCTGTACCCGTGTTCCTGAAAAACAATATATTGCCATCAGAATTACCGATAAAGGCATCCAAATCCCCATCATTGTCAATATCCGCAAAGGTTGGACTCACTTGTGTGCCTGCATCGCTCAAACCAAACGGATTAGTAACGGCTGCCGCAAACGCTGGACTGCTGACCGTCCCCGTATTTCTATAAAACAACGTGTTACCATCAGCATTACCTATGAAGGCATCCAAATCCCCATCGTTATCGATATCCGCTAAAGTGGGGTTAGCGTAGAAACTGACATTACTCAAACCAAACGGATTAGCGACAGCTGCCGCAAACGTTGGACTGCTGACTGTTCCTGTATTTCTGAAAAACAAGGTACCGTTAAATACCTCACCCACGAAGGCATCCAAATCCCCATCATTATCGATATCCGCTAAGGCAGGGGCGGCCAAAGTTCCTACGTCCGTCAAACCAAACGGATTGATAGCAGTTAAGCTAAATACTGGCATACTCTCACTCCAAATATATACTTTGAACAACGCAGCGCATCACGAAATTTATTGCTTCTGGTATAGAGATCACTTCTTCTAAAGGCTATGAGATGGGTAGGCAAATATGCATAAGATTGGTTATTTAACCTCTATTGCCCACTTGCTGCGCTATTGCAAAACTAGTCACCTTCAATCAATTCAATCAATACTGATATACCCCTGCATAGGATATATCAGCCTAACATTAATCAATAATCGTAATTTTATAGCTTGTTCAAGAAGTTATTAAAATTAAGAACTTATTTACCATACCTGAAAATTATCTCATCTGCAATTCTCGGTCAACTTCTCTACCTATATCACCACGACATCCTCATGAGTCATATTCAAACCAGCGCTAACGATCGCAATTTGCACCGCAGCTTCCGTTCCATTGCCATCCACATCGTATAGCAAGATCCCTGTTTCACTGTTATATATAATAAAATCATCAGCATCCAATGCTTGTGCACCGATTCGGAAATTTTCAGATGCTAAAATTCCTGTCTCCGTTAATGCGGTAAACACGGCATTTTCAAGATGGATAGTATCACCAATTACGGTAAAGTCAGTGATCGTGTCCAAGCAATCTGCTGAAGTAAATCTAAAGAAATCGTTACCTGATCCACCCGTTAATGTATTAGTACCTATGCCGCCGTCGAGAATATCGCTGCCAGCACCACCATTAAGAATATCGTTACCGGCCTCACCCTTTAATTGATTGGCGGCGTTATTTCCAGTAATAACATTATTCTGACTGTTGCCGGTTCCATTGACCGCCGCTGTGCCGGTTAAGGTAAGCTCTTCTATGTTAGCCGGCAGTGAGTAAGTGACCCTACTGCTAACCTGATCAATATCCTCGCTGAAATTTTCAATCACGACATCACCGGCATTCTCAACAAAATAACTATCATTTCCTGATCCACCGCTCAGAGTATCTGCCCCAGACCATCCTCGCAGGATGTCATTACCCGCACCTCCGTTCAAAATGTTATTGGCCGCATTACCTGTCAAGTCGTCATCAAAGTCGCTACCAATTAAATTCTCAATGTCAGTCAAGGTGTCTAACCCCGCACCGCCCGTATCTTGCTGCGTGGTAATGTTCAGAGAAACCGTTACTGATGCGGTGGCGAAAGCATAAGTTACTGTATCATTGCTGGATGACGTGCCCGTCAAGATATCATTTCCGGAAGTACTCACCAACGCTGGATTAAAACTTTTACTGCCGAGAAGTGGTTCTGCCACGCCATCCGAAATACTGGTATTAATGGTAAAAGCGTCATTAAAACCAGCTGCTGGAATAAAGGCTAAATCCGCAAGCAGCGTATTTACGTCTGCTAATGCACCATTGGCTGTCCATACCCCTGTACCCGGATCATAGGTGGAAGTCACTGTACCGGATGTGGCAGTACTTAAACTACCAGCTGCACTATCAGATAACGTTAAAGTTGCGGTGACAATGGCACTATCGGGATCGCTGATAATAATATCAGTTAGATTTAACGACGTGCCTTTGGTATATGTTTCATCGGTGGTTAAATTTGCAACGTTGGGTGCATTATTGTTAATGAAAAAATTCTCGAACGGATAGCTGCCAGCGTACTCATAAGATCCAGTCACGTAAGCATCTAAATCCCCATCCCCATCGATATCGATAAAAGTCCGGCTGCTAATGAAAGAACGGAAGAAATTTTCCGGCAAGCCAAATGAACTGCTTTCTAGAGTAAACGCCGGACTAGTGGCTGTTCCGGTATTCCTAAAAAGAGCATCCTCCACGAAGGCATCCAAATCGCCGTCTCCATCCACATCGATAAAGGCTGGGTTACCTTTCAAGCCAAATGGATTGGTTTCAGGAGCAGCAAATGCTGGACTGCTGGCTGTTCCCGTATTTTGAAAGAAAAATGCGTCGCCAGCAGCATTTCCCACGAAAGCATCTAAATCACCATCATTGTCGATATCTACAAAGACAGGAGTAGCATACTCACCTGTATCACTCAAGCCAAACGGATTAGTTTCAGGAGCAGCAAATGCTGGGCTGTTGACTGTGCCTGTGTTCTCAAAAAACAGGGCGTTGCCCGCATCATTTCCTATAAAAACATCTAAATCGCCGTCGCTGTCAATGTCCACCAGAGCAGGGCTAGCAAAGCTGCCCACATCACTCAAGCCAAACGGATTAGTTTCAGGAGCAGCAAATGCTGGGCTGTTGACTGTGCCTGTGTTCTCAAAAAACAGCGTATTACCGCCCTCTTCATCATAATAACTGTCGCTTTTTCCGATAAAAGCATCTAGATCACCATCGCCGTCGATATCCGCGAAAGCAGGTTCAGGGTTGAGCCCTACCTCACCGACCCCAAGCGAACTTGCAGAAAAAAAAGGAACGTTACCTTCTCCAATGTTCTGGAAAAAAGATATATCACCTGCGCCACTGCCGATAAAAGCATCTAAATCGCTATCTCCGTCAATATCAGCAAAGACAGGTGGATTGATATATCCTCCTACCCTGCTCAAGCCAAATGGGTTCTCGCTGTCGCGGTAAAATACCGGATTATTAACTGTTCCAATATTTCTAAAAAACCACGTGCCATCAGGGTTGCTATAATTACCTCCCGAACCTATGAAAGCATCTAAGTCGCCATCGCCATCGATATCAATAAAAGTGGGGCTGGCCATATATCGACCAACACCGCTCAAGCCAAACGGATTAGTCTCGGGAACACCAAAGATAGGGTCTTCGGTTGTTCCAGTGTTTCTAAAAAACAGCGTATCGCCGTCATAATTACCGATAAAAGCATCTAAATCGCTATCACCATCAATATCGATAAAAGTGGGATTGGCAAAGGCATTCACGCTACTTAAGCCAAACGGATTGGAAATGGGTTCAGCAAAAATTGGATTGCTTGCTGTCCCGGTATTTTTAAAAAACAGAGCATTGCCTTCGCTGGTGCCGACGAAGGCATCCAGATCGCTATCGTTATCGATATCCACAAAAGAAGAGCTGGCAAGATAGCCCACGTTACTCAAGCCAAACGGATTAGTGATGGCAGCAGCAAAGATGGGGTTGTTGGCTGTTCCTGTGTTCCTGAAAAACAATGTGTTGCCATACAATTCGCCGACGAAGGCATCCAAATCACCATCGCCGTCGATATCCACCAAGGCGGGACTGGCGTCCCGTCCCACGTTACTCAAGCCAAACGGATTAAGGGTGATATTATTAAAGATAGGATCAGCCATATGATTACTCCATAAGTGTTAGGATTTAACACGCTGTGTCACATCATTCAGCGCTTGAGTATTGATGTAATTACTTTTCAATCGGCTGATGACGATCAATGAAAAAATATGCAATGAACAATCATTCAACTTGTGTTGTTCGCCTTTCCTATTCATGCTGCACTATGACAAGTCAATCGTCTGGTCTTTTATCGATACAGTCATACGATTAATTCGTAATAATTGACTTTCACCTGCAACATTCGAGGGAATCGCAAACAATCCGTCTGTTGCAGAGGCTCAACTACTTAACTTCTTGTTTAATAGAATTACATGTTTGATAAGTAAATTGAACAAAATGCTTACTTCTATCTACGGGTTTCCCGGGAATATTATAAAAGCGCTAATCAACATTAAGTATCTGCTTTTATTCATCATAAAACTATAAAACCCATCAACAAAGTAAAATTATGATGATCCAAATCAGCTTGGTCAGCCGGATACCGCACATAGTGATAAATATTTTTGAGACTAGAGAAACAGCCGATAAGCAGTTAATTGTTAAGGAATAATCATTTGAAGAATCAGAATTTATTTTGAAAACTGGGCAAGCCTTTTGTTTCCATATTTAAAATCAATCAAACGAATTAATTGAAAGATGAGACAAAACTAGACGAGCCTGCTGACTGCGTTAATCACTGTGCCTGAGGTGATGAGTGATTCACTAATTGCTGCAAGTGTTGATATAACCGTTTTTCGATCGATTGATGGCGATAAGCGGGTAACACATACGATGATAATAATTCAATATGAGATTGATCGCCTTCCTGCCAGCATTCTGCGACAATCAAGCCAATCATTTCACCTTCAACCGATGCAGAAATGCCGAATAATTCACCACGTTGTGACCGGGCCTGCCAGCGTTCCTGCAAACTGGGTTCTGTCATTGCTTCATAAGGCAAAAGATTCTCTGGCGTCAAATGGCACATCCGCTGATATTTAACAATAGAATCCTGGGAATTCGCCAGCTGCAAAACGCGCGGTACGCCCGATACTTGAACGGGTTGACTCAAACCAGGACGTTTTACGGTGGGTTTAGTAATCATCATCCCTCCAGAATGAGGAAAAGAAATCAGACGATCAATGTCATCATCCTGAAAACCTAAAGCTCTTGGCGTACGAACCTCAGGCAGCACCACGACATCATAAAGTTCCTCGACCACTCCGCCAATATGCAGCACGTGTAGAACATTGCCAGTATGTAAATCAACCACGGCCACACCACATTGGGCAGTCATACTTTGAGCAGTAAGGCGGCTTTCCAGTGATAAACCTGAGAAAGCTTTTGAACGTAATTTTGATAAACCAATCAAGGCACAATTTTTCCAGAATGCCAGTCCACGAACAAAACCTGGACAGAAGGTCACTGGTGCAAATTTATCGCCATCTAAATAGCCAAACTCACCCGTACCCGAATTGAGCAACCATAACTTACCTTGATACCAGCGCGGTGAATGCGGCATCGATAAACCAGCCGCAATGATTTCATTGCTGGGAATATGCATCACCACTCCACCATCTGCGCGGTGGTTGCGCCAGCCTGCCGCTTCATCTGTCACGCTGCATGCAGTCACATAAGCGGGCTTATCGTTTTGCATGGCCAAACCATTTAAATGGCAACGATCTTCAGCCACAAGCTTGGTGATAAAGGGCGGTTTCCAGAGGGGGGCGAAACTAAACCCCGCCTGCAAGGTAGCCAGGCAACTGAAATCGGTATTGATGAACAGGATGTTCTGCTCCTCAGTGACTACCACATCATGCACATTCAGATCACCGGTAGTGTGAGATTGGCTAGGTACATACAATCGATCACAACCTTGGTACAGCTCATTTTTTGCCAAACGATTTTCCAATTGCCAGATTTGGTAACGGGTGACCATATAAAGGCTTTCATTGCTTGCATACAAACCCATCGGCTTATCGAACAAGCGTTCATTCACGGCCAAACGCCCTTTTTCCTTGCAACCAACGAGAAACAAACGATTAGTTTGATAAGTCGTGAAAGCAAAGCTGATCTGTTCCTCATCCAGCCACTGATATAGGTGATCAGAGCCTTGCATGATTACAGGAGGTGGTTTGTTGGAATCGGATGGTTTCGTCATAAATGGATTAACTCAGACCTGGGTTAATTACCAGAAAATTTTTAGCTCCGGCAATACCTTCATTACATTTCCGTAAGATGAGCTTATTTCAACGAAAGACTTTCTAGCGCTTTCTGATGATTCCATTTGCCGTGAAACAGATGGCCTTTCTTTTCGGGCGTACGGTCACTGGTCCAGGTCAGATAATTGCCATCCGGTGTGAATACCGGCAAACCGTCAAATCCCTCTTTATCGGTTACTCGCACAGGATCTTTTTCGCCATTCACATCAACAATGTACAGCTCGAAGTTGCGGTGTCCGTGCAAATTCGTGGTAAAAATAATGTACTTACCGGAAGGATGATAGAAAGGTGCCCATGACATTGTATTGAGACGCGTGATTTGTTTCTGGTCTGATCCATCGATGTTCATCGTGAAGATTTCAGCTTCCCGGCCATTTTCCGAAAAGCGGCGCCAGACGATTCGCTTTCCGTCCGGGCTAAAAAATGGTCCACCATCGTAAGTTTTAGTCTGCGTCAATCTTTTCACGTTGGAACCGTCGGCATCCATGATATAAATATCGATCAAAGCCGATGGATTGGCTTTGAACAGTGCAACCTCCTCATCGGATAATTCCCCCGTGTAGGCTCTGCGATTAGAAGCAAAAGCGATCAGCTTGCCATCCGGCGACCAGGAAGCTTCAGCATCATACCCAAGCGTATGGGTGAGATTGCGGATTTTCCCACCGGAAAAATCCGTCTCGTAAATATCATAAAATTCATCATAATCCCAGGCATAGGATTGCCGCTCACCGGATTTTCTTCTTTCAATCTCGGCAATCATTTTGGCTTTTGCATCAGGGTCTTCATGGGTAGATGAAAACAGTACTTTTTCCTGGGTAGGGTGCACCCACGAGCAGGTAGTTTTGCCATTACCCGGCGATACTTGCTGCACTGCGCCACTGGCGATATTTTTCAGAAAAATCTGATAAAAAGGATTATCATCAGATACTTCCGCCTGATAAACCATCCACTGCATATCTGCACGATAATAAGCCTCGCCGACTCTCTTTTCCTTGTCCGAGAGCTGATACTCGCCGGTAATAAACTCTGTTGCACTGGCATGAGTTACCGCAAGGAAGGTCAGCGGCAACAAAAAGTTACTGATTAATAGAGAGGAATTTGGAATACAGGATGCCTTGGTGAAGTTTCTCATTGGATTTAAAAACCTTTTTGCTAAAAGGAAAACATTTAAACATAGCTGGAAAAGGAAAGTAAACATTCTATGTTATAGAATAAGCCGTTGATGATGTCTGGCATCCGTCGGGGTGAGGCAAATGAGTAATTTATCTGTGAGGTCTAGAGAAGAATGCAAAAATTAGTGAAATTCAATATTGCTTGGGCTGCCATTATCGGTTGCATGTTCTATAGCATGGCAGTATGCGCCAATAACCAGGCGTTTTATCATCAGATGGAAATTGTGCTATCACCAGATACTTCCGAGATTCGCGTCAAAGACGACATTCTTGTGCCTGAGCATTATCGGGATCATCCAACAGCCATCAAGCTTGATTTCAGTCTGCACGCCGATTTAACGATCGCTGAAGTTCAAGGCGCACAAATCACATTACAGCAAAATCAACCCGTTTCGAATTCCCGGCCGGTTCCATTAAAGCATTACACACTGACGCTGCCAGCCCGTCAGAAGGAATTCACCGTACATTTCAGCGGAAAAATCAATCATCCGGTGCAAGGTCCTGACCAAGAGTACGCGCGCAGTTTCAGTTATACGCCCGGGGTTATTTCGCCCGAAGGAATTTTTCTGGCCAACTCCAGCGCCTGGTATCCCCAATTCGGAGACGCATTAGTATCGTTTCACCTGGATATTCAGGTACCCACAGGCTGGGATGTGGTCAGCCAGGGCGCTTTAGTGCATGAACAGCAAACCCCAACCGCCCAGAAAGTGATTTGGGAAGAAAAACAAGCACAGGATGATATTTATATTGTTGCGGGTCGCTATCAACGTTATACCCAATCTGCTGGTGCAGTGAATGCGCTGGTTTATCTACGCAGCGCTGATGAAGCGCTCGCGCAAAAATACCTGGATACTACGGCGCAATACATCGCCATGTATAACAAACTGCTCGGTCCCTACCCCTATACAAAATTTGCCTTGGTCGAGAATTTCTGGGAAACCGGTTACGGCATGCCCTCCTTTACTTTGCTCGGCCCTAAGGTGATTCGCTTCCCCTTTATTCTGCATTCCTCGTATCCGCACGAGATTCTGCATAACTATTGGGGCAATGGCGTGTTTGTCGATTATGCCAAGGGTAATTGGTCAGAAGGCTTGACCGCCTATCTCGCCGATCATTTGGTGAATGAACAAAGAGGCAAAGGCGAGGAATATCGCCGCGATGTGCTGCAGAAATATGCTGATTTTGTGAATAAGGAAAAAGACTTCCCGATTGCACGATTTGTGTCGCGCCACAGCTCCAGCTCAGAAGCGGTAGGGTATGGGAAAACCATGATGTTTTTCCATATGTTGCGCCAGGAATTAGGCGATGGAAATTTCGTGCGCGCCTTACAGCAATTTTATAAGCAGTTCAAATTCAAACAGGCCACTTTTGAAGATTTGCGAACCACTTTCAGCGCCGCAAGCGGCAAGGATTTTTCTCAGTACTTCGAACAATGGGTGGATCGCACCGGTGCTCCCAATCTGCATATGCGTCATGCGGAAGCTGAACGCACAGCACAAGGATTCAAGCTCAAAGCGCACATCGAACAAACCCAACCCGGTGAGCCCTATCATTTAACAGTGCCTGTCTTAATCACGCTGGAAGGAGAAGCGCAGGCTCATTCATCGCAAATTGCTATCAATCACAAGACCCAAATGATTGAAATGGATCTCCATGCACGTCCCGTACGCATTGACATCGACCCTCGATTTGATGTGTTCAGACGCCTGGATCATCGCGAAATTCCTTCTGCATTATCGCAGGGCTTCGGCGCTGAAAAACCATTACTAGTATTACCAGCGAATGCTGACAAGCAAGTATTACAAGCCTATCGCACAATGGCGATGAACTGGCAAAAAACCCAGTCGGCGATGCTGGAGGTAGTCACCGATGATCAGCTGACCACTTTACCCACAGACCGAACGGTCTGGATCATGGGCTGGCAAAATAAATTTAGTCCTGCGGTCGTCACTGCGTTAGCGGAACAAGGTGTGGCTTATCGTCAGGCGGCGCTGCAACTGCATCAGCAAAGTTATCAGCAAACTGAGCACGCCATTGTGCTGACAGCCAGACAACCCTCCAACTCAGACAAAACAATGCTGTGGGTTGCCTCCGACGATCCAAAGGCCATTGCGGAATTAGCCAGCAAGCTGCCGCATTACCGCAAATACAGCTACCTGGTATTTAAAGTTGGTGATGAGCTCACCAATATCAATAAAGGTCAATGGCCTGTGACTCAATCGCCACTAACCCACTGGGTGCAGCAAAAAGACAATGCAACAGTGACCCGCGTAACCGTCAATGCTGCGATGCCCCGCCGGGCATTGGCGGAATTGCCGCCGGTATTTTCCGAGAGCCGCATGCTGAGCGACATTACTCATCTGGCCAGCGAAGCATTCAAAGGACGCGAATTGGGCAGCACGGAACTGGATAGCGCCGCAGCCTATATCGCCAGGCAATTTCAGCAAATCGGCCTGCTGCCGGGTGGTGACGGCAACAGTTATTTTCAAACCTGGCAACAGGACGTCGGTACCCCTAAAGGAACGATCAGCCTGCGCAATGTGATCGGCATCTTACCCGGCACGAATCCGCAACTGGCCGGACAGAGCCTGGTCATCGGCGCGCATTATGACCATCTCGGCATGGGCTGGCCGGACGTACGCGCCGCCCATCAGGGAAAAATCCATTACGGCGCAGACGATAATGCCAGCGGAATCGCCGTCATGCTCGAGCTGGCACGGCAGATCGCCCCCAAATGGCAGCCGGAACGCACCATCATTTTTGTCGCATTCACCGGCGAAGAATCGGGTCTGCTCGGCTCCAAACATTACATCAACAGCGCAAACGACTACCCGGCGGAAAAAATTGCAGCGATGCTGAATCTGGATACTGTGGGACGATTGGGTAACAATCCGGTCACCCTGTTTGGTGCCGGAACTGCCCGTGAACTGGTACACGTTTTCCGCGGTGCGGGCTTTGTCACCGGCATTCCCGTCAATGCCGTGCAGGATGATTTCGGTTCCAGCGACCAGGCCGCTTTCATCAAGGCAGGCATTCCGGCCGTACAGTTCTTCGCCAGCGCGCATGAGGACTACCACGCCCCCGGCGACACCGTGGATAAAATCGATTCAGCCGGATTGGTTAAAGTAGCCGCCATCCTTAAAGAAGCCACCGAATACCTGGCCAACCGCATTGAACCCCTGACCGTTACCTTGCAATCACAAACTGCACAATCAGAATCCGCACCCACAAACAGCAAACGCAAAGTCAGCCTTGGCACAGTACCGGACTTTTCGCATCAAGGAGAAGGTGTGCGCGTGGATAACGTCATCCACGGTTCCCCAGCACATCAGGCGCAGCTACAGGCAGGCGACATCTTGCTTCAACTGGCCGGTCAACCGATCAGCGATCTGGCAGCGTATGCCAACATCCTGCGAACGCTTGAGGCGGGGCAGAAAGCTGAGTTGCAATATCACCGCGCGGGTGAAGTGAAGACGATTGAGGTTGTGTTGGCTGAGCGGTAATTGCATTATAGTTCGCTATCCCGTTTTGCCGAACCGATTTCAAATCGGCATTTGCAAATGAATAACTTTATTCGATGACCCCCGCTAACTTTCAGCAGCTCGCAAACTTTATCTGGTCGGTGGCCGATTTGCTACGTGGGCCTTACCGTCCGCCGCAGTATGAGCGCGTGATGCTGCCGCTCACCGTGCTGCGCCGTTTCGATGCTGTGCTGGCGCCGAGCAAAGACACCGTGCTCAAGCGTTATGCCGAACTGAGCAGTAAAGGCATCCCCAACATCGACGCCATCCTCAACAACCTGGCCAAGAATGAAGACGGCACTCCCCTCGGCTTCCACAATCATAGCCTGCTCGACTTTCAGAAGCTCAAAGGTGACCCGGACAACATCGGCCGCCACCTGGCTGATTACATTGCCGGTTTCTCCGAGAACATCCGCAAGATCTTCGAACGCTTCGAGTTCGACAAGGAGATTGAAAAGCTCGAAGAGTCCAATCGCCTTTATCAGGTGGTCGCCCAGTTCGCCGAAATCGACCTGCATCCTAAGCACGTCGACAACATCACCATGGGGCTGGTGTTCGAGGACTTGATCCGCCGCTTCAACGAAGCCGCCAACGAAACGGCGGGCGATCACTTCACCCCGCGCGAAGTCATCCGGCTCATGGTTAACCTATTGCTGGAGCCCGATACCCACGTACTCACGCAGGAAGGCATTATCGTCACTATTTGCGATCCGGCCTGCGGTACTGGCGGCATGTTGGCCGAGGCGCAAAACTGGATACGTGCACATAACGAACAGGCCACCGTCAAGGTCTATGGGCAGGACTACAATCCACGCTCATACGCCGTGGCGGCCTCCGACCTACTGATCAAAGGGCAGAAGGAGAAGGATAGCCGGGTCGAACTCGGCAATACCTTGACCGATGACCGCTTCGCGGACATGCATTGGTTCGATTACCTGCTGGCCAACCCGCCGTTCGGTGTGGACTGGAAAGCTGAGAAAAAGGAAATCGACCGCTGGCCCAACTTTCGTGGCTATAGCGGTAAGCTGCCACGCATCAATGATGGCGCCTTACTCTTCCTGTTGCATATGATCAGTAAATTCGCTGACTACGAAGCCGGCAACAAGAACTTACCTGGTTCGCGCACAGCCATTATCTTCAATGGTTCGCCGCTTTTCACCGGTGGGGCGGGCAGCGGTGAGAGCGAAATCCGCCGCTGGATCATCGAACGCGACCAGCTCGAAGCCATCGTCGCCCTGCCCGAGCAAATGTTCTACAACACCGGCATCGGCACCTTCATCTGGGTGGTCACCAACCGCAAGGCCGCCACTCGCCGCGGCAAGATCCAGCTCATCGACGGCCGCGAGCGCTACACGCCGATGAAGCGCAGCCTCGGCGACAAACGCCGCTACCTGGATCAAGCCGCCATCGATGCCATCACCCGCGAACACGGCGCACTGGAAGACAGCAAGACCAGCCGCGTGTTCGACAACACCGACTTCGGCTACCGCCGCATCACCGTGCTGCGCCCGCTGCGGCTGCGCTTCGAGATCACCGATGAGGCCCGCGAGCGCTTCTTGAACACCTGCCCCGAGCTGTTCGATGCCCTGCAGGCGGTGCAGGATCAGCTTGGGCCAGAACCGCATCTGGACTGGAATCTCGCCTGGAATGAGGTACAGCAAGTGTTCAAGACCCTGCCCGACGACGTCGAAGGCTGGGGCAAAGGCGCTAAGAGCACGGCGCAGAAGAAGATCTTCCGTGAGTGTTTCACCACCGCAGACCCCGAGGCAGCACCGGTCATCGCCAAGCGCCACAAAAGAGGCGATGTCGCCGTCAGCTCCGAGTTGTTCCCACAGCAGACACTGCCCCCACTTGAAGCCGGCGAGTTGTACGCACTGCTTGGCCTGTACGCCGATGGCAAAAGTCTGGTGGAGTACGAACCCGATCCGGCGCTGAAGGATGCCGAGAACATCCCATTGAAAGAGGACATCGTCAGTTACATGTTGCGCGAAGTGCGGCCTTATGTGGCGGACGCCTGGATCGACCGCGACACCTTGGACGAGCAGGACGGCGGCATCGGCAAGGTCGGCTACGAGATCAACTTCAACCGCGTATTCTTCCAGTACCAGCCGCCGCGCCCGCTGCATGAGATCGATGCGGAGCTGGCGGACGTGGAAAAGCGGATTCTGGCGTTGCTGCGTGAAGTGACGGAATGAAGGAACTGATCCATGAAATCCGCGGCCTGATCCGCACCGCTCGCCAAGCGGTAGTTCATTCAGTTGACCTGATTCAGGTATTGACCAATTTCGAAATCGGCCGCCGCATCGTTGAACACGAGCAAAACAGGGGTCGGAGCGGGCGGAGTATGGCGATGCCGTATTAAAAGAACTGGCTATCGCTTTGACCGATGAGTTTGGCAGGGGCTTCTCACAGACCAATCTCAAAATGATGCGCCGGTTTTATCTGACCTACCAAAAACAGATAGGTCAGACACCGTCTGGCCTTTTACCCGCACTGAGAAAAAGTCAGACAGTTTCTGACTTTTTGCAGAAATCCGTGACCGTGTCGCGGCATTTACCGGGGAATGAACGGACAGCATCCGCACCTTTCAACCTGAGCTGGTCCCATTATATTTTCTTGATGAGCGTCAAGAACGACGCCGAAAGACAGTTTTACGAAATCGAATCCTTCAATCAAAACTGGTCGCTACGAGAACTCAAACGTCAGTTCAACTCCGGCCTGTATGAACGATTGACCCTCAGCCGGGATAAGGATGGTGTGAAGCAACTGGCAACGGAAGGCCAGATCATCAGCCGTCCCGAAGACCTGCTGAAGGAGCCGTATATTCTGGAGTTTCTCGGCCTTGGTGAAAAGGCCAGATACTCCGAATCGGACCTGGAAAGCGCCATCATTGACAAACTCGAACACTTCCTGCTGGAACTGGGCAAGGGATTTCTGTTCGAGGCCCGGCAAAAGCGCTTCACTTTCGATGAAGAGCATTTCTTTGTCGACCTGGTGTTCTACAACCGCCTGCTGCGTTGCTTTGTGCTGATCGATCTCAAGATCGGCAAACTCAGCCATGGCGACCTGGGCCAGATGCAGATGTACGTCAATTACTTCGACCGATGTGTGAAACTGGAGGACGAAGCGCCGACCGTCGGCATCGTTTTGTGCAAGAAGAAACACGATGCCCTGGTCGAAATCACTCTGCCCAAAGGCGCCAACATCCATGCGCGGGAATACCAGCTCTATTTGCCCGACAAGGAGTTGTTGCGCCGGAAGCTGGCGGAATGGGGTGAGGAGGTGGCGGAATGAGCACTATTCCAGATCAGTGTAAATGGCCGACGATTCCGCTTCGTTATGTCTGCGAATTGAGTCCGTCTGTTGCTTTCAAAGGTTTTGAAGAAGATGACGAGCTGACTTTTCTGCCGATGGATAGGATAAAGAGCGGTTACTTCATTCCAAATACCGACAAATTCTCAAAATATGCCTCTTCTTACAATGTATTTGAGGATGGCGATATCGTTCTGGCGAAGGTCACACCCTGTTTTAAAAATGGCAACATTGCAATCGCGGAAAATCTTGAAGGTGCTAAGGGGTTTGGCAGCTCTGAACTGTTTGTTATTCGTCCTACGCGAGTTGAACGAAAATTTCTCTTTTACTACTTACAATCTTCAACATTCAAACAGGAAGGCGAAGCCTCCATGACTGGCGCGGGCGGACTCAAGCGAGTGTCGCCTGATCTACTTCGTCAGCATCATTTACCTTTGCCTGCTCAAGAAAACCAGCGCCTTATCGCCAACTACCTCCCGTGAAACCGCCCGCATCGATGGATTGATTGCCGAAAAGGAACGCATGCTGACGCTGCTGGAAGAAAAGCGCGCCGCCCTCATCAGCCGCGTCGTCACCCGCGGCCTCGACCCCAACGCCCCGCTCAAACCCTCCGGTCAGGAATGGCGGGGGAAATTCCGGCGCATTGGTTGGTAGAGCGTGCGAAAAACCTTTTTACTGTTCGCGATGAACGTTCGGACGATGGCACGGAAGAACTACTGACCGTGTCCCACATTACTGGCGTCACGTCACGCGCCGAGAAGGACGTGTACATGTTTGAAGCCGATGACAAGACAGGTTACAAACGTTGTATGTCAGGTGACCTTGCTATCAATACCCTGTGGGCGTGGATGGGCGCGATGGGCATCAGCCCCTTGGCAGGTATCGTCAGTCCCGATTACCACGTTTACACTTCGAAAGGCGAGTTGCTGCCTGAGTACGTCGACCTACTGTGCCGCTCACGCCCCTTTGTGGCCGAAGTGAGCCGATGGTCCAAGGGTATCTGGTCTTCGCGCTTACGTCTGTATCCAGAGAACTTTTTTGAAATGCGACTCGCGGTGCCACCGCAAGACGAACAGATCGAAATTATCCGCGCGGTCGAGACGGATCAGCGAAAGGCAAATGCCCTGCGCGATAATTTGCAGTTGTCGATCACGCTGGCCAAGGAACGTCGCGCCGCCTTGATCACCGCCGCCGTCACCGGCCAAATTCCACTGGCGGAGATGGGTTAGAAGAGAATAATAATGAGCATGGGGACTGTCGCATGAAACTGACGCACATTTCAATACACAATTTCCGTGGCATCATTGACGCCTCGATGGCGTTTCAACCCTATGCACTCGTTGTTGGCGCGAATAATTCCGGCAAAAGCACTATCATCGATTGCATTCGGGCTTTCTACGAGAAAGATGGCTTTAAGTTCAAAAAAGAAGTGGACGTCCCGCTCAAGGGCGCAGTGAACCAAGAATCATGGGTAGAACTGATCTTCTCCCTTGACGACGAAGAACACGAATCCTTGAAAGATGAATACAAGACCGCCGAGAAGTCGCTGAAGGTCAGGAAATACTTTCAGACTGGCGAAAAATTGCATGATGGCAAAAATGCCACCGGATCAATCCTTGGATACAAGACTGACGGCACATTGTCGAACGAGCCATTTTACGGCGCGAAGAATGTTCAGAGCGGAAAGTTTGGCGATCTGATCTATATCCCGGCCATCAGCAAGGTCGATGAGCATACCAAGCTCAGTGGCCCATCGGCCTTGCGCGACCTGATCACCAACATCATGTCGGATGTCGTAGAAGGGAGCGACGCCTACAAGACCTTGACGGAGAGCGTCACCACTTTTGCTGGCAGTGTTCGGGCAATCGAAACCGAGGATAAGCGCTCTCTGTCGAATTTCGAGAACGACTTGAACGCTCTGCTTGCGCCGTGGCAGACAAACTTCAACCTAAAATTCACAACACCTTCCACGGCGGAAATCATTAAATCAATGCTCGGATGGGACATCCGGGATAACCATCATGAAAAGCCGCAAGGCGTTGAGTACTTCGGCTCTGGCTTCCAGAGACACTTTATCTATTCACTGATTCAGCTTGGCGCAAAGTACATTCCACAGAAGGTTTCGAAGAAGGAGAAGGACTTCGCCCCTTCACTGAACCTGGTTCTCTTTGAAGAGCCGGAGGCATTTCTGCATCCGCCACAGCAGGAGGATCTGGCCCGCAACCTGATCAAGGTAAGCGAGGCGGCCGACTGGCAAATTGTCTGCTCCACCCACTCCGCGCATTTTGTGAGCAGAAATGCCATGCGTATTCCGGCCATCGTCCGGGCGCGAAGGGTGGATGGCATCGTATCGACGTTTCAAATTGATGATGCGCACTGGAGCAACATTGTTGATGCCAATCACGCCATTCAGCAAGTTGCTGCCAAGTATCCCAAGGTGCAGAAAACCATGCAGGCTGATGACCTCAAGCCTGAGATGGAGTCTGTGAAGTACTTCTTGTGGCTTAATCCTGATCGCGCGGGAATGTTGTTTGCGCAGAATGTTTTGCTGGTCGAGGGACCAAGCGAAACCGCGTTAATCAACAGGTTGCTGGATAAAACGGTAAGCTGTCTCTTCCTCAAGGCATCTATGTTCTGGATTGTCTCGGCAAATACAATATTCACCGGTTTATGAATCTTTTAAGTGGTCTCGGTGTTGTCCATGCAGTGCTGCATGACGATGACGACAACAAAGATGAACATCAGGAGCTCAATCAGCTTATTTCCGATTCAAAGAATGCTGAGCTTACTCATTCAGTTGTCACGATACCTAAGGATCTCGAAAACTTGCTCGGCGTCACAGCGCCAGGCTCCCTTCACAGAAAGCCACAGCACCTGCTTCATTGCTATACCACAAATCAAATTGACAATGCAAAGCTGAACAGTTTTTGCGACATGGTGCAATCTTGCTTTGCAGCGGCAGGAGTAAATCCATGAAGCAAACCAGCGAAGCCGCTTTTGAAACCGCCATCGAATCGGTCTTGCTGGGTGACGGTTATACGCGATTCGATGCGAAGGGCTTCGATCGCGAGCGAGCGATCTTCCCCGATGAGGCACTGGCCTTCATCCGTGCCACCCAAGGCCAAGTGTGGGACAAGCTTGAAGCCCTGCATGGTGAACAAACCCGCACCCGCGTGCTGGAATCGTTGTGCAAGTGGCTGGACGCTCATGGAACGCTGGCCACCTTGCGTCACGGCTTCAAGTGCTTCGGCCGGACGCTGCGAGTCGCCTTCTTCCGCCCGGCACACGGATTGAACCCCGAACTGGAGGCACGCTACCAGGCCAATCGTCTCGGGCTGACCCGCCAACTGCACTTCAGCCCAAAGTCGGAGAAGTCTCTGGATGGGGTGCTGTCGGTCAACGGTATTCCGGTGGTGACGCTGGAACTCAAAAACCCGCTCAGCGGCCAGACTGCGGCCAACGCGATCCACCAGTACCGCCACGACCGCGACCCGCGCGAACCGGTCTTCGTGTTCACCAAGCGCACCCTGGTGCATTTCGCGGTGGATACCGAAGAAGCGCACATGACCACGCACCTGGCCGGCACCAGCACCCATTTTCTGCCCTTCAACAAAGGCTGGGGCGGTGGCGCGGGTAATCCACCGGATAAGAATGGCCGCAATTACAAGACCGCCTACCTGTGGGAAGAAGTATTGCAACGCGATACTCTGCTCGACCTGCTCGCCCGCTTTCTGCATGTGGATGTGCAGGAGAAAGTAATGGATGGCGGCAAGAAGGTGCGCAAGGAAAGCCTGATCTTCCCGCGCTATCACCAATTGCAGGCGGTGCGCCAGATAGTGGCGGCCGCCGCCAGCAAAGGTGTGGGACATAACTATCTGGTCGAGCACTCGGCCGGAAGCGGCAAGAGCAACACCATTGCCTGGCTGGCGCACCGCCTCTCCAGCCTGCACAACGAGCACGACGAACGCCTGTTCGACAGCGTGGTGGTCATCACCGACCGCGTGGTGCTGGACCGCCAGTTGCAGAGCACCATCTACCAGTTCGATCACCGCCAGGGCGTAGTACAAAAGATTGACGAGGATTCGCGTCAGCTCGCCGAGGCGCTGGAAGCTGGTGTGCCGATCATCATTACCACGCTGCAAAAGTTCCCTTTCGTCTCCGGACAATTGGCTAAACTGAGCGAGGAGCGCGGTGAAGGTGGCAAGAGTCATCTACCAACACGCAAGTATGCGGTGATCATCGACGAGGCACACAGCTCGCAATCCGGTGAGACAGCGACGGAATTGAAGGCGGTTTTAGGGGGTCTCGGACTGGTTGAGAAAGCGCGAGAATTAGCTGAGGAAGAAAGTCAATTGTTGGGTTACGCTGCGCTAACCCAACCTACGCGCCTGTTCCGTTCCATGGCCAAGCGCGGCCAGCAGCCGAACATGAGTTTTTTTGCCTTCACCGCCACCCCAAAGCACAAGACGCTGGCGATTTTCGGCCGCAGTGGCGAACCCTTCCACCGCTACACCATGCGCCAGGCCATCGAGGAAGGATTTATCGAGGACGTGCTGAAGAGCTACGTCACCTACAAGACCTACTACAAATTGATCAAGAAGGCCGAGGACGACCCCAACGTCGAACGCAAGAAAGCCGCCAAGACGCTGGCCCGCTTCATGCGGCTGCACCCGCACAACATCGGCCAGAAAACGGAAGTCATGATCGAACACTTCCAGCACTTCACCCGCCACAAGATTGGCGGTCATGCCAAGGCAATGGTGGTGACGGGTTCGCGCCTGGAGGCGGTGCGCTACAAGCAGGCGTTTGACCGATATATCACCGAAAAGGGTTATCCCATCAAGAGTCTGGTGGCGTTCTCCGGAACTGTCGAAGATGACAAGCTCCCCGAGAAAACGTACACCGAGACCGGGATGAACGGCGGCCTGAAGGAAAAGGATCTGCCCGACACCTTTGCCAAGCCCGATTTCCGCGTGCTGCTGGTGGCCGAGAAATACCAGACTGGCTTCGATCAGCCGCTGCTGCACACAATGTACGTGGATAAACGGCTAGCGGGCATTCAGGCAGTGCAAACACTGTCGCGCCTAAACCGCACCCATCCGCTGAAAGACGACACTTTCGTGCTGGATTTCGTCAACGATCCTGCCGAGATCCAGGAAGCCTTCCGCCAGTACTACGAAGGCTCGGTGATGGGCGAGCAGGTCGATCCGGACAAGCTCTATGAGGTCAAGGCGGAACTCGATGCCTCGGGCATTTATCTGCTTACCGAAGTCGCCGAGTTCGCGCGAGTGTTCTTTGTCCCCAAGCGCCGGCAGAGTCCCGGCGATCACAAGGCGCTGAATGCGATTCTTGATCAGGCAACCGCTCGCTTTGCGCAATTGCAGAACACGGAAGAGGAAGAGGCCGAGCTGTGGCGCGGCAAGGTGCAGGCGTTTCGTAACCTGTACAGCTTCCTGAGTCAGGTCATTCCCTACCAGGATAGTGATCTTGAAAAGCTTTATACCTACCTGCGCCATCTGACTTTGAAGCTGCCCAAGCGCAAAAATGGCCCGGGTTACCAGTTCGATGAGGAAGTTGAGCTCGACTACTACCGCCTGCAAAAAATCAGCGAAGGCTCGATCAGTCTCACTGAGGGATATGCCAAGCCGCTGGATGGCCCGCGCGAAGTAGGCACGGGCGAAGACCGCGAAGAATACGTTGTACTCTCTCGCCTGATTGACATCATCAATGAGCGTTTTGGTGGCGAGTTAAGTGAAGCTGATCAACTTTTTTTCGATCAGATGGCCGAAGCGGCAAGTCAAAACGAATCACTACGCAGAGCGGCTGAAGTGAACTCTCTGGACAAATTTCAGCTCGTTTTTCGCCAAATTCTGGAATCGCTGTTTATCGAGCGCATGGAACTCAATGAAGAACTGTTTTCCGATTATATGAGTAAGCCAGAAATGCAGGAACTCGTTTCCAAGTGGCTGGGAAATCAGGTTTATGAGCGACTGAACGGATCGAATACCCGTTCAGACGGCCTGTAGACCCTGGTTGCCAAAGATACCAAAGAAATAAATACAATCTTCATCTCCGAGAATTTACAATTACAAACCACATGACTGCCACGCTCATCCAACTCAAACGGACGCAGAAACAACACGGGGAGATTGTGTAATGCCCACCTGCTGGATCATTGCCGGTCCCAACGGCGCAGGAAAAACCACATTTGCATTGGAATATTTGCCCAAAGTGGCAGACTGCGCCAGGTTTGTCAATGCGGATTTAATCGCGGCGGGTCTTTCCCCGCTGGCACCGGAACGGGAACTTATAGCGGCAAGCCGTATCTTTTTGAATGAAATCGAAGAAAATATCAGTCGCCGCGAAAACTTTGCATTCGAAACTACGCTTTCAGGCCGTAGTTATTTACGCCTGATCAATCGAATGCGATGTGATGGCTGGAAAGTGGAGCTGATCTATCTTGCGTTACCTAATGTTGGTATGTCGAAAATGCGCGTAGCCGAACGAGTTGCACACGGCGGGCATAATATTCCGCTACGTGATATTGATCGACGCTTTTCACGTAGCCTGAACAACTTAGTTCGGGTATTCAGTCATCAGGTTGATCGTTGTATTTGTTTCATGAATGATGGTGCAAAACCGGTTCTTGTGTTTGAGCAAACAGGTGATAACTGTATTATTCTCCAGGAAGCTTATTATCAACAGCAATTAAAGGAAATTATGCAATGAAAATTACGCTGAAATCAACTCCCTCTAAAGAAGGCCAAGTAATGCTCGATTCATTACAGCAGGCCGTAACAAAGGCACTCGAAAAAAAGCATCGCTTGGGTCAGTACGCTGTCGTTTGGCAGCACGGCAAGCCGGTGATGATCGGTGAGGATGCGCCGAAATCATCTGAAGAAGGTAGTTGATAAAATGAAAGAGCTGCATCAAATGTAAAACTTCATCTGATGATCAACAAAAATCCACACGAACCGCCCTATACGCTCACCCCAGCCATCGTAAGTCTAGTCGCGGAGATTAGTGAAATCATCGGACGCTATACCGTATTAGCAGAACAAAACCTGACGCCCCGCTTGCGGCGGGAGAATCGAATCCGCACCATTCATGCTTCACTGGCCATTGAGAATAATACGAATTAATCAGCGTTTCCTTAAGAGTAAAAAAATGGTGGCAACCGGTTATGTTTTGTAGGTCAATATTCCCTGATCTTTATTTTTATTTCAGGCGACTGGCGCTGCATCGGTGGCGGTAACCGATTTAGCCCCAATACCGTAATACGATGCGCAGCATTAAAGCTGGGTGTGCCGTCTTGATCGCGCAAAATAGATGATACTTTATATTCCATGCTGCTGGAGTTTGAATCAAAACGGATGTCGTGGATCCAGATACCGGCCCGTTGTACTTTCTGATGTTCACATTCATAGGAGAGATCCCAGCTTGTCAGCATTGGCACGGCGTAATCGTAAGGCAAGTCATTGATGCGGAAGGTCTGGGTGCGGACAATTCCGTCGCTACCTTTGCGGCAGGTGTTGGTTTTTCCTGAACGGGGATTCAGCGCCAGAAAATCTGCACGCAGCTTGACGCTGCTGCCGCGAATCAGCGCGGCGCGGGTTTTAATTCGGTGAGTGTGTGTGCTGTTGTCCTTAAAAATAGTCTGAGCCGCCCAATGTGAACTACCGTCCTGACTGAGTGAAGCACCGGTTTGAGAAAGGCTGTAGGCAACTTGCAGCAGGCGATAATCTGCACGGTCTGTCCATTTACAAGGCAGAAAACTTAATTGGCATTCAAATGCGCCATCGAACTGAAAATCAAATCCGCGCGGAATGATCGCGATCGCATCATTACCTTTTAGTAGGCCTTTGTTTCCTGTATTTTCCAGCGTAGCGACTGCGCCCTGATTTTTGTCCTGCAGCGCTGATGCATCGATACCGTTGTAATCACCTTCTATCTTGGCATCAAACCATGCTGAGTGATAGCCAAATGCGGTATAGAACACACAAAATTCGTAAGCATCGCTGCGGTGCTGATCATTTAATTTGCCTTGTGCCTCAAACACTAGTAAAGCAGAGCCGGCATTCTTCACCAGTTTGCTATGGGTGATGTCAGCACGCAGGGAATTCACTTCAAGCTCGCTATGAAGATAACGCAGGTCCCAACCATTTAACACGACGGTGCCATTATCCACATAGCTCGGCATTTCGAGCCAGGCTAGCACGGTTGCAGTCTCAGCGCCATTATCCCGTTGAGCGCATTGCTTGCCTTCGATCAGGATGAATTTACCCTCATCCTCAAAAACTGTTTTTCCAGCTGCTTTGAAAGAGAGTTGCTCAAAGGGGGTTGCGGTTTTCGCTTTGACCGATGAATCAACTGATTGCTTCTGCTGGGTTTTGCTCGCACATGCAGAAAATAAAAACAGCGTGCCTATCAAAAGTAATATCAGTACATGGCGAATCATTTATTTCTCCAAGGTAGCGTAGTAGCAAAAATACTTACAAAATGATTCTTCCACATCGCAAGGAATCAGATAGTTTTAATTAACCTTTAATCCGACTGATCCTGGCAACATCTTTAATGTGTCTCAAGCTACGCATGATTTGTGCCAGATGTTGCCTGTTGTTCACTTGCAGGATAAAGCGCATTTCCGTGTAATCGTCCTCGCTTTCCATCGCAACGTCGTCAATGTTTGACTCTTCTTTGGCAATCTCAGCAGCAACCCGGGCTAATACACCTTGTTTATTTTCTGCGGCTACCTTGATACCGGCTTCAAAAGTTCTGCTGATGTCTTTACCCCAGGTCACGTCCAGATAATTCTCGGAACTTTTCTGGCTATGGCTGATATTTGGGCAATCGTACGTATGAATGATAAGCCCATAATCTTTTTTAATCATTCCAATGATGGCATCACCTGGAATGGGTCGGCAGCATTTGGCAAACTGTACGGTCACGCCTTCGGTTCCCAAGATGGTAACCGGGCCTGCTATTTGTTCACGAGAAATGGCTTCCGGTGCGGCCAAGCGTTTGGCCACCACAGCAGGAAGTTGTTTACCCAACGCCATTTCAGCCAGCAATTCATTCTTGGATTTTACAGCGCTGTCACGGACTAATTTCTCCCATTGAGCTGCACTAATGGTGTCTGGATTGATATTAAACGTCAGCAATGCCTGATTAAGCATACGCTCGCCCAGTTTAACCGATTCATCAAATTGAATGTTCTTCAGGAAATGGCGAATATGTGAGCGCGCCCTTCCGGTTGCCACATAGCTGAGCCAGGCAGGATTAGGTTTAGCATAGGGAGCAGTGACGATTTCCACACGATCGCCAGTTTTGAGTACCGTGCGCAAGGGTGCATCCTCGCCGTTAATTTTAACCGCCACACAGCAATTGCCGATATCGGAATGAACTGCATAAGCAAAATCGACAGCGGTGGATCCTCTTGGCAACGTTAGAATTTTTCCTTGTGGCGTGAAAACATACACATCCCCCGGAAACAAGTCAATTTTTAGATGTTCAAGAAATTCCGAAGAATCTGTAGAACCACTGAGCGTTTCCAGTAAGCTTTGCAGCCATTGACTGGTCTGCAAGTGCAATTCATTGAAATCGGTATCTGTGCTTTTATAAAGCCAATGTGAAGCCACGCCATTCTCAGCGATCCGGTGCATCTCGGCAGTACGAATTTGTATTTCTATCGGTAGACCGAATGGTCCCAGTAACGTGCTGTGCAACGATTGATAACCATTACTTTTTGGAATTGCAATATAGTCTTTAAACTTACCGGGGATTGGCTTGTATAAGCTGTGCAGCATGCCTAGTGCGACATAACATGAGGGAATGTCTTTGACAATAATGCGAAAACCATAAATATCGAGCACCTCCGAAAACGATAGATGTTTTTCTATCATCTTGGTATAAATACTATAAAGATGTTTCTCGCGCCCCGTTACTTCGGCATCCAAGCCCGCTTCTTTTAATTTGAGATTGATGGCTTCAAGAATTTTTCCAACCACTTCGCGCCGATTACCCCTGGCGGCCTTGGTTGCCTTCACCAGCACCTTATAGCGTGTCGGGTAAGAATACCGAAAGCCCAGTTCCTGTAACTCTTGAAAAATATTATTGAGTCCTAAACGATGAGCAATGGGTGCATAAATTTCGAGCGTTTCACGGGCGATGCTGTGCTGTTTTTCGGGATCCATGGCTTCCAGGGTTCGCATATTATGTAACCGATCAGCCAATTTTATCAGTATGACTCGAGCATCCCGCGCCATAGCCAGCAACATTTTGCGGAAATTCTCAGCTTGCGCTTCTTCTTGTGTCTGGAATTCAATTTTGGCAAGCTTGGAAACGCCATCCACCAGTTCCGCCACTGATTCACCAAATCTTTCACCAATTTCGGCTTTAGAAATATCGGTGTCTTCTACAACGTCATGCAATAACGCGGCTATCAGCGTCGGTACATCCAGATGTAATGTACCGAGAATCCTGGCTACTGCTATGGGATGTGAAATATAAGGTTCGCCCGATTTACGGAACTGCCCGGAATGAGCCCCTTGGCCGAATGAATACGCATTTCTAAGTTGAGCAATATCTTCAGGCTTAAGATATTGGGATACCTCGGAAAATAGAAGTTCTGCTTCAGACATAGATTTTGATGCGCTTAAAGTATTTTTTTCAAAATAACTGTGAATCGCAGATCTGTTTAAGATACGCTATTAATTTCCTCAACAGAGTCCGGCTATGATTATATGCCGGGATTTACCTAGAAAAGTAAGAATTCCTGCTTAATTCAGCAACTGAGTTTTTAATACCGGGGAAACAGTGATGCTATGCATTAATTGATACCTGACTGATGATCAGGATACCGACTAGAGACTTAATGCATAGCGTGTACTTTAGGAATATCAGATTCGCATTACATGTTTTTCGGGTTAAGGATGTCCAGCCCTACTTTTCCTAACGCTACCTCGCGTAGCGCTATAACGGTTGGTTTATCCCGTGCTGACTCCACCATCGGCGCAGAACCAATGGCCAACTGCCTGGCGCGTGCTGTAGCCACCAGGGTCATATCAAATCGATTAGGGATTCTCTTCAAACAATCATCAACAGTAATCCGTGCCATAATAAGTATTTGTCTTGGTTGGTTGGTTATGAATTAGGGTAAATTTTACAATAAAAAGAGAAAATAATACCATTTGTAAATAAACAGAAACTGATTATGTCAATTGAGCGATTAATGCATGATGCTTAATCACTTGATGTTCTTTTTTCAAACGCTCAGCTTTAATAATACAGATCAGATCTCTGAGAGCCTCATCCAGTTCGTTGTTGATAACAATATAATCGAACTCTGCGATATGGCTGACTTCCTCACGTGCTGCAGCAAGTCTTTTCTGAATGATTTCTGGATTATCTTGCGCGCGTGTTTTTAAGCGAATTGCCAGACTGTTAACTGAAGGAGGAAGGATAAAAATCCCCACAGATTGAGGAAAGATTCGTTGTATTTGCCTAGCCCCCTGACAATCGATTTCAAGCAGAATATCTTGTCCGGACGCGATGACCTCATTAACCCATCGCTGCGAAGTACCATACAGATTGCCATAAACTTCCGCACTTTCCAGAAATTCTCCACTGACAAGCATCTGCTGAAAGGTATCTTTACTGACGAAATGATAGTCTCGACCATTCACTTCTTCAGAGCGAGGTGGACGAGTGGTGTGCGAAATCGATAGATTCAGATTGAGATCTGATTGGAGCAGTGCTCTGACCAGACTGGTTTTTCCAGTACCGGAAGGTGCACTGATAACAAACAAGCAACCTGCAGTGTTAGTCATTTAAGTTAATAAAAAGGCTAATGAATCCCGTGCTTCTTAAAATAGTTTTGATGATATTCTTCAGCAACGTAAAATTGGGGGGCAGGTAGAAGCTTTGTTACCACTGGATCTTGCCAGCGCCCACTACGTTGTAGCCGATGCATGGATTCTTTGGCAGCTGTTTCTTGTTCAGGTGTGAAATAAAAGATCACCGAGCGGTATTGCGTTCCAATGTCGGGGCCTTGTCGATCCTGGGTAGTAGGGTTATGGCAGTTCCAAAAATTTTCCAGCAGGGTTTCAACACTTACTTCTGCCGGATCGTATTCCACCATAACCACTTCAATATGACCGGTGGTATTGCTACATACTGATTCATAAGTAGGATTCTCAGTATGCCCGCCAGAATATCCACAGGTAACGTTAGTGACACCTTTGACGCGACGAAAAGCCGCTTCGACTCCCCAAAAACAACCTGCTCCAAAAATAATCTTGTTTGTTGCCATGTTTTATCTGAATATTTCAATCAATAAAGAGCCGTATCACGAATGAAAACTACCCGCACACAACTATTTTCCTTGTTTTTCTTGACGTGCTTTTTCAATAAGCATTTCCAAAATCTTGATCGTGTCATGCGGCGTGCCGCCCATTTTACCGCTAGTGAGGTACTTCCCATTAATTACCAGTGCAGGAACACCCGTTAACTGATACTGCCTGGACATTTGCGTGGATCTCGCCACCTGATTTTGTACAGCAAACGAATTATAAGCGTTCTCAAATTTTTTCCTATCGACGCCTTGCTTCTCAATCCAATCAAACAATATAGCTTCACTATTCAAATCAATTTTGTCGCGATGAATAGCATCATAGACATTATCATGCAGAGAATCTGTCATGCCGATGACACTTAGCGCATAAAATATTTTTGCAGCCGCTACCCAGTTCGGCCGGAAAATCGCTGGCACATAATGGAAATCAACATCACTGGGTTTATTCATCAACCAGGTTTTAAGGTGTGGATGCAAGCTATAACAGTGCGGACAGCCATACCAGAAAAACTCCAGCACTTCAATTTTAGTACTATCCTGGGTCGACTGGGGATTAGTCAGAACTGTATAATCTTTGCCCTTAACGATTTCAGCATGCACACTCCAACTATTGATTAATCCAAAGCTCAGCAATAAAAAGCTAAATGCGAAAAGTTTGAGTCGATTCATTTTAACTCCTTAAACAAGTTAATAGATATGTGATTGCATTCTTTCTATAAGAAACTCTGCAAGATTTCTAATCAATAGTTTGCTGAAATATTAAGGTGCTTTAATAAATTGGGTGGCTATTCCATTTTCTCTAAGAGAAGCGCTGGTTTCATCAACATCTTCTTTTTTTGTAAAAGGGCCGACGCGCACTCTATACCAGATCCCTTTTTCTGCCAAATCAATTGGTTGCACAGATGCCAACACACCAAGTAATGCGAGCCTTGCTTTTAAATTTTCTGCATCATCATTTTTTCTGAATGATCCAGCTTGAAGAAAATATTTCTCAATCGGTTTTGTATTTTTAGTTTGCGGTGCTGCTGATTGCTGCACAGTCTCGGCCGGAAGATTGCGCGATGGAATGGAAACAGTATGCTGCTTAGTTTCAGCCAAAACGACGCTTGGTTGTGTTGGAGTAGGTTGAACTGGCATGGGCTGAATTGGAGCGGCTTGCCGAACAGTCTCAACCGGCTTGCTGCTACTTTCCGGAATTTTGGCAGTTATGGGGGGCTGAGTAGGTCGCTCATCAGTTTGTTTACTTCTGGGATCAATTTCCGGCTCATCAATGCCAGGGAGTATTTTATAAAAATCGAACCGGGGCTTTTCTTCGGCTGTGCTTAATGGTTCTTCTTGAATCGGATTAGGGGGTGTTTTTGCTTGCTCTGGCACCGGACGTGTTTCACTTTTCTCTGATAAACGGGCAGTTTTTTCGTTCGGCAAAAATGGACTGGGCGCATAGTTAAGATATAGCCATATGCCAATTGCACTCATCAGACCCAGTGCGTAACCAACGAATCCCCCCAGAAACGCTGAGCCGCTTTTTTCATGCGATTTTGAAGACTTCCGGGATTTATAATCTCGACTCATGAATACCTTTCTATATTAATTCGATCACATTTTCTCAGGTGCGCTAACGCCCAGTAACCTAAGACCATTATTCAATATCTGACGGATGGATGCAACGAGTGCCAAACGCGCGTGCAACAATGAAATGTCAGGTACCAGGAAGCGCGTGGAATTATAGTAACTGTGAAATTCACTGGCCAGCTCTCTGAGATAAAAAGCAATTAGATGCGGTGAATATTCCTTGGCGGCCGCCTCGATGGCATCAGGAAAATCAATGATTCTTTGCAGCAAAGCCAGTTCTGTAGGACTGGACAATGCGTTCATATCGGCATCTTTCAAATCATCGATATCACCATCCCACTGGGCCAGCACGCTGCAAACGCGCGCATGCGCGTACTGTACATAATAAACCGGGTTATCTGTACTTTGCGATTTGGCCAGATCCAAATCAAAGTCCAAATGCTGATCGCTTTTGCGCATGACATAAAAGAATCGTGCAGCATCTTTGCCGACTTCCTGGCGCAATTCCCGCAATGTGACAAACTCGCCGGAACGGGTCGACATGGAGGCTTTTTTGCCATTACGGTAGAGCACCGCAAACTGCACCAGAGCAATCTCCAGTTTCGTCGGGTCCAGTTCCAGCGCCCGTAAGGCGCCTTTTACCCGGGCAATATAGCCATGATGATCAGCTCCCCAAATATTGATTACCTGGTCAAAGCCGCGCTCAAATTTATTCAGATGGTAAGCGATATCCGATGCAAAATAAGTAAATTGCCCATTTTCCCGTTGCACGACACGATCTTTCTCATCGCCGAAGTCAGTTGAACGAAACCAGGTGGCGCCGTCTTGGTGATATAAGTGATGCTTTTTCTCTAGCAATTCAATGGCGTGTGCCACCAAACCATTATCATACAACGATTGTTCTGAAAACCAGACATCGAATTCCACGCCGAATTCCATCAAATCATTGCGGCAATCACCCAATTGCTCTGTCAGGACAAAATTGTGAATATACGCATAATCCTGCCCGAGTATTTTTTTTGTATTCGCAATCAGTTGATCCAACTGTTCGTCAGTATCTACAGACGTTTCACGGGCAATAGCAGGTAGACCATCCAATAATAAATCCGGCTGATGTACATAACGTTGCGCATGTGCCTGATGGATCAGTTTTGCCATGGCTTTTACATAGTCTCCCTGATAGGCGTTAGCCGGAAAGGCAATATGAATATCATTCAATTCCAGATAACGCAGCCAAGTGGATAGCGTCAATATATCCATTTGCCGCCCTGCATCATTCACGTAGAATTCACGGGATACGTCAAAACCAGCCGCTTTCAATATATTGGCAAGACTCGCACCGATCGCTGCCCCGCGTCCATGGCCAACATGTAATGGCCCGGTTGGGTTGGCTGACACAAATTCCACCTGTATTTTTTTTCCTTGACCAAAATTACTACTACCAAACGCATCCTTACTTTGTAACACGTAATGCAAATGCTGCTGCTTGGTAGAATTTTTCAGGAACAGATTAATAAACCCTGCACCCGCCACTTCAATCTTCTCGACATAAGGCGAAACCGGCATCTTATCGATCAGTAACTGCGCGACTTCACGTGGATTTTTACCTAACTGCTTGGCCAATTGCATGGCAAGATTACACGAATAATCCCCATGACTGGCTTGCTTGGTACGCGACAATTCAATGCGCATAGCGGCATCCAGGGAAGTGATGTTACTGGCTGCCACATGAAAAAGTTCGGCAAAGTGTGTTTTAAAATGGGGAACAGCGGATAAGTTCATGATTGGAATATATATATCTTGATATTTTTATTAAAATAGATTGATGGCATAAGATGTGCCTGTCTGATCAGGTTACTCACTGCTGCTGGCGATGCGTTTCAAAAAGACAGATGCCGACGCTGACAGCCACGTTCAAACTCTCGACACTGCCCAGCATCGGAATACGCACCAACTGATCGCAGGCTTCGCGTGTTAAACGCCGTAGCCCTTTTTCTTCAGAGCCAAATACCCATGCAATAGGTCCTTTAATTTGAAAATGCGTCAGATCATAGTCTGCATTTTCCGCCGTGCCAATAATCCAGATACCGTGTTCTTTTAATTGCTTAAGCGTACGGGATAAATTAGTAACTGCGATAAAAGGCACAGTGTCAGCAGCACCACTGGAAACTTTGTAAACTGTTGCAGTCACCCCTACTGCTCGGTCTTTTGGGGCAATCACCGCATGCACGCCAAAAGCGTCCGCGACACGCAAACAAGCACCCAAGTTGTGCGGATCCTGAATGCCATCCAATACCAATAACCGCGCAGGCTCAGTCAGTGTTTCCAGAACATCGTCGATATCTATATAATTGCGCGCACTGTCGATATTGGCCACGACGCCCTGATGACGATTGGTGCCAGTCATATTCGCCAGCCTCGACCCTTCGCAGGGGGTCAACTGAATTTTCCGGGTTTCGGCAAGATTGATTAAGCTGCGTGCGCGCTGATCATCTCGTGCAGTATCGATGAATATTTCTTTAATGCTATCGGGATTTTGTCGCAAACGACTGGTCACTGCATGAAAACCAAAGATAAGGCGAGTGCTGGACATAGTTCTTTGTTAATAAAACAAAAACTTTTTCAAGCTTAGCTTAGCATGAGAGATCTTTGATGAAAAAAGCAGCACCCCGCTGTTGGACTCGAAGTTTCTCGTGCGCATTTCTCTGTCATCTGCGTATTGTAAAACAATTCAGAAACTAAGGCGATTTCTTACTTCTGGATGAAGTCCTTGACTTGGAACGGCCTAACTTTAGGTCTGACTCTGCCAGCACAAAATCAATTTTGCTGGTCTCCAAATCAACACGAACCAATTGAACATGCAATCGGTCGCCGAGGCGGTATTGCTTACCACTGCGTTCCCCCAGCAACATATGTTTAGTGGCATCAAAATGAAAATAATCACTTGGCAACTCAGAAATATGCACAAGCCCTTCCACATACACATTATCCAAAGCCACGAATAATCCAAAAGCCGTCACACTGCTGACTACACCGTCAAAACATTCGCCGATCTTATCCTGCATATAAAAGCATTTGAGCCAGGATTCGACATCGCGCGTTGCCTCATCAGCACGGCGCTCGGTCATTGAGCAATGGTTGCCCAATTCCTGCCAGTCGTCTGGGTGATAGGTTTTGTCATCCAATACTGCCCTAATCGCGCGATGGACCAATAAATCGGGATAACGGCGAATTGGCGAAGTGAAGTGAGTATAGGCGTCATACGCAAGTCCAAAATGCCCGGTAAGATCCGGACTGTAAACAGCTTGCTGCAAAGATCTTAACATCACCGTTTGCAGTAATTGCGCATCCGGCCTCTTGTATATTTCAAGCAATGTCTGTGCATAATCTTTGGCGCTGGGTTTATTTTTGCCGCCTAATTGAATGCCAAACTCCTTGAGAAAATTGCGCAAGGCTTCAATTTTCTCGGCAGACGGATCTTCATGGATCCGATAAAGCGTGGTTTGGCCATGTTTTTGCAGAAAATCCGCCGCGCATACATTAGCCGCCAGCATGCATTCTTCAATCAAGCGGTGCGCCTCAGTCCGTTGTACCGGTTCAATCTTGTCGATTTTCCCCTGATCATTAAAAAACATCTGCGTCTCAATGGTTTCAAAGTCAATCGCACCGCGTTTCTTGCGTGCTTTAAGTAGGGCTTTGAATAATTTATAGACAGTTTGCAAATGCGGTAGCAGCGCTGCATGTTCCCTGGCTTCCGGGCCTTTCGGATCAGTCAGCATCGCGGTTACTTTGGTATAAGTCAGGCGTGCATGCGAACGCATTACCGCCGGATAAAAAGCATAATCGAGCATACTGCCATTTACCTGGAATTGGATCTCACAGACCATACAGAGCCGTTTCTTATTCGGATTGAGTGAGCATAATTCATTCGATAAAACTTCAGGTAACATCGGAATCACACGGCGTGGAAAATAAACGGAATTGCCCCGATTCAACGCTTCCTGGTCAATCGCATCCTGCGGCTTGACATAGTGACTGACATCTGCGATCGCCACGTATAGCCGGTATCCCTTACCTTCTTTCTCACAAAAAACAGCATCGTCAAAATCACGCGCCGTCTCGCCATCAATCGTTACCAGAGGTAAATGGCAAATATCCTTGCGTCCCGCCAAGTCTTTTTTTAATACAGTTTTGGGAAATTTGATCGAAAGCTTTTCGATTTCCGGAGGAAACACATGCGGAAGGTCGTGTTTACGTAACGCGATTTCAATTTCCATTCCTGGCGCCGTGTAATCCCCAAGGATTTCGATAATTCTACCAATGGGTTGTGCATATTTAGTTGGCTGCTGGATAATTTCCACCATCACAACCTGATTGGCTTTAGCTTTTAACGAGTGCTCTTTGGCAATCAGAATATCCTGACTGATGCGTTTATTTTCAGCCACCACAAACAAAATACCATGATCAATATGCAAGCGACCTACCAACTGAGTATTGGCATATTCCAGTACTTCCACAATGGCCGCTTCTCTGCGTCCTCGGCGGTCTAATCCAATTTCACGCACTAGGACCCGATCACCATGCAAGGCCTTGTGCATTTCTTTAGCACTCAGATACAAATCCACACTGCCGTCATCGGGAATCAGAAAGCCAAACCCATCTGCGTGACCTTGAACCTTGCCTTTGATCAAATCCAGCTTTTCCATCACGCAGATATCGCCTTTCCGGTTGCGGAAAATCTGGCCCTCACGAATCATTGCTGTTAATCGGCGATTAAACAGCTCGATTTCTTTTTTGGTAATCGACAGCAGCTTCTGTAGTACCTGCTCGGCAATCGGAATCCCCTGCTGTTTCAGAATCTGCAAAATATATTCACGGCTTGGCAAGGGGTGTTTATAACGCTCTTTCTCACGCTCGAGATAAGGATCGAGATCGCGCATTTTTTGATTCTTCTTATTTGACAAAACAGTGATTTCCTATAGAATTACGCGTTTCTAGCAGCCTGACCTGGTTGCCTTATTGCCCAGATGGCGGAATTGGTAGACGCGCATGGTTCAGGTCCATGTGCCTTCGGGTGTGGAGGTTCGAGTCCTCTTCTGGGCACCATCCATAATTAACAAGCCTTTGAATAATAAATAATTTTATTATTCATTTACCACCAAAGGCTATATCAAAAAATATTGCTGTGGTTTTTTATCATTCATATTGCTTAAAGTTTATGCAATATACTGAACAATTTTAATCTTATATTACTTTCCTGATGTTGTGTATGTATCAAGCATCATAACAATAAGGAAAATTTCATCATCTCTCCCAGTACTCCCGCTCATAAAAATTTGCCTAACCGGATGGCCTATAGCTCCAGCTGTAGAATTCTAACTCCTCCTCTCTCTACTTCGCGATTTTGCAAGCGAATGTACCTATCTATAGAAACCCTTTCAAGTGTTACCTTGAATTCACTCCAAAACCGAAGAAATCGCTTCCGCCTGGCTGGGCCAGGAATGATTGAGATTTCATTCTATAGAGGGAAGCTCCGTTTCTCAAATTAATAAAAAACAGGCAATACTTTTTCACTTTTTCATTTAGCAAGTTTTACTATTCATATTGCATGAGCTAGCCCTTTGTTGCGTTTTAGTCACCCGGCAATATATTACAGCTATTAATTTCATAATTACATTTGATAACGAATAATTTCATGAGTAAAATCCATATTACGAATATTCCTAATAAGAAATTATGAGAATTAATTTGATTCAATATATTATTAAGCATGTCCCATCCTTTTTCTTTACTCGGACAGTAGAGTTAATGGAAAGTGAATATTTTATGGCGCATCAGATTGCGAAGAGATATGAGGAACCTGAGCGTTCTAGAGTTCGTGGCCAGCTACGTCATTTTGGTTTAAATAGGGCACTTAGAGTCAGTGCATCAGATGCCGGATTGATCCCCCAATCACTTTACATCAATCCCAAGGGCGATGGATATCCTCTCGTAGTTGCTGATGGTATTTATTTTGGGCGCGTGAGTGTGCCATTTCATTGCAACAGACCTCGTCCATCCAAATGCAGATACGCTATTGCAAAGGCTAATCTTAGGTTTGAATCAATTAACTTATCATTTTTTGAGCAACCTGCAGAAATATCCCCTGATGGCATGGGTTGCTTTATTGTTACGGTAAATCCACCGAGCTTCGAACCACAATCAGTGCCTTCAAATATAATGGTAGGCGTTCCCTATACTGATCTGAGCAATTGGCACCTCCTAGTACCTGTAACTGAAATTCTGGCAGCTTATAATCTACCTGCAGAAATTAAGGTACCAGATCTGGCGTGGGCTAAATTGAAAAAGCAACTTAGCGATAATGAAACTAAATCATGAGAACAGGTGTAACTGGATTTCAATCGGGGCGACTGCTACAGGCTCGTTTGTGTCGAGGATTAACGCAAGTTGCTTTATCAACCATGGTCGGCAAATCTTCTGGAACCATATCCAAATGGGAAAAGGGGAGTCAAGCCCCTGAGTCCGATGCACTTGATCGCTTAGCATCGTGCCTGGGTATTCCCGCTTCATGGTTTTTGAAGAAAATACCTGTCTATGGTAATCAGGTTTGTTTCTTTCGTAGTACTGCGACTATTACCAAGGAAGCTCAATCTATCGCCCAAATTCGCCTGGAATGGCTCAACGAGTTGAGCATTGCTATCCAACATTGGATCGATTGGCCTATCGTGAATATCCCAAGTATAGAAAAGACAGATCATCGGAATATTTCTGATACTGAAATTGAGCAAATGGCGTCAAACGTTCGAAAAGAATGGAAACTTGGATTAGGGCCAATTTCAGATGTTGTGCTAGCACTAGAAAATGCCGGAGTAATTTGTGTACGAGAAGAACTTGGCTTTACAAAAATGGATGGTGCTTCGAGATGGTTTAATACTGATCATCGCCCATATGTTTTTCTGGCTGCTGATAAAGCCAATGGCGTGCGGAATCGTTTTGATGCTGCGCACGAACTAGGCCATCTTGTCCTTCATAAGTCAGTTAATAACCTAGAATTCTTTAAACGATATCAGGAATTAGAGCGTCAAGCACATCTGTTTGCCGGAGCATTCTTATTGCCCGGTGAATCATTTGCAGCAGAGGTAATGCAACCTAATCTTGATACCTTTATCACTCTTAAGCCACGATGGAAGATTTCAGTTGCCGCTATGATCGTGCGATGCAGGCAACTTGGCATCATAGATGATGAGTATACAACGAGGCTCTGGAAGAACTATAGCGCAAGAGGCTGGAGGAAGGGAGAGCCACTGGATGATGAGATAGATTTTGAACCTATTCGCTTATTGCCAAGAGCAGTCGATCTACTGATATCAGAAGGTGGTCTCACCAAAGAAACCGTTCTGTCTGCGCTCGAATTAGGCCCCAGTGATTGTGAGAAATTATGCGGATTATCAAGTGGATATTTTAGTCAACCATCTTCTGCTTCACCACTTCATATGCTGCGATTAAAATCTGCTAACAAGCAACGCGAAATATGCGGGTTTGATAATAATAAAAAATCTGCAGATATTGTTCAGTTTCGTACAAAGCCCTAGTAGCCCTCGTTAATGCATTACAGCCAGATACTCATCGGCTCTAAATAAAAATAGCATAACAATAAATAAAAATATTGATATGTGCGTTATCGCACAGATGTATGCTGGCTAGTAAACAGATAATGCCACCCGTCAGTTTCAATTTTCTGGACAATGCCGCACCAGCCAGCACATTAATGTGTAGTCGGATGGCTGGAAGATCACTCCCAGTTCCAGTGCGACATTCCCCTTCCTTAGATGGCGCACTGGACTTTTTAATTGCAAGCTTTACAACTGCCCATGCATTGCGCAAGCTACAAGCTATTTCAGAGCTTATTCACAGCTTTTATTGAAGCAAGGACCTGAGCCCTGAAACGCTTGCCGTCTTCAAAAAATTGTTTGTTCAACGATGTGGATTGTACGACCCGACTCTGATCAATTCTTATCTAGTTGCACACAGCATAATAAGCTTTTGAAATAGAGTACATCGAAAAATCAGATGTTATCTTATCAAACGCATGAGGAATAAAAATGCATGCACGCGATACTAAACCTGATTTACCCACTCTAGCCTATTGTGCAGTTGATATCGCTAACATCGCACTAAAGCAAAAGCAGCGAATATTGCTGCATGGCCCACCTGGCACCGGCAAATCGACGTTAGCAGCGCAGTTGGCGCATGAACTTGAGAAGGCGACTCAAAGCTGTTACTGCCTTTGTGCCGACCCTGGCTCACCCGCCTTTGGTCTTCCTGGCACTGTTTCTCTCGCCAGATGGCAGTTGGATGGCTGGCAGGTTTGCACTTACGAAGCCATCTGTAGTCTCGATGCAGGTCGCTTTCGCCTCCCGCTGGTTTTAGCCGTGCGGCGCCTCATGCAGTCACAAACACTGGATAACAGCGTACTGCTAATCGATACTCCCGGCGTCGTACGGGGTGTTGCCGGCAGCGAATTGCTGCAGGGCTTATTCGAGGTGGTGGCCGCGGATGCGGTGCTCGCCCTGACTGCGGCTGATCGCCCACCGGCACTGCTTGATGAGCTGCGAACCTTGACAACCCAGCTGTATGTCGTCCATGCCAGCCCAGAGGCCAGACGACCGGGCAAACGCAACCGCGCCCGCCAGCGCACTCAGCTTTGGGATAGCTATCTTGAGAACAATATTGAACACACGCTCGATCTCGATCAACTCAATATCATCGGCACACCGCCCCCATTGGGCGAAGCAAGTAGCTGGATAGGCAGGCAGGTTGCGCTGTTGAATCACAATCAGACCCAGCTCATGGCCGAAGTGAGGCGCTTGCAAGGCAATCAATTGACTGTCAGGTTGCCATTCTTACCGCAAGCCTTAGATAGCTTGTTGGTCCGGAATGCGCAGCGTTCAGTCAGTGGCCTAATGGAAACCGCTATCCCGTTCGCAGCCGAGCCGATCGAATATCGGCTTCCCCCTGATACTGCCGAGCCTTCCCAACAAAATGGCGGGCAGCGCATCATGGGGCGTGTCGGTCCAGTTGATTTCTGCCTGGTCAATGGTATTTTGGGCGATCCGCTATTGCACGTGCGCTTGCGACAGCAAAGGCGTAGCCTGCTGTTTGATCTGGGAGAAGGCATGCGCCTGCCAGCACGCATTGCGCATCAGGTAACGGATGTTTTTATCACCCATGCCCATATCGACCATATTGGCGGCTTCATGATGTTGCTGCGTTCACGGATTGGCCAGTTTCCGCCCTGCCGTCTATATGGTCCTCCAGGATTGGCTCAACACATCGCAGGATTCCTGCAAGGTATTCTGTGGGATCGGGTAGCCGAACGCGCGCCTTGCTTTGAGGTAGCGGAATTGCACGCTGACCGTCTGCTGCGCTTTCGTCTGCGGGCAGGCCATAAAACAGCTGTGCAGCTCGACGAGGTCAAATTGCAAGCGGGAATCATTCTGCAAGATACGGGTTTCCGTATTCGCGCCCAACTGCTGGATCATCACACACCGGTGCTGGCCTATGCTTTTGAGCCGACCATGGAGATCAACATCCGCAAGGACATTCTGCAAGCACGCGGCTGGAAGCCAGGGCCTTGGCTGGCAATATTGAAAAATCACCTGCTGGCTGAAAATGACACAGCAATAATCACCCTGCCTGACGGAACGGTGGCTCGGGTCGCCGATATCGCAGCGGATCTGACCCTGATCAAACCCGGCAAGAAGCTGGTTTATGCGACCGATCTTGCCGACACCCCGGACAATCGCCAACGCCTGCAGAGTTTTGCCCAATACGCCCATACCTTTTTCTGCGAAGCGCGTTTTATCGAAGCAGACGCCGAACAGGCAGCGCGGACTGGCCATTTAACCACGCGCGCGTGCGGTGAAATCGCCATGGCTGCCGAAGTTGCCAGGTTGGTGCCATTCCACTTTTCACAGCGCTACCCTGACAAGCTCCAGCAGATTTATGATGAGGTGTACGTTGCCTGTTCACGCGTTGTCATACCGCCATCCTTGCAGCATACCGCGGTTACCAACCATAGCGCACTGGTCCCCGGCAATTGACCAACCATCTCAGCTATTCACGAATATAAATCGGCAATCGTTGCCGCCATTGGTACCAGCCGCTGATTCCTTCAGGCAGGCACTCATGCGCACCCAGTACCAATATACTTCCTTCCGCTAGCTGGGTCTGTAATTTATGCAGAAATTGCACTTGTCTGTCCAGGCTAAAGTAGGTGAACAACAAATTGCGGCACAGCACCAGATGATAAGGTTGCATGGTGACAGCCTGCTCTACATCGCCCAGCAAAAAAGTGACTGGGCGCTGATAAACGGGATGCAGGCAATAGTGATCATTGACTTTCGCAAACGCCATTTGACGCCACTTGGCTGATAAATTCTTTACGCTACTAAACGGATAGCACGCTTTGCGCGCCTGTTGAATCATGATCGGTTCAATATCCGTGGCAGTAATCGAAATCGCAATTTCCGGATATTGCGTCTGCAAGATGAAAGACCAAAGCAAAACCAGACTATAGGCCTCCTCCCCTCTGGCACAGCCTGCGCTCCAGCAGTGTAAGTTTTTCTCACCTTGCAGCTGTAGCTGATCACATAACCGCGGGATCAATTCGTTTTCAAGCTGATTAAAAACCACTTTATCGCGATAAAAGCGCGAGATGGTGACATGACACAAGGTCGCCAGGGTTTGCCATTCAGTGTCATGGCTATGCAAATAATCACGATACGCCAATTCATCCGCAAGACCTAACTGCCTGATACGCTGACCAATACGTTTACATACCTGTTTCCTGACGCGACGAAAACCAAGCCAGCGTAATTGCATCTGTGGCAAGGCCCACTGCAAAAAGTGAATACAGGTTTCATCTTGCATCGGTGTCTGGAGTTGCCCGTTTTGATGAATAGTTCAAGGCGGAGTATTTTGGTGACATCAGAATTATACTTGTCACCGAACAATTTTTGCTTTGAAAGCCGAGCACAAGCTGGTTTCAGGGCTTTCCCGACGACACTTAAAATCCATTCCTTTCCTACACCAATTGGTGTACGCTGCGGCTTTCTTTAGAATGGAAGAGTTGGATTGTATGATTACCGGTAACATTAGAAATCAAGTCGATCAAATCTGGAACACGTTCTGGTCAGGCGGCATTTCCAACCCCCTGTCGGTGATCGAGCAAATCACCTATTTGTTATTCGCCAAACGGTTGGATGAGCTGCATACCGCGAAGGAAAGCCAGGCCAATTTGCTTGGTACACCGATCGATAATCCGATTTTCGAACCCCACCAGACCGATCTGCGCTGGTCTTACTTTAAGAATTTCGATCCCGAGCGCAAGTTCAACGTGTTCCGCGATCAAGTATTTCCATTCATCAAATCGCTTAATGGCCGCGCGGGTAGTGCCTACACGCGCTTCATGAAGGACGCGGTATTCATCATCCCAACCCCGGCGCTGCTGGATAAAGTGATCAACATGATCGATACCATCCCGATGCACGACCGCGACACCAAGGGCGATCTGTACGAATACATGCTGTCGAAAATCGCTACCGCCGGGCAGAACGGCCAGTTCCGCACGCCGCGGCATATCATCAAGCTGATGGTGGAACTCACCGCGCCAACGCCCAAAGACATCATCGGCGACCCGGCCTGTGGGACCTGCGGTTACCTGGTCGCGGCAGCAGAATATCTGGAGCGCAACCACAAAACCATGCTGCACGATGAGCAGCTTAAGGAGCATTTTCATCACCACATGTTCCACGGCGCCGATTTCGATTCGTCGATGCTGCGCATCGGCGCGATGAACATGACACTGCACGGCATCGACAACCCATCGATTGAAAACCGCGACAGTCTCAGCGAAGGCCACGCGCAGCACCGAAATAGATACACGCTGATCCTCGCCAATCCGCCGTTCAAGGGCTCGCTCGATTTCGACGGCACCGCCAAGGATCTGTTGCAAGTCAGCAAAACCAAAAAGACCGAACTGCTGTTCATCAGCCTGTTCCTGAAGCAGCTCAAACCCGGCGGGCGCTGTGCTTGCATCGTGCCGGACGGCGTGCTGTTCGGCTCCAGCAACGCGCACCAGCAACTGCGCCAGAATCTGGTGGAAGAACACCAGCTCAACGCCGTGATCTCGATGCCGTCCGGCGCGTTCAAACCGTACGCCGGCGTCTCCACCGCGATTTTGATCTTCACCCGCACTGACTCCGGCGGCACCGACAAAGTGTGGTTCTACGACATGCAAGCCGATGGTTTTAGCCTGGACGACAAACGCGAACCGGTCGCCGCCAACGACATTCCCGACATCATTGCGCGCTACCGGCAATATCAAGCTGGAGAAGATGATTTTACCGACCGCAAGGCCAGGGCATTCACCGTGCCGAAAACCGACATCGTCGCCAATAAATACGACCTGTCGATCAACCGTTACCGCGAAATCGAATACCAGCAAGTAGAATACGAGCCGCCTCAGGTGATACTGGACAAGCTGGAAGCACTGGAAGCGGAGATTTTGGAGGATTTGAGGGAATTGCGGGGGATGCTGTGAATTGGTCAACAATAACTGCTGGTGAGTTAATGGCTAAACGAGGGGGTTCTATTAATCCTGCCAAATTACCAAATGAAGTATTCGATTTGTTTAGCATTCCAGCATTTGATCGAGGTGAAGTTGAAGTTCTTGCTGGAAGTGAAATTGGTTCTTCAAAATCTTGCATAGAAATAAACGATGTACTTTTATCAAAAATTATTCCACATATACGGCGTTGCTGGGTTGTACCTGAAAAAAGAGGTCGACGGCAAATTGGATCTGGTGAGTGGATAATTTTTAGAAGCGATAAATTTTACCCAAATTACCTAAGGCACTATTTGACTTCTGATAATTTTCATCGTCAGTTTATGAATACAACCGCCGGCATGGGTGGCTCTTTGGTTCGTGCAAGACCAGCTGCCGTTGAGAAAATAAAAATTCCACTTCCGCCTCTGAAAGAACAAAAACGCATCGCAGCGATACTGGACAAGGCCGATGCCATACGCCGCAAACGCCAGCAAGCCATAGCCCTCACCGACCAACTCCTCCGCTCCATTTTTCTGGATATGTTTGGTGATCCGGTGACGAATCCAAAAGGGTGGGAAATTAAACCGGTTGAAGATCTTATTCCATTTCTATTTCATAAGTGAAATAATAGACGTAACTTATGAAAGGAAGTGTTGTGATGGCGCGTATAGCGAGTGGTAAAGAACTGTTAGAGCAGGCAAAGGATTTAGTAGTTAATTCAAGCACAATAGAAGAATTGCGA
>NZ_FONE01000092.1 GCF_900112825.1 Nitrosomonas sp. Nm166 | reverse complement strand
GATGATTCTGAGGAAGCTGAGGCTTCTTCTCGCCCTCATTCTCGTGCAATTGCATTGGCCATTAATGAATGATGACGGAGCCAACCATCGTCTTACACTCGCCTACGCCTGAAAATAGAATTGTTCAGGGCTGACTACTTAAAAAAATTGGACCAAAGTTCTGAGCAATAGATAAATGGTGAAGTTCAATCCATTCTGCAAATTTAACAAACCAGCCTTTATTGTCCATCATAAGGTTAAAACCACCGACTTTAGCCGGTCAGCTTTAGCTGCGAGAATATGCCACACAGGAGGTGTGGCATGGATTATAGATATGGAAGTCATACGGTTTATCAAATTGAATACCATTTTGTATGGGTAACGAAGTATCGATATAAGATTCTGAAAGGAGAGGTATCAGAACGCATTCGAGAGTTGGTTCGTCAGACGTGCGAAGCATTTGAAATCAGGATTGTACAGGGTGTAGTGAGTAAGGATCATGTGCATATACTGGTGAGTTATCCTCCGGAGATGGCTCCGAGTGAGATCATGAGGCGGATAAAAGGACGAACATCGAGCTATCTGTTTGAAGAATTTCCACACCTGAAGAAGAAGTATTGGGAAGGCATTTTTGGGCACGAGGGTATTTTTGCGCGACAGTAGGTCAGATGACAGAAGAGATGATCAAACAATACTTGGAGCATCATTTTGAGCCAAATCCAAACGATAATTTTAAAATGGAGCCGGAATAAAACGCGTCGTTTAGTCGACGCGTATCCGGACTTTCAGTCCGTAACTCAAACCCACCGGCTTTAGCCGGTGGTTGTTTAGTCAATATTTGTTCCTACAATTAAATCAAAATTCGTAATTTTGTGATCTTTGTCTTAAAAGTAATCTAAATTTTTTACTAAATTTGTTTGATAAATGTGTGTAATATTACATTTATAAGAGTGATGAACAAAGTGGATATTAAATAATTAATTAGCCAATATATGCTAAGATTGAAATAATGTGACAAATTTGTGTCATGGTATGCTATAAATGATATTAATTATGGTTGTGTAACACTGATTCTGGCTGTGGCAAGCGGTGTAAGTTATTGTTATATATAGATAGTAGATTTGATAACAGTGCCTCATAATCCTCAGTCATTGCCTTGAGTATTCGGTCAGATTCTCCCCCTCTCAAAAGATGAATCGCAATTCCAACTTAAGGTGGAATCTCGGCTAAAACGGTGGATTTCTTTTGGGTTAAATTGGAACGCTAAATCCATGTCAAAACGGGTTAACGTAATGCTAGGAATCAGATCTGTATTTATTTTAATCATATTAAAAGAATTTGGAGCTCCAGCTCGAGTTCGCGACGAAAGGCAAGTACCAGCCACAGAAAGAATCATTTTCCGCTGAATATGCGGATAGCGAGCCTCAGATAAGCTTACATAAGGATCATGAATATGGCCGGAAACAATCATATCTACGTTATGGCGGTCAAAAAGAGCAATGGCATTATTGCGCCCCTTAAGCAGATTTTTATCATCAACATGTTTAGCACAGTCCATGGGATGATGAAATGCCACGATGCGTACTTTACATTGAGAATAGTTTTTCTGAAACTGCTTCTCAAGGTAGGAATTTTGAAAGTCACCTTGTATGTGCCGCCAAGGGCTGGTTGAATTTAAGCATGTGATACAGAGATCTTTCAAAACAATGTTTTGTTCTAGTTTTTGTTTAAATATGTTTTTATATCCCTTGTAGGGATGAAAAATGCGCGCGTAAATATTTACAAGTGGAATATCATGATTGCCTGGCACGGCAATCACAGCCGCTGGTCCAAGCTGATCAATGAAATCTTTGGCGGCATGAAATTGATTAGCCCGTGCTCGTTGAGTGATATCACCTGTCAGAAGAATTAAATCAGGTTGAATTTCCTTTAAAATGTTAAGTAGCCCATTTACCACATCTATACGAGTTGTCCCAAAATGAGGATCGGAAAGATGAGCTACTCGCAACAAACTCATTTTAAAGGCTCACTGGCCAATGATGCTTGGGTCGGTAAGACCATGTTGAGTGATTCAGGTAGAGCATTTATATGAAGAGGCGAATTCATTCTCATGGTTTCTCCATCCAGGGCAACTAAATTCGTAGGCTTGCGTGTATAAATAGTCAGAGAGTCAACGCAGAAAGAATCAACATTTTCTTCATCTTCTAGAGTTTTAAATATTCCTTTAAAAATAATTCTGGTAATTTCAGATTTAGTGATTGGTTTCATCATGACAACTGCTAAAAGATTGGCTTTCATACAATGAGCGACATTCAGGGCAAGATTTCGTAATTGCAAGGCATTATTACCAATAAAAATCATTGGAGTATATAGGGTTGTAAATTTATCCTTGCTCAGTAGATCTACTTTAAGTAAGCGGTGTTTGCTAAAAAAACTAAGAATCGTCGAAATAATAACTACTAACTGATGCCGACCAAAACGGTTGGTATTGCGTTCGCGATCTTTAATAGCTTTAGCATATAAACCTAAGCTAGCATTAATCAAAAAAACTTGCCCATTTACTAAACCTAATCTTACTGGCCGAGACAGTCCTGTCAGTGCTAGGCGAAATGCCGCCAGATGATCTTCAGGAATATTATGGGCACGTGCGAAAAAATTAAAGGTTCCGCAAGGCACAACGGCAAAGCGTACATTTTTCCCATATGCTGCCTGCGCAACACTACGAATTGTTCCATCACCTCCAGCTGCTATAACAACATCGCAGGTATTCAATGCCCGATCGGCGGCAATTCGACTTTGCTGTTCAAGCTCCTCAGGGCAATGTATTGTGTATTCGACAAGCTCATAATTAAGCTCCTCGCAAATTTTTTTAAATTCTTGAGTTAATGTTGAGCCTTTGCCAACTCCTGATTTTTCGTTAATGATAAGATGGGCACGCGGTCTCATAAGTAATTAGAGAGTTACTCTAAAAACTAATATGAGTTGTTATCGTATATTCGAGTTCCAGCCACGTTGAGTATTGGAAATTCTGATCATAATATGGGACAGAGAGAGCGGAGAATTATTTGTGTCACAGCACCGCATATGTGCTTATTTATTGAGGTCGTGTAATCTTGATTTTATGCTTGGCAAGCATAACAAATAATTGAATATTAATAATTACAATTTTACTAGCTGTGCCTTTAGGATTGTTTGGCATATTAGGCACATTTGAACATTTGTGTATTTATTCATTATGTGTGCTATATTTATTATTAACGTGAGTTCGACATAAGAAAAGCTGTAACAAGGAATCCGAATTCCTTATGATGAAACGATTATGAGAAAGAGCTTCATCACTGGAGGAGTCAGATTCCGATGGATACTATAGCGATTTTTTGTGCAATTGACGAC
>NZ_FONE01000078.1 GCF_900112825.1 Nitrosomonas sp. Nm166 | reverse complement strand
GACCAGTTCGTCCAGTCGCTGGCGGAACAGGTCATTACTCTTTTGCGTGCACGGCTTTGGCCCCATCTAACCCTCGCTAAATTTGCAGGAAATTGTAGCAATTTTACCAAAAACTGGTGAATTTAATCGCCTTAATTCATCAATTCATCACACAGAATCAGAATGTTATGGATTGTTCAGACTGAACTACCTAGAAGAGATGGGCAACCTTAAGAGCTGATGATTAAATATTTTTTAATGATGATACTCATCCTTATATTAAACTCACGTTATTCAAGGAATTCACTGATAGTATTTCTCAAGGTGAAACGTCTATTGAAGAACAACTTAGAATTTATCTACTTAAACGATACAAGATGATGAATTGAAGATCAGTGAAAAAACTCTGCTTCTTCAAGATTATCAAGTGTCTTTTTGCAATTTATAAATGCCTTTTGCGCTACCGATATAAGATGAATTTGCTTTTTATAATCATTGTTAACTCGCAATAGAGTGTAACTACTACCTGATTTAGTAATAATTGAAGAAATCAATGAGAGCCGTTTTTTAAGCCTCTCGATTTGTTTTTTACTTATTTCCTCTAGTTGCTGATTAAATATTCTTGAGATTGAACCCTCGATAGAAGTATCAATCAATGCCTCGCAATCTCTAATTTCTTCTAATAACCTATCAATTGAATTGGCACTCCATATCCATTCAAAATCAAAAAAACTATTCTTTACAGGGTAAAGGTAAGGACCCTGCCATAGTTTGGAAAAAGTTAAATCGTCTGCGGGCAATTGTACTTTAATAGGTGTCAAAATATCATCCTCAAACTCAATAACAAATTGTGCAGCCAAGCTGCAAGTTACTTTATATTGGTTTAATAGATTTATTTGTATTGATGCGAGCTCAGCTGCAGCTGCGGCTATTCCTGCGTTCAATTCTCTTGCAATTCTATCTCTGTCATAGGCATTCCAAGTTAATCTATCGTGAGAAAGGCTTGACGCGCATCTCTCTCGAAGTTCTTTCAAGCATATTTTCAAACGCTCTGATGCTTTTACGATCTCCAATTGAGCCTTCTTTATTGCTGAATTGAGATCGACTTTATTAAAAGCTATTTGCCAACGACGGTACAACTCATTTTCCCTCTCAGCTAGGATTTGCATAGCATATTGAGTTGCCATGTGATTCCCGTTTCTCATCTCCGCAAAGACAAATGCCTCATTGCGTACTGTGCAAGTAAGCATGTCTAGCTTGTTTGAAATAAGTTCTGAGGCACGTAAGATGCGCAATTTTTCGCCCTCATGGCCATAATTATGGTTAAACCAATCGGCGAACCTCTCAACTTCATCTTTATGGAGCGAAGTGGCCATCGGAGATTTTTGTAAGATTGCAAGTGACTTTATTGAGGGTAAGTGGATAACAAAAATATTTTGTATAGAAATATTAACATTATTACAGTGAAGTTCATTCCATACAAATTCACGGATTTCGTTAATATTATTTTCAATAATTGTATTATCTAGTGGTTCGCAAGTATCATCATTAAGTAGTTTGGAGGATCTTATGTTGATTATAATTGCATCTATTTCACGGCCTAGTTTAGCTAGCTCTGCAACGGTTCTTAATCCAGGCGCTGCATGGCGATCATTTATAACGACAATAGCTCCATCTATTTTTTTCAGTGCGGCTTTGGCATCGTGACGAATGATCTCGGATACACCTTCTAATCCAGGCATATCGATTATTTTAAGACCATCTGCCAAGTGATGACTATTTATCCTAATAATTCCTTCGCTAACACCTTTATGATTGTCTGGATTCTCACGTTGAAGAAGATAGGTAGAAAACTCATTTATGTCAGAACAATCGATACCCGCTTTGTTGTCATAGCGCCTTACGGTATATTTTTGAGTTACAGACGAATCGGAAATTATTATAATTGGTGCAACAGTACCAGGTTTGCTATCATCTGTTGGAACTAACAATTTACCAAAAATTGCATTCACGAGGGTTGATTTACCAGCACCTTCTTCTCCAACAATTCCAAGGGTTCTGGTGACAATACGCTCAATATCTAACTGGATAGAGTCATTATGATCGCCACGTATCGAAATAAGGTTTTTTAGCGTATCTTGTAGAAGGAGCAAATCTGATTTTGCGCTTTTAAGCGCATCATTCTTAAATTTTGTCATCTAAAGAAGTATTAGATAATTAAAGTAGAGTCTATTTTAATAATTAGATCAAAAGTATATGAAATGGTGGAAGGTATAATTTTATGACTGGCGCCTATGAAAACCGTCTCCTAAGATCAGCAATTTGCCATCGAATCGTGTGTGCCCATTCTTCTTCACGGGGATCCAATTCTACTAATCTTAGCAATAATTCTTCAGTCTGATTGAGATGAGCTAATTCGCCTGAGTTTTCCACCTTTGTGATAGCTCCAAGGATCCGATTACGAATTGTGACCGGTGTCTCCCTATTTTCTAGAGGAGTCTTGTTAAAATGTAAAGACTCTTGCTCACTAATGCCTTGTGAAGAAGTTGTAAGCTTATCTCGAAGTTGCGTCTGGAAAGTAGCAGTGTGTTGACTTAGTGGTGGCCTGTTAGTCTTCGTCAGATGGCGCCAAAAGAAGAATGCCAATCCAAGTGCTCCCAAAAGTGCACTAAGAAAGCTCCAACCTCCTAAGGGAGAAATATGAGAAATATTCCATAGACTAGAAAGCAGCCATAAAGCAATATTAAGTAACGCAAGCGCAAGGAAGAATATAAAAATAACACGGAAAATAATAACTGCCAATCTTGTTTGAGCATTATTTAATCCAAATATTAATTTAAATAGGTTCTTCATTTTCTTTTAAGAATATATTAGCTGACTAATTCCTTATCTGTGGAGTTACCATTATACGAATTTCTAGGATTTGCTGCGTAAGCTTGTGCAATTCCGCTACCCTCTTGTCAAGCTCACTATATTCAGTTTTAATCTGAGATAAATCTTCACCGGTAGGATTTGTTACTAATACCTGAAGTTGCTGAAGGCGTAATTTCAATGCTACATCAATAAGCTCTCCAATACCGGCTACAGATTTGTCAATGTATTCTTTATATTCTTTATTTTCCTTATCTCTATTTTGTTCAAGCGATTTTCGTAATTTTCTAAGCTTATCTAATGCCACTTTTTTCTCAGTTCCAAGAAATTTATTTATAGCAGCACCTGCTGCGACAAATGCAGTGCTACCTAACAATAATGCACCTATGGTCATTGTGATTGGCTCAGGTATGGCGAGTAAAAAAGCGCCTTTTGATCCAACGGCTGATCCAACGGCTCCTCCTATACCAGCCCCACTTACTGCTCCTACTGACTTGAGGAGCGCACGCCTTCCGTCTTCTGTATTAATCTCCGAGATATACAGAATGTCTGTGTTTGTTATTTCGATTTCAACAGCACCATGGCGCTCCAGAACTGGAAGTTTGGTCAGTATTTCTTTCAAAACAATGTTTGCATCTTTGGTTAGCTCTCCTTTTATCCTTTCCAAGATTGCTTGAAGAGATTTGTTTGCATTAGTAACGTGCTCTGAAGTGTAATCTTGTAGAGCAGCAACTTTGTCGCGGATTTTTTCGGTTGGTATATCCTCGGGCCACTGGTTGATTTCTGCAACAACTTTGTCAATTCTACCAGTTGTTACGGCATGTAAGCTTATGAGAGTATTGTTAATTTCTTCCCATGCCTTATTAGCTAATTTCTCAACATGCTCATGAGTGTAAGCACCTTTAACCCAGTGCTCGTCAATTGCTGCTGCAGCTACTTTTGAAAAATATTCTGGAAAATTTTTGTCTCCATTAAGAACGCATTCGAGTAAACTTCTACGAATTTCTATATAGCTTGAGAGCATAGCGAGTGCTTGCTCACACCTAGCCGCAGCATGTAGGATCGCACTACCTAATCCGTTCTCTTGAATATATCTTGAAATCTTATCAAGGAATCGATTTATTTCATCAAGATGAGCCTCTGTAGCTATTTTTCCTTTTTGGGTATATAGCGTATTAGCACTAAAGTTAAAAACGTCTTCTTCTGTTGGAAGATTTTTAAATCCACATTCTTTAAGTATTGGAGCGATCGTATCAATTGCATCAATTCGTGCTTGCTTGATTTTTTCCTTAATTACTTCGTTGGGAAGTGGTTGACTAGAGCCATCTTGTATTTCAAACCAATCAGACGGACGGTTCGAAACAATAGCTTGAAATGAACCCTGGTCGCGATCCATTATACTTCGAGCAAGATCAGTTAGAGAGCTAAAGGATCGTTTATCTATCACTGCAATAACAGCAGCTGTATGGGATCTAATAAATTTCTGTGCTTCTATTCTTACTTGATCTGAGACACCTCCAATACCTGGCATATCTACAAGCTCTAGCCCATTTTTAAGTAAAGGGTTATTTACCTTAATACTTGCTCTTGCAACTTTTTTCTCGTTATCTTTATTTGTTTTTTGTTGAATATACTCGAAACATTCTTTTTTATCGCATACCTTAGGTTTTTTATTATCTAAAAATTCGACTGTATATTCGCCTTCTGGCTTATCGCCATATTTAATATAAACCGGGGCTACAGTTCCTGGTTTATTTTCTTCTATTGGAGAAAGTTCTGCCTTGAGTATTCCTCGGATTAGTGTAGACTTTCCAGCTCCTTCAGCGCCAAGAACTGCTAGAGACAATTTCTGTCTAGAGACGCTATTTTCTGCTTTATCGAACTCTATTTGGGCAGCTTCTTTTACAGCGGGTATCTGTTCAGCCAGAAATCTTCCATCTTCAATGATACTTAGCAGATTTTCTTTAAGCTGATGGAAACGTTGGAGTACTATTTCTGGTGTCAATGAATTAGAATATTTTTCCACAAAAAATCTCCCTCATTTATGCGTAGAGTACCGTTGACCTAATTGCTGGTAGCAATTCTCCCTACTGAGCTGCTACGCAGCTTCCAAAAATTCAGTAGTAGTAGTTTGAGTCAAGTGTGATTCCTAATACTTTTGTCACAAGTAATACGCCTTTTTAAATTCATCAGCGGAATATATCAGACGGCTAAAAATGAGATTAGTAGGCCATCCGATCCATTCCAACGCGGCATTTCATTAGCTTTAATCAATTCTATTATAAATGTCAAGAGCCAATTTAAATACTATTGATAAAGCTATCCCGTTCTTGCGGAGATTATTTGATACCTTGAATAAGTGAGTAATCCATCGAATTAGCATTCTTCTCAGATATGATAAGGGATACTGCGAGTTTCCCAAGCTTAGCGTATGATTGTGTTGTAAGCCGCCTACATATGAACGAATAGGAGGTATAACGCAGACGGAGAAAAGTAGGCATTTTGCATTGGCATTTACGAGCGTTGTAGTGCTTATCGTAACAAATGAAAAGTCTACAAGGGAGTAAGAAGTACTTGAATCAAGTAGAGCGCGATTTAATTATAACTCGACAAGCATTTTGTCACTAATTAATTAATCCGCTCTTTTGGCGGGTTTTTTATGGGTATTAATTGATGGGTTTATTGATGGGAAATGGATACTATACATTCTGAAGAGCGCATTAATAAACGATACTTGATGGAGAAGGCGTTCCTATCACCTCGATTATGCCATTATTTATAAGCAATCTATGTTACTTCCTTTTAAAATTGCTCATTTTTTAAAAAGCACCTCTATTTTATTAAGAATATCTTAGTATAAGGTAATTAATACTTAAAGCCATATTTAATGCCAACTGGCTGTTATGCTAATTTGATCTAAGAATCTGTTTGCAAAACTCAAGTAATTATAGAAAGATGGATATTTATTATTTCACATAGAAAGAAAATTGTACCCAACAGATCTAACTAAACCT
>NZ_FONE01000079.1 GCF_900112825.1 Nitrosomonas sp. Nm166 | reverse complement strand
CAAGTTGCTCCGTTCCACTTGCCTTCCGTGCCATGATGACCTCTACCAAAGGTAAAGGCTTATATTATTACTGTTTCTATCTGTAATTGGAATTAGGAAGTAATAGCGGTTTTAAACGTAATAATTTGAGAATTTCAAGGTAGAGATTATCACGACGATGATAAAAACGAAATTCAGATTCTTTCAGATGCAAATAGAAGGTATGGTCAGGCACGCCATTGAATTTTGCCGAACGCCGTTTGCAAAACTCCAGAAAGATTCGATCCCATTAATATGCCGCTCACCCTTGGCAAATTCGTTGTTCCCATGGTGAACTCTGAAATGTTTATCAAAGCCGATATCGACAAATCGATCATAGCCACGCTATTCATCGCAAATTGATACGGTATCTGGCGCTTACATGCCGGCGTTAAGGATTGATCTGAACTATTCAAGTTCTTATGAATGAATCCTCAGTCTTGATCCGACTCGCCTCCGCGCCAGTGCTTCAGCTGCAATATAAAAGCAGCCGGCACGTGAGCAATCCCGAAAGCACTGATAAAGATCATGGCCTGTTCCATCCCCTGACTCTCAGCGTAAACGAAAGCCATTGCCCAGCCAAAGGCAAGTCCTAGCACTATCAGGAACCCTCTCGTTATCCACCGGGTACCTGATGAGTGGGAATTGAGGCGATGGTGAGCCCATACTGCAGCGAACAGGGTTGGAAGACACAACAGAAAAAGAAAGAAATTGTTCATAATAGGACAGTAGTGAATAAATTTGGTCTACAGCAATGGCAAAAAATACTAAATTTAAGCGCAAAACCATTTAAAAAAGGAGGATATAGTCACCAATAGCCATATTCCCTTTCCATATCATCTTATTTCCAATTTTTTCTTCCCAAATTCAAAATTATACCAATAATGTTGGATGGATCATCGGTTATGCTCTTAATACGATTACATGAGAAGAAATTAAGTTCCTCATTAATCAATTACTGCAGTACCAAAACCTTCAACTTATCTAATGCTATTAGTCGCTATGGGATTGCTTGGAGTATTCGCTAGAAACAGAAAGAGATAGGTACAAAATTATCTTGAACCCGCATGAGCGGATTTTTTTATTGCATATATGGTGGAATCTTGATGGTGAATAACAGATATTATGTTTGGTTTGGGAAGCTTTATTGATTATGTTTCTTCGCTTATAAGTTTAATTTCAACTTCAAGGGGACGGATCTAATATAAGCAAGGAGAACAGCATTAATTGCTTGGATTCATCTGCTGTATTTTCAGAAACTTCACTGGAATAGCTTAATGTTGTTTTCAGTCATACATTTGATGAAGATAAAATACTTACTATCTTATAGTTCGATTGTTTTTTGATTGCGAGATATAAGCTCGTGCAAGTACGAAAATCTTAACACTTTGATCAGGTGTTATATTAATCTTTTCTTAAATATCATAAATTTTCACCATTCAATATTGTCCAATTAGATGTAATCTCACGTTGATACTCACTCGCAAAACGAAGTCGATTGCCATCGGGATCGATTAGCAACATTTCACAAGTACCCCAAGGTGTATTTGCAGGTGGTTTCTCAGGAACTACACCGCGACCAGTGAACTCAGCAAAGCAGCTATTCACATTGGGTACTACAAAGTACACTGCACCCCCAGGTTCACAATCTCTCTTATGCTCTGTTAGAAATATAGTTTGACCATTTCGAGTAAGCTGCATGAAGACTGGAAGATGTGGCTCGAATTGATGTTTCTAATCAACCATAACACCTAATCCATCCTTGAAGAATTTCAGGCTCATGTTGACATAGTAATACGAAGCTGTGGGATGACGGTTTGGTGCATAGATTATTTTTCTTCATAACAAATTCTATTAAGACCTCATGGAACGGATCATTGTTGCCATATCGATCTTTATCTAAGCAAATACGCTCATACCGATGTTTGGCTCCATGCATTATTCGTGGGCATGTAGCACCTGATGCCATCATTCATTCCGATGGATGGCGTAGTTATGATGGGCTGGTCGACATTGGCTTTGACAAGCACTTTAGGGTACATCATGGTGACAACGGGTTTGCTTGTGGTGAACGGCATATTAACGGTATCGATCTATCTGGAGTTTTGCAAAAAGACGTTTGGCAAAGTTCAATGGCGTGCCTGCGCACACTTTCTACCTGCACCTGAAAGAAACTGAATTCCGTTTTAATCATCGCCGTGATATTGAAAATTTTATTTCTCTGCACTGAAGATTTGATCGCTCTCCTTACTGAGTCGGCTTAAAAGGAGTTATCTAAAACAGATGGACTTTTTCGGCGCTGATGACTGGATTTTGCATAGCTCGCCTTAACATATTCTTTGATGAGAGTAGTAATGATTAAGACCGCTTAAAACACTATTTTCGGAGAGATATCGGTATAGATTTTCTTTTACGATCCGTCAATAACTTTTTATCTCTACATCTTAATTGGAAGAAACATTATGATCCTACGTTCTCTTTTATTGTTTAATGTTCTGATTGGCATTGCCTTAAGTAACATGCTACCTGTTCATGCGGATGGTTATAAACCTACAAGCATCGATTCTATTTTGTATTTTCAGGCTGCCATAAAGGATGCCGAATATTGTTCGATGACTGTTAAAGAAGGTGCGTTAGTTACTATCAATAACAATACAGGCAAGGTTCTGAGCAACGCTGCCATGACTTGCCCGGATATGTTTTCCTGGAAGCTATTTGCCGATGCAGTTCAGGCTAAATTCTGGTCAAACTGGGCTGATGAGAATGACAACTGGCCAGCACAGCCTTATGCACTCTGTCAGTCTGGACAAACACCTGGTAAAGATCATTGTTGTCAACCTGGGTCAGCAAACAACGATCTCGATCATTGTCCAGTTTATCCAGGGATTCAGCACGCGACCAAACTCAAAAGTTTGACTGATGCTTTGACAGAAGAAGCGCAAGAGCAAGCGCGCGATCCTGCCTTGCAGCGCGATACCCGTCTACCATTCCATGATGCACTTAATCCCCTTAGCCGCATGGTAAAACTGCAGTCTATGAAGAAGGCTGCAGCCACACCTGTATCTTCCTGTTCTGCGGTATCTGTCGATGGTAAGACTAAGGATCTGGTACCAGATATCATAAAGAAATTTAATCCATCCGACGCAGAAAGTACTGGTCGCGTCATTCGTCAGACCAATGCTGAACTGACCGTTCGCAACAAGGTATTCCATGATTACCTGTTCACCAATAATTTATATAATGCCAACGGTGTAATAGACGTATTTAAGGTCAATCAGAAAAATCTGCAAACAGAAGCGCCCTATCATCTTGCCAATCGCTCACCTCAGGATGGGAAGCCTAGCGCGTTGTCTCGCGTGGATTTGCCGCCGGAGGCCATCATGATCAAGAGTAACTGGCTGCATCATGACCTTGCTGTCGCTCTGGGATTGCCGGATGACCCCAAGCAGTACATTAGCAAATTGCTGCAGACACAGATCGATCTGCAGGCGCTGGGTATCAGCAAATCACCGCTCACTTGCAATCTGGAAGGTATTCATCACCTGGTAGCATTCCATATTTCCTCTAAAGATATTCCCAATTGGGTATGGACCACCTTCGAACATATCAATCTGCCCGGCCGCTGCGATATCACAGGCTGCAATGATGCTTATGGCTATGCAAGCAGCGATAAGAATCGCCCGGCTGGCACTGCAGATAATTATGTCAAACCCAATCAGCATAGCGATCAGTTGAACTCGCCCAGTATCGTTTTCAATCCAGATAAAGGTTATCCGCTGGAAATGATTCGTCCGGAATGGGATAAGCTACTAACTCAATTAAATATTGGCAGCGGTAGCAGCACAAGTCAGATTGAACCTGACCCAGAGGATATCGCATGGCGTAACTTTCGCCTCAAAGGCTCGCAAGTGGAGTTTGTTAACTCGATTGGTCAATCGACATTATTGGGTAATTCGGTAACCGAGGCGGGTTTTATGGATGGTTCAAGCTGTATTAGTTGTCACGCAAGAGCTGGTGCGGCACTGAATAGCGATGGTTCAGCTAATTTCCTTGCACTCTCAGTGTTTGAACGCAATCTGACCGACTTTGGCTATGCACGAAGTCATCAGGGTATTCCTGATCCGTTCTGGTTTTACAACGATAACAACAGCCGGCCAAACATGATAGTAATGCAAACAGACTTCATCTGGGGTTTCCTCAATGCTAGCCCTATCGTGTCCAGTAAGCCATAGAAGCAATCTCATGCTGTTTTCAACTTGTGCATTTCGACTCACAGGTTGAAACGGCACACATTACTATAGCTACGGATCAGTGATTCTTGAACTTGACCGTTTTATGGCTGCAAAATTCTTAAAATCTGTTCGCAAAACTCAAGTAATTATAGAATGATGGATATTTTAGGTAATTATATACTTTACATACCCATGTTTGTTGTTGCAGATTTTTGAACACAGATTTAAAGTAATATACTTACAATCAGCTTTGTAAAAAAATCATTGACGTCTGAGGAAGAAAGATGGGTACTACACCTCAACGGCCAAATGGTACGAACTAAACCCAAGGATTCCAACACACTGCATTTTTCGAGATACTCACAAAAAAATAGAACTCTTAGTGCTATCTTCGATTAATGCAAGAATACATGAATGCCCTGCCCGCTAAAGCACATTCGTTATTTTGAGATGGCTGATAAGAAAGATTATGAGTCGCACAACCGCTCAGAACGCAAATTTTCAGTAATAAAATCACAAATATTTTCATAACTTTTTCCATCAATAACATAGATTTCACTTAGAAAAAAAATGGCATAGTCGGAATAATATTTGAATTTGCTAGTTATAAAAAAGCCACTTAAAATCTAAGTGGCTTTCAAATTAATATTGAGATTTTATTAATTGACTTGAGTGTTACTGGTGGTACCGCGTATAAATTTTGGTGTTTGACTTTCCCCAGCTAACTTGTAATACAGTGCTGCTTGTGCTTTATTCTCGGCTACTAATCTCTCGTACTCACGAATATTAGCTTTCTCATGAGATTGGAAATCCTGACCTCTACGGCCATAATACATTGATCTTGATTCGTAATCTTCCAAAGCAGCTTTATGTTCTACCAGTTTGGCTTCAGCTTCTTTTAACAAAACTTCATGATGTTTTGCCATTTGCAGATGATCTTGTGCAGTCAAGATTTCTTCTGCGTTTGCAGCACTGACTGGCAAGACAACAAAAAATAAAGCAGCTATTACTATTAAAGAAATTGTTGTAATAGTTTCTTGAGTTTCCATGATCTTTGCCTCCGAGTTAAATTTAGCAAGTGATGCCATAATAATTTCTTCGGCAGTCAAAGTTAATCGGGGAAGCCTTGGTTTTTATACTAGGGAAACCATTGTTATTCTCTAAGGGATACCATTAGTTATACCGCAACTGGCGAATAGTATTATCTGGTACGTCAAAATGCTTGAGAAATTCAAGTATTGCATTAGCACGAACTATAAACACCGTATTTTCTTTGGCATAAGCTATCTTATGTCTCTGATGATAGTCATGTTGAGAAAGGTCTACTTTGCGCGTCGACATCTGCTTTCTGAATCTAATAAAGCAACATCTTCAAATTCGGCAGAAGCAGATGGTAGAGTTCCGTCTGAAATAGAAATATGTTCTGGAGAAAATTTAGAGCATTCTGCACTTAAATAGAGTCGATAAGGATTCTCAAAGGATGAGATATAGTTGATGATCTTGCTATGAGGAGGTGACATATGCCAAAACCCTTATCGAATGATCTCAGGAAGCGTCTGATCAAGGCGGT
>NZ_FONE01000077.1 GCF_900112825.1 Nitrosomonas sp. Nm166 | reverse complement strand
GCACGGTAGCTGCCGGAGGATGAGCGCGGGTGATCCACCGGGAATTGCAACGCGGCATGGTCGTCACCCAGTTGCTTGCGCCAGTACGCTAATTGCCGCTCTTTCTCACCGGCTTCCAGCCAGTTGTTCTGCCATGCCGCGTAGTCGGCATATTGAATCGGCAGTTCCGGCAGTACGGGTTCCATTCCCTGTACCCAGGCACGGTAGCACGCGGCGAATTCGTCGATAATGATGCGATTGGACCACGCATCCGAGATGATGTGGTGCATCACAATCACCAGATGGTGTTCCCGCGGCGTAATGCGAATCAGCGCAACCCGCAGCAGCGGCCCTTGTGTCAGATCAAACGGCGTGGTGTTAATCCGAATCGCTTCCGCATGCGCGCGCGGAATACGTTCCTCAATTGGCAAATCGCTCAAGTCGATCATTGTTAGCTTGAATTCGCCCTTCGACGTGATAATCTGCTCCGGCAGTCCGTCCTCAGTCACCCGGAAAATCGTACGCAACGATTCATGCCGCGTTACCAGTGTCTGAAAACTCTGCTGCAAGGCTTGCTGATCCAGCTCTCCCGTCAAACGCAACACACCGCCCAAATGATATGCCGTGCCTTGCGGATTCAACTGCCACAAAAACCAGTGGCGTCGCTGCGCGTACGAGAGCAATACCGGTTCATCAGGCTGCCGGCGCGGAATGCTAGTCTTTTGCCGCATCAAATCATTGCCCGACTGGAGCCGCTGCGCCAACCGTTGACGCTGCTCCGGCGTCAGGCGCGCACGCCTTTGCGCAAGATCATTATTGTCTACCATAAAACCCTCTGATTTAATGCCTATTGATTGATCACGATTATTCGTTTGCGATGCTCACGACTGCTCAAGCTTTACATTTATGAGCATTCAATCTCATCCAATAGCTTCGTCTCAACAATGGCAGCCAAAGCAGCGATCGTTGGCTCTCTGAAAAAGTCGACTGGGTGCAATTCAACGGCAAACCCGGTTCGAACTCTGGATAAAAGCTGTATTCCCAGTAATGAGTCACCACCCAATTCAAATAAATTGTCGTCTATCCCAATTGACTCCATTCCCAGAAGGTTCTGCCAAATCTCCGCAATACTTATTTCCAGCTCGCTTTCGGGTGATTTAAAAATTGTCTGCAATGCAGGCCTCGAAAATCTTTTTATCCTGGTCGAAGTGGTAAACAGTGCAGATGGTGCAATCAGATCGTCCGGCGTCTGGCCTAATCTAGAAGTAAGATCAATGGTTGAAATAATCACCTGAGGAATATTCGGACCGTTTACGATGCGCTCGAATACTTCCACGCCATCCTTTGGTGCAATACCTATACCATCCGGCATGTTCATGCCGGCAGCCATGCCAACATCGCGCCAGCCATCCCAATTAACTGAAATGACCGGAAAACTGGACTCACGATAAGCCGCGTGAGCACTCGCATCCAGATAAGCATTGGCAGCACAGTAATCGATTTTACTGAGACCACCCGCCATCGACGCCAGTGAAGAACACAACAACATAAAATCCAGCGAATTATTGTTGAAAATAGCTTGCAATGCTTGCATTCCCTGTACTTTAGGTGCAAGTACCCGAGCCACTGTTTCCTCTTTTTTGAGTGAAATTAATCCGTCACTCACATCACCGGCGGCATGAATCACGCCATCAATCGTGCCAAACTGATGCCGCGCTTGCATCACTGCTGACTCCAACTCTGCCGAATTGGACACATCTGCAGCCAATGTCAATACTTTGGCACCTAATTCTTCAAGCTGCAGGATGTTTTCCACTTTGCGCCGTAATGGATCGGCTTTATCGGTTGTTGACAGAATTTCAGACCAGCATTCGCGTGCAGGAACCGGCGAGCGACCCAAAAGCACCAGCTTGGCCTGTTGAGTCCGAGCCAGATATTCCGCCAATGTCAAGCCGATGCCGCCCAATCCGCCGGTAATCAAATATACACCCCCTGGTTTGAGGCGATTTTTTACAGACTCATAATGCTGCACCTGCTCGAAAAATTGTATCCAGCGATACGGCCCTCGGTAAGCAATCATGGCAACATCCACCTCGGCTTGCGATTCGGCAAAAATCTGCCTGGCTAATTTTAATCGTGCCGTGCTATTTGATGCGCGTAGTTCAACATCAATCATGCGGCAACTCAAATATGAATATTCCTGTGGAATAACTTTGCACGGCCCATACAGCATGGCCTTTTCCGGGCACAGCACTTCACTGCCGGTCACATCCTGCAATTGATTGGTTACAATTGTAATAACAGCTTTCTGATTCGGGGGAATGAGCGCTTTGTTATTTTCCAGCGACTTGGCAAGATAGAGCAGGCTGTAAAAATTTCTTGCCAGACTTTCCGCCTGAGATCTGGCCTCATCTTCAGCACTTAGACTCCAAAGATGAAAAACATGACAGATCGTTTTACCGTCACTACGGATACCTTGTAGCAGTTGATTAAAATCTTGCGGCTCGCCGGGGCAAACGCTGTAGCTATGCTCGTTTTTGCGTTTAAATGCAGTGCCTGCAGAAACGACGATAGAGTTCACACCCAGTAACAGCAAATGTTCAGTCAGCGCAGTGCTGAGCCCATATTCATCCTTGAAGATCAAATAAGAACCTGTGGTTTCAGGATTAGAATCGTCCAGCCTGATTTCATCAGTACGACGCCAGGAAGGCATATAAAACCAATCCGTTAACGCACAGCTATGAAATTTTTCCACTTCCGCTACATTAGAATTGATTGCAGCACGGTGGGATGCTGCCACATGCCGCTCTTCAGGCTTAATCCAGTAAGATTGACGCTCGAATGGATATGTCGGCAATGAAACACGATGTCGATTTTCATGGGTATAAAAGCCATCCCAGTCGATCGCTATGCCATTCAGCCAAAGCTGTCCAAGACTTAGATACAAATGTTTCTGGGCTAGATGACCTTTACTTGGATGGGGTAATGATGACAACATCAGGTGTTCCGGCTCTGCCAAAGGATGGCGCCGTGCCAGCGTCATTAATGTTTCTCCTGGCCCAACTTCCAGAAGAACCTGCGCAGGGTTACTCAATAACTTGTGTAAACCATCGTTAAATCGCACTGTTCCACGCAAATGCCGTCCCCAGTAATCAGCACTCGTCGCCTCCTGAGCAGTGATCCAATTACCACTCAGATTAGAGAAAAAAGGAATCTTAGGGGGTTTAGGCTTGATTCCGGCAACTACATCAACAAAGACAGGACATATTTCTTTCGTCATGCGCGAATGAAAAGCATGCGACACATGCAGTCGCCTGCACTCAGCGCCTTGTTTCTTCAATTGCTGTTCGATTTGTTCAATCACCTCAATCGGGCCGGATAAAACACACAGCGCAGGCCCATTGACAGCCGCCAGATCACAACCCATGTTCAGATAAGGCGCAAGCTCCGCTTCAGGCAGCATAACTGCCAGCATGGCACCAGTCTCCATCTGCTGCAGCAGGCGCCCGCGCACGGCAACCAGCCGCAAGGCATCTTCCAGGGAAAATACTTGCGCCAGGCAAGCAGCCACATATTCGCCCACACTGTGACCGATCATTGATGTGGGCTTGATGCCCCAAGACATCCACAATTGCGCCAATGCATATTCAATAACGAACAATGCAGGCTGCGTAACTTCTGTTTGTTCCAGTCGCGCCGACGCTGCAGCGCGGTCCGTCTCGCCGGTATCTGGATACAGTATGGCAAACAGGTCAAAATCAAGGTGCGGCTTTAATAATTGCAGACAACGATCGAATTCCTGCCGGAAAACCGGTTCGTGCTGATAAAGATCGCGCGCCATATCGATATATTGCGCGCCTTGTCCTGGAAAGCAGAATGTAACCGGACGATTTTCAGATACTACTTGTTGGGACAAAAAACAACCTTCCTCCCGAGCTTTCAACAATACGGCAGCTTCACTGTGATCGCGGCATAACACAACTGCCCGATGTGAAAAACCCTTTCTGCCCACCTGAAGCGTGTAAGCAATATCAGCTAATGGCTGCGTCGGATGAGTCGCAATATGATCCTGTAAACGCATCACTGCCTTCTCCAATGCGTCAGGGCTGTGTGCTGAAACCATCAGTAACTGCCAATCGCGTGCAGGACCAGATGGTTTGATTGATGGCGCTTCCTCGACAATCATGTGCACATTGGTGCCGCCGATGCCGAAAGAACTGACGCCCGCACGGCGCGGCGTCGCACCATCTGGCCAAGCTTGGCTCACCGTATTCACGTAAAAAGGACTGGAGGAAAAATCGATTTGTGCGTTGGGCTGCTCAAAATTCAGGCTGGGCGGCAGCGTCTGGTGCTTCAACGCAAGTGCTGTTTTGATCAACCCTGCTACCCCTGCAGCCGCATCCAGGTGCCCCACATTCGTCTTAACCGAACCGATGCCACAAAATCCCCGCCTGTCGGTGCTTTCGCGGAAAGCCTGTGTTAACGCCGCAACTTCGATCGGATCGCCCAACGTAGTACCAGTCCCATGTGTCTCAATATAGCTGATAGTATCAGCCGGGATGCCTGCAATCGCCTGGGCTGCCAATATCACATCCGCCTGCCCTGCAACGCTTGGGGCGGTATAGCCTGCTTTAGCCGAACCATCATTATTAATAGCCGAACCCTTAATTACCGCATGAATCGTATCTCCATCTGCCAGCGCATCAACCAGCCGCTTCAATACCACAACGCCCGCACCACTACCTACCACTGTTCCTGCCGCCTTGTCATCAAAAGCACGGCAGTGACCATCTGGTGACAGTATAGCCCCAGGTTCATAGTAATAACCGTTTTCATGTAACAAATTGATCCATACACCGCCAGCAATGGCCATATCAGCTTCATGATTGAGCAAACCTCGGCAAGCCATATGTGTCGCTGTGAGTGAAGTGGAACAAGCCGTTTGTACAGTAATCCCGGGCCCGCGCAAGTTGAGCTTATACGCGACGGTGGTTGTCATGGAATCTTTATTGTTTCCATTCATCAATCCCTGCAATGCAGAAATATCCTGCTTGTCCAACATACGTCCGCTGGGCAGCAAATTCAGCAACAAATAGGTATTCTCGCCACAGCCCGCATATATCCCTATCGGATTCTCATGCGTCGATGAATCGTAGCCAGCATCTTCCAAAGCTTGCCAGGCTATTTCAAGAAAAAGCCGGTGCTGTGGATCTGTTTCTGCCGCTTCGCGTGGCGTATAACCAAAAAAAGAGGCATCAAATAAATCCACATCGTTCAGTTGCGCACTTGCTTTGATGTAATGCGAATCTTTTAACGTCTCAGCAGGTACACCGCGCGCGAGCAACTCCTCATCAGTGAAAAAAGTGATCGATTCCACCCCTTCTTTCACATTACGCCAAAAAGACTCGATATCGTCCGCGCCAGGAAAGCGGCATGCCATGCCGATAATGGCAATATCAAGATCCGCGCCTTCCGGCAATTCTTCAAGGTTATGCATTAATGTGCTCTCTCTATTTTCCGTTTTCGTTGAATAAAAGTGTTGCGCTGACGCTGTGCTCGCTCCCGGTGGTTTTGCAAAGATGCTTGACCTGAATTTCCTTGACTCAGAAATTTCGCCAAGCTTGCAATCGTGGTGTACTTAAACAAATCAATGATGGCAATGTTCACACCGAGATGCTCTCCCATTTTTTGCTTGACCTTAATCAGCAACAGTGAATGTCCTCCCAAATCAAAAAAGTTGTTGTGCAACCCGACTCTCGGCATCCCCAAAACTTCCCTCCAAATCGCAGCCAACGCTTCTTCGACTTCGCCCTGTGGCGCCTCGTATTCATCCACGCTGACAAATTCCGGTTCCGGCAACTGCTTGCGATCCACCTTGCCGTTGGCATTCAACGGCAGATTCTCCAGCACCACAATCGCCGCCGGAATCATGTAAT
>NZ_FONE01000051.1 GCF_900112825.1 Nitrosomonas sp. Nm166 | reverse complement strand
GTTACCTCGGATGGCACAGAATGATTGACCACCTCGGTCAAAGTATTACACCAACCCTTTGTTTCCTTGCATCTCTTGGGAAAACAAGACAGATTCAACAACTAATTGTGACATAGCCAATATGAATATGGCAGCAAGGCATCCATCGCCAGTACCGCGCAAGGCAATCTGATCGTTGGCGTAGTCAGTCACGAACAGAACCTGCATGATAGCAGTACGTTATCCGAAATCCTGCGCCATGTTGAGATTTCTCGCGGAAAAGCTGCCAAGCAGGCGGTATGCGATCGCGGTTACCGCAGCAGACGTGAAGTCAATGGGGCGCAGATCATTTTGCCTGAAAGGCACTCAAGAAGGATACACAATTTATTAAAATCCTCTAATTCTCTAGCTTGCTAGTATTTTGCAGGGGTAACTAATTGACCCGAGACATTGGGCAACATTCGCCACTGACTACCTGTCAATAGATACAAAACTGCATTAAACACGTGAAAAAGATCAATTTTGCGCGGTTTTGTCTTCTTTCTAGCCGCTACAAGCAATGGTCGTATTGTTTCAAACTGTTCTCGTGTTAGATCACTCGGATAAATTCTATTATTTTCTGACACAATTAGATTTCAAAAAATGCAATGAATACCATATATTCTTGTTAATTTACTTTAGATCTCGAACAGGTTCTTAGGTAGATTCTTTCTTTGCTTTAATGGGGAGTATCTGGTCGAAGGCCAGCCCGCTGGAGGCTTCGCCGCGCCCGGTGCGCTTGCGGGTGCCGTACCAGTTATAGACCCTGCCGTTCGTCCACCGGGTGCGCTGATAGGATTGGCTGACGCAGATGCCTGCGCGCGGCACTTCTTCCTCATGCAGGAAATAGGATTGCCCCACATCCAGACCGTGACGCAGCAGATCGGTACGTGGTTTTACTTTCTGGATGGGCTGCGTATCTCCTTCTATCAGGCGCGGCATGGAGGCGCGCTGCAACTGCACTTGGCGGTTGCTGCCCGGAACATGAACGGGGATGAAGGGAATCCAGTTTTCCGGCACGCTGTTTAGCAACTGGTAGCGGATGGTGGCGTTATTCTCGATGGTGGGAACAACGGGAGCCGGCCCTTCGCCGGCAATAATCCGCTTGTAGTGATTGTGCAGTTCCAGCGCGGCTTCCCTGCCTGATTTGGCCTCGCCGGATGCCAGCGGAACCTGCGTTTCGATCGCCCAGACCATATTGGCCATTTCGTCGCGGACGAGGCAGGCCTCCTCCAGCGGTTTGCTTTCCTGTATCTTGGGGTTGGTGGGCAGCAGGAGCAGACTGGTATCTGCGGTTACGGCGTCCGATCCCTTGGTGTCCAGCGCAAACATGCTCCAGCGCTGCCAGTCTTCGTCGTTGCCCGTGCCCGCCGCCTGAATCCATGTGCGTTCGCCGAAGACATTGGTGACCGCCATGCCGCGCACCTTGGCCAGAGAGCCTGCGGGCAGGGTGAAAGGCACAAGGAACCAGTCGTTGGCGTAGATCAGGCCGAATTCCATGAGCATGAGCTTGTTCAGATCTGTCGTATCGGGATTGATATTGCCGAAATTGGTTTTGCCTTCCTCGAACGTCCACCAGCGGGTATTGGGCATCCCATCGAACTGGATGAGCACGGGAAAGAAGGAGGTAGTGATGGCGCCTTCCACATTTGCGGGTTCATTTCTCGCTTCTTCCAGCGCGCCGTTGGGGGAGATGCTAAAATTATACCAATCCAGATGACCGTGATAATATTCTTCCGCTTCCAGCACTTTCTGGCTGTCTTTGATGGGAGCGGAACAGGCGAACTGGTATTCCAGCCTCTCCGGGAGCCATGCGTTGTTTTTCGGGTCGGTGGGCTGGTAGAACAGCTTTTCGAACCAAGCGACGAATTTCTCTCCCAATGCATTTAATGCAGTTTTTTGCGCGGCAGTAAGGGGAACTGCGGGAGTCAGCGCATCGTATGGCCGGTTGACGGTATTTTCTTTGAGATGCGTATACAGCGCGCCACCGTCCATTGTCCGGCCTGCAGCGGCGGAGAATGTCTGCCAGTTTTGCTGGTGTGCGGCAATTGAGGCATCTGCGCGGCTAAGAGGATCGGGCGCGGTGATGGGGAACGCCTTGATGAAGCCCCCTTTCAGCGGGCTGAGCTCAGGTGTTTTCAGCAATTTCAGCCAATGCCGCCCCATGGCCAGCCGCATATCCAGCAATAGCGGAAAGGCGCGCTGTTCCACTTTAGTTTCGAGTGGCACATCATTCTGGAATGCCTGCATGGGGTTGGAGGCGGCGCGGTAACGGGTGATTTGTGTGGTTTCCATATGCACTTTGGCGAAAATAGGTGACCCGGCATCGTCGCCTTGAAATTCGCCCATTTGCCATTGCTTGGTCAGCATGAACAACGCATCCCGCACCTCTGCTTTCAGTGCGCGGTCGAAATTATCGGTGCGCGGCCTGCCTTCCAGCCGGTTCCACATGGTGATGGAAGGAATGAGGATTTCCTTTAGCAGTACCGGCTGAATATCTTCGATGGCAATGTACTTATTCATCTTCCATTCCTTTAAATAGGTGAAACTGGTTATTCAGTGCCAGATTAAGGCTTGCGGTAATGGGATAGATCGTGAAGGCGGACACCAGCGCGGGCAAAAAGCGCGCATAAGACGTGCGGTCTATCTGCTCCGGCTCGACGGCGCGTTTCTTAGCCAAATCAAGCGTGTCGTGCAGCGTGTCCACCAAATCCTGCCAGCGCCATTTGCCTGTAAAATCCGCCGGAGTGGCGAGCAGCAGGGTTTGCGGCGGCTCGGTATTGGGGCGGTCGTAGTGGAAAGTAAGCCCCGTTGTTTCTTCCGTTCCGGGGATAACCTCCGTCCATTCGTCGAGCAGCAGGCCGCATTGCGGGCGGGTGCTGTCGAACGGTGCGGCATAATGCGCGGTGTAAAGCAGCTTGTCCTCGGTGATTTTGGTGGCGTCTGGGTATTCAAGCGCCAGCCAGCTATCGTTTGCGCGGTAGGGTAGTTGTACCGGCTCAAGGGCAAGGGTTTTGTCGGCTAAGGCCTCGGCCATGATCGCGGTTTTTTCCACATGGCCCATTTTCTCGCGCACGCGGGCGATGCCGTAGAGCCAGTTGTCTATCGGGAAATCTTCCTTAAGCGTGGCCGTTTGGTGCGAAAGAAGCTGGGGCTGGTCGTTATAGGCGCTCTGCCATTCCGTCGCCTGTGTGGGCGATAGCGCGAATTCGGGAACGATTTTGAAATCCTCGCCTAGAAGCAGCTTACCTGCCTCAAGCAGCGCGGTTACTTTTTTCGGAGCGGTTGCTGCGGCATCGTGCTGGACTATCAGCGTATCCACCGCATCCAAACGGATTTGCAGATCATTGCGTATCGCTTGAGATTTTGTGAGCAAGTCTTTGGCAAAAAGCAGAAGTTGCGGCTGTTCTTCGGTCAGGGCGAAGGTTTCTGTGTCGATATCCGGCACGGCGGCCACGACTGGCAGCAGCGCGGCATACATATCGGAAAGGGAGGCGCTGGCCAGCACATCGAGCGCATCGCTGAGCCATTGCTCGAAGGCGGGTTTGCGCACATTCAGCAGATCGTTGCGGAACGCGGCGGGAGTGAGGGCGCTCGTATCCCCACGCTTGGTGGAAATGAAACGCTCCGCCGTTTGCAACAGCGTATAACGCTCGGCATCCGTGGTGGTGCCGGGAAGAGCGGCATATTCGGCCATGGTTGCATCAAAGCTGTCTAATCGTTCCTGCTGGCGTTGCAGGAAAGTCTCCAGACGCTGCGACAGATTGCGGAAATGGGTTTGCTGCCATCCGAAGATAAAGCCGCTGCCAGCCTGCGGCAGGCCGAAGAATGCCAGCTTTTGCAGCAGTTTCGCCAAATCCGGCATGATGGCATCCAGTTCGGGCATAATGAGATTTGCGTCTTCCGGCGTTAGCAGTGCTGAAAGCGCATTGGCATAGTTGCTGATTTGCGTTTTCAGGGTGTTCAACTCGGTGCGGCACAAAGTAATGCGCGCTTTGTCCGCCGTATTCTGCTTGGCGGCTTCCACTGTGCCTTCATGCATCAGCGAAACGTCGCTGGCATTCAACGGACGGGAACGCTGGAGTAATGCCTGCAGGCTGTGCAGCAGGGGAGCTACCTCATGGAGGGAGACCTTGCCTGTCAGCGGCTCGGTATAGAGTAGCTTGATATCGCTATCGGGCGCGACGGAGAAATTCTCCAGAACGTAGAGGGTGAAGGCGTCATCCAGCGAGGCCATCGCCTGCGTGCTGTGCAGGCTCACCATATACAGCGCGTCGATGGGGAGGAAACCCAGCATGGCCAGCGTGATGATCTCGCTTTGAGTGATACCTGCGGGTGTGGTGAATTCCACCTTGCAGGCCAATGCATCCATGGAGGGCAGGAGGGAAGCCAGCCATTTATTGACTGCGGGTTCCGCTTTGGAGCGTGGAGTGGTGTTTCCGGCCGCCGCTGGGTTCAGCCCGGTCTCCAGTTGCAGGCCGACCCGGTGGGTGAGGGTGAATCCACTGCGCGGGGTTTTGATCACATCCGGTGTGGGTGGGAAGTTGCCTTTACTGTAAGTGTCCAGCGTGGCGGATGCCCGGTCGTAATTGCCCTGCACCACCTGATGCACGCTTTCGGCAATGGCCAGGTCGGCTACCGCATCGTTGATGTTCAGAATGCGTTCCACTTCCGCGTCGATTACCTGCTTTTGCGTAGTGGAAAGGTTGGCAGGCAGTTTGGAATGGCCGAATGGATAGTTTTTATTTCCCGTTTTCCGGATGTGCTCGATGAGGGAAAGGGCATCCACCACGTTGCGCGCTTCCACCGTGTCGATGGAATCCAGATCGTCCACCTGCGTGTCTTTCATGCGATTGGAGCGCAAGGGGAAGGCCAGACGCAGGTTATAGATGATTTCGTCCACTTCTGCGGTGTGGTTGTCATGCAGCCCGCGTTCCAACTGGTAACCCAGCAGGGCGGCGAGGCTTTGCCCGGACTGCATCCCCTCGATGATACCCATAGCCAGCCGCACGCGGTTGGAGGTGAGGTTCACGGCGAAACTGCCGGAGTTTTCCGCGCTGGCGTTTTCGATATAGCCGTTGCGCAGTACCGCCGCAGTTACGGCATGATTGGTGGAGGGGGCATGGATGTAGCCGCCGTTAGTGCTGTCGCTGGTGAGCGGATGCACGGGGTCGGCAAAGATTTTTTCCAGCTCCGGCTCCAGTTGCACCGGGGTCAGCACCTTGTTTTCCGGGCGGACATTTTCCAGCAGGCCATACGCACCAAGGTAGATACCCTGCCGTACTTCCTGCCGCTGATGACGCATCAGGTCGAGCTGATAATGCACCAGTCCCTGTATCCATGCGTCCAGACGGTAAGTGCAGAGGTCGAGATGTTCGGCGAATATCCGCTCCAGCCGCGCGGTCGGCACGTTCTTCAGGTAATCCAGCGCATCCAGTTGGTCGCGTAGCTGTCGGGCATCGTCTGAATCTGGAATAATCGTAGCTATGAAGTCGCCCAGTTGGAGGGTGGCATCCCCGGTGATGCGCGCATCGGCCTTATAGAGGTCTTTCCAGCGGCTTCCGGCGTCGTTCTGCTCTTGGATATGGATGAACTTCGGCTCCTGTCGCGCTTTTACCATTTCCGCAGGAGTATAGATTTCCTTGCTCACATGCAGGCGGAGCGATGTGTCCACATAACCCAAATCCAATGCATGATGCAGCATCAGGAAAAGCAGGGCGGAGGGTGTTTTGTTGTCGGTAAAGCCCTGTTTGGCGCGCAGGGCATTGTGCGAGGTATTGGCGGCGTCTATCAGCCATTCGATGTAATTCCTGCCGTCATCGGTGTAGTCGCGGATCGCTTCGGTTTCTGACAGGGGAACGTCGTCCACGATCGGGCCTTTGAGCAGGTCGCCGCGATCGAAAAAGAATTTCTGCAGCATATCGGGAATGCCTTCGCCTTCCCGTTCGGGCGTGTAGCCGAATTTTTCCAGCAGGTTCATGCCGCTTTTCACATAACCCGCTGCAATCAACGCTGCGATGAAGACTCCGCCTAATCCTTTCAGGGCGAAGGTATTGAGCAGTTGTTCGAAGCTTTGGGCGTTGCGGGAGTAAAACTCGACGGAGGACGGATGCAGGCCGACGATGTCCAGCAGCAATTGATGCGGGTCGCCGTCTTTACCTATATGCGCGACATCGTCCAGCAGTTCGTCCCAGTCGCCGCTCATGGTTTGCAAGATGCTGTAGAGTTTCAGCATGAAGCCTTTGTCGGCGCGGCGCAACCATTGCATGCGACGGAAGGGTGTGGCGGGCAGGATGCCGTAGGGCTGTTTGCCTACCCGGATGGCGGGGATAGCTCCGCGACCACTGACATAGCGGCAGAAGAAATCCCGCGTCTGACGGATGGTAGCATCGGGGAAGACCGGCTCCATCATGTTTTCCATGAAATAGCCCAGCGTGGCGGGCCATAGCGCATGGTGCATGGCTTTGGCTTCCGCCATGTCGGTATGGTAATAATGCCGGACGGGTTGTAGGACGGCGGCGTCGATCCCCAGCATTTCCGCAAGGGTTCGTCCGTCTTTCTTCGTTTCCCATTCGGTGGGGTCGGAGGGGGCGGTGGTTGGGAAATAGTGGTCGAAGCTTTCGTCCGTGTCTTCCTGCCAGCTATATTCCGCGCCTTCGGTATCGGTGTTGTTGGTGGGCGTGCCCTGCCGCAATAGGCCAAAGCCCTTACGGCTGTGGTGGTGATGGTCAAACAGGATTTCCAGCGCCTGTTTGCCTTCCGTGCTATCCGTTCCCAGCTTGACGCCCAGCACGTAGAGCTTGTCGAAGCCGTCTTGTGCCTGTTGCGGCGTTAGCGGAATCCGGAAGCCCATGCCTTTTTCCAGAGCTTCTTCAAAATTCACCATCCATTTCATTTCCGGATTCACGACAATATTGCCGTCTTCAATGCGGATTTGCTCGCTCTCATCTAGCGAAGGATCAGGGCCGACAGCAAGGGAGGCAGGAATCGGCTCGTTGATCACTTCCAGCACTGGGACTTCCGTGCCGTTATTGAAGGCCATCAGCACCAGCCGCTCCGGCAGCACATGGGTTTTGGGCGCTTGTGTCCAGCCTTGCAGCTTGGTGTCGGGTTCCGCCCCATTTTGTGGCTGTGCATTTTGCACGATCCAATGCGCCCGCCCGCTGCCGTGGCTTGCCGCCAGCGAACGCCATGCGGCGCGTTTCAGCCCTTCGTCGTCTCCTGCGGCCTCTATGGCGGCAAAGTAGGACGCCGCATTTTTTGCTTCGCTTTCCGACAGCAGCGGCTCGAAACCGTCTACCGCTATATCGTCCGGATACACGCGCACCCATAGCTCATGGTGCGCGGCGGGAGCGGCGGCTGTGGCGGGCGCACCGCGACGGGTGAGGGTTTTGAAGCGTGTTTCGATGCGTAGGGGGAAGAGGAGGATGGGCGTGTCATCGCTGAGTTGGGAAAGGTGTTTCCGGGGGTCGGAAAAGTCCTTGAAAGCCAGCCGTGCCTGTAGCTCCGCCGCCTGTGCGTCAAGCAATGAGGATTTGATCTTTTGCATCTGCTTTTGCAGGGCTTTTTCCTGTTTGGCTAATGCCGCAGCCTCCTGCTCTGAAAAACGTGCCGCCTTGTCTTTGGCGCGGCCAAGCTTTGCCAGCTTTTCCTTTGCGGTGAAGAGCTCAAGCTCCTGTTGCCGCCGTGCGGCCTGCGCCTGATTCATTTGCTTCTGGGCGTCGTTAAAAGGCATATCGTACTCTTATTGCTTGGGTAACATTTCGGAGGCGTGGACGGCTACCAGCACGGGCACCTGATACAGGATATAGGCCAGTTGCGCCGCATTGGTGTCCTTGCTCCACGTGATGTGTTTGTCTTCTTCATATTGCTCCAGCTTTTCCTGCAGGGACGGGTCACCTGCCGGGTTCGTCAGTGTGATCGTCGGGGTGGCGTTGGTGATCTGGAGGTGTTCTCCGGCCACGCCGCCGGGCAGGGCGTCATCCCAGCTCAGGTCGTTCCACAGGTTAATGTCGCTGTCGCGATCGATATCCAGACCGAAACGCGGCTCGCCGGGGCGTTCCTTGATGACGAAGAACCAGCCCGGATCGTCGCCGGGATTTTCCCCACTTCCGCCTTTGGCTTCCGCAGCGGTAATATCAAATCCGAAGAAGTTGATGTCCGGGTGGACTTTCGCTTCATAAAGCGGTGTTTTGATATGATTTTCGATGGGGGTATCTTCGACCAGCACACGCTCTTTCGTGTTGTCGATTTCGCCGTTTTCCTTCAACTGCCATTTGGCACGGTGGGCGTAGATGACGGCGGTGGGGTATTTTTTCAGTAATTCGCCTCGGATGACCAGAACCAGTTCTTCTTCTGTCTCACCCTCGGTTTCTCGGTGGTCGTGCTCGCCCAGTTCGGAATAGCGCGACCAGCGATGCAGCGGCGGAATGTCGCGCAGTTTTTCGCGGAGGGTTTCTTCGTCTAAACCGTCTTTGTTCAGGTAGCTGCTGACATCCCAGAACTGGCGGAAATAGCTGCCGCGCTGGTCGGTTGGATATTCGCGCCACAGCAATTCGCGCGCGAATTCATGATTCAGGCCGATCATGTAGGCTTCGATGAATTTCTGGTTCGTTTCGAGCAAGGAAATGCTGTTTTGAGGTACAAAATTGATGTTTGGGAGAAATAATTCCGACGAAATATCGACCAATGGTTTGTACATCGGTATATCAATCACTGGATAAGCCATTGCCTCGGTAAAAGTCTCCGGCAACTGTTCCGCAATATGGATGGGAATAAGTATCTGGCTTAATACCAAGCGGGGCAGGGTGATGGTGGGGTTGATGCCCACCAGCGTGGTTTCGGCCACCTGTGCTAGGTCGATGGATGTACGTACGGGGCGGACGGCCACTTCGCCGCTGATTTGCACGAATTCATAAGTGTCCTTCAGTGCTTCCTTGAAGCGAATGCCTTCTACGCTGTCGGTTGCGCCCGGAGTGGGAGTGAAGGGAAGCGTGGGATTGCCGATATCGAGGGGGATGATTTGGAAATCGGGGCTTTTGGGCAGGTGATTGACATTGTCCGGTGACTGGTTTTCTTCTTTGATGTCGTCGATGGTTTGTGTGTCGCGCTTCCAGCGTTGCGTCCATACGGCAAGTGCGGCAAGGCCCAGAATGGCCAAGGCGACAGCACCCAGCAGAATCCAGCTAAAGGGCAGGAAGAGCAAGAGCACCAGTAACAGGACGATCACCAGCCAGATGAGCCATGGATATTTTGCTATCCATTCAATCAACGAAGGCGCTTCGGGTTTGGCGTCTTCCACCAGTTCTCCAACGGTGGGTAAATCTTCCGGTGTGGTTTTGGGTGGAGCGACGGTGATTTCCTCGTCGTTCAGGCGGGTAATCAGCGTATCGGGTTTGAGGGTGTCCGTGAAAGGTAGATATTTGATGATCCGACTGCTGGAGCGCATCACGCGGCGCATGGGGGACGACAAGGCGGCAGGAGGAACAAGGCTGTTCTTTACCGTATGTAGCAGCGTCTTTCCTTGCATCAGCACGCGGGCGTGAAGCGGGCGGGTAAGGGCGATGGCCTTTGCGATGGAGACATTGGCGACAGGCGTCAGGTGCGTGCTGTGCCATACCATGCCGGCTAGCCACGCGAACTGCGCGAAGCGGATTTTGCGGTTGGCGGCCAGCACATCGCCAATCTGATCCCATGCCGCGTCCATGTATTCTTCCTGCTTCTTCTGCACGACTCCGGTGCCGTATCCAGCGGTTACGCGCCAGCGGGGGTCGAGGTTCAACTCGTGCACCCAGTTGCGGCTGGTGGCGGTGGGTGTATCGCTCATTTCCAGCCGTTGGGTCATGGAGTGCCAGCGGCCATATAGCGGCGCGGTGATGAGCGGATCGGGATCGTTGATGAAATCCATTCCTAGAGCCGCGTTCTGGTTGGCATCGAGCGCGGACTGGTTCTGGTAGTTGTCGGCAAGGTTGATGAAGGATGCCAGATCGCGCTGGAAGTCATGGGGATAGGGCTCAGCCCATCCGTCATATTTGAGGACTTCCGCCTTGTCGGCGTCGCCCAGAGTATCGAACGGAATTTTCAGCGCGCCGCCCAGCTTCAGGATGCCGCCCAGATCGGCATCGGTAATGCCGCGAATCTGCACGGCGGGTTTCTGCACGTCCATATCGCGCCGACCCACGCGGGAATCCATGGGTTGCGGTTTCAGAAGGCGCACCAGATATTCGAAGTCGCCCACGGTTCCGGTGCGGAAATACCAGCGGTGATAATAGGGGAAAGATTGCGGTTCCGGCCGCCCGGTATAATCGCCCCAGGCGGAGAAGGTGGCATGAACGTCCGCCGGTGCTTCCTCCGGCTTGTGGCCAAGCCCGGCCAACCGCCCGGTTTCGAATACGGGCACAAGGAACGCGTGGTAGGCAGTGTTTACATCCAGCTTGCGCGGGCAGAGAATGCGCGAATAGGCGAGATCGGGGTTTTCGTTCAGCAGCGATTGCAGGCTGGAAATCACCGCGTTCTTGTCGGTGTTCACCACATGATCGTTTTTCTTCACGATGTCGCGGTTAGTATGCACATGCGCCCAAGCCCATAGCTGGCCTGCCGGGGGAAAGCTGGCGACGGCATTCACCGCCTCGAAATATGGCAGCGGACGGTCCTTCATGTTCTGCCCGTCCTTGAACTCGTCCTCTTTCAGCACGACGAGACAAATCCATGGACGCAGGCGGTGCTTTGCCTTGTCCGGTGCGGCGGGGGTGTAGCGCCATGGGAAATCCTCGTCGTAGAAATCCACATAGGGCATGTAGTTGGTTTCAAAATTGGTGATCCAGTTGCGTGGCTCATTCTTGATGATCGCCTTGGAATCAATGCCGATAATGTCGCCGGGCCCATAGAGCGCCACGTCACGCGGAATGGGTTCTACAAGGTCAGGATCGCCACCCACGGCTTTCCCTGTGAGCGCCAGTTCCAGATGCACGCTGGTGCGCAGTTTGACCGAGGTGTCCAGATCGGCGCTGGAAATGTTATTGGCCACGCCCTGACGCAGCCACGGGAGGAAGCCGTATGTACCTATTTCGTCGCTCATGCTGCCTCCTGCAATTCCGCACTGGGGATGACATGCACATTGCCGTGAAGCGTGCGGTCATTCTTGATTTGGGCGTTCATATATTCCTGCGCCTTCGCGTAACTGGAGAAGTTCACTGCGCCGCTCATGGCCACGTTATTATCGTTAAAGGCAACGGCGTAGCTGTTGGGCTTGATTTCGATTTTCTCGTTCATCAGCCCTTTTTGCTTTTTCGCCGCAAACGACAGCTCGGACTTCGTGACGGCGCCGCCATTCAGGAACAGGCCGAAAAGGGCAGGGATGAAATTGAGGAATTTACGGACAAAGCGCTTGTAGTTGTTGTCGATGATGATGCTCTCATAGCGCACCACGCGTTTGACGCCGAGGCTGGTATCCAGCGTGTTGCCGGAAACGGAAAGCTCCATTCCACCCTGCATGGGCTCGAAGGGAGGGCTGCTTAGTTTCTGGCTATTATCCATCTCCTTGAATTGGGCGATGGCGAAGGATTCTTCGGCCTCGCTTTTTTGCTGCAAGCCGCCGCTGGTGACGGAGAGGGTGAAGTAGTTCGCATCGCCCGGCTTTTGAGCGCCAACCTTATCCAGTGTCAAATCCAGCGGTACGGCGCGCTGGCTGATTTTCAACGCTCCCACCGGATGCAGCACCAGATCGGCACTGCTGTCTATGGTGCGCAGGCTCACCAGCAGGCGGTTGCTATCGGGAATCAACGAGCGCCAGTTTTCCTGCTTTTCGAATTCGCCTTTGAGCAGAGGCATTACCGGAATCGGTGGCAGGATAGTTTCGACCTCGTCGCCCCATGTGTGGCTGAAGTCCACATCAATATCGAAGAACAGCAGCGAGATGGAACCGGTTCCCTCGACATGCCACGGGGTAGGGCCTTCTAGCTTCCCGCGCATCCGCACGCTGAATAGACCGACGCCAAATACCTTCACCGACAGTGACGCTGAAATGGTGATGATGAAATAGAACGGCGAGAACTGGAACAGCGCATCGAAGGCTAAATGCCCGTCGATATTGAAGGCGCTGATGCCGAAGAACAGCTCCACCGCCGCGCCAAACTGCACCGTGTTGGAGGTTACGGCGAAATAGCCTTCCACCCGGATGCGGGCGTAGGGGGTGTTCAGGATATCCAGTGCAATGCGGCGCGGGCTGGGGAATGGCAGGGGAGGCGGATTGAAGGCAGGGTGGAATCCGCCGACGCTGACCACGAAGTTTGCATCTTCGCCCCAGCCGATAAGGATACCCATCTCTCCTTCGATAGTGATGAACAGCACGCGCGATTCGAACAGACTGGCGAAGAACCATGCGCGGCTTTTGTCGAACTCGATAGCGCCAATGAAATTCACCTGAAGAACAAGCAATGCGGCATCTTCATCAGGCAGGGCGACTTTAAGGACGCCGACAATGGCGATGTTACCGGGAATTTCTATAATAATGCCTAGCGAAAGGGTAATCAGGTTGGGCGTACCCCAGCCCAGCTTTGCCATGGGGCCGATGAGGAAAATGCCTTCCTCCGGCGGGAAGAAGCTGCGCAGGTCGCTGATGATGCGCGGCGCATTAGCCACGACATCGGTGGGGAACATGATGCTGTTGATCGCGCCAGAGCGCACACCTTCGGCCAAGGGCTGAAGCAGCATGGTGCGGTTTAGTCCCACAAGCCCGCCAACTCCGCTGAGGGTGAAGCCGAAGCCAAGCTGGATGGGCGTGCCAAATTCCGCCGTGATGATAATCAGCAGCGAGAAGCCTTTGTTGCCATCGGGCATTTTGGTGGTAATCAGGCCGATGGCTTTGAGGGTGAGGAACCCAACCACTTCCAGTTCCAGTGCTCCTGCATACTCTTCCTTGTCGAAATCGAAGAAGAGATATCCGCCGCCTTTTACTACACCAGCATCAATGGACAAGCCCACGCCGTTCGGCGGTTTGAAGCCGAAGGCGAGGTTGGCAGGGCCGAGATTGCCGCCATTTTCGGGGAAGGAAAGGGTGGCGGAAATGCCGGTATTCTCCACCACGCCGACCAGTGGCCCCAACTCCAGCTTGAAGTTGGCACCGCCTTCCAGCACGAAATTTCCTTCGCGGAGCTTCAGGGCGATCAGCAGCCCCTGAATTTCCAGCGTCCCCAGCTCGATATGTGCGGGAAGCTGGATTTCCAGACCGCCACTACCCGTGAAATACATGCCGCCCTGCTTGGAGAGGCCAAAGCCAAACCCAGCTTCTGCCGTGATGCCGTCATCCCCCAGAATGGTGCTGAGGAAGCCGTCGCCATCGCCACCTTTCACGACAAGGCGCAGCGCATCCAGTCCCAGTTCTATCCCTGCGTCTATTTCGCTTGTTTTGATGACGAATACCTTGCCGCGCGGACCTTCGATGGCGAGGCGGGTGGCATCGGGATTACCTACGAGGATAATTTCTCCGGTTCCTTCTTTCTGCTTCACTTCCAGTGACAGGCCAACATTGATGCTGTCGCTGGGGGTGCTGAACAGGTTATCGAGGAAGCGGATGCCGGAGTCAGGGCGGAAGATCAGGCCGATGCCCGCATCGACCGAGGCGGAGGCATCGAAGAGGATTTCGATCTTGTCGTCGATGTCGAAATCGAAGCCGGCTTCGCCGTAGATATAGGGAATCAGCGCAAAGCCTGGTTTTTCCGGTCCGCTTTGCTCGACCGGGGTTGCGTTCAGGTCGAATTCGCTGCGGGTGCTGGGATAGATGTTCTTGGTGAAAATCGGCATCCGCAATTCCTGCAAGCCGTCCGTGGTGTTTCCCAGTGCGGCTTTGACGCTGGCGCTTTGTTTGTATAGCCCGCCTGGCAGGTTGAAGCTGTTGAACAGGATATAGAGCCGGGTAAGGAACAGTTCCGACCGGAAATTGGATTCCCACTGATAAACGATTTCTGGCAGGTTCTGCGGTTCGGAAAGGAATTTCGGCAGCCTGTCCCACCACACCTTGCGCAATTTAAAAGCGGGCTGGAACTTGGCGGCATCGGCGGGCATATCCACTTCATCCAGCACGCCGATGAACAGCATGACGCCGTAGACTTTGCGCCGCGAGCGCCAGAGGTAGAAGCTCAACAGGTAATCCACCAGACGCACGGGGAATTCGTCGATGTCGCTATTGGCGATAAAATTCGGCACAGCGGCTACAGATGCCTTGATGGCGTCGATGGAACTGGCAATTTCTGCCACCAGTTTCGCCAATGCCTCCAAAACCTTGGCGAGGGCCTGCAATATGGCGTCGTCACCGGATGCGCTGGCAAGTTCGGTTACTGCCGTTACCAACTCATTCGTCAATTGAATCAGAACAGGAAGTTCGCCGAATAACTGGTTGCCGGGTAACTCATATCCAAGATCGCGGAAAAATGTAGTGAGCTGTTCGGCCGAGTTCAGGTGGCGGATGGGGTAAAACACCGCCGCCATTTCCTCCGCTAACACTTGCAGGGCATTTGTACTCATGTGATCCCCCTATGGCCGCGTCACCAGATGATCGTTATAGGCCTGCATCGGGCAGACGCCTGCGTCAGTAGTCGGAACGTCGATCGGGTCTTGCTCCGACAGCATCGCCACTTGCGAGACGTTGCCGCGCTGTGCATCGGTGCCGATTGCCAGGGCGCTGATCGTTGCGTTCATTGCGGTGGCCTGCGCCGCCGTGCCTTTCCACTGAACGCGCATCCAACTGCGCAGCGCGTGGGCCCACAGGGTGGTGGCTGCGGTTGCGTTCGTCGCGCCGACGAATGTCGTTACCGCAAAGGAAGTCGGCCGCCCCGAGCTTTGGATCAGCAAAGGCAGGCCGATATTGTACCAATAGCGGATTTTGGCGTTGGCATGGGCGATTTTGCCCTGCATGGCGGTGAAGAAAGTATTCAGCTCATTATTCAGAATGGTATCGAGATGAGCAGCGATATTGGTGACGGAGATTTGAATATCCGCCAATGAATTACTGGCAGGTGGTAAGGGATTCGCGGGGGCAGGGAATCCGGCAATACCGGTAATGCTGCCAGCCAATGTGGTGAGATCGGCTGCCAAGCCGGGTAGGGCGGCAGGGTCGGGGCCTGCGGCCACTGCATCGCTTTTGGTTTTGAAGGTGGCCAAATGTGGTTGCAGTGTATTCAACCTGCCGCGCACCGTTGCATTGGGGGCACTGGCTGCAGGTACTTCAAATATAATTCTGAAGCGCTCGATAAGATTGCCCAGGTTCAGGGTGTCAATATCATCTATACGGTTGGCTTGCATGCGCAGCATCGGAATGCCCGTTGCTGCAGGTAGAACACGCCAAACGCGCCAGCCAAGGGTGGCAAAATCGCGTTTGCTGGCTGCTGCGGCAAAGAGTGCGGTAATAAAGTCAAAATGCGGGTCAAAATCAGTCATCGTCTGCCAATCGGTAATGGCCGTGCTAACATCCGCATCCGTGATATTTACCGCAGACAATCCGGTACTCACCAGATTGTCGATCTCAGTCTGGATGTTGGTATTAGTGGAATGCGTGCTTGAGCGGGTGGTTACGCTAAATGGGAAGCTCTGAAAAAACTCCGGTGCGTTAACTGTAGGTTTGTTGGTGGCAGTTCCGAAGAAGTTGCGCAGTACCGTAAGGAACGAGGGTGTCGCGCCCACGAGGCATCCCCGGATGTCGATGCGGCTAGCGTCGCCCGCCTTCATCAGCCCGCGCAGGTTATTCAGCTTGGTACGGAAATTGTCCTGCAACGCCCTGTTCGCAGCGGTCAGTTCGGTAAATATTCGCTCATCAAGCGTCATAAAGCCACCAGTAATGACGCTCTGGCGCAGGGGCAGGTTTTCAATAGCCGTGCGTAGAGCATTCAATTGCGCTGTGGTGATAGCGGGAGTGGCCGTTGTTACCCGCGTCCGGATCATATTGGAAATGGCGATAATGGCGTCGCGAATGGTGGTTTTTTGTGCCGCTGTCGGCGCGACGCCGTTGATGAAAACAGGACCGTTTTTCAGGAAATGCAGGTCTACGCAGGTGAAAACAAATGCTTCAAGCTCGGCATTGGCTTGGATGCTTGTCACATCGTGATCGGTGCCGCCGAGCCTGAGAGTTGTCGGCTGGAAAAGCCTAAGCCCAGCCACAAAGGCGCTTAGAAAATCGCGGAACAGTGGTTGTCCGCTGCCGATTGCATTGCGGATATCCGCTTCCACCTGCGGGATTGCATTCATGGCTGTCGTTATATCGGTAATCACCGTGGGGCTGAGATTGAAAGGTGGGCCCATAAATTCCAAATCAATGGGTGTTGCCCCCATGATAGCAGTTTTGAGCGCATCGAGGCTGGCGGCGGTGACAACTGTACCGCTGATAGTCGTGCCGATCAGTCGTGTGCGTATAGCGTTCTCTATCAGTGTGAGCGAGGTGGTCATGGTCGTTTGCTGTGCGGCGCTCAGCAAAACATGCGGCGGGGGATCGCGGTTGATGGCAATAGTTCCATGCCGCGTTTGATATTGGTCATTGATGATTTCAAAGAACTTCAGCAAATCGCCCGTTGGCATTCCCGATGCCTGCAATCCAAAAGGCGTCAGAGCCGCACTATTTAGCGTGCGGATTCCGACCACTATTTGCGCCACGCCATCCACTAGCAACGGATCGTTGGGAGGGGAGCCGCTTATGAGGAAGCGCAGGCCTGCTTCATCGCTACTCTGGAATGCTTGGAGGCGGTCTTGCTGCAAGCCAAAATCCCACAGGCCGCCTGTAAAAAGCGGGAGAAACAGGAAAGAATCGTTCCCGTGGGAGACGATGCGTATACGGCCAATGGGGGTTGTCAAGGTGCGGAAATGGTTCAGGATATCTTCGACGGAATTGATGGTGATGGGGTTCAGGCCATAGAGGTTGTGGAAGCGGCGCGCGCCTTGAATGAAGCCATTCAGGCGGGTGCGTTCGGGGGCGGCGAAACCATCGGTTGCCACCAGCTCGCGGGCAATGAAGGTGACGTCCGGAATCGTTTCGGGGAAGCCGACATCGGGCCGGGTTCCCGGCGTGCCGATAGGGAGGGCGGGGGTGATTGCCCAGAACTGGTTTATCAAAAGACTATAAACAAGGTTCGAGTAGAGCATATTTACGCTAAGGCGAACGGCCCCTCCTTGTATTGGGAAATCAGCGTCTTTGCCTTGGCTTCATCCGCCAGAATGGAGGGGAGGCTTTGGCCGGGGTAATACTGGTTGCGGAACGCTTCCAGCAGTTGCATAGTCATATTCAGGTTGGATTTGGGGAAGCGCAGCAGGTTGAAAAGATCGATCCGCCGGGTTTCATCCAATTCGGCGAGGGCCGTGTCCAGTTCGGTTTGTATCGTGCCGCGTGCTTCGGTGTCATGGGGGAATTCCCGCCGTGTAATCAGCCAGTCCGATCCGCCCGGCGTGGCGCTGCGGTACATGGCCAAGATGGCCGGGCGCACCTGACAGAGACCAATCCCGTTTTTTGCCTGTTCGGCAAAACTCGCTCCCGTTCCTTCTTCCAATGCGGCGGCCAGCCGTTCCGTTTGGGCCGCGCGATCTGTAGGCGGAACCAGCATAGCCTCTGCATAAGCAACGGCAAATAATAGCTTGTTAAGGGAGCTTTCGCCATCTAATGAGCGGGGGGCGAGTTCATCTATATACACCCGCACATCGTTGACCAGTTCGCGGCTGGTTTCCGGGTCTGCTGCGGTTGGGGTGACTTCATCCGCCGTATTCACCATTGCTTCCAATTCTGCATTCAGCGGAATCACCGACTGGGTGAGGGAGAGGGTTTTGAGGACCGTTGACGCGCCGTCGCGAATTTCAACGCTGATTTGGGCGTCACCTTCCGTCGTATGGGCATATTCCAGCACGCCCTGCGGAGTGGTGACCGTTTCGCTGCCAATCTGCCAGCGATAGGATTCGGCATTGGTTTGCATAGTGGCATCCAGCACGAAAACTACATAAGTTTGTGTCCGGTTTTTTACAACCGGAGATGAGTGATAGCTGATAAGAACCGCAGTGGCATCCCCCTCTGCCTGCCCAAAAACGGCGGCTGTGGCGTTGGTGGGTAGACGTTGTTCGGTCTTGCGTGTTGGCATAGAATTAAGCCATTGAGTAGTAAAGAAGCTTGAATAATAAGCGGGTTACAATTGCATGGCAAGTATACTATGAACAGAAAGCGCACGAACGAGACCCTGATCGGTTGCCTGATCGCATCAAGCGGGATAAGGAGCTTGAAAGCGATATACAGCGCGAGAACTTTGCACGGTCAGAGCCAGTTTCAGATGCGATTAATGATATAATAGTGTTTTTAATCATACAATTGAGTTAATTGATATGAGCTTTTCG
>NZ_FONE01000076.1 GCF_900112825.1 Nitrosomonas sp. Nm166 | reverse complement strand
CCAGCTTCGACCAGAACTCATCACTGAGCATCAATCGGGGCATCGCAAACTCGTCTCATTGGTGGTATAGGAACCTCAATATTACGAGTTTGCTCCTTTCTATTAAATACTTATCTTCAATTGTCAACAGACCCTAGTATCTCTCGAAAAATTCGAGCTACAAATTTGTGATTACGTGATTCACGCTAGCAGAAAATAATCAAGAAGTGAACTAAAATTTTTATATGCCGATGCAAATAATACGTGCATGTGTCTCATTGACGAGACTGTTGGTAAAAATGTGAGGAAGCGAACAGACGGATGTGATGCCTTACAAGAAAATTGAATTCATTTAATGATGAGGAGTTTTTCTATGGCTACTTCTACTTCTATAGATACTCGCGGACAAGTCAAACAAGATATCTCCACGAGTCCTGCACAAATTGCAAGTGCCGTTTCGTGGGGTGCTATTGTAGCAGGCGCAGCAGCTATTGCTGTCCTTTCTCTTATACTTCTGATATTAGGAACAGGACTAGGACTATCCTTAGTCTCGCCGTGGACACATGAGGGAATCAGTGCAACTGCCTTTAGTGTTTCGGCTATCGGGTGGCTAACTTTTACACAATTCTTTGCTTCCGGGGTCGGTGGTTATATTGCCGGTAGATTAAGGACCAAGTGGACTACGGCACCTGCCGATGAGGTCTACTTTCGCGATACTGCTCACGGCTTCTTGGCTTGGGCTGTTGCTACACTGATCACTGCCGTGATGCTCACTTCAGTTGTTGGGTCGATTATAACCGGTGGAATTCAGGCTGGGGCTACTGTAGCTGGAGGAGTAACTACCACCGCGGCAGCAACCGCAGGTATTGGTATTGCTCCAACCATGCAATCCTCAAGAGAGAATGCCGGTGCTAATAATAATATGATGAATTATTTCATTGATTCCTTATTTAGAAGGGATTTGAGTACAGCTTCCAATACTGCTCAGGAAACCAGAAATGGTGGACTAGGGGAAAATGCGCTCGAGGTTACCCGCATTTTCATCAATTCTATTCAAGCGGAAAGCCTGCCTGAAGAAGATATTCGTTATGTGGGTCAGTTGGTGGCCCAGCATACCGATTTAACTCAACAAGAGGCTGAGAAGCGAGTAAAAAATATATTTGCGCAATTGCAGGAGAAACTACAGAAAGGTGAGGCTGCTGCTAAAGAAGCAGCTGATCAGGCGCGTAAAGCATCTGCTTATACGTCCCTATGGTTGTTTGTTTCATTGCTGATTGGAGCATTTATTGCAAGCTATACTGCTACTTATGGTGGTCGACAACGCGACCTATGATCAGAAATCTTAAGACATTTATTGAGGAGAAAAACAAATGCGTTCAATACTCTTATACCTCTTAGGGATTCCTATTCCTATTATCATTCTCATTGCGCTATTAGACTAACTCAAGAATATAATTCACAATTGAATATAATTCACAATTTTTTCTTAAAATCGACAGGGCTTTTCAACAATTCTTTGATGACTCGGTTAAACGATGCATATCATTAGAAAGCTAGTTGGGAAGCTCTCTCATCTTTTACAGCCTCATTAATGTTTTATTTTCGTTCTTGAACTTAATAAAAGTTAGATAACCACAGCTATAAAAGGCATCTGCCAGTCATCTTTATTTAATTATTCATGGTGGTGGTTGAGTAAGTAATTGACCGCTAGATTTTAGGTGCGATTTTCAGTTTAGCTAGAAAATGCGATAGTTGCCTTACACACATTTACTTATTGGTTACTCTAGTATCATTAATCTGGTGTTCTTAAGTTAACTACCGAACCGACTGACATTGCTTCACATATTATCGTTAGTTCTGAGCTAAGTCATATACGCTCTACAGTGGATCAGATCAGGAGTATCGTTAAAGATTGTTTATTAATATGATTGATAAGAAAGGAGTTTTATATGAACTACGATGAACGCAGTACTCAAGGTGCTGGGACTACACGCCTGATGGGCGCTGAAACACTTATTGGCAATGACGTCTACAATCAACAAGGTGAAGATTTAGGAGACATCAAAGAAATTATGCTAGATACCAATACTGGTAATGTGTGTTATGCAGTCTTATCCTTTGGTGGCATTTTGGGGGTGGGAAGCAAGCTGTTTGCTGTTCCTTGGAGTGCCTTAAAGCTCGACACTGAAAATAAGCGATTCATACTAAACGTGGACAAAGAACGCTTGAATAATGCCCCCGGCTTTGATAAGGATCACTGGCCTAATATGGCAGACGAATCCTGGGAGAAGACAATTCATTCTTACTATGGAACTACTAAGCAGTAAATCATCGGTATGATTGATATATATCGACTCATACAAGATCAAAACATGGGCGGTGTATTTAGGATAAATCACCGTTCCGTGTTAAAGCAAATCTAATTCCTGAATATATTCAAAACTAACAAGGAGAAATCATGAAAACTTTCCATATTACCTCTTTTGTGTTTGTTGTAGGGATTGGTTTAGGTAGTGCCAGTGTAATAGCCGATACTATGTCCAAAGATGAATATAAGATTCAGAAAGATAAGATTGATGCCACTTATAAAGTAGATAAAGAAAGATGCGAGTCGCTTTCAGGCAATGCTGAAGATGTGTGTGTTGCTGAAGCAAAAGGACGCCGGGATGTCGACAAAGCCAACCTCGAGGCTAAAAATAATCCTACCGATAAGAATCAATACGATGCGCGCATGGCAAGAATTGATGCGGATTATGCAATAGCTAAAGAGAAGTGTGATGATTTAAATGGTAACGCTAAAGATGTATGTGTCGAAGAAGCAAAAGCTGCTAAAGAGCAGGCTACGAACGAAGCTAAAGCTCAATTGAAGCCCTAAAAGTTAATTTCATTAATCTATGTGTTACCGTAGATTTAACTAAGACGTAGAGGAAATAAGATATGAAAACTATTAATAAAGCTGTAGAGACAGCATCTGATTTTGCAGATGAAGCCCTTGATAAAACTACCAAAGTAGCCAATCAGGCTGCAGATATGGTAGCCGAAAAAGGAGAGCAACTTAGAAATGTGGAACAACGACTGATTAAAGAAACCGGCAACTACATTCGAGATAATCCAATCACCTCGATGGGTATTGCGATTGGAGTAGGTTTTCTACTGAGCAAATTATTTAGTGTTAGTGATCGCTAATTTCTACTAGCACAAGTCCATGGGCCGTGCATAAGTGCGGTTCAATAAACTATCAAAGGAAGAGACAGCCATGGAAAATGCAGACAAAGTATCTAATGTGGATAAAGTATCTAATCTAGCGCATGAAGTTGTCGACAAGGCTACTAATACAACTTATCAGGCTGCGGATAAGGTAGTTGAGAAAGGAGAACAATTGAATACCTTAGCTCATGAAGCGATTGATAAGACAACGGATGCAGCCAGGCAGGCTGCGGACAAGCTGGCTGAAAAAGGAGATCAACTGAGAAATGCTGAGCAACGGTTGATGAATGAAGTCAGTAATTATGTTCGAGATAATCCGGTAACTTCAGTAAGTATTGCAGTAGGAGTGGGTTTTCTATTGAGTAGATTATTGAGTTCGCGCTAAACGTCATGGATTCGAGGACTCCAAAAAATGAAACGTTTGAGCGAGCTATCAATGATAGCTATTCCGAGAACCCCGGAGTAATTGACGACATCCAATTGTTGTGGCATGAATTGCGTGCTTTGAATCATGCTCACTTCCGGCTCGCCGCGCTTGAAGCGCGGGTCGCGGGCAATAGCCTCGTGATTATGATAGTAGCAGGCCTGGTGATTGCTATTTTACTCAGTGTTGCTTGGCTAGGGCTTTTAGCGGCTACAGTGTTGGCACTTGATAAATATGGGATCCTGACGGATAACATTTTATCCATACTTCTTGCAGTTGCTTTAAATTTACTCCTGGTGCTGATTCTATGGCGCGTAATACATAACAAAAGCTATTACTTACAATTCCCAGCCACCATTCGCAATCTTAAATTCATATTGTCTGGGCCCCGCAATATGGAGAAAAAGTGATGTTAGATCATCCTTTAAATGAAAATAAGTTCAAATCATTAACCGCCCAAATTAAGGATGCGGAGATGCAATTACAGGAACACCAACGGATGGTAAGCGCCTGCAAAGATGCATTAATTCAGAAAACACAACAAAAAATCACAACTCCATCTAGTCTTTTGCTAGCTGGAGGTATTGGATTTATTCTTAGTGAGCTTACGAAAAACAAGCCTTTAAAATTTCATCCGGGTATAACCGAAGAATCTCATACTGCTGAGACAAGCGATATTTCAAAGCACCTCATGAGTACATTAAATTTACTCAATTCCATCAATGCGCTATATACAACATTTCGGGCATCGATGAAAGAAACGAAAACTTGAGTAGGATTAATTCTTGATTTTACTCGTTAGTATTACTGCTATTCCTATATTTCTTAAATCTAGAGCAATATCTCTCTATTAGATGTAATTCAAAAGATAGGGGTAGCGCTTACTTTTGGAGTGAAAGAATGAGATTTAGGAAAAACGATGAAAAAGTTAGCTTGCAACAAACCCAGCCTTGCATTCTTGACTGCATTCCTATTTTTCTGCCGATAGTTAAGTATACTTACCAGCATGGTGATTTAGCTTGAGCTCCGCCCATTTTCAACAAAAATCATTTCTAATTCTTTTGCTTGTCGTATCTTTAGCTTTCGGATGGCTATTGTGGCCTTTTTTCGGCCCAATATTTTGGGGTACCGTTTTAGCAATAATTTTTTCGCCGATTTATAGACGTTTGTTGAATATCGTGCATCAGCGCCAAAACTTAGCAGCATTTGCCACAGTATTGCTTTGTTTAGTCATTGTAATTTTCCCTTTTTTATTGATTGCTATCTCTCTTGTTCAACAAGCAAGAATTATCTATCAAAGTATTCGTTCGGGAGAACTCAACTTCGGTGCTTATTTTCAACAAGCAATGGATGCATTGCCTCCTGCCATTTTCAATTTTTTGAATAGGATGGGTCTTACAAATTTTTATGAGTTAAATGATTTGCTGTCTAATGAAGCATTGCAGGGAAGTCAAATCATCGCTGCGGAAGCATTGAATATTGGTCAGAACGCTTTTGAATTTGTTATTAGTTTTGGCATCATGTTATATCTGCTGTTTTTTCTCTTGCGGGATGGAACTGTCTTAGCTGCTAAGATCAAACGTGCAATTCCATTGAGCGTAGAGCATAAACGGCAGCTATTTAATAAATTCACTACCGTTGTTCGTGCTACTGTCAAAGGTAATATTACCGTAGCAACCATACAAGGTGCTTTGGGGGGGGTAATGTTTGCATTTCTCGGTATAAAAGGGGCATTGCTTTGGGGATGTGTAATGGCATTTCTTTCCTTATTACCGGCAGGTTCTAGTTTGATTTGGGGTCCGGTCGCTATTTATTTTCTTCTCACTGGCGTTATCTGGAAAGGAATAACGATTATTATTTTTGGTATTCTCGTGATCGGGTTGATTGACAATATCTTACGACCTTTATTAGTGGGTAAAGATATTCGAGTCCCAGATTATGTGGTGTTTATTTCAACGCTAGGTGGAATAGCGCTTTTTGGCCCAAATGGATTTGTCATTGGTCCAGTATTAGCAGCGTTCTTTATTGTGGTTTGGGATCTTTTTTCAACGCAGACAATAAAAGAGAATAAAATTAATTTCTGACAAGCATCATTAGATGCTTGTGTTAGATCAAATTTGCAGTGCAAATCATCAATGAGAAAATTTCACTATCTTACCAATGAGCAACCAGAGCTTATCTCATCTGAATTGCCTACCCCGATGCTAAAATAAGTAAATTATTTATACTTCTTCTAGGGTCTGTTGACATTTCACATAGGTAACCACAGATATCCGCATGCCATGGCGACCATACTCTCAAAATTTCTCTTCAGTTTGTCATATCGTGT
>NZ_FONE01000073.1 GCF_900112825.1 Nitrosomonas sp. Nm166 | reverse complement strand
TAAGTTGCCTTGTTCTCTTTTCTTCATCAACAAATCCTGTCGGTTTTAACTTTCCGTAGTATCGCTTAATTTCTTGGCAATTTCCCGACAGTCCCACATAGTGTCTACATGAAAGGAGATCAAAACAATGACTGCACCTCAAACGCTGCCGCAGAAAATCACAAAATCCTATGTAGACAAATTGTCTAAACCAGAAACCGGTCAAGCCTTTGTGCGCGATACTGAACTGAAAGGTTTTGCCGTGCGTGTCACTTCATCCGGCGCAAAATCATTCATTCTGGAAAAAGGATTGATGGAAAAGTGAAGCGGTTAACCCTTGGTCGATATCCTGAGCTAACCGTCGAGCAAGCCAGAAAGGAAGCGCATAAATTACTCGGTCATATTGCCGTTGGCCGCAATCCGTCTCTGAGAAAAGGCAGGAAGCCTTGCAAGGTACGACACTGAAACAAGCTTTTGATGATTTCCTTAAACCCGGAAGAATCTTAAAGAGCGAACGCTTTACGATTACCGGCGATTGATGAAAGTCGCATTTGCCGACTGGCAAGACAAAGCAATGACCGGTATTAGCAAAGATATGGTCAGCAAGCGCCATAACAAAATCGGTGCAGAACGAGGCGAGGCCTATGCCAATCTGTTGATGCGTTTCTTACGTGCCCTTTTCAATTTTGCCATCGCTCAATACGAAGATGGCAACGGCAAATCCATTCTGCATGAAAACCCGGTGATGCGCCTTACCCAAACCCGCGCTTGGTATCGGGGATCGTCGCCAGACCGTAATCAAACCCCACCAGCTTGCACATTAGTACCAAGCGGTTATATTACTCAAACAAGATCAAATTTCAAGCCAATCCGCACTGGTGGCTGATTATCTTTTATTTCTTTTGTTTACGGGACTAAGACGTCAAGAGGCTGCAACCCTGAAATGGTCAGCTATTGATTTGAACGACCGATCATTTACATTGACTGATACCAAAAATCATCAACCTTTGACGCTGCCGCTTACAGATTTTATCTATGACTTGTTGGAAAACAGAAAGACTGTAACAAATTCAGAGTATGTTTTTGCCGGGGATGGCAAATCAGGTTATTTGATAGAACCTCGACGCCAAGTGCAGAAAGTCATTCAATCGTCTGGTGTGTATCGTTCACATTGCATGACCTGCGCAGCACCTTCATCACCATTGCCGAAAGTCTCGACATATCTGCTTATGCGCTAAAACGATTGGTCAATCACAAGATGTCCAATGATGTGACGGCTGGCTATATCGTCAGCGATGTCGAACGTTTGCGAAAACCCATGCAGCAAATATCCTCCCAATTACTTCGATATTTCAAAATCTAAGACGATAAGAAAGTATTGCCATTTCAGAAGCACCAAAACGCTTGATATAACATTTTATAACTTATAATATGTGCAAACCTTACAGTCTATTAATACGGTCTCAAGCCAAAAAGAAACTGCAAAGTTTGCCTAGATCAGACCGATTCAGGATTGCCGAGAAACTGGAACAGCTAGGCAGGAATCCTGATGACAGTTCACTGGATATCAAGAAACTGGAAGGTGAGCCCTATTTCCGGCTGAGAGTTGGTAATTGGCGCGTTATTTTTGAACGGCACGATGTTGTTAGAATTATTGCGGTTGAGAAAATCAAACCGCGTGGGGATGCTTACAAATGACACTGCAAAAAATAAAATCCATTCAAGGTAAAGACGAATATGTCCTGTTACCTATAGCGGTTTATCGCACCCTGAGAGACCAGATCGAAAAAGAGTTAGCTGCTTATGAAGCCGATCAGAATGTAGAGAAAACCTTTGAGCCGTTTGTTCTTGAAGATTACGTTGATAATCCCGTGGCATTAGCGCGTATCAAAGCCGGTATTACCCAAGAACAACTGGCGCAGCGTCTTGGTGTCAGTCAAGCCTATATTAGCCAAATTGAGCGCCGCAGTCAGGTAACCAATAAAATGCTTGAACGGGTGCGTATTGTTATTCATGAAACTGAATAAAAGTTTCCAACCTATCCAGTTTATAAGGGCAGCCCATGAAATTAAAGAAACCACTAACTGATAAAGAGCTGGATGAATGGGAAAACAACCGGGATTTAGGCACTGAATTACTGGAATCTGTTCGTCAAATGAAAGCGGGGAAAGGGCGTATCATCATGTCGTCCCTCATATCGACACGTAAGAAATCGGGACTTTCTCAGGCGGAATTCGCTCAACTGTTTGGCGTATCAGTCCGTACCTTGCAAGATTAGGAACAACGTCGCCGCAGTCCCAGTGGCGCAGCAAAAACACTGATTGCTATTCTTGAACGCCATCCTGAAGTGTTGAAGGAAACTGACATTTAACTGCTTCTTCAGATTTGCTCTATCCTTCTTGATTGACTATTCTCAAGAAGTTCACAATTCTTCCCTGATCACTTTTCGGATTGTTTCTTCGATCGTCTTTTTCTGCATAGCTTCTCGCAGGGTTGCATTAATAAGCGTTTGATACCCTCGCCCTCCGGCTTGTTGCTTGAACCAAGCAACTATATCCGCATCAAGCGTGATATTGATTTTCTGTTTCTTCTGCGGCAATGGTTTCAATCCAACTCGAGGCACCGCATGTTTAAAATCATCGTCTGTCCAGATGGGTGCTTCATCCAGATCATCCGAGACTGACAAAGTAGTTTTTTTGTTCATGGCGTTCAGCTTTTCGCATGGAAATAATATGAATCTCATCAGTAGTTTCAGTATGTGTAATAACCACCACTTCAACCCCTAGCAAACCTATCGTGGAATATCTGTTTTCTGTGTAAGCAAACCGTGTGTCCGGTCTGGTTAACGTGTAGCCAGCAAAAACCGTTTCAGCATCGGCAAAGTCCAAGCCGTGCTTTTTCAAGTTGGATTTGCGCTTCGCTTCATTCCACGCAAAGTTCATGGTTTAGATAGTATAGATTAATATCTACATTATCAAGATACAATTTTCTCAAGTGTGCAAGCTATGAGCCGTCAATTAAGATTATTTATTCACAGGATGATTTGTCATGCATGTAAAAAATAATCCCGACTTCAAAACTGTCTGGCAACTTGCCCATGATTGAGCAGATGAGAAGCCCGGTCAAACTGATCCCAATGCAATTTCGCCCAAGCTAAGGCTTGCTATTGATCGCTTAATGCGGGCAATAGGCGGCAGGGAAATTTCCGGTCGATGGAAGGGCTATCGAATCTTTCTTAATGATTCGGTCTTTTCATTTATTTTTGATATCAAGCATGAAATAAGATTTTTTATTTGGGCCATATTTAATACATTCAGCAAGGATTATTTGGATAATTTATGTAAAACGAAATGAAGTGATTATTTGGTGCGACAAAGTAGCTTTACTTGATCCTCCGCCTTGCTGGTCACATAAGAAATTAGCAGCCATTGATCATGTAAATAGTGAATCAGTTGATCCTGATGATGAGAATAATAACTGGTACGAAAAAATAACAGAGCGACGCAGGCAGCAAGTGGTCTGTATCGAATTGGCTAAACAATTATGGATAATATATCCAAATCTTAGTTATGAGGAGATGCAAAACCATCCCATCATGCAGCAATTGGGTTATTCATCCACTTTTTCCTCTAAATCATTTAGAAAATTAGTGCGAGATGTTGCGTCAGAATCTGCACAATCGCCTGGAGCACCTACAAAATCCAAGGAATAGTAAAAACGTAATCATTCCTAAAAAAATAGATAGGTTTCTATTTTTTTAAGCATCTTTTTTTACGTCTTCACTTGCCGCAACTTGACTTCGTATTCACTAATTTACGGAGTCAATTATGCAAAACCCACTACTTACTACTAAACAAGCAGCGCAAATCTTAGGCGTCAGCATCGCATTTCTGGAACGAGACCGCTGGGCAGGGGCGCGGGTGCCTTTCGTCAAGGTAGGCAGTAGAGCAGTTCGCTATCGCTATAGCGATCTGCTCGCCTAATCTTGTACTTATCATTCAACCAGTCAGTATTGAGGTGTGTATGCACACGTCAATACGAGATTGTCAGGAACTGCTGAGTTCTAGTGAAAGCATCGCAGAAAGCATTCTAAATTTACTCGATGAACCGGATGGCAGTGATCAACGATGGCGTGTGCCGATATTCCGGCAATTGCCCAAACGCTTTGCCAAAATCGCTGCACATGATTACAAAGAAACGTATATCTTTGAAGGCAGGCGTAATGCCAATCTTGGCTTGCTTAAAGCCTACGGGCCAATTACCAAAAACAGCATTCCACTCAATGCCAGCGATGACGATCTGAAAGATTTGGCGAAAAACATCGTCAAGGAAATGCAGAAAATCAGCCGCATTTACCAAAATCTGGAATATGCGGTCTCCAGAATGCTACATCGCGCGCAAAAATATGAAATCAGCTTGCCATCACTAGAAACCTCAAACGTTACAATCAAGGGTATCTATACCCGCCTGACCGATGAAATCTGGTGGCTGCAACGATTGCGCAAAATTCATGCGCAAAAGCTGGAACAAGACGCCATCCGTTTAGGGCTTGTGCATAAACGGGCTAGCGCCTATGTCAGCGATGAAACACTGGTAAGACGCAGGGAACAGAAAAAACGCATTCGCCGCATTCTCGATGGACTGATGGCAACCAATGAACTAGTGCAATGTTATACCCTCAGCGAACTGGCGGAACTGGGGCTGGCCAACCCACGCATCCGGCGCAGTGAATTGATGGTGCGTATTTTCGGATTTGAGCTCATCGCTAATGAGCTAGGCCATATTGGCGAATTCTATACCATCACCTGTCCGTCCCGAATGCATGCCAGGCTATCAGTCAGCGCCGAATCCAATCCCAAATACGACGGCACCACACCGAAGCAAGCACAAAACTACTTGAACAAAGTCTGGTCACGAATCCGCGCCAAACTCAAACGAGACGACCTTCCTGTGTATGGTTTTCGCATTGTCGAACCGCAACACGACGGTACGCCACACTGGCACCTATTGTTATTCATGCCCCCCGAGCAAACTGCAAGGGTAAGAGAAATTATGCGGCATTATGCTCTGGAAACGGATGGCGATGAACCCGGAGCGCAAGAGCATCGCTTCAAGGCGATTGCCATTGATAAAAGCAAAGGAACGGCAGTCGGCTACATTGCCAAAGAGAATTCATATGAGAGTCAAAAGCAACTAATTGATAATTTGCCTGACTCTCTCATGCAAAGTTTTTGTATTCAAGCGTCTTATCTTGATAGTCAGGCAAGTGTTCAAAAATTTTCAGAACGTCTATTTGGTAGTCAGAGCCCTTTTGTCTACGCGGAAGAGTTGCTTACAGAGAGGGTTCGAAACTCTTTCGCGCATTTGTTGAAGTGAACCCTGAATCTACTAGTCAAGCGCTTTACAATGTTTTGAGCTCAATATCTCACGATGAGATTCACGATATTAGTGGAAATACACGTAGAAATCTCGTATGGGGATTAGAGAAATCATGTTTTCATGCGGGTGCATTCGAAAAATCTGCCTGGTGCATGTTACTACTGGCTTCAGCTGAGAACGAAACTTGGAGTAATAATGCAACAGGAATGTTTTCACAGCTGTTCAGGGTATATCTTTCTGGAACAGAGGCTGCGCCAAGTGACCGTTTTTATGTCTTAAGGCGGGCGCTTGATCTTAACCGTTTAGAAGTTGATATGGTTGTGCTAGAAGCATTGGATCAAGTAATAAGCACCAATGGTGGAACTCGAACTATTGGCGCAGAATATCAAGGAACGAAAGCTCCGCTAGAAGAATGGCAGCCTGATCTATGGCAGGAAGTATTCGATTTTTGGCAAGAATCCTTCAATTTAATGCTTATATTGCTTGAGCGAGGAGATAAACAAAAAGAAAAAGTGCTCTCCGATATAGGCCACTCAATACGCGGTTTTGTTAATCAGGGTTGCATTGATATGCTGGACGCGGCGATTAAGCATATTATATCTATTAACGGTCGCTATTGGCCCGCTGCTTTGGAAAGTATAAAAAACACCTTTGAATATGATTCAAAGGGATTAAAGCAAGAAGCTTCTGTTGCACTAAACAGCTGGCTTGAACTATTAAGTCCTAAAGATGCTGATTTAGCAGAGAAACTTAAAATTCTTGTGATCAATCCACCTTGGGAGTACCACAAAGGAGATGATGGACACTATGTCGATGTGGCTTACGACAAAGCCAAAGCTTTGGGTATTGAAGTGGCTAAAGATATCGATGCATTAATACCTCATCTTCATTTGCTAGTACAAGGTGATCAAAAAAGAACCTATCCCTTTGGCTATCAATTAGCTCTGGTGCTGCCAGATGTTGATCAGTTACTGAAACAATCTTTCGAGCAGCTTTTGGTTGCTGATCCTACCAACCCCAGCTTTATCTTGGGAGAGACCTTTGCAAAAACATAACTTTACCTGAAGCGTATTCAGTTCAGATTTTTTTGTGAGCAATGAAGTACTTTTTGTAAGCTTTTCGCAAAAAT
>NZ_FONE01000024.1 GCF_900112825.1 Nitrosomonas sp. Nm166 | reverse complement strand
GCCACGGGCAACCTACCCGCATTCGATACAACATACCTTCTACTGTCATACGCAAATTGCGCTTGTTATAAATCGCTTCTTGAAGCAGAATCTTCCCAGCTTCGACCAGAACTCATCACTGAGCATCAATCGGGGCATCGCAAACTCGTCTCATTGGTGGTATAGGAACCTCAATATTACGAGTTTGCTCCTTTCTATTAAATACTTATCTTCAATTGTCAACAGACCCTAGGCCATTTATATTTCCTAGCTTACTGAGCGTAATCCTGATTTAGATGGTATTGAACAAGAGCTCATCAAAAGCAGTCGGCAAAAGAGCCGGTCATCAGTCTGATTAAAATCCTAAAGCTTCAACTGATATTGACGTAGTTCTAGTGAATGTAAAAAACAAAAATTAAAATTCTAGAGGCTTTTTTTATGGCTGTTTTTATTTTAGGGGGAATTTGATGAAAAAAAATACATTATCAGCATTACTATGCGCAGGATCACTATCTGTGCTAGGGCTACCATCAGCCGTGGCTGAAAGCGTAGCTGTCGAAGGCGATTCTGTTTTTATTCTTGATAACAGTGTGGCAGGTTCTCAAATAGTCGTAAAAAACTTTACTAGTGGTGCTCCGGATTCATGCCTTACTGATGCGAGCTTGAATCTTCTTGGCTTAGGAGCAGATACCACAGCAACAGATATCATGATTAAAAATGCTACGGCCGTAATTACTACCTATAATAATACGAGTTTGATAACTGATGTTAAATTGGTAAATGTTGCGAACTGCGTAACCAACCAGACCATACCCGTAAAAGAATGTATTACTACAGTTAACAATGGCCTATTAACTATACCTTGTGTTCAATATAATGGTGAAATACTTTCTGTTGTGCTTGAACAGCGCGGTAATTCGATGAATTGGGAATTGAAATCTTCACCGATTCTAAATGATACTTTTAAAGGTTATAAAGCCGATGACGATAATGATTAGGCTAGTAATCATTTTTATTAATTAAAATCTTAAAGAGCATATCCAATACAGGTAGCCATGAAATACCACTGCAGGTATTTCATAGTGATTATGACCTGACAACTTTCAATACGCTATCACCTCTAAACACAGCTCAAGCACTACGGAGCTTCTACTGCTAACTCCATACTTGGATCTGCCAGAGCTCGTGTCCTGCGCTAAAAATATCGCCTTTATTTTTCAGTACTACTCGCAGAACGTGCAATTTAACGATAGAAATCCAATTACTCGCATTGAAGATAGGATTCTTAAGCTTAGTAATGACATGGTTTGAGTAATGAGTTAATTAAGTTCGTTGCCGCACGGAATTTTTAGCCGATGTCAAGTATGCTTTTTTAACACTTTTTGCTGAACATTTAAAGGAGATTGCCTATTTAAATTTAATTTTTGAATGCTAATCAAGCCTTGTAGTTGAGCGACTTGTCGCCTTGCATCATGACCTTCTAATTTATTAAGACTCAACCTTCAATAAATACTTTGCCAAATTTTCTTTAAAAGGAGAGAATCATGAAACAAACCAACATTCTGATCGCCACTTTTATTCTTGCCATAGGCTTTTGTTCCAGCCATGTGTTCGCAGCCAGAAATATTGATGCAGCCGAATTCGTCGACGAAGCGTCGGCCAAGGGGGTGGCAGAGATCGAAACCGCTAAATTAGCGCTGGAAAAAGGCTCAGCCAAAACAAGAGAATTTGCTCAGCAGATGATTGAAGACCATGGGGAAGCAAATAATCGATTAGCAGAACTTGCAAGAGCCAGTAATCTTAAAGTCTCTGACGAGGCAGGAATAATGGACAAAGCAAAGACGATGATGCTCAATGTGAGAGAGGGGACTTTTGATAAAGCTTATGCGACTAATCGAGTTGAAGCTCACCGGGATACGATTGAATTATTTCAAAGAGCCGCTAACTCTAACCTCGGAGAACTCAGCGCATTTGCGAAGGAAACATTACCGAAACTCGAGAAACATCTTGAAATGGCACAAGAACTTGAAAGAAGCACTCCTCAATAGGAAAAAGTTTCAATTTGCCTCTTACTCCGCAGCTTGCTGTGGGGTAAGGTCGATCCTAGAATCCTAGATGAAGCGAATTTTCTTCCTCCTAATTTTTATTATCTGTTATCTACCCTCCCAGTGTCTGATCCTGTTTTTTAAACCAGGCAAGTGCACTTTCAAAGTGCTGGATTTCGAAATCTGGCCAATATTCCTCTCTAACATAGAAGTCCGCATAGACAGATTGTGCAGGCAGGAAACCACTCAATCGTCTTCCGCCTCCCCATCGAACAATCAGGTCAATACGTGAAATCTCTTCAGAACGAAGGCCACCATTTTTAAGACCGGCTAAATCCCATTCCCATCCATAATTAACCAATAAATTTACTTTCATTCCAACCCCGGTGCGCTGTCGAAATTTTTTCAAAACGCTGGGGAATTGAGATGAGTTTTCATCACCGACCACAAGTAAAGCAGCACCGCGCCGTACAATTTCAGCAGCAAGCACTTGAGTAGCTTCACTAAATGCCTGCTTCTGAATAGAAGGCCGTTTGGTGTTATCCTGCGTGAAACAATATACTGAAATTTCTTTGATGTTGTGTTTTTTGCATTCCTCAAATAAAAGCAATCCAGGAAGAATACCATGCGCGTATCCAGCTTCTTTGGGTAAATCTCGCTTCTGTGCCCATCGACGATTTCCATCAGGGATAAAACCGATATGATTAGGAAGTTTTGCCATGGTTAAAAATTTAATAGTGAGTTACGAATAAGAAAATCCAACTAAACTTTTATAAAATATACCTGCTGTTCATGATATTCGGTGCGATACCACGCATAGAGTCGAGTTTCTGATGTATAGTTGGAGTGAAAGATCGAAGCTTGATGAGCAAGTGCCTTGCTAGGGAAGTAAAAGGCTGGAAGATCAGCAAAGCCTGTGAACTTGCTTAGGGCTGAAGCACCTAAAATGATCTGAATGTCATCTTCGAGGATTAATCTGAGTCTCCTAATACAGGGTTTAGTTTGCCAGATCCCAGCATTCATACTTGAGTAGACCCCTTTCTCAGGATAGTATTCTGAGCAACTGGTAAGGTATCTGGATAATTCTTGCTATAGTGTAATCCTCGGCTCTCATGACGCAACATTGCGCTTCGTACAATCAAATCAGCGCTATCAACAAGATTACGTAATTCCAATAAATCGCTGGTTACTCTGAAATTTGTGTAATATTCATTAATTTCTTCGCGCAATAACTCAATTCTATGCTGAGCGCGCTGCAACCGTTTAGTTGTTCGTACAATGCCGACATAATTCCACATAAAACGACGTAATTCATCCCAATTGTGGGCAATAACTATCTCTTCGTCTGCATCTGTAACGCGACTTTCATCCCAATCGGGTAGTTCGGGTAATGGATTAACAGGCTGTTTGACAATATCATCTCCCGCAGCTTGAGCTAACACCAAGCATTCCAATAAGGAATTGCTTGCTAAGCGATTGGCGCCATGTAAGCCGGTATGCGCTGTTTCTCCGATGGCGTAGAGATTATTCAAGTCAGTTTTACCGTTTCTATCCGTGACAACGCCACCACAAGTATAATGTGCCGCAGGAACGACAGGAATCGGTTCTTTAGTCATATCAATGCCTAATTCTAAGCATCGAGCGTATATCGTCGGAAAGTGCTTTTTTAAAAAGCTGGCCGGCTTATAGGATATATCGAGATAAACACAGTCAATTCCCCGTTTTTTCATTTCAAAATCAATGGCACGAGCGACAACGTCACGGGGTGCAAGCTCAGCGCGCGGATCATGCCAGGGCATAAAGCGATCGCCATTAGGAAGTTTCAATAACCCTCCTTCGCCGCGAACTGCTTCACTGATTAGAAATGATTTGGCATGAGGATGATAAAGGCAGGTTGGATGGAACTGAATAAATTCCATATTAGCTATTCGGCAGCCTGCGCGCCAGCCCATTGCAATGCCATCGCCAGTGGCCGTATCAGGATTGGTAGTGTAGAGATAGACTTTGCCTGCACCGCCCGTTGCCAGCACAGTGTTTTGTGCGGTAAATGTATGTACTGTATCTTTCTGTCTGTCAAGTACATAGGCGCCAAAACAACATTTATTCTGTAAATTAGTATAGCCAGGCAATTTATCATTGGTAATCAGATCGATAGCGATGTGATGTTCCAATATACAAATATTCGGATGAGTTCTAATTTTCTCAGCAAGCGCTTGTTGAACAGCTTTACCAGTCGCGTCACCACTGTGAATAATTCGCCGCATGCTATGACCACCCTCTTTAGTGAGGTGATATCCGGTTTCGCTGGCCTCATCACTGGTGAATATGACACCCTGATTTATAAGCCAATGTATGGCATTAGATGCGTTCTCGGCAACATATCGAGTGATTTCCACATCACATAGACCGGCTCCAGCTATTAAGGTATCTTGAACATGCTTTGATGGTGAATCATCATTAGATAAGGCTGCTGCAATTCCTCCTTGTGCCCATAAGCTGGCACCTGAGTCAGCAACTTGTTTAGTTACTATACAAACTCTTCTGTATTGCGCTAAATGCAATGCAAGCGTAAAACCAGCTAATCCACTACCGATGATAAGCGTATCAAAATAATTTTTGGGCATTAGGGCATGACTGAATTAGATCTCAATAATAAAATAAAGCATTAAGCATTAAATAATAGCAGACTCAATGTGCCTCATGTCTTAATTCACAGAAGAGGTGCGGGATGCCTGTATCAGAGGTCAGGCTGGAATTGTGAACTAATTTACCTTGCTAATTGTCTTTAAAATAAGTGATATTTAATTGCTTAGTTTCTGAGAGTTGTTGAATGGACTTAGTTATTCTGTTATGCCATCATGTTATATTGCGTAAAACAAGAGTAAAATTAAAAATTCATTCAAAATGCTCAGGGACCAAGTAGTATGGGTGATCGGGAAGTCGATCAGCAATTAGTAGAACGAGTTCAAGGCGGAGATAAGCATGCATTTGATCTACTAGTTATCAAGTATCAGCGTAAGCTAGCGCGCTTATTGTCGCACTTTATACGCGACTCAGCTGAAGTTGAAGATGTGACACAAGAAGCTTTCATCAAGGCTTATAAAGCATTACCTTTGTTTCGTGGGGATAGTGCTTTTTATACTTGGCTATATCGGATTGGCATCAATACCGCAAAAAATTTCCTCGTATCTCAGGGGCGCAAAGTGCCTACATTGCAAGAGTTTGACAATGAAGATGCTGAGAATTTTGAGGAAGGCGGTATATTAAAGGAAATGAATACACCTGAAAGCGAATTGATGAGTAAGCAAATCGCTCAAACGGTTAATCAGACATTGGATTCATTACCGGAGGAGTTGCGTACTGCAATTATTTTAAGAGAAATTGATGGATTAAGTTATGAAGAAATTGCAAATATTATGAGTTGTCCGATTGGTACTGTACGATCACGCATATTTCGTGCACGAGAAGCAATATCTGAACAGTTACGCCCTTTATTAGGGACTAGTAAAGACAAGAGGTGGTAATGTGAAAAGCAAAGTATCAGCGTTAATGGACGGTGAGCTCGATAAACAAGAGACTCCAAATGTAATTGAAGCACTCAGAAAAAATGAAGAATGGCGGCAGGAATGGGAAACTTATCATCTGATTGGTGATGCGCTACGACAATCATCTCGCCTATCCATGAACATATCCTCAAGTGTTAATCAGAAATTAAAAACCGAACCAACTGTACTCTTCCCTAAAGCATCAATCAATACATCAAATGTTTTCAAGCAACCGAAACACAGAATATTTGCTTTCTCAATGGCAGCTTCTGTGATAGCTATGGTTTCGGCATGGGTAATAATGCATAATCCTTTTTATGAGCCCCAGCAGACCAAGATTGCGGAAAATCCACCAAACTTACCTCAGGAAAATAACTTAAAAAATGTGGTGCCTGTCATGGTTTCATCCCCACCAAGTAATTATTCACCTGGTGAAATTAACGATTATCTGTTTGTGCATAGGGAATTTTCCTCAGGAACTCATATGCGCGGACAACCTACTAATATAAAAAATAATGCAGCTGAATACGACGAAAGATATGGTAGTAGATGACTAGTCGCAAAATAATTACGCTGTTTTTTTTGTTGACGTTTGGTTTTCAAGTAGCACTAGCACAGGAATTACCTCGTTCATCTGAAAGCGCACTTGGTTGGCTGAAGAAAATGGCCGACGCACCGCGTCAGCGTAATTATTCTGGAATATTTGTCTATTATGCTGATGGTCATATGGAAACATCACGCATGGTCCATAAAGTTGATAAAGCAGGAGAGCATGAAAGAATTGAAGTTTTAGATGGAATTCCACGCGTAGTTTTCCGCAATAATGATGAAATGAAATGCTATCTACCGGATAGTAAGAAAATTTATACCGAGAAACGCTGGTTTCGTAAATTCTTTCCCAACCTTCTTCCCTCCTCTTATGAGAGAATCGATAATAATTATTATGTTAAGGAAATCAAGCGTGAGCGGATATCTGGTCGTGAATGCCAAGTCTTATCGTTAATACCTAGAGATTCTTTGCGCTATGGTCATCAATTTTGGATTGATACAAAGACAGGTTTACTGATAAAGGTTGCGGTATTCGATGCCAGTGAAATCGTTGAGCAATTCGCATTTGTGCAACTGGAAATTGATGGAGAAATTCCCGCCGACTTGTTAAAACCTGATCAATCGATGATTAAAGAAGAGTGGAAAGTAACTAATTTAGCTACATCGATTTTGAGAGAGAATGAATTAAAATGGCAAATTAGAAACTTACCGGCTGGTTTCACGAAATTGGTTGAGATGAAACGTAATTTAATCGAAAAATCTGTATTAGTAGATCATATTGCGCTATCAGATGGGCTTGCAACGATTTCTATCTTTATAGAGCCTATTCTTAAGGATGCACCGGCACCCGTACCGGGTTTTTTTACAAGCCGTGGTGCTATAAATATTTATATTCGTACACTCGGCGATAATAAAATAACTACTGTCGGAGAAGCGCCATTGGAAACTATAAAATTAATAGGTGATTCCGTCTCTAGGCAAAATTAAAGGCTATAAGTAAAGAATTGATGCCGCTGTTTCCTGTGCAGATGTGATTATTATTAGAGTTATAGTTTAAGTAATTAGATCTTATCCTCGATTTTCTATAAAAATATCTTAAAAATTAAATATTCTCAGATTGTAAAAAATGAATCATATATTAATTACTTGTATGAGTTTTATAGGAAGAATAAGAATAATGTCCCAACTCATATTAATTTCACTGTTCTTATCACCCTCAATTGTTTTTGCACAAACTAATCAGTTGCCTGACTTTACAGGGCTGGTTGAGAAACATGGGGCTGCGGTAGTAAATATCAGTGCCGTGCAATCTTTTAATACCATAAACAATCATGGCCTTCCTGAAATACCCGGTATTCCTGAGAATTCACCTTTTTATGATTTTTTTAAAAAGCATATGCAACCATTCTCTGCACCGAGAAGGTCTGAGCCGAAGTCTTTAGGATCCGGCTTCGTCATCAGCTCGGATGGTTATATTTTGACGAACGCTCATGTTGTTGAAGCTGCTGATGAGATTACTGTAAGGCTTAATGATAAACGTGAGTTTGTGGCAGAAGTGATTGGTACCGATCGAAAAACCGATATTGCACTGATCAAGATAAATGCAGCTGAACTGCCAAGAGTTACCCAAGGAAATCCTGACAATCTCAGGGTTGGTGAATGGGTTGTTGCAATCGGTTCACCTTTTGGTTTTGAGCATAGTGTAACTGCAGGCATCGTGAGTGCCAAAGGCCGTTCACTGGCGCAGGAAAATTATGTTCCGTTTATACAAACGGATGTGGCAATCAATCCGGGTAATTCAGGCGGACCTTTATTTAACATGAAAGGCGAGGTAGTCGGTATCAACTCTCAAATCTACAGTCGGACAGGTGGTTTTATGGGATTATCATTTGCGATACCCATCAATGTTGCGACTGAAATTGCAGACCAGTTAAAAGTCAGCGGTAAAGTAAGCCGTGGAAGAATTGGCGTAATGATACAGGAAGTCACCAAAGAACTAGCGGAATCTTTTGGTTTGTCTGACAGTAATGGCGCACTCGTCGTTTCAGTAGAAAAAGGCGGCCCTGCTGATCAGGCAGGCATCAAAGTGCGCGATATTATATTGAAGTTTGATGACAAAGAAGTAATCATGTCTGCTGATTTGCCACGTATTGTCGGCAATACCAAGCCAGGTTCAAAAGTATCGATGCATATCTGGCGAGATGGTTCTTTTAAAACCATTAAAATCGAAGTAGGAGAAGCCCGCTCGGATGATGCAGTAGAGAGCCGTAAACTGAAGCAGGGTAAAAAACCTGAAATTTCAAATCGTCTTGGATTGGCATTGAGCGAAATAACTGCTGAGCAAAAGAAACAATTGGAAATCAATAACGGATTATTGGTGGAAGATATCCAGCCAGGCATTGCCAGCCGTTCAGGGATACGTGTTGGAGATATTATTCTCGGACTTAACAGTGAGGATGTTAAAAGTATTGCGCAGTTTAATGAGCTTCTTGATCAGGTTAAGAGCGGGAAAAATATTGCTTTGCTCGTCAAAAGAGGTGATCTCACCACTTTTATCACCATGAAACTTACTGATGACAAGAAATAGTCTCAATTCTTCGACCTTAATGCACACAAAGAAAGCACTCATAGTATACGGTCGTGAAGAATGTCATCTTTGTCAAACGATGATACTTGCTTTGCAAGATTTGCAAAAGCAAGTATCTTTTGACTTTCAGGTTATCGATATCGATGCTGATCCGGAGCTCGTTGCGCTGTATGGAGAGAAAATACCGGTGTTAGTGTCTGCTGCTAATCATCAAGAGATTTGTCACTACTTTCTGGATTTTGCAGCTTTAGATGATTATCTTGATAAATTTCGTTAGAATGCTGTTCGTTTAATTGCCATTTCAGTATTTTAATTTCTGAGTTGGTTAATTAAATTTTCTACATTATTTATAAAGATAATTTTCCTCTATCCTGATGCAGCATATTCGTAATTTCTCCATTATTGCCCATATTGATCATGGCAAGTCAACGCTGGCAGATCGGATTATTCACTTATGTGGCGGCTTGTCTGATCGCGAAATGGAAGAGCAAGTACTGGATTCCATGGATCTGGAGCGTGAGAGAGGCATCACCATCAAAGCACAGACCGCGGCTTTGCGATACAAATCAAGAAGTGGTGAAACTTATTTACTAAATTTAATTGATACACCAGGCCATGTCGATTTTTCTTATGAAGTTTCTCGCTCTCTGGCCGCATGTGAGGGCGCACTTCTCGTAGTTGATGCATCTCAAGGGGTTGAAGCGCAAACAGTGGCCAACTGTTATACCGCGATTGAACAAGGTGTTGAGGTCATCCCAGTCTTAAACAAAATTGATTTACCGGCAGCAGATCCAGCGCGCGTGATCAATAATATTGAAGAAGTAATCGGAATTGATGCAAATGATGCAGTCAGAGTCAGCGCAAAAACAGGCGAGGGTGTGGAAGATGTGCTAGAAGCATTGATTGCTAAAATTCCTGCACCCAAAGGCAATCCGAATGCACCATTAAGAGCACTGATCATTGATTCCTGGTTTGATAATTATGTTGGCGTCGTGATATTGGTCAGGGTAATGGATGGCACCCTAAAACCGGGCGATAAGATTTTACTGATGGCCAGTCAGGCAGTACAGCTGTGTGAGCAGGTAGGGGTATTTGTGCCTAAATCCGTTTATCGTGATTCTCTCAGCGTCGGGGAAGTAGGATTTATTATATCGGGTATCAAAGAGTTAGATACAGCGAAAGTTGGCGATACGGTCACATCAGCCACTCATCCAGCCGACACCCCATTGCAGGGCTTTAAGGAAATAAAGCCTCAGGTATTTGCCGGTTTATATCCAGTCGAATCCAGTCAGTATGACGCATTACGCTCTGCGCTGGAAAAATTGAGATTAAATGACTCATCACTGCATTTCGAACCAGAAGTATCGCAGGCCTTGGGTTTTGGATTCCGGTGTGGTTTTCTTGGACTGTTACACATGGATATTGTTCAAGAACGACTAGAGAGAGAATATGACATGGATTTGATTACGACTGCGCCGACAGTGATTTATCAGATACTGATGCGTGATGGCACAATTATTGAAATTGAAAACCCATCAAAAATTCCTGATCTTTCTAAAATTGCAGAAATCCGCGAGCCTATTATTACTTCGACTATTTTAGTACCCGAAGAATACGTCGGTGCAGTCATTACCTTGTGTGTGAGTAAGCGCGGTATCCAGACGAATATGCAATATATGGGTAAACAAGTCATGCTTACTTACGAAATGCCGTTAAACGAAGTGGTCATGGATTTCTTTGATCGCTTGAAATCGACCAGCCGTGGTTATGCTTCATTGGATTATGAATTTAAAGAATTTCGTGCTTCAGATCTAGTGAAACTGGATATATTGATCAACGGTGATAAAGTGGATGCGCTGTCCTTGATTATTCATAGAAACAGTAGTCAATATCGAGGTCGAGAATTAGTTCAAAAAATGCGCCAGTTGATTCCTCGCCAGATGTTTGATATTGCCGTGCAGGCGGCAGTTGGTGCGCATATTATTGCGCGAGAAACTGTTAAGGCATTGCGTAAAAATGTGTTGGCAAAATGCTACGGTGGTGATATTACGCGTAAACGAAAGTTGCTGGAGAAGCAAAAAGCAGGTAAAAAGAGAATGAAACGGGTTGGCAATGTGGAAATTCCGCAAGAAGCATTTCTGGCGATTTTACAGGTTGATAATAAATAGTGATGAGTAAAAACAAAATGCATTCAACTAGCCATCAATTAAATTTTGATGAATATAATCAAATCCAGAGTTTGAATTCCTTTTTATTGAAGGAAATGGTATGAATTTTCCTTTAATTTTATTTATTCTGCTGGTAATCACCGGCAGTATCTGGCTATTAGATATTTTGCTATGGAAAAGTAAGCGAAAGCCAGGTGAAATTGAACCGTGGTGGGTCGAATATCCTAAGAGTTTTTTTCCTATTATTTTAATTGTTTTTAGTCTGCGTTCGTTTGTGATTGAGCCGTTTAAAATACCATCGGGTTCAATGATACCTACATTGTTAGTAGGTGATTTTATTTTGGTAAACAAGTATACCTATGGTATCAGGCTTCCAATTATCAATAAGAAAATATGGGATATCAATGAGCCAAAGCGCGGCGATGTACTCGTGTTCCGTTATCCAGAAGATCCATCTATTGATTACATCAAGCGGATCGTCGGACTACCAGGGGACATTATCACTTATCACAATAAGCAATTAATTATTAATGGCGAACCAGTCAAGACGGAATATGAAGGCGACTTTAAATATGTCGAATCAGGGTTTGGATATATTTATTCAGATCGCTTTTCTGAATATTTGACCGAAGAAAATCATTCGATCCTTATTAATCAGGATGTTAAAGGGATACAGTATTCAAACGTAAGACAATTCAAATTTAGGGAAAACTGTAAATATCGCCGGACTGGGTTTACCTGTGAGGTCCCGCCAGGTAACTATTTTACGCTGGGCGATAATCGCGACAGTAGTAGTGATAGTCGCTATTGGGGATTTGTTCCAGAAGAAAATATCGTCGGTAAGGCTTTTATGATTTGGTGGAATTTTGGAGATTTTAGTCGTATCGGGTCATCAATCAAATAATTTTCCGCGGGGGAAGCATGGATCACAGAACAATTCAAGAACAAAAAGGCTTGAGTCTGTCTAATCTGTTAGTTTGGTCTGGGATACTAGCGCTGATTGCAATTTTGGGTATGAAGCTTGTGCCGGTTTATATGGAATATTCCTCAATCAAGAAAAATTTGGCAGCAATAGTCAAGGAAACTGATCTGCTGAGTACTGATCCTAATCACATCAGGCTATCATTTAATAAACGTGCTCAGATTGATAACATTCAATCTATTAGGGGACAGGATATTAAAATCGATAAGGAAAATGGACGTATCGTTTTGAGCGCCAAATATACAACAAAAATTCCGCTCATTTCCAATTTATCTTTGGATATTGATTTTGAGGCTTTAAGCGAATAATTCTGAGTAACACCATGTCAAATGAAGATATGAAAGTTAGTCATAAATTATTACTCGATACATTTTGTGGTCGGCTCGGATATTCCTTTTCACAGCCAGAGTTATTGCGAGAAGCACTCACTCATCGTAGCCATAGTGCACCCCATAATGAACGTCTCGAATTTTTAGGTGATGCTGTATTGAACTGTGCTATTGCTGGGTTAATTTATAATTATTTTCCGAGTTTACCTGAAGGGAACCTATCACGACTTCGCGCTAATTTTGTTAATCAGCAGGCGCTCTCTGATTTGGCGCTTAGTTTACAAATGGACAAGATTATCAGATTAGGAGAAGGAGAACTGAAAAGCGGTGGATGTCATCGTCCTTCCATATTGGCTGATGCTTTTGAAGCTGTATTGGGTGCAATTTATCTGGATAGTAATTATGCGCAGGCAGAAGCTGTAATTACAGCAATTTACTTGCCGATGATGCAAGGCATCGATCTTAAAACGCCAAATAAAGATCCTAAAACTTTATTGCAGGAATTTTTACAAAGTCAGAAATTGGCATTACCGGAGTACGCTGTGATTACAACTGTTGGTAAAGCGCACAAACAAAAATTTAAGGTGGAATGTGTGATACCCACGTTTAATATTCGAACCTTAGGTGAAGGGACAAGTCGACGCAGTGCAGAGCAAGCGGCAGCAAAATTAGCCTATGAAGAAGTTTGTTTGTATCATTGATACTTAAACGAACGAAAATATGATTTATGATTTCTTAACTGCATTGATCTGCCAGAATGACCGCTGATGCTGATTTCCGGACTGGACACATTGCAATCATTGGCCGTCCGAATGTTGGTAAATCGACATTATTAAATAAACTACTGCAGCAAAAAATCAGTATCACATCCAAGAAAGCACAAACTACCCGTTTCCGAATTAACGGCATCTTAACCAATCAACAAACACAATTTATCTTTGTGGATACACCGGGCTTCCAGACACAATATACCAGCCGTTTAAATACCGCTATGAACCGGCTGGTAACGCAAAGCATGCAAGATGTGGATGTCATTTTGCTGGTGATTGAAGCCATGCGTTTTGATCAACGCGATCTTGCGGTACTCAAGATTCTACCTAAAAATATTCCAGTTATATTGGTGGTCAATAAAATTGATATGCTGGCCGACAAGAATGAATTGTTGCCGTTTTTGGGTGATATCGCAAAAGCCTTTGAATTTGCAACCATTATACCGGTGAGTGCCAGGCAAAAAATTCAATTGCCAGAACTTCTCACTGCCATCCGTGGCTATTTGCCAGTTAACCCGCCCTTGTATGATAAGGATGAGATCACTGACCGCAGTGAGCGATTTATCGCGAGTGAGTTTATACGTGAAAAATTGTTTCGCTTGATCGGTGATGAGATCCCTTATTCAACCAGCGTCGTGGTGGATCGATTTGTGCTGGAGGATCATTTACATAAAATCTATGCCACCATTCTTGTAGAGAAACCGAATCAAAAAGCGATCATTATTGGAAAAAAGGGTGAGAGGCTTAAGCAAATAGCCAGCCAAGCGCGCAAAGATATGGAATTGTTGTTGGGAGAAAAAGTGTACCTGGAAATCTGGGTTAAAGTTAAAAGTGGCTGGGCTGATAATGAAAATATATTAAAAAATCTTGGTCATGAGTGATCGATTACAAAATTATTCTTTCTTGCTGACATCTTGGAAACATAAATGATGATTGAGTTAGGGGTCAATATTGATCATGTGGCTACATTACGGCAGGCCCGCGGAACAAAATATCCGGATCCCATTGAAGCTGCATTGATTGCTGAATCGGCTGGTGCGGATGCTATTACATTGCATTTGCGTGAAGACCGCCGCCACATTCAGGATAAAGACGTTGAGATTTTACGTGAGCGGTTAACGACGAGAATGAATCTGGAAAGTGCAGTGACCAATGAAATGATTGCTATCGCCCTCAGAATCAAACCCCACGATATTTGTCTGGTGCCTGAGAGGCGGGAAGAACTCACGACAGAAGGTGGGCTTGATGTCATGAAACATTTTGATCAGATCAAGCGCGTATGCCAGAAATTGGGAGAAGCGGATATACGTGTTTCATTGTTCATCAATGCTGATCCGCTGCAAATCGAGGCAGCAGCTCGCGCCGGTGCGCCTGTTATCGAAATTCATACGGGTAGTTATGCGGACGCGCCTACACCTGAAGCCGAAGAAATACAATTTTCAGCAGTACAAAAAGCGGTTGCGCTGGGCATTGATCTGGGTTTAAAAGTCAATGCCGGTCACGGCTTACATTATGAAAATGTGCAACCTATTGCTGCCATTCGCGAAATTTCTGAACTCAACATCGGTCACGCCATCGTTGCCCGGGCTATTTTTGTCGGTTTTAAACAAGCTGTGCAGGAAATGAAACAGCTCATGCTTGAGGCACGCCAATGATCTATGGCATTGGGACAGATATTGTAGCATCGTCTCGTATTGCACAATCCCTGGATCGTTTTGGAGACCGGTTTGCACGACGTATATTAACCGATAGCGAATGGTTAGAGTTTCATGCCAGCAATAAACCCATTCTCTTCCTGGCCAGTCGCTTTGCTGCCAAAGAGGCGCTCTCTAAAGCGATGGGTACTGGCTTGCGCCATCCAGTTAATTTAACTTATATTACCATCGCCCATGATAGCCTGGGAAAACCTTTTTTTCAGTTTCATCCTGAACTCAATCAATTAATCAGTGAGAGAGGGATTACGCAACATCATCTTTCGATCAGCGATGAAATAAGCATGGTCTGTGCTTTTGTCATACTGGAGAAATAATGATGTCGCTTGGGCCAGTAATGCTCGGTATCGCCGGTACACAACTGACTGAAGACGACATCAATAGATTGCTACACCCGCTCACAGGCGGGGTCATCCTTTTTACACGCAATTATTTAGATAGCCGTCAATTGGCGGAATTGACGCAGCAGATCCACGCATTGCGCAATCCCCCTTTATTGATCGCAGTTGATCATGAAGGTGGTCGTGTTCAGCGCTTTCAGAAGAACTTCACAAAATTGCCTGCCATGCGTGAATTGGGAAAAATCTGGGATAAGCGACCTGCTCGTGCCCGCCACCTTGCCCAGCAGGTCGGTTTTGTGCTGGCCGCGGAACTAAATGCCTGTGGCGTAGATTTCAGTTTTACCCCTGTGCTGGATCTGGATTATGGACAAAGCTGTGTCATCGGGGATCGTGCTTTTCACCATGATCCAAACGCCGTTTCAGATCTTGCACACCATCTGATGCTTGGTCTCAAAAAGGGTGGCATGCTGGCAGTAGGGAAGCATTTTCCTGGCCATGGTTATATTCAGGCCGATTCTCATCTGGAAAAATCAATTGATCAGCGTCAGTACATGGATATCGAAATGAGCGATCTGATCCCGTTTCAGCAAATGATTAATTTGGGTCTGGCTGGAATAATGCCAGCACACGTGATCTATCCGAAGGTTGATCAGAATCCTGCGGGTTTTTCTACCGTTTGGTTGCAGAAAGTGTTACGTACGGAATTGCAATTTGAAGGCTGTATTTTTAGCGACGATTTGAGCATGCAAGGTGCTGCAGATTATCTTGAGTCGATGGTGATGCGTGCACAAGCTGCACTCAGCGCAGGTTGTGACATGCTATTAGTCTGTAATAATCCACATGGAGCCGATGAAATATTAAATCAGTTACAATGGGAGATGTCAGCGGCCAGCGTTTCCCGGTTGGCCCGGATGCATACCAAGAATAATTTTGAATCAATGGCAAAATTACGTGAAATTGGCGATTATGTGCTGGCAGTTCGTGAAATCAGTGTGATTGGATGTGAAGGTGCAGAACTTCCGTTAGGTTAACTTGTGTGATTCATCCAATAAATAAAGCGATACCTTTTTACAATTTACAATTATTCACTTAGAAAATTCTTTTCATAAGGTTCTAATCATGTCAGAAACGTTTGATGTGGCGGTCATTGGTGCAGGTCCAGGTGGTTATGTTGCAGCGATCCGGTGCGCACAACTGGGTTTGAATACGGTTTGTATTGATGAATGGAAAAATTCAAAGGGCAAGGCAAGTCTCGGTGGCACCTGTTTGAATGTCGGCTGTATTCCCTCCAAAGCGTTATTGGAATCTTCCGAGAATTACTTCCAAATAAAGCACAAGGTTTCCGCTCACGGCATCACAACAGAACATGTGTCGGTGGATGTTCCTGTGATGATTGCGCGCAAGGACAAAATTGTCACTACCTTTACTGCCGGCATCGCCTCATTATTCAAGAAAAATAAAGTCAAGTCCGTGCATGGCAAGGGAACATTATTAAAACGGGAAAACTCTGCGAATAGTTGGCAAATAAAAGTTGATGATAACGGCAATACGGAAACCATCCAGGCAAAACATGTCATCGTAGCAACCGGTTCCGTACCTCGATCGTTACCTTTTGCACCCATCGATAATGACATGATTCTGGATAATGCCGGCGCTTTAGCTTTAACGGAAGTACCCAAACGGCTGGGTGTCATCGGCGCAGGTGTGATCGGTCTCGAAATGGGTAGTGTATGGCGCAGGCTAGGGGCGGAAGTGACTATTCTGGAAGCGATGCCCGGATTTCTGATGGCGGCTGATGAACAGATAGCCAAAGAAGCCAAGAATATATTTGCCAAAGAAGCTGGTTTACAAATCAATACCGGTGTCAATATCCAATCGGTTAAAACATCCAACAATACAGTAATCATTAATTACACGGATTCCAATAATCAGGAGCAAATTTCTGAAGTCGATAAATTAATTGTTGCGATTGGCCGCATTCCAAATACCACGGGACTGGGTGTGAAAGAAAACGGTTTATTGCTGGATGAACGTGGGTTTATTGTGGTTGATCAGTATTGCCGCACCAATCTGCCTAACGTTTACGCGGTGGGCGATGTCGTGCGTGGTCCAATGTTGGCGCACAAAGCATCTGAGGAGGGGGTGGCCATTGCTGAAATGGTTATGCATAATGAAAAAGGTCAAGCCAGTGAAAGTGAAGCGGTTGATTTCAATATCATTCCTTGGGTGATTTATACAGCGCCTGAAATCGCCTGGGTAGGAAAAAATGAGCAGGAATTGAGAGCTGCCGGTATCGCCTACAAAGCAGGGCAGTTTCCATTTATTGCCAACGGTCGTGCACGTGCAATGGGTGAAACCAGTGGATTTATTAAAGTGCTAGCCGACGAAAAAACCGACCGCGTACTGGGGGTGCATATGATCGGTCCGCATGTTTCAGAATTGATTTCAGAAGCGGTGATGGCAATGAAATTTTCTGCCAGCAGTCAGGATATTGCATGTATTGTTCATGCTCATCCGTCATTATCGGAAGTGTTTCATGAAGCTGCGCTTGGAGTGGATAAGCGTGCTTTGCACATTTAGAGTTTTAGGTGTTGTAATGATCAACCACTCTTGCACTACTTATCCATATCCATTGAGTTTTATTTCAGAGTTTTAATCTAGAAACAGTGAGTCTTATTGGGATCAACACTACAAGACCAGCGTAACTGATGAATACCCGCTACTTTATTGACTACATATTCCGCCTTCAACTGCTTATTTTGTTCAACGGTTAAAGAAGCTTTTTCGGGTATAAAGCGCTCCTGACTCCAAAATCTGATTCTGCAGAATTCATCTTCAGAGCGACAAAGTCTATTAATAGCAGCGCTATATACTGTTTTATCAGTATATACATTATGATCAACCAGCACCATATGAACAAACTTTCCAGAATTGCCCATTTCAACGGAACGGACAACCCGCCAGCCATTGCCACTTTCCAATTGTTGTGTGTTTGCGGTGGATTCATCGTGTTCATGTTCATGTTCGTGATCTTCTCCCGCATGAGAAAAAGCACTACTGTACGTCATGGTAAGCGCTAAAAATAATAAAGCGCTGGATAATATCTTATGCATAAATTCTCCCTAACAAATGCCAATTATTAATTATCAATGTATAATCTTGCGTTTTTTGCTAACGCATTGCTCCAGAACGATTTTGCCTTGACTGGATAAAGCTCGCAGCCGGGCAGTATACTCGAAATTTAAATTCTGAACATTATTGACATTCAGCGCTACCGATAGCATATAAAGAAAGTGGTGAAAACGAAGTCAGGGAAGAGAGCAGGAAATCAGATGTTGCTCTCGAAGCTGGTGATTCCCTGCAATGAGAAACAGAATTCTGGTCTGAACAAAAATACTTTATCGATGATGGTTGCCGAATCTATGGATTTATTACCTGCCATTGAAATTGAAACAGGTACATCTCCTACCCATGCAGTGGTGTGGCTGCACGGTTTGGGCGCAGATGGGAATGATTTTGTACCGATAATCAATGAACTGGAGCTATTCTCTGAGAAACGGGCGCGTTTTATTTTTCCACATGCACCAGAACGTCCGGTAAGCATCAATAATGGTTATATTATGCGTGCGTGGTACGATATTTTTCATCTTGATTCCAATAATCATCAGGATGAAGCCGGCATTCGTAGCTCGCAACAAGCAATCGATGCTTTGATTACACGAGAGATACAACGTGGTATTGCTTCAAAGCATATTTTCCTGGCGGGGTTTTCGCAAGGTGGTGCAATGGCACTGCAGGTCGGATTACGTCAGCTCAACCCGCTGGCTGGAATTATAGTGCTATCCGGCTATTTATCGCTTGCAGAAACACTTTCATCCGAAGCCTGTGCTGTCAATGCCGCAATACCGATATTCATGGCACATGGTACTTATGATTCGGTGATATCCCTATCTCATGCCATTGCATCAAGGGAAAAATTGCGGGCTGCTTGCTATGAGCCTGAATGGCATGAATATCCAATGGCACATACCGTATGCCAGCAGGAAATAGCGGATCTAAGCCGTTGGTTACGGCGCATTACTGAATCCCAATAAAAAGGATTCTCGGTAGCGGATCATTATGAAACTAGCAACTTGGAATGTTAATTCACTCAAAGTGCGGCTACCCCAAGTGATTGATTGGCTGAAAGCAAATCAGCCGGATATATTGTGTTTACAGGAAACAAAATTATCCGACGACAATTTTCCGGGCAGTGAAATTGCAGCAATTGGTTATCAAGCTATTTTTGCGGGACAGAAAACCTATAACGGCGTTGCGATCCTTAGTAAACAAAAGGGCAATGAAATAGTAACTGCCATCCCTGGCTTTGCTGATGAGCAAAAAAGGATTATCGCTGCAACTTATGGAGATTTGCGCGTTGTTTCTATTTATGTGCCGAACGGAGAAACTATTGAGTCTGAGAAATATGGTTACAAATTAAGGTGGTTGCCCGCTTTAAGCCAGTGGCTGCAGCAGGAATTAAAGAGTCATACAAAATTAGCGTTGCTGGGCGATTTTAATATTGCACCACAAAATTGTGATGTTCATGATCCAGAAATCTGGGCGGGCAAAGTATTGTGCAGCCAGCCAGAGCGTGATGCATTCAATGAATTGCTTAAGTTAGGATTTGCAGATAGCTTTCGTTTATTTGAGCAGCCCGAAAAATCTTATACCTGGTGGGATTACCGCATGATGGCTTTTCGGTTAAATCGGGGATTACGCATAGATCACATCTTGTTAAGCCACGAACTGGCTAGTACCTGTATGACATGCCAAATAGATAAAACAGTACGTAAACTGGAACGCCCTTCGGATCATGCGCCTGTCCTGGTGGAATTATCTCTCTAACAGGCCGTTGAAAACTATCTGCGTTGCCGCTATGGTGTTAAAACCAGGCTCAGAATGCTTATTTATTACGCATAAACTGCGCTTTTTCGCCTGTTTTTGCCTTGTATCGGCTGTCTCGAAAACGTTTTTCAATGGCCTGCTAAGGACGTGATTTGCTTTTGTCAGGTAATTTTTGCAGTTCGTTTCTCAACATAGTTAAATTTTTTTCGCGCGCATTGATTTCTTCCCGTAATCGATCCACCCGGTCTAGGTATCTCTGGTAGTTGCGCTCACTGCCCAAGCGATCCGGAACACCATCTTTGTATTCGTTTTTTACTTCGTTAAGACGTTTTTCTTCTTCGGCTATTTTATTTTGGAGCTTTTCGCGCTCCTCCTCAAGCCGGATAGATTCTCTTCGTTTTGTGATCCTGTCTTCGATTTCCTCAGAATTAACAGAGGGAACCACAACAATCGGCGGTAAATCAATTTTTTTGGCATTGTTAAAGGGGATATTGGAGTAAGTAACATTGCCATGCTCGTCGATATGCTTATACACACCGGCTTGAGCCAGCCATGAAAAGGAAGCCATCGCAATAAAAAAAAAGAAATTTCTTTTCATGATTCACCGTCTCAACCGTTGATTTTCAGTTTATTACAGTTTGGCAAGTTCTTTCTTTAATGCTGTGATATTTCTTTGATGCAAGAATAACTTATTCCTTAATTGCACAGCTTTTTCTTTATTGGCTGAATCGCCGTTGTTACTGATTTGCAGGAGGAAGTGCTGTGCGTCGCTAAAAAGCTTCTCTTCAGCTACCAGCTCTTTTTCCAGGATCTGGCGGCGCATGGCATCGCGTTCTTTCTGTGCAACATCTTTCACACGAGGAGATTTTGACGGTAGCCCTGATTGCTCAGCACTTCTGGAAAAAGAGGCTATAGAAATTTTCTGCGCATTACTGATCCGACGATTGGTAAAGGTGATGTTGCCGTCTTTGTCCACATATTTGTATATATCGGTACCAGCGATAGCGTTGGATAAAGAAACCCCTGGAATTAAAGCCAATACGATAAATAACGTTCTGATTTTCATATGCTTGGCAGAAAGATTTGATAATAACCACAGCTATTTGATCAGTCTAGCAATAATTTTCCCCGTACCAGGTAAAAAAAAGGATCAATAAGTCCTTCTTATTACGGTAATTGCAATATTCTCAACCATTCTCGCAGATGACCGGTATCTTACAGACTGTAATACATGTCGAATTCAATAGGATGTGTAGATGTGCGCAACAGTAGCACTTCATCCATTTTAAGATGGATGTATGCATCAATCATATCATTGGAAAATACGCCGCCACGGATTAGAAAATCACGATCTTTATCCAGGCACTCCAGGGCTTCGTCTAAAGAAGCGCAAACATTAGGTACTTTGGCTGCCTCTTCCGGAGGTAAGTCATAAAGATTTTTATCCATCGGATCGCCAGGATGTATTTTGTTCTGGATACCATCCAGACCTGCCATCATCAGGGCGGTAAATGCCAGATAAGGATTGGCGGTTGGATCAGGAAAGCGAACCTCGATACGCCGTCCTTTAGGACTGCTGGTGTGTGGAATGCGAATTGCAGCCGAGCGATTACTGGCCGAATAGGCGAGGTTGACCGGCGCCTCAAATCCTGCAACCAGCCGTTTGTATGAGTTGGTGCTCGGGTTGGTGATCGCATTGAGCGCTTTGGCATGTTTGAGGATACCACCGATATAGTAGAGTGCTGTTTCGGATAAGCCGGCGTAACCATTGCCAGAGAACAGATTCTTGCCATCTTTCCAGATAGATTGATGCACATGCATACCCGAGCCGTTATCGCCGACGATAGGTTTGGGCATGAAAGTTGCCGTTTTACCGTATGAATGCGCAACGTTGTGCACGACATATTTGAGTATTTGGTTCCAGTCTGCACGCTTGACGAGACTATTGAAGCGCGTGCCGATTTCACATTGACCGGCCGTAGCCACTTCATGGTGGTGTACTTCTACAGCGATACCCATCTCTTCCAGCGTCAAACACATGGCGGAACGAATATCCTGCAGTGAATCGACAGGTGGTACTGGGAAATAGCCGCCCTTGATAGCAGGGCGGTGACCGATATTGCCGCTTTCATATTTAATGGCTGAACTCCAGGCTGCTTCCTCAGATTCAATCCTGACCGAGCAACCTGACATATCGGTATGCCAGCGCACTGAATCAAAGATAAAAAATTCCGGTTCCGGGCCAAAATAGGCAACATCCCCAATACCAGTGGATTTTAAATAGATTTCTCCGCGCTTGGCCAGTGAACGCGGATCACGGCTGTAGCCTTTTCCGTCTGCCGGTTCGACTACGTCGCATGTGATCAGTAATGTAGGCTCATCCATGAATGGATCCATGTTCGCAGTGTCTGGATCGGGTATCAGTAACATATCGGATGCCTGAATGCTTTTCCAACCGTCAATCGACGAGCCATCAAATGGATGGCCATCTTCAAATTTGTCTGCATCAAAGGAATGTGCAGGTACGGTTACATGATGTTCTTTGCCGTTTGTATCTGTAAAACGTAAGTCAACAAATCTGACTTCATTGTCTTGAATCAATTTCAAAACATCAGCTACCACCATTTTTTTCTCTCCAGACTAGCGTCACAAATTTTATAAAACAAGATAACGATATAATTAGATAAAATTATACCAGCACAGCACAAGCTGGCTGAGTATCAATAGATAAATGTCAGGGTCAGCATTCTACTGTACTCGCATGCGGTAAGTCTTTATGATTCGTAAAAATCATGAAATAGTGACGGTGAGAGAATAGCTCAATAGACCGGATCAAGCATTCTCTGAGGTTGAAGAATATTGGGAATAAGCAGTAGTTAATATTTGAATGTCCGACGCACTTAGCATACTCAAAGAAGTTTTTGGTTACCCTGCTTTTCGTGGTCAACAAGCGGAAGTGATCGCACATGTGACCAATGGTGGTGATTGCCTGGTGCTGATGCCGACAGGTGGTGGCAAGTCATTGTGCTACCAAATTCCTGCGCTATTGCGGGAGGGTGTGGGCATCGTTGTTTCTCCGCTGATTGCGTTGATGCAGAATCAAGTCGCTGCATTATGTGAAATTGGTGTTGATGCAGCGGTTTTGAATTCCTCACTATCATCGCAGGAAGCCGCAGCGGTCGAGCAAAAGCTTCTGGCTGGCGGGTATGATCTGCTGTATGTTGCGCCGGAACGCTTACTGACTGGACGGTTTTTGAACCTGATCACCCGTATTCCGGTGGCGTTATTTGCGATTGATGAAGCGCATTGTGTGTCGCAGTGGGGACATGATTTTCGTCCGGAATACAGCCAATTGTCAGTCTTACATGAACGCTTCCCTAATGTGCCTCGCATTGCTTTGACAGCAACAGCTGACATGCATACGCGTAAAGAAATTATTGAGCGTTTGGGGCTTGCGATGGCCAAGGTATTTATTTCCAGCTTTGACCGCCCGAATATTCGTTATCAGATCGTCGATAAAATCAACAGCCGATCACAATTATTTAGCTTTATACAGGCAGAACATCCAGGTGATGCTGGAATTGTCTATTGTCTGTCGCGTAAAAAAGTAGAGGAAACGACAACCTGGCTGACCGGCCAGGGCATGCGCGCAGTAGCCTATCATGCTGGTATGAGCATGCAGGAACGACATCTGAATCAGGAAAAATTTCTGCGGGAAGAAGGCGTCATCATGGTGGCTACCATCGCATTCGGAATGGGGATCGATAAGCCTGATGTACGTTTTGTCGCACATCTGGATCTACCCAAGAGTATTGAAGGCTATTATCAGGAGACCGGGCGGGCCGGTCGTGACGGACAAGCAGCCAATGCCTGGATGGCATACGGCCTTGGTGATGTGATTCAGCAGCGGCGCATGATTGAGGAGTCAGAGGCGCCAATCAAATTTAAACAGGTTGCCACGCGGAAACTCGAGGCCATGTTATCGTTGTGTGAAACGACCAGTTGCCGCCGCTTACGCATGTTGAGCTATTTTGGAGAAACAACGGATATTGCGGCATGTGGTAATTGTGATGTCTGCTTGAACCCACCGCAAATATGGGATGCCACCGTTGAAGTGCAGAAAGCATTGTCCTGCGTGTATCGCACTGGACAGAATTTTGGTGCAGGGCATTTGATCGATGTGCTGCGGGGTAACTTAACCGAGCGAGTGAAAGAGTGGCATCATGATAGAGTCAGTACCTTCGGTATTGGTAAAGATCTGTCAGAAAAAACCTGGCGCGCGGTATTTCGTCAAATCGTGGCGCTTGGTTTATTGACGACGGATCATGAAGGTTATGGTGCCTTCCATTTAACCGAAGCTAGCCGCGTTGTGCTTAGAGGGGAACAGGCCGTGCATTTGCGACTGCAAACAAAATCTCAGCGATTAGCTGAGAAACGGCAAGTCGATGATCTGGCATCACTCGATTCAGTCGAGCGTAACCTGTGGGAGCAATTGCGCACCTGGCGTGCCAGAATAGCCAAAGAGCACGGTGTTCCGGCTTATGTGATCTTTCATGATGCAACCTTGCATGAGCTCGTGCGGCTATGTCCGCAAACGGAAGATGAGCTACGGCAGGTGACAGGGATCGGTGTGCGCAAGCTGGATAAGTATGGCAATCATCTGATAGAGATTCTTCGGGGTCATTAGAATTATCCATCTAAATTAGATGCATTCCATTCCTATAGACGGATAAGTGTTTGGAAATTCCAATATTTTATTATATACTCAAAAACCGTGTTAAGAATATGGTAAATCTAAAAGGAACTTAAAATGATGAGATTATCAATTTTTGCAGCAACTTTAATAGTATTTTTAACGGCTTGTTCAAACGCTAATATGGGTGATCCCGCTCAAGTGGCAGGTGATTGTCCCTTTGGAATCGACGGTAATGGCAACTGCCTCAAAGAAGGTCAAGATCCACGCCCTTATGGTGGTACCAGCAAGCCTGGACATTAATGTAAAACAAAACCACCTCAGGGTGGTTTTGTTGTTTGGAGTTTTCGAAGGAAACGCTGATTAATTCGGCGAACGTGATGAAGCGCGAGGCGCACGGAACGCAGCACCGAGACATATCTAATCAGATAGACGAGGAAGCGAGTACCGCGCAACGAAGCGATTCGCCCGTGCAGTCAATTAATCAGCATTTCCCTAACCTTGAGAGTAATGTTGGGTTCATTTTACTTCGTAACACCTTATTGCTTTCGATAGCTGTCATCTTCAATGAAGCTTAGCGGAGTGATTAAAACATCATTCTTCTGCGGCGTAACGAGTACCCCATCATACCGAATCCAACGATTAACATCGCGTGAGTTTCTGGTTCTGGAGCAAAATTGGTAGCATCTGACGTGTTAACCGTAAAAAACAGATCACCATCACCAGAATGGGTGCCTTGCCAGTTCGCGTTCAGATGATCTGCCTTAAAGCTCAGGGTAGGCATCCCTAAAACGCCCGTATTTGAGCTTAAATTAAATGAAGTATACGAGCCCATCATGAATCCGTTGAACAAATTTGATGTAAAACTGGATCCGCTTGTGAAAGAAATGGCAAATCCACTGCTGTTGAAATCGCTGATACCAAAGCCATCGACGACATTTAATATGCCTGCGCTGAAATCCACTGCATGATTTCCATTCGCAGCGTTAGAATAAGGGGTGATTAAGTCTGGGAGAGAGGGTGGGTAATTTATTGTCTGCCCCTCAAATCCCCTCGCATTTGCTGTAACGCCTGAGCCAAGTCCTACAACAACAGAAGCTGCTATTAATCGCAAATAATTTTTCATCCTTTCACTCCTAAAATCAGTTACAAGTCTAGTTCATTAAATCAACAGCTTAAATATCATGAATGTAATTGTGGGATTTTGATAGAGAGAAATGTCCTAAAGTTAATAAGATAAATGCACTAAAAATGAACCAGGCATGAACAGTTTATCAATGAGGGAGAAGGCTCAACATTAATGACATATCCCAATCTCTGGAGGTATTCATGAAAATATGGGTAGACATTATTTTTACCGCTACGCTGGTGTTTGCAGGTTCACTGCACGCAGACGAGAATCATCCATCAGGCGCATTCAGTGAGGAGGAACTGGGGAAGGTGCATTTTCCTGTTTCATGTACTCCCGTCGCTCAACAACAATTTGATCAAGCCATCGCCATGTTGCATTCCTTTTGGTACGACGAGGCCGAGAAAAGCTTTCGTCAAATAACTGTTACTGATCCAACTTGCGCCATGGGGTATTGGGGAATCGCCATGAGTCTTTATCGGCAGTTATGGGCGACGCCTCCGACAGTGGAGGAATTACACAAGGGGCGAGGAGCACTGAAAGAGGCCGAAAAATTAACGATCAAGACAGACCGGGAAAAGGCTTATCTTGAGGCTGCCCAAGCGCTGTATCAGGGTGATGAGAAAACCGGCTATCGCGCCAGAAAGCTTGCGTATTTGAGCGCGATGGAACAAGTTTGGAGACATCATTCCGACGACCGCGAAGCCACAGTGTTCTATGCGCTGGCGCTGATTTCCACCGCATCGCCACAGGACAAAACCTACGTCAACCAGAAGAAAGCATTGAGCCTGCTGCAAAAAGTGCTGGAAAAAGAGCCGCATCACCCCGGTGTTATACACTACATCATTCACAGTAGCGATTATCCTGAACTGGCCAATCTCGGACTCACTGCAGCCAAAACATACGCACAGCTTGCCCCGGCAGTACCGCATGCATTGCACATGCCGTCGCACATCTTTATCAGATTGGGGCATTGGCAAGATGCCGCGCAATCCAATCGGGCGGCCTATCACGCGGCAAAAGACTATGCGCGGAAAAATGCCATGGCCGGCACATGGGATCAGCAGTTTCACGCCATGGATTATATGATGTACGCTTATTTGCAAACCGGCCAGACAGAAAAAGCCAGGGAGATTCTGCAAGAACTGCACACCATTAAAAAAGCGCAGCCGGAAAATACCACCACCGCCTATGCATTTGCCGCGATGCCAGCGCGTTATGCGATAGAACGCGGCAAATGGTCCGAAGCCGCCGAGCTAGCAGCCAGTCCAGCCGATTTTCCCTGGGATCAATTTGGCTGGTGCGAAGCAATCACGCACTTTGCCCGCGGATTGGGCGCGGCCAGGAGTGGACAATTGCCTATTGCCCGGGATAGTTTGCTACGGCTGGAAGCATTGCGCGATGCCGATAGAGCGGCAAACAAAGCTTATACCGCTGATCAAATCGAAATCCAGCGCTTGGCGATCGCCGCCTGGATTGCGCATGCAGAAGGCAAGGCGGAGGAAGCATTGAAACTCATGCGCGCTTCGGCTGAGTTAGAAGACTCAACCGAGAAAGACAATGTCACCCCGGGTGCCATCATCCCTGCGCGGGAGTTGCTGGGGAAATTGCTGCTCGAACTGCAGCAACCTGCTGAAGCCTTGAAGGAATTAGAAGCTTCACTGATCCGCACGCCTAATCGCCGCAATGGCATTGGCCGTGCGGCACAAGCCGCGAAACTCGCCGGCGATCAGCAGAAGGCGCGCAGTTATAATGAACAACTGCAGGCATTGGCTGTACCCGATAACTAATACTTGCTCAGGCGACAAAGTTCGTGATGGTCCCATGCCCGTGGTTAAGCTTCAGCACTGTCGCCGCCGTATTTGCCAGCCAGCCAACGTGCGCATTCAGGGCCTAATTCGCTCACGGCACGCGCCTCGTATTCCGCTGAATCGGCTGCAGTCAGCGTGTCCGTCCAGCGGCCGTTGACGCCTTTGTTGATGAATGTCTGAGCACCGCCGTCCCAGAAAGCGCCACCCAGCGGCACGCTCTTGATGGCGTTCTTTTTCATCCAGTCGAAAGAACAATACTTGACGATATCAGACCATCTGGACTCATCAATGGGAATCTCGAGGAAGCGAGCAATCCGGCGCATTTCGCCCTGCATGTCGCGTTTGAGGTCATTGAAGTGAACCAGCAGCAGATTGGGCAATTCCCGAATCTGCCACCACGAACGGATGTTTTCCCAGAATGACCAGAAAGGATAACCATCCTTGTCCATCCAGTCCCGCCAATATTGACGAATATCCGCAGGCGGTGGCGCGAGTGGCGGACCAACCCGGCCCGGCGTGTTATTTAGCGCCTCATAATAAGCCTCGTTGGCGTTGGCGTGATGGTTATACATACTCCACAGCACATCCCGGCCATCGCGTCCGATATAGATATATTTGGCTTTAGGCGAATATACCAGCGCATCGACCGGCAGATGCGTTTTCAGAATTCTGCGATGCGTTTGCGCTTCCACCAGCGGCAATTTCACTTCCTTCGGCGGCACGCGCAGATCCAGCCACGGCGACATTTCCGCCACTGCCAGATCGGGATTGCCATTGAACATCATCTGCGCCACGATTTGCTGCGTCCAGGTCGTGCCTGACTTGGCGTACGTCGCAATAATGATGTCATCGGGCCGAAACTGGAAATCATTCCAGGCCGTCGAATCGAAGTGATGACTGTGTAGTTCTCGAGATTTGATGGGCCATGTAATAGGGGTAGACATGTGATTATCCTCTTAAGTAATAGCATGATGAGATGCGCTTTGTTATGGGCTAGTTTAATGGAAGTTAGCTTAATAAATATAGAAAAAACCCTCCTGCTCAGGTTGTCAGCCGAATTTTCCCAGAGTAGGATTCAAGTCATTATTTTAAAAAATAATGAGATAAATATTTCTTGCAAGTAAGTTTATTGATAAATATTTTTGAAGGAGTTCCTGATTATGGCAATTATTAATATGAATTTAGCCAGTCTCAATGGTAAAAATGGTTTCCGTGTAGATGGAGAAGTGCCATTTTATATCGGGTTAGGTGATTCGGTCAGTAATGCGGGAGATGTCAATGGTGACGGTTTTGATGACGTGATTATCGGCGCCCAGGCGCATAGGATTGCTTACGCCAGCCCTTACTCGGGGTACAGCTACGTGGTGTTTGGCAAATCCTCAGGCTTCAATCCTGTAGTTAATCTATCCAATCTCAATGGTAACGACGGTTTTCGGCTGGATACGGGGGAGCCAGGTGATTATTTTGGCGCTTCGGTCAGCAATGCTGGGGATGTCAACGGCGACGGTTTTGATGATGTGATTATCGGCGCTCCCAATGCTGACCCGAACGGCTTTGATTCTGGCTCCAGTTATGTGGTGTTTGGGCGCGCTTCGGATTTTGATGCTGCACTGAATCTGTCCAGCCTGGATGGCAGCAACGGTTTCCGTCTGGATGGAGCGGCGACTTTTGATAACGCGGGCTATTCAGTCAGTACTGCCGGAGATGTGAACGGTGATGGCTTTGATGATTTGATTGTGGCCGCACCTAGCCCCGCATACTCCGGTTTCAGTTATGTGGTATTTGGCAAGGCCTCGGGTTTTAGTGCCGCTTTGAATCTATCCAGCCTGGATGGCAGCAATGGCTTTCGTCTGGATGGGAGGGTGCTTGATGATGATTCCAGTCAATTAGTCAGCAATGCGGGAGATGTCAATGGGGACGGATTTGATGATGTAATTGTTGCTCAACAAGGTTCCCTGAACGCGGTCAGCTCTGTAATTTTTGGCAAAGCCTCGGGTTTTGATGCCACGCTGGATCTGTTCAGCTTAGATGGCAGCAATGGCTTTCGTCTGGATGGAGAGGCGAACTATGGTTGGTCGGTTAGTAATGCTGGGGATGTGAATGGCGATGGTTTTGACGATTTGATTGTCGGTGCTCGCTCTGCTGACCCGAATGGCAACTTAGCTGCTGGCTCCAGTTACGTGATGTTTGGCAAGGCTTCCGGTTTTAGTGCCACGCTGAACCTGTCCAGCCTGGACGGTAGCAATGGTTTTCGCCTGGATGGGGTGGCTGCATATGATCAATCGGGTTTTTCGGTCAGCACTGCCGGAGATGTGAATGGTGACGGTTTTGATGATGTGATTGTCGGCGCTCCTGATGCCGATCCGAACGGCGATTCTTCCGGCTCCAGTTACGTGGTGTTTGGCAAGGCCTCCGGGTTTGATGCCACAATGAATTTATCCCGTCTCGACAGCAATAGTGGTGTTCGATTGGATGGCGTGGCTGCATTTGATTATGCGGGCAGGTCGATCAGCAGTGCAGGGGATGTCAACGGCGATGGATTTGATGATTTGATGGTCGCTGCACCAGGCGCTACTACTGCTGCATATCCATATACATCTGTCGGCAGCTACATAATATTTGGTAGTAGCCAATTTACCGGCACGGTGACTTATTCGGGCACACCTGGGGATGATATCCTCACGGGCACATCAGCAATGGAGATCTTTAATGCGGGCGATGGCAATGATTTAATGATCGGCGGCGGCGGATCGGATGAGTTTCATGCAGATGCTGGCGATGACGAAATTCGGGTATCCGACCTTGACTTTGTACTGGTGGATGGGGGCAGTGGCAAAGATATCCTGAGTTTGGACGGAAGCGGCCTGAATCTGGATCTTACTAGAGCCAGTGACAAGATCAGCGGCATCGAAGCTATTGATTTACAAGGTATCGGCAACAACACCTTGACTTTGACCGCAGTGGATTTACTTCAGCTATCGGACACTACCAATACCCTGGAAGTGAATGGTAATGCAGGGGACCGCATTATTGGGCTGAGTAGTGGTTGGACGTATAGGGGCATCAGTGACAACTTTCAGATTTATACTCAAGGCGAGGCAATGTTGCGGGTTGCAATGGGTGTGATGACGGATTTCGGAGGCATCAATCTGGCCAGTCTCAATGGCAGCAATGGTTTTCGCCTGGATGGGGTGGCGGCGGAAGATTTTTCGGGTGGATCGGTCAGCAATGCCGGAGATGTTAATGGAGACGGTTTTGATGATTTGATTATTGGAGCTTTTGGAGCTGATCCAAATGAAGATAGATCCGGCTCCAGTTACGTGGTGTTTGGTAAAGCTTCCGGTTTTAGTGCCACGCTGGATTTATCCACCCTCGACGGCAGCAATGGTTTTCGTTTGGATGGAGCGGCACGGAGAGATTCTTCGGGCGATTCAGTCAGTAATGCCGGAGACGTAAACGGCGATGGTTTTGACGATGTGATTATCGGTGCTCGTGGTGCTGATCCGAACGGCGGTTCTTCCGGCGCCAGCTATGTCGTGTTTGGTAAGGACTCCGGTTTTAGTGCCACGCTGAATTTATCCAGCCTTGATGGTAGCAATGGTTTTCGCTTGGATGGGGAAAGAGGGGGAGATTTTTCGGGCGATTCAGTCAGCAATGCAGGGGATGTCAACGGTGACGGTTTTGATGATGTGATTGTCAGTGCTTCTACTTATACTGACATTGACGGGAATGTCTACGTCACAGGTTCAAGCTACGTAGTATTTGGCAAGGCTACCGGTTTTGCTGCTACGCAGAATTTATCCAATCTGGATGGTAATAATGGTTTCCGCCTGGATGGCATAGTTACAGATCAATCAACCGGGCCTGTCAGCAGTGCGGGAGACGTCAACGGCGATGGCTTTGATGATGTGATTGTTGGTGTCGGTTCTACATCTGTTCCGAACTTCACTAACCCCGTTTTCAATTATGTGGTATTTGGTAAGGCTTCCGGTTTTGATGCCACACTGGATCTGTCCAGCCTCGATGGCAGCAATGGTTTTCGCTTGGATGTACCAGCTAATGATAATTTTTTTTCCACTTCGGTCAGCAATGCCGGAGACGTAAATGGCGATGGTTTTGATGATTTAATTGTAGGTGCTGACGGTGCTGACCTGAATGGCGATTATTCCGGCGCCAGTTACGTGGTGTTTGGCAAGGCTTCCGGTTTTGATGCCACACTGGACCTTTCCAATCTCGATGGCAGCAATGGATTCCGCCTGGATGGAGTTGCGGAGTTTGATTCTTCGGGAAGATCAGTTAGCAATGCAGGGGACGTCAATGGTGATGGTTTTGATGATTTGATTGTAGGTGCCAGCGGTGCTGATCCGAATGGCTATAACTCTGGCTCTAGTTACGTGGTGTTCGGCAAGGCTTCCGGTTTTAGCGCCACGCTGGATTTATTCAGTCTCAACAGTGATACCGGTTTCCGCTTAGATGGAGTAGCAGCGATTGATTATTCGGGCCAATCGGTCAGCAGTGCCGGAGATGTCAATGGAGATGGTTTTGATGATTTAATTGTGGGTGCTACTGGAGCTGACCCGAACGGCGACAGCTCCGGTTCCAGCTACGTAGTATTTGGCAGTCGCAATATCGGTAAGGTGATTTTGTCTGGCACACCTGAGGCAGACAATCTCCATGGCACATCAATAGCAGAAATCTTTGAAGCGGGCGCGGGTGATGATTTGATGATTGGCCATGGCGGGGCGGATGTGTTTCTGGGCGAAGCGGGGGATGACTATATCCGTGTATCGGACCTTGGCTTTGAGTCTGTGGATGGCGGCATCGGCAACGATACGCTGGCCTTGGGCGGCAGCGACCTGAATCTGAATCTGACCGATATGAGCGGTAAGATCAGCGGCATTGAAACCATTAATCTATTTGGCACCGGTGACAATACTCTGACGTTAACCGCAGCGGATGTGCTCAACCTGTCGGATACTACGAATACCTTAAAAGTCAATGGCAATGCCGACGATCGCATCGTTGGATTAAGCTATGGCTGGGGAGATGGTGGTGTTCATGGTGATTTTCATACCTTCTTTAATGATGCGGCAGTGCTGCTGGTGGGCGTGAATGTGGCGACGGATTTTGTGTAGCAAAAGTGTACTTCACGGTGAATACAGCAGAAATTCAAAGATGATTTTAGAGGAGAGTTAATCATGAGTACTCCAGTTTTTAATTTATCCAATCTGGATGGTAGTAATGGTTTTCGTCTTGATGGCGTGGCGAGTGGTGATCTTTCGGGCACATCAGTCAGTAATGCAGGGGATGTCAACGGCGATGGTTTTGCTGACTTACTTATCGGTGCTCCTTATGCCAGCGGTCTCGACGGCTCCAGTTATGTGGTGTTTGGGCGAGCTTCTGGTTTTGATCCTGTACTGAATCTATCCAGCCTCGACGGCAGCAATGGCTTTCGTTTGGATGGGGTTGAGCAATCTAATGAGGGGAGTGGATTCTCAGTTAGCAATGCGGGGGATGTTAACGGTGACGGCTTCGATGATGTGATTGTCGGTGCTCCTCGCCACAATGGCAACTCTAGTTACGTGGTGTTTGGTAAGGCTTCCGATTTTGATGCCACGCTGAATTTATCCAGCCTTGATGGCGGCAATGGTTTTCGTCTGGATAGAGTAGCGGCGAATGATTCGTCGGGTCGGTCGGTCAGTAGTGCGGGGGATGTCAACGGTGACGGGTTTGCTGATTTGCTGGTCGGCACTCTAGATGAGACCAGTTATGTGGTATTTGGTCAGGCCTCCGGCTTTGATGCCACGCTGGATTTGTCCAGCCTCGATGGCAATAACGGCTTTCGCCTGGATAGCGCAGAACGTGATTTTTTTGGTTATTCAGTCAGCAATGCCGGGGACGTCAATGGCGACGGTTTTGACGATGTGATTGTGGGTGCTCCCGTTGGTAGGTACCATTATCCTGGTGCAGATGGCTCCAGTTATGTGGTGTTTGGCAAGGCTGCAGGTTTTAGTGCCACACTGGATGTATCCAGTCTCGATGGCAGCAATGGTTTTCGTCTGGATGGGAGAGTGTATAGCGAATCGGGTCGATCAGTCAGCAGTGCCGGGGATGTGAATGGCGATGGATTCGATGATGTGATCATTGGTGGTCCTCAAGATAACTCAAATGACTCTTCCGCCGGGGCCAGTTATGTGGTGTTCGGCAAGGCGTCGGGTTTTGCGGCCACACTGGATCTGTCCACTCTCGATGGCCATAACGGCTTTGTTCTGGAGGGGGGAGCAGCAAATGATAATTCGGGTTCTTCGGTCAGCAGCGCCGGTGATGTCAACGGCGATGGTTTTGGCGATTTGATTGTCGGTGCTCCTCGTGCTGGCTCAAGTGGCAGAAATGAAGGATTCAGCTATGTCGTTTTTGGCAAGGCTTCGGGATTCGATGCGCGTATCGATTTATCCAATCTGGATAGTAAAAGCGGTTTCCAGTTGGATGGAGAAAATAATGGTGATTATTCAGGTGCATCAGTCAGCGGCGCTGGGGATGTCAATGGTGATGGGTTTGATGATCTGCTGGTCGGCGCTCAGCGTGCCAGCCCGAATGGCGAAAGATATGCTGGCTCCAGTTACGTCATCTTTGGTGGTGTAGATGTGGTTAGTGGAGGCTTGCCAGGAATTTTTGGCACTTCGCTGGACGATCACTTGCAAGGCACATTAATCGCAGAGCATTTCGATGCTGGGGACGGCGACGACATACTGCTAGGTGGTGGTGGAGCCGATCAATTCGTTGCGGGAGCGGGGAATGACATCATCGGTGTGCCTGATCTCAATTTTGCGTTACTCGAGGGTGGAACAGGTCATGATAGCCTGCAACTTCTGGGTAATGGACTGAATCTCGATCTGACTCAATCAAGCAGCATAAAAGGCATAGAAACCATTGACTTGGGAGAGAAGAGGGATAATAAACTTGTATTAACTGCAGATAAGCTTCGTGATTTATCTAAGAGCAGCAATACTATCAAAGTCCAGGGCGATTCCAGTGCTCATGTCACCGTGCTCGACCCCGGCTGGTATGATTTCGGCAGCGATACGCTTTATCACACTTATATTCACAACGGTACGAAATTACAGGTAGAAAATGATGTTCCGATTGATTTTGCAGTGAAGGCCAAACCTGTTTTTGACTTATCCAGTCTCAATGGCAGCAATGGTTTTCGTCTGGACGGGGAAAATGAGTTTGATGGATCGGGCGCATCGGTCAGCAGCGCCGGGGATGTCAACGGCGATGGCTATGATGATGTGATTATCGGAACAGATTTTTATTCATCCGTATTTCCCAATAATGAATTCAAATTGAGTTCCAGTTATGTGGTGTTCGGTAAAGCAACCGGATTCGATGCACAGGTTGACCTGTCCAGTCTGGATGGCAGCAATGGTTTCCGGCTGGATAGAGCAACAACAAAGGATTCAGCAGGATTCTCAGTGAGTGAAGCTGGAGATGTCAATGGTGATGGCTTTGATGATGTGATTGTCGGAGTCTTGAGACCCGATTTCAGCGGTGAACAATACGTCGTTTTCGGCAAAGCTTCCGGTTTCGATGCGCATATTGATTTGTCCAGTATGGATGGCAGCAATGGCTTTCGTCTGGATGGAGGAAGTGAGTTTGATCTAGTAGGGCTCGATGGATTAGGTATGCCAGTCGACAACGCTGGTGATATTAATGGCGATGGTTTTGACGATGTGATTGCCCGTGCAGATAAAACTAATAGTGTGTTTGGTGTTGGTTCGAATTTTGTCATTTTTGGTAAGGCTTCCGGGTTCAATGCCACTTTGTCGCTGTCCAGTCTGGATGGCAGTACCGGTTTTCAAATAGAAGGAGATAGTTTGAATGACGGTGCGGCTTTTGTGGTCAATAGCGCTGGAGATGTCAATGGCGATGGTTTTGACGATCTAATCATCGGTTCATCAAATGTTAATCTTAATCCTGATTTTCCCGGTTCCAATTATGTCGTCTTCGGCAAGGCATCAGGATTCGATGCGCAACTGGACTTGTCCAATCTGGACGGCAGTAACGGTTTTCGTGTGGATGGAGAAAATTCGGCTGACACTCGGGCCTATTCGGTCAGCAGTGCTGGTGATATCAATGGAGATGGGTTTGATGATGTAGTGATTGGAGCGAATGGGGTTAATCAAGATGGTCAACTTATAGATACCCATTATGTCATCTTCGGTAAAGCTTCCGGTTTTGATGCTCGCATTAATTTATCAGAACTTGATGGCAGGAATGGTTTTCGCTTGAATGGAAATGTCAATTTGGGCTACTCGAGTTATGCTGCCAGCAGTAGCGCCGGTGATATCAACGGTGATGGCTTCGATGATCTGATTGTCGACAGCTCTGCATCTGGCACATTAGACACGTTTTCTGGAACCAGTTATGTGGTTTTCGGTAAAGCTTCCGGCTTTGATGCTCAAATTGACCTGACTAGTCTGGAAGACAAAAATGTTTTGCGCTTATTCGGAGAAGTGGATGAATCAAACTCTTTCAGCTTTTCGGTCAGCGGTGCTGGAGATGTCAATGGCGATGGCTTTGATGATGTGATTATTGGAGCCCCTGGATCCGATCCGAACGGCGAAAGCTCAGGCTCCAGCTACATAGTATTTGGCAGAAGCAGCTTCATCGATGATGGCGTAATACGGGGTACGCCCGGGGATGATATCCTCACTGGCACTCCGGCAGCGGAACGCTTCGAGGCGGGGGACGGCAATGATCGAATGATCGGCCGCGGCGGGTCGGATGTGTTTCTGGGTGAAGCAGGTGATGATTATATCCGGGTATCTGACCTGAGCTTTGAGTCTGTGGACGGCGGCATCGGTAACGATTCACTGGCCCTGGGTGGCAATGGCTTGAATCTTAATCTGACCGATATGGCCGGCAAGATCAGCGGCATCGAAACCATTAATCTATTTGGCACCGGTGACCATACCTTGACGTTAACCGCAGCAGATGTGCTCAATCTGTCGGATACTACTAATACCCTGAAAGTGAATGGTAATGCCGGTGATCGCATCGTTGGATTAAGCCATGGCTGGGGAGATGGTGGTGTTCATGACGGCTTTCATACCTTCTTTAATGATGCGGCAGTGCTGCTGGTGGGTGTGAATGTGGCGACGGATTTTGTTTAAAGAAACTGCCACTTCGAGCGCAGCGAGAAATCTGCATTGTTGATTCCAAAGCTTCCTCACTGCGTTCGGAATGACAAAGTAAGTTATTGAAGCCTCATCCCTACCCATCACAAAACATCACAAAACCGCTCAGGTTGGCAGTAGGATTTTTCCGAGCTAGTATTTACTTCATTATTTGTAAATCGCAATAAGGTTTTCTTTCAAGTAAGTTTTTTTGATGAATTTTTTGAAGGAGTTCTTGGTCATGGCAATACCGATAATTAACTTATCTATTCTCAATGGCAGCAATGGCTTTCGTCTGGATGGAGCGGCGGAGGATGATTTTTCGGGCGGATCGGTTAGTAATGCCGGAGATGTCAATGGTGATGGTTTTGATGATGTGATTGTGGGTGCTCGCTTTGCTGATCCGAATGGCGAAAATTCCGGATCCAGCTATGTGGTGTTTGGCAAAGATTCAAGTTTTGACAACACGATAGATCTATCCAACTTCGATGGCAATAATGGTTTTCGCCTGGATGGAGCAACGAAATCTGTTTTGCCGGCTTATTCAGTCAGCAATGCGGGGGATGTCAATGGCGATGGTTTTGATGATGTAATTATTGGTGCCCCGGATGCTGATCCAAATGGCATTATCGGTGCAGGGTCCAGTTACGTAGTATTTGGCAAGGCTTCCGGATTTGATGCCACGTTGGATTTATCCAGTCTTGATGGCAGCAATGGTTTTCGCCTGGATGGCATGGTAAGGGGTGGCGCGTCGGGTAAGTGGGTCAGCAATGCGGGGGATGTCAATGGCGACGGTTTTGATGATGTGATTGTCGGTGGTGATGACGCTGACCCGGATGGTGATTTCTCTGGATCCAGTTACGTAGTATTTGGCAAGGCTTCCGGTTTTAGTGCCACGCTGGATTTATCCAGCCTTAATGGCGAAAATGGTTTTCACCTGGCAGGAAGGGTGGTCTATTCAGTCAGTAGCGCAGGTGATGTCAACGGCGATGGGTTTGATGATGTGATTGTTGGCGATCCTTATAGTAGTTCCTATTATTCCGGTGCCAGTTACGTGGTATTTGGCAAGGCTTCCGGTTTTAGTGCTGCGGTAGATTTATCCAATTTGAATGGTAGCAATGGCTTCCGCATGGATGGGGTTGGGGCGTATGATAATTCTGGGGCTTCAGTCAGCGGTGCAGGGGATATCAACGGCGATGGGTTTGATGATGTGGTTGTCGGTGCTTCAGGAGAACATAACTTTAATTATGTAGTATTTGGCAAGGCATCTGGTTTTGGTGCTGAGATGAACTTATCCAGCCTCGACGGCAACAATGGTTTTCGCATAGAAGGGGCAAGGTTTATACGTGATCTTGCGAGTGGAGTGGTCAGCAGTGCAGGTGACGTTAATGGCGATGGTTTTGATGATTTGATCATTAGTGCACCTAGCGCTGCACCGAACGGCCCTGAGTCCGGTTCCAGTTATGTGGTGTTTGGCAAGGCTGGTGGTTTTAGCCCCCGCCTGGATGTGTTTAGTCTCGACGGCAGCAGTGGTTTTCGCATAGAGGGAGTGGCGGCACGTGACAAATCGGGCAGTTCGGTCAGCAGTGCAGGTGACGTCAACAGCGATGGGTTTGCTGATTTGATTATCGGTGCGCCTGGCGCTGATACGAATGGCGACCAATCCGGTTCCAGCTATGTGGTATTTGGCGGTAACTTTCTCGATGCGGCGATATATTTCGGTACGCCCGGGGATGATGTTCTCACTGGCACCACAGTGGCAGAGCGCTTCGAGGCGAGTGGCGGTAACGATCGCATGAATGGCCTTGGTGGGGCGGATGTTTTTTATGGTGATACCGGTGACGATACTATCATGGTACCGGATCTTGACTTCCAGCTGATCAATGGCGGTACGGGTAACGATACCTTGGAATTGGTGGGTGGTGGTATTAATCTGAATCTGGCCAACTTCCATGACACAATCAATGGCATTGAAACGATTGATCTGACCGGTAGCGGTAATAATATATTGACGCTAACGTTGCCAGACTTGCTTAGTCTTTCAGACACCACCGATACTTTTACAGTAAATGGTAATCCGGGAGATCGTGTTGTTGGACTTATGGACGGCTGGACGGATGGCGGCATTAAGGGTAATTATCATATTTATACCAATCCCGGGACGGTGTTGCGGGTGGATACATCTGTGAGCACAGATCGACCGGTTCTTGGCGTAATTAATCTGGCTGATCTCAATGGCAGTGACGGTTTCCGTCTGGATGGAGTGGAAAGAAATGATAGATCGGGTTACTCGGTCAGTACTGCGGGAGATGTTAACGGCGACGGTTTTGACGATGTGATTATTAATGCTGCTTATGCTGGTTCGAATGGCTCAGGTTCCAGTTACGTGGTGTTTGGTAAAGCCTCGAGGTTTGATGCCACGCTGAATTTATCCGAACTTGGCGGTGGCAATGGTTTCCGACTGGATGGAGTGGAAAGAAATGATAGATCGGGTTACTCGGTCAGCAATGCGGGAGATGTCAACGGCGACGGTTTTGACGATGTGATTGTCGGTGCTTTCGGCGCTGATCCAAACGGCACCTACAATGCAGGATCCAGTTACGTAGTGTTTGGCAAGGCTTCCGGTTTTAATGCTGCGATGAATTTATCCAGTCTGGATGGCAGTAATGGTTTCCGCCTGGATGGTGAGTCGGCGTATGATGGTTCCGGCAGATCAGTCAGTAGTGCCGGGGACGTCAACGGCGACGGTTTTGACGATGTGATTGTCGGTGCTTTCGGCGCTGATCCGAACGGCACCTACAATGCAGGATCCAGTTACGTAGTGTTTGGCAAGGCTTCCGGTTTTAATGCTGCGATGAATTTATCCAGTCTGGATGGCAGTAGCGGTTTTCGCCTGGATGGTGAGTCGGCGTATGATGGTTCCGACAGATCAGTCAGTAGTGCCGGGGACATTAACGGCGACGGTTTTGACGATGTGATTGTCGGTGCTTTCGTCGCTGATCCGAACGGCACCTACAATGCAGGATCCAGTTATGTAGTGTTTGGTAAAGCCTCAGGTTTCAGTGTCACTCTGGATTTGTCCAGCCTTGATGGCAATAACGGTTTCCGTCTGGATGGAGCAAATGAAACTGATTTTCTGGGCAAATCGATCAGCAGCGCAGGAGACGTTAATGGCGATGGGTTTGACGATGTGATTATTAGTGCCCCTGGAGCTAACTCGAATGGCAATAGCTCAGGTTCCAGCTACGTGGTGTTTGGTAAGGCTTCTGGTTTTGATGCCATATTGAATTTATCCAGCCTGAATGGAACTAACGGCTTTCGCCTGGATGGGGCAGAAGGCTATGATTTTTCAGGATTTTCAGTTAGCAATGCAGGCGATGTTAACGGCGACGGTTTTGCTGATTTGCTTATCGGTGCTTACGGCGCTGATCCGAACGGTTATTCGCACGCCGGTTCTAGTTACGTGATGCTTGGTAAGCCTACTGGATTTGATGCCACGCTGAATTTGTCTGCGCTGGATGGTACTAACGGTTTTCGCTTGGATGGTGTGGTGAGTGGTGATCAATCGGGCGCCTCAGTCAATAGTGCCGGGGATGTGAATGGCGATGGCTTTGATGATTTGATTGTTGGTGCTTCTGGCGCTGACCCGAACGGCGAGAGATCCGGTTCCAGTTACGTGGTATTTGGCAGAAGCAGCTTTACTGATGATGGTGTCATTCGGGGTACACCTGGGGATGATGTCCTCACGGGCACTCCGGGAGCGGAGCGCTTCGAGGCGGGGGACGGCAATGATCGAATGATCGGCCGTGGCGGTGCGGATGAGTTTCTGGGTGAAGCGGGGGATGACTATATCCGGGTATCCGATCTTGACTTCGAGTCTATGGATGGCGGCAGCGGCAACGATACGCTGGCCTTGGGCAACGGCCTGAATCTTAATCTGACCGATATGGCCGGCAAGATCACCGGCATCGAAACCATTCGCCTGTTTGGCACCGGTGACAATACATTGACGTTAACCGCGGCGGATGTGCTGAACCTGTCGGATACCACTAATACCTTGAGAGTCAATGGCAATGCAGGTGATCGCATCGTCGGATTAAGCCATGGCTGGGGCGATGGCGGTGTTCATGGTGATTTTCATACCTTCTTTAATGATGCGGCAGTGCTGCTGGTGGGCGTGAATGTGGCGACGGATTTTGTTTAAAAGAACTGTCATTTCGAGCGCAGCCGAGAAATCTGTGTTGTTGATTCCAAAGATTCCTCACTGCGTTCGGAATGAAATGTGGGTTATTGAGGCCTCATCCCTATCCATCACAAAACATCACAAAACCGCTCAGGTTGTCAGTAGGGTTTTTCCAGCGTAGCATCTAAACATTGTTATATAAACAATGCAGTAGATACTTCTTTTCAAGTAAGTTTTTTGATGAGTTTTTTAAAGGAGTTCTTATCATGGCAATACCAGTGATTAATTTATCCAGTCTCAATGGCAATAATGGTTTTCGCTTGGACGGAGAAGCGGCAGAGGCTCATTCGGGTAGCTCAGTCAGAAGCGCCGGGGACATCAACGGCGATGGTTTTGATGATGTAATTATTGGTGCTGGGTTTCCATATGAAGACTTCGACGCCGAATACATAATATTTGGCAAGGCTTCGGGTTTTGATGCTGCGATGGATCTATCCAGTCTCGATGGCAGCAATGGCTTTCGACTGAAGGGAGAAGCGACCGATGATAGAGTTATAACTAGCAGTAGCGCGGGAGACGTTAATGGCGATGGTTTTGATGATCTGATTGTCAATCACTATGGGCCTGATAGCCGCGCTCATTACGTGGTGTTTGGCAAGGCTTCCGGTTTTGGCGCAACGCTAGATGTATCCAGTTTCGATAGCACTAACAGTTTCCGTTTGGATGGATTAGCAGCTTATACTGGCTTCATATCAATCAGCAATGCAGGCGACGTCAATGGCGACGGCTTTGATGATTTGATTGTAGGTGAAAGTGGAGCTGATACGAATGGCACCAACTCTGGCTCCAGTCATGTAGTGTTTGGCAAGGCGAGTTTTGCTGCCACGCTGGATGTATCCAGTCTCGATGGCAGCAATGGTTTTCGTTTGGACGGAGCGGCAAATGATCTTTCGGGCAGAGCGGTCAGTAGCGCCGGGGATGTCAACGGTGATGGGTTTGACGATGTGATTATCGGTGCTCCTAACGCCAATCAGAGCGGCGGTTATTACACTTACCCCGGCGGTGCCAGTTACGTGGTATTTGGCAAGGCTTCTGGTTTTGACGCTACACTGAATCTATCCAGCCTCGACGGTAATAATGGTTTTCGTCTCGATGGGTCGGGAAGAGAGCGTTCGGGCATAAATGTCAATAGCGCCGGCGACATCAATGGCGATGGGTTTGATGATGTGCTTATTATTAGTCAATCAGTGAGTCGGTACGGTGCGGTTTTTGATTCGAGTTATGTGGTATTTGGCAAGGCTTCTGGTTTTAATGCCGCGTTGGATCTTTCCAGCCTCGACGGCAGTAACGGTTTTAGCCTGAATGGGGATTATTCTTATTATGGCAGTCAGTTCAATGTCAATAGCGCTGGAGATGTCAATGGCGATGGGTTTGATGATTTGATTGTAGGTGAGCTCTTCGCTGATCCGAATGGCACCAATTCCGGCTCCAGTTACGTGGTATTTGGCAAGGCTTCTGGTTTTGACGCTGCGATTGATTTATCCAGCCTCGGCAGCAATAGTGATCTCCGTCTGGATGGCGTAGCAGCGTATGATTATTCGGGCAGATCAGTCAGCAGCGTCGGCGATGTCAATGGCGATGGTTTTGATGATGTGATTGTCGGTGCTCCTGATGCCGACCCGAACGGCGACGACTCTGGCTCCAGCTACGTGGTATTTGGTCGCAATGAATTTACTGATGATGATGTAATACGGGGTACTCCCGGGGATGATGTCCTCACAGGTACTCCGGGAGCGGATCGCTTCGAAGCGGGTGACGGCAACGATAGCATGGATGGCCGTGGTGGGGCGGATGTGTTTCTTGGCGGTGCCAGTGACGATACCATCGCGGTAGCGGATCTCGACTTTCAATTAGTCGATGGCGGAACTGGCACCGATACGCTGGAATTGACAGGAAGCGGCCTAAACCTGGATCTGGCCGACTTCCACGATGCCATTGATAACATCGAAACGATTGATCTGACCGGTAGCGGAGACAATACACTGACGCTTAGTCTGCCCGATTTGCTGAGTTTATTTGACTTTCCCCATACTCTTACCGTGAATGGCAAGGCGGGTGATCGTGTCGTAGCACTCACTGACGGCTGGACGGATGGTGGTATCGATGGCGATTATCGCATTTTTATGCATAGCGGAGCGATGCTGCGGGTAGATAGGGATGTAAGCGCAGACATACCGCTAGCAGCAAATGTGATCAATTTGGCTGATCTCGATGGCAATAACGGTTTCTCTTTGGATGGCCTTGGTTTTGCTGGATATTCGGGCATGTCAGTCAGCAATGCCGGGGACGTCAACGGTGACGGTTTTGCTGATGTCATTGTTGGTGCTTGGAATGCTAGTACGGACGTCATTCAGTCCGGCGCCAGTTACGTGGTGTTTGGCAAGGCATCCGGCTTCTCTGCTGCAATGGATTTATCCAGTCTCGATGGCAGCAGTGGGTTTCGCCTGGATGGAGAGTCGGCGGGTGATTATTCCGGCATTTCGGTCAGCAATGCCGGGGATGTCAATGGGGATGGATTTGATGATTTGATTGTAGGTGCTAACGGTGCTGACCTGAATGGCGATTATTCCGGCGCCAGTTACGTGGTGTTTGGGCATGCTTCCGGTTTTGCTGCTACGCTGGATTTATCCAGTCTCGATGGCAGCAATGGTTTTCGCCTGGATGGCGTGCAGGAGTATGATTTTTCGGGCTCTTCGGTCAGCACTGCCGGGGACGTCAATGGCGATGGGTTTGATGATGTAATTGTCGGTGCATCTGGTGCTGGCCCGTATCCCCGGTCCGGTTCCAGCTACGTGGTGTTTGGGCATGCTTCCGGTTTTGGTGCGACGGTGGATCTATCCAGTTTGAACGGCAATGACGGCTTTCGTCTGGATGGCGTGCAGGAGAATGATTTTTCGGGCTCTTCGGTCAGCACTGCCGGAGATGTCAATGGTGATGGTTTTGATGATGTGATTGTTGGTGCACCTTATGCTGACCCAAATGGTTATTCCTCCGGCTCCAGTTACGTGGTGTTTGGTAAGGCTTCGGGATTTAATGCTACATTGGATTTATCCAGCCTTGATGGTCATAATGGTTTCCGCCTGGATGGAGTGGCAGTAGGTGATTCCTTGGGTACATCGGTCAGCAATGCGGGCGACATCAATGGTGACGGTTTTGATGATTTGATTATTGGTGCTGACGGTGCTGACGCCAGTTACGTGGTGTTTGGGCATGCATCCGGTTTTACTGCTGCGCTGGAGCTATCCAGCCTGGATGGCAGCAACGGCTTTCGTCTGGATGGAGCGGGCCACGCGGTCAGCACTGCCGGAGATGTGAATGGTGATGGCTTTGATGATGTGATTCTTGGTGCACCTCAAGCTGGCCCGCATCGCTTCGGCTCCAGCTATGTAGTGTTTGGTAAAGCTTCCGGTTTTGATGCTGTGGTGAATTTATTCAATGTTGATGGCAAAAACATTTTGCGCCTGGATGGAGTGGCGGCATTTGGTCATTCTGGCAGATCAGTTAGTAATGCAGGGGATGTCAACAGCGATGGTTTTAATGATGTGATTATCGGTGCTCCCTTTGCTGAATCAAGCTACGTGGTATTTGGCAGAAGCAGCTTTACTGATGATGGTGTAATACGAGGTACTCCCGGGGATGACATTCTTACGGGCACATCAGAAGCGGAACGCTTTGAAGCGGGTGATGGCAACGATCGAATGATCGGCCGCGGCGGTGCGGATGAGTTTCTGGGCGAAGCGGGGGATGACTATATCCGGGTATCCGACCTTGGCTTCGAGTCTGTGGATGGCGGCATTGGCAACGATACGATGGCCTTGGGCGGCAGCGGCTTGAATCTTAATCTGACCGATATGGCTGGTAAGATCAGCGGCATCGAAACCATTCGTCTGTTTGGCACTGGGGACAATACCTTGACGTTAAGGGCAGCAGATGTACTCAACCTGTCGGATACCAGCAATACCTTGAGAGTCAATGGCAATGCCGGTGATCGCATCGTCGGATTAAGCCATGGCTGGGGCGATGGTGGTGTTCATGACGGCTTTCATACTTTCTTTAATGACGAGGCAGTGCTGCTGGTGGGTGTCAATGTGACGACGGATTTCGTTTAAAGACTTGTCATTTCGAGCGCAGCGAGAAAGCTGGATTGTTGATTCCAAAGATTCCTCACTGCGTTCGGAATGACAAATGTAGGTTAAATTATTGAGGCCTCATCCCTACCCATCACAAAACCGCTCAGGTTGTCAGTAGGATTTTTCCAGCGTAGCATCTACTCGTTATCATAAAACAATGCAGTAGATACTTCTTTTCAAGCAAGTCTTTTGATGAATTTTTGAAGGAGTTCTTGATCATGGTTACAACAGTAATTAATTTATCCAGCCTCGATGGCAGTAACGGTTTTCGCTTGGATGGTGTGGCAGAACTTGACGGATCAGGTTTTTCAGTCAGCAGTGCTGGCGACGTTAATAATGATGGTTTTGATGATGTGATTATCGGCGCTCCCCGTGCTGCCCCGAACGGCACCAGCCTCGCCGGTTCCAGTTATGTGGTGTTTGGCAAGGCTACCGGTTTTGAGGCTGCTATGGATTTATCCAGTCTCAATGGCAGGAATGGTTTTCGTTTGGATGGAGAAACAGAGGATGATTTTTCGGGCTTTTCGGTCAGCAATGCAGGAGACGTCAATGGCGATGGTTTTGATGATTTGATTATTGGTGCTTCCTTTGCTGACTCTAACGGCAGTTCTTCCGGCTCCAGTTACGTGGTGTTTGGTAAAGCTTCGGGGTTTGATGCTACGATGAATTTATCCAGTCTCGATGGCAATACTGGTTTCCGTTTGGATGGCGTGGCGGCGGGTGATAATTCGGGCTTTTTGGTTAGCAATGCCGGAGATGTCAACGGCGATGGTTTTGACGATGTGATTATCGGTGCTTTCGCTGCTGCTCCGAACGGTAGGGACTCTGGCTCCAGTTACGTGGTGTTTGGTAAAGCTTCGGGGTTTGATGCTACGATGAATTTATCCAGTCTCGATGGCAATACTGGTTTTCGTCTGGATGGCGTAGCGGCGGATGATATTGCTAGTACGGTCAGTAGTGCCGGAGATGTCAATGGCGACGGTTTTGCTGATGTGATTATCGGTGCTTTCGGTGCCGATCCGAACGGAGATTACTCAGGCTCCAGCTATGTGGTGTTTGGTAAGGCTGCCGGATTTGCTGCCGCGATGAGTTTATCGAGCCTCGATGGCAGCAATGGTTTCCGTCTGGATGGCGTAGCGGCAGGTGATGGTTCGGGCGGTTTTGTCAGCAATGCCGGGGATGTCAACGGTGATGGATTTGCTGACTTGATCGTAGGTGCTCCTGGAGCTGATCCGAATGGATCCAATTATGTAGTGTTTGGCAAGTCCTCGGGTTTTGATGCTGCGATGAGTTTATCCAGCCTCGATGGCAGTAACGGTTTCCGTTTGGATGGAGGTAGTAAGGTTAGCAATGCAGGGGACGTTAATGACGATGGTTTTAATGATGTGATTGTCGTTGCTGGACGTGATTCCCCGTACGACTCAGTCACCATTTATGTGGCGTTTGGCAAGGCAACCGGTTTTGCTGCCACGCGGGATTTATCCACTCTTGACAGCAATAGCGGTTTTCGCCTGGATGGAGCACCGGTAGATCCTTTTTCATCTCTTAGCGTTAGCGCCGCGGGTGATGTGAACGGCGATGGTTTTGATGATGTGCTTGTCGGTGCGCCTTACGGCTCTAACGGGGATTATTCCGGTTCCAGTTACGTGGTATTTGGCAGAAGCAGCTTTACTGATGATGGTGTGATACGAGGTACGCCCGGGGATGACATTCTTACGGGCACATCAGAAGCGGAACGCTTCGAGGCGGGGGACGGGAATGATCGAATGATTGGCCGCGGTGGGGCGGATGAGTTTCTGGGGGAAGCAGGTGATGACTATATCCGGGTACCCGATCTTGGCTTCGGTTTAGTTGATGGCGGCATCGGCAATGATGTCCTGGCCTTGGGCGGTAGCAACTTGAATCTTAATCTGACCGATATGAGCGGCAAGATCAGCGGCATCGAAACCATTCGCCTGTTTGGCACCGGTGACAACACTTTGACGTTAACCGCAGCGGATGTGCTCAACCTGTCGGATACCACTAATACCTTGAGAGTCAATGGCAATGAGGGCGATCGTATTGTCGGATTAAGCCATGGCTGGGGAGATGGCGGTATTCATGACGGCTTTCATACCTTCTTTAATGATGCGGCAGTGCTGTTGGTGGGCGTAAATGTAGCGACGGATTTTGTTTAAAAAACTTTCATTTCGAGCGCAGCCGAGAAATCTGTGTTGTTGATTCCAAAGATTCCTCACTGTGTTTGGAATGTGGGTTATTGAGGCCTCATCCCTATCCATCACAAAACATTACAAAACCGCTCAGGTTGTCAGGATTTTTCCGGCGTAGCATCTACACATTATCGTCCAAACAATGCAGTAGATAGTTCTTTTCAAATAAGTTTTGATGAATTTTTTGAAGGAGTTCTTGATATGGCTACAACAGTGATTAACTTATCCAGTCTTGATGGCAGTAACGGTTTTCGCTTGGATGGAGCAGCGGCTGGTGATGATTCCGGCATATCAGTCAGCAATGCAGGAGACGTCAACGGCGATGGATTTGATGATGTGATAGTCGGTGCCTATGCAGCTGACCCGAACGGTAGCAGATCTGGCTCAAGCTATGTTGTGTTCGGCAAAGCTTCCGGTTTTAATGCTGCGCTGGAACTGTCTAGCCTCGATGGCAACAATGGTTTTCGTCTGGATGGTGCAGCAGAGTATGATTTGACGGGCTTTTCAGTCAGCAGTGCTGGAGATGTTAATGGTGATAGTTTGGACGATTTGATTATTGGTGCTTCCGGTGCTGACCCTAGTTATGTGGTATTTGGCAAAGCTTCAGGTTTTAGTGCTACGCTGGACTTATCCAGTCTTAATGGTAGCAATGGTTTTCGCCTGGATGGGCCATCGGGCAATTCAGTGAGCAATGCAGGCGATGTCAACGGCGATGGCTTTGATGATTTGATTATTGGTGATTCCGGTGCTGACCCGAATGGCGATTATTCTGGCTCCAGTTTTGTGGTGTTTGGCAAGGCTTCCGGTTTTGGCGCCACGCTGGACATATCCAATCTTGATGGCGGCAATGGTTTTCGCCTGGACGGGGAAGCGCCTTATAGTTACTCGGGTAATTCAGTGAGCAATGCAGGCGATGTCAACGGCGACGGTTTTGATGATGTGATTATCGGGGCAGAGTCTGGCCCGTACGGTGACAAAGCTGGTGCCAGTTATGTGGTATTCGGCAAGGCTTCTGGTTTTAATGCTACGCTGGAACTGTCTAGCCTCGATGGCAGCAATGGTTTTCGCCTGGATGGAGAGGCGGAGCGTGATTATGCGAGTTACGTCAGCAATGCAGGAGACGTCAATGGGGATGGTTTCGATGATGTGATTGTCGGTGCCTCTGAAGCTGATCCGAATGGTTATGAATCAGGATCCAGTTATATAGTATTTGGCAAGGCTTCCGGCTTTACTGCCACGATGGATTTATCCAGCCTCGATGGTAACAATGGCTTTCGCCTGGATGGGGTGTCAGAGTTTGACAGATTGGGTTCTTCGGTCAGCAATGCAGGAGATGTCAACGGCGATGGGTTTGATGATGTAATTATTGGCGCAATTGGAGCTGACCCGAACGGCGATTATTCTGGCTCCAGTTTTGTGGTGTTTGGCAAGGCTTCTGGTTTTGCTGCCACTGTTGATTTATCCGATTTAGATAGCAATAGTGGTTTCCGTCTGGATGGCGAGGGGGTGGATGATTTTTCAGGCCGATCAGTCAGTAGTGCTGGAGATATCAATAGTGATGGTTTTGATGATGTGATTATCGGTGCTCCCTTTGCTGACCAGAACGATGTTGCTGGGGCTGGCTCCAGCTACGTGGTGTTTGGCAGAAGCAGCTTTAC
>NZ_FONE01000070.1 GCF_900112825.1 Nitrosomonas sp. Nm166 | reverse complement strand
GAATGCGGCAATATATTTTGCACATCCCTATGCATCATGGGAGCGCGGTACAAATGAAAACACAAACGGACTGATAAGACAGTACTTTCCAAAAGGAACTGACTTCAATCAGGTGACTAATGACCAGATTAAACAGGCTATGGATCGGTTAAACAATCGACCTCGCAAGACCAGAGGTAACAAGTCACCTAATGAATTATTTTGGGGGCAGCAAGTTGATTTACTTGCTGCATAATTTGTTGCAATTATTACTTGAATCCGCCTAGGGTTAACTTTAGTGGTAATCTTTAAATTCATTCAGAAAATGCAAATGGATGAATAGATTTAATGAGTACATTATTGACTCTAGTTAAAGGAGGCTTTATGAAAACGCAACTTTGGGTTATGACGGTACTGATCACCTTTTTGGTGGCATCCGGCCAGGCGAATGCCAGTGAAAGAGAAGTAAGCAAACATCAAGTACCTCAATCAGTTCTTGAAGCTTTTGAAAAGGCTTATCCTGATGCCAAAGAGGTAGAATTCGAAAAGGAAATGATCGAAGGTAAAGCCGTTTATGAAGTGGAATACAAGGAAAACAACAGTAAGTACGAAATTCTGTATGACTCCGATGGAGTAATTTTGCAAAAGGAAGAGACCATTGATGTCAAAGCACTGCCCGAACCGGTAGTGCGAGCCATTTTCAAGGAATACCCGAGAGCGACCATTGAAGAGGCAGAGAAGGTGATGAAACCTGATGGGATGGTTACTGGTTATGAGGTAGAAATCAAGGCGGATGGAAAGAAACTCGAGCTTGAATTAGATACTCAGGGGAAGATCTTGAAAACTGAACAGGATTAAGCGAAGCTGGGTAAGATCAATCTCAAACGGAATGGATATGTATGAGGAGTCCGAGGACTTGTTGCGTTAGAAGCACAAATCTGATAGTTATCAGCGTATGTCAGTGTTAGTTAATAATCGAATTTGTTACTTACATAGAACAACGATTATGGTGAAACTGCTGAATTTCGCTATATAAAGTAGTTTACTTAGTTGTAAATTGACGCATTTCTTCTAATGCATCAGTAATATGCTCACTAGCGATATCCGTATGCCCTATTTTAGCGTGGCTTATTGCTTCGACTAAATGACGGATTGACTCAGTGATATGTACTCTTCCTTTGGTATTTCCATATTCAATCGCTTCTATCTCGGCTTTTTTGACATACTCTAAGCTCATCTTCGCATGTTGCCGAATATGCTCCGCATGCGCTTTATGCGCTTGGGCTATTTCTGCATGTTTAATTGCTTCTGTCATAGGACTAATTCCTGCTGCAGATTTGGTTTCTTCCCCAGATGCATTGATTTCGCTACTAAGAAAGAGAATTAAGATTACAGTTGTTAAAATAAAAAATATATTTCTCATGATATAAATACCTCACTGTTTTATTGATAAAAACAAAAAAGTATTGCTTCCTTAACAGAAGTAGGCTCCAATTATTGGGCAGGTGGCTTATGAGTTATTGTCCCACTTATCAACCTGTCTTCAGCAGACTGATGGATTTATAATAAACCTGATCGGTGTTGCCTTCAAGGTTTGATGTTTTCGGTTCTCATTGTAAAACCGAAAGTATTTCCAGCTCGACATTGTAAAAAGCTGAGTGCAGTTCTTACCGCCGATCTCGCTGTTTACGCTCTTCTATGCGATGCAAAAATACTTCCATGATCTGCTGATAAAGTGCATCTTTCAAGATACCATCTTCATTGCCCGCATCTACATTCGGATTATCATTAATTTCGATCACATAACAATGTTTACCAGCTTGTTTGATATCAACTCCATAAAACCCATCACCGATCAGATTGGCTGCTTTTAACGCCATCTTCACTACCTTTGCGGGGGTTTCTTCCAAGGAAACCGCAAGCGTCAATCCTTCGACATAATCTCGTGCTTGCTGACCATGCTTAATGACTTGCCAATGTCCGGGAGCCATAAAATATTTACAAGCAAACAACGGTCGACGATCAATAATAGCGATTCGCCAGTCAAATTCAGTTGGCAAATATTCCTGTGCTACGATTAACTCTGATTTATCGAGAAGTTCCTTGATTTTGTGACGCAATTCCGCTTCAGAGGTAACTTTGACTACGCCTAGAGAAAATGAACTATCGGGTTGTTTAAGTACACAAGGTAAGGCTAGCGTGGGGATAATTTGTTCAAGGTTATCCTTATGCACTAGAATGGTTTTAGGTACTGGAATTTGGTGATGGGTCAATAATTCGGCTAAATAAACTTTGTTGTTGCACTTCAGAATCGAATTGGGATCATCAATTACCGTTAATCCTTCAGCAGAGGCATGTCGTGAGAAGCGATAAGTGTAATGATTGACGAACGTAGTATCGCGTATAAACAGCGCATCAAATTCTGATAAACGATTCATGTCAGCACGAGTAATCAATTCCACATGCATTCCCAGATTCTCGGCAGCCTTTTCAAAATTTTTTATTGCCTCAGTATTAGATGGTGGTTCAGGGTTATTTGGATCATGCAAAATGGCCAAATCATATCGTGGAGAAGTTAACTTGTGAACCCACGTTTTTCGTTTCGAAAAATAGTCTGTCGCAGCCTGTACGACGAAATCTTGATGTTGTGGTGGAATATCGTTAGCAGCAATTGCTTTTATGTTATGAATACGCCATTCGTCATCTTGACGATTAAAGTAAGCATGTAATAAAGGAGCTCGTAATAAATTGAATAACTCATGGCTGAGCTGATCATAATATTTTGCAATATTACGTCCAAAGTAGATGCTGAGCTCGAAATGATCCGATTTGATGGATGATAGAGATTTTTGTACTAATCCATCAAGATCTTCAGTTAACAGTCTTACCAACCTCGGCGATTGCACATCTTCAATAGCATTTACTTGGGGTAAGGGCTTATGTCCTCGCGCTTCTGCGAGCAGCGAGACATAGTATCCGATACTCTGGTAGTGATAAGATTTGCATAGATTATATATGCGTGCTCTAAGATGTCTGCTATATACCGGATCGGTAAGATATTCTTTGGCAGATATAACGGCAACATTTGGAATTTCCAATGGCCATTCCTGAGGGTTATTCACTACAATAAAGTTACTCATGATAGTTTATTTAGTTGCTGAATGATTCACCAATAAGCTGTGATCATATGTCGCGAACCCGCAAGTTTGCATTAATCCTTCAATCAGGATTACTTCGATACTCTTGTCTAGAACCCTAAGAATCGGCCAAGAGCAGTTTTCGCTCAGTTTATTGGTTAAAACATGAGGGTAAGCAGCCACTTATAACCATCCAATTCGCCTGAAACGAATATAGAGAAAGAAGCAGGCCAAGCCAATGGTTAAAAGTGCCAGCGGGTAGCCATATTCCCACTTCAGTTCAGGCATTTGCTCGAAGTTCATTCCCCAAATTCCAGCTAAGGCTGTGGCGACGGCGAAAATTCCAGCCCATGCTGCAAGACGCTTGTTTACTTCATTGTTCTCAATCGCTCCTATAGAGAGATTGACCTGAATGGCAGTGCCTATAGTGTCTCGAATGGTATCGATGGACGCATCTATCCGAACCAAATGGTCATAAACATCTCGAAAGTAGTCCCGGATGCTGGAACATACGGCAGGTCCTCGGCTGCCAGATAGCTTGCCAGCGACTTCCATAAGGGGGGCCACGGCATGCTTCAGAACCATGATCTTCCGCTTAAGCTCGTAGAGTCGCTCGATATTGGTGCGGGCAGCTTTTTTAGTAAAATTTTTAGTAAAAATTTGCTCTTCGATTTTTTCCAGTTCAGATTCCAGTCGGTCGAGGATTGGAAAATAGCGATCCACCACCGCATCCATCAAAGCATAAAGGACGAAGCCGGATCCTTGCTTCAAGAGGTGGGGTTCTCGTTCACATCGTTCGCGTATATCAAGAAAATGCTGCTGGCTTCGGTTTCTGATAGACAGAACATAGTTATGTCCCACAAAGACATGCACTTCACCCAAGGTGATTTCTTTCTCGCCGAGTTCAAGCAGATGCATAACAACGAAAACCGATTCGCCATATTCTTCAAGTTTTGGTCGCTGGTGGCCATGGCGCGCATCCTCTACTGCCAGTTCATGGAGAGTGAACTCTTCTTTCATTTTGTCAAGTTCTTCGGGGGTTGTATCCCGCAGAGCAACCCAGACAAAACACCCCGGCCGTTCCAGGTAATCGCTGATTTCCTCTACCGTAAGATAGGCTAAGCGCGCACCATTCTCGTAAGCGGCACAATTAATGAGCACGAGTAAATTCTTGCATTTTTGGAAGAAATATCATTCTACACGCTTCGTGTTTGGCTAACTAGCACTGACTTGGGGAATCCAGAAGATTTACAGATATTTTTATCTATAGAATTAAAATAATAAGCAAGTACCCGGCTGTTTGAAGGTGCGGTTAACGTCGACAATAGATTCTAGCCTATCAATATTATGACACTAATCAATGCAGCCAAATCTTCAACCCAATTTTTAATCGATTTACTAGACCGCGGATTGTACGGTGAGTTCCTCACATTTCTTTTCGGTATTGCAAAATAGACGGGAGAGGGTTGAGGAAGCACAACACATGATTAGAAAAAGACCATTGCCATGTGCTGCGCCTTATTAAGGAAACTCTGAATAAGTCACCGAGTGAGATAAGGTGCAAGGCAGACGGAGCACAGGAAATGAGAGACAAAGTTTCGACGTGCCACACATCAGATAAATAGACGAATCTCCGTGTACTCTGCCTAACGCAGTAATTCATTTGCGCAGATACTTATTCAGGAGCTTCCTTAACTAAAAAGACTGATATTATTTATGCCGCCTTAACCACAATTGCAGGAAATCTTCATACTTAACGAACTAAAGCGCTCTTTTAGCCATTCTTGATTGTTATTTTTTTAACGTTAGACTTATCAGCTTCATGGCGGGGAATTTTAATGGTTAATAATCCCTTATTCATGCTGGCTTGGATATCGTCGACGTCTGCATCATCTGGCACAGCAAGTACACGCTCAAAAGTACCATACCGTCTTTCCTTGCGGTAGTAATGCTGATCTTTTTCTTCTTGCTCTTCTTGTTTTGTACCTTTAATCACTAAAACCCGGTCTTTTAATTCAATGGATAGATCATCCTGCGCCAGGCCGGGCGCTTCCAATGTAATGGTATATTGCTTGTCATCACTGGCGATGTCGACGCTTGCTCTAAATGCTGGCATAAAATCATCAGAAAAAAACTGACTCAAAAGTTCCGACCGAGGCCGTACAGAGAGCCCAAAACCACGAAAAGTATCTTCGAATAATCGATCAATTTCACGATGGAGCTGATTCAAGCTATTAACTTGCGGAGATCGGGATGGCGATTGATCATCGTACTTAACTGGCACAATTTCATTTTTAGCCTTTCCAGGCTCTTCATGTTTAAACCAGTTCCAAGGGTTGAGTTTATGTAAATCCATATCAAATTCTCCTTCTGATTATATTCAGCACAAAAATGAACTTTATTTACATATGTGTACACAGGATTAGTCTGTAAGATTTTATTGCTAAGTTATTACCTACAAATCCTTATTAAGAAATAAGGATTCTTGAGTTTTTTTCAATACAGTAATACGATATCAAGTAAATTTCTATATTAATAATAACTGAGGAGTTATTTATGTCATTGCGCATTAATGATCAGGCACCTAATTTTCAGGCGGAAACTACACAGGGAAAGATTGATTTCCATGAGTGGATAGGAGATAAATGGGCAGTATTATTCTCTCACCCTAAGGATTTTACACCTGTTTGCACAACAGAATTAGGCTATATGGCCAGCATTCAATCTGAGTTTGATAAACGTAATACTAAAATTATTGGACTTAGCATTGATCCGCTTAACGATCATCAAAGATGGTTGAGAGACGTTGAAGAAGTTGGTGGCTCACCCATTAACTATCCAGTTATCGCAGATACAGACCTTCACGTGGCCAAGCTCTATAATATGTTTCCTGCCGATGAGACAGGTTCAGCGGAAGGGCGAACAGCACAGACGAATGCGACTGTGCGTTCCGTATTTGTCATAGGTCCCGATAAGAACATCAAACTCATGATGACTTACCCTATGACAACTGGTCGTAACTTTAATGAAATTCTGCGTGCGATTGACTCAATGCAGCTGACTGCAAAACACAAAGTTGCAACACCTGTGAATTGGCAGCAAGGAGAAGATGTTATTATTGTAACTTCGGTCAGTAATGAAGAAGCTGAAAAGATTTATCCAGAAGGCTGGGAAACAGTAAAATCATATCTTCGTAAAGTAAAACAACCAAACTAGTAAGAGTTCTCAATGATATTCAGTAACTTACTGCTTAAATTGATCCGGAGCTTAATGAAGTATTGAATGTTATTTGACAAATTATTGGTTGGGTTGATGATAAGTGTTTTACCGGAGATAGATAGATTATTGCTAGATGCCGCGTCAAAGATTCTATCAATGTATACTCAGCATTTCTAAAGAAATCAATCCTGAATCTCTTTGGGTTATTTCATTAAATGTTAAGACAATATTTCTGTCGGATGAAACGCCTACGGCAGAATTTGTAGGGTTAAACATAAAAACTGATGGAGTTCTAGTGAAAACTGGTGGGATGGTATCCAGATCTTCATGCACAGTTATGACGGATGTGTACTAGCATCTGCAAAATTTTACATGCCATAATGCGTCGATGGAATATATCCCGTCGTAGGAGCCATATATTCAATGAGACCTTTGCAAAAACATAACTTTACCTGAAGCGTATTCAGTTCAGATTTTTTTGTGAGCAATGAAGTACTTTTTGTAAGCTTTTCGCAAAAATTCCAGGGATAATCGCTTCAAACCGATCATTATCGGATTAGACGGGCGGATTATTCCCATGATTGTGCCTGTATTTGCTTGTCGACATACAATTTTGGCAATCTTTTCAGGTTGTAGGCTATGGCTGGTAAAATATGCCAAGCATGTGCTTTGGCGTTACCGCGATAACGCAGTACCTTGGATCCGAACCATCGTGCCTGGCTGCCGAAGGTTCGTTCTACCACGTAGCGAACTTTGGCAATCAGGCTATTGCGTTGTAATTGTCGTTGCGTTAGTGGTTTGTTCTTGACC
>NZ_FONE01000023.1 GCF_900112825.1 Nitrosomonas sp. Nm166 | reverse complement strand
CTCAAGTTGCTCCGTTCCACTTGCCTTCCGTGCCATGATGACCTCTACCAAAGGTAAAGGCTTATATTATTACTGTTTCTATCTGTAATTGGAATAAGTCCCTCACATCGTCTTCCAGATACAATCCTAAAAAACGCATCACGTGCAGATTCGAGTTCGCCATGTCTTCCATCGACTCATCTACTCAACCACCGTTCCATATCCCCACCAGCAGCATCTTGAACAGTAGCAATCCAGGATAAGCCGGCGACCGGTGACATCCGATGCTGGCGAATAATGCTGTGCTATCGCTTCTTCTATCGGTTTCCAGTCAATCAATTCAGCTATCTGGTTTAGAAACTTCCTTTGCGGGTACGGCGCGTGACATCAAATTCTGAAAAACTCATGGCGATTACTACAATTACATGATTTAAAACATAATTATATCATTCCATGCAATTGAATGCACTTTCTGCCGTGCAAAGGTCTCGAGAAATATTAAATCGCGATGGCTGTTCTGAAATCCAAAAGAAGGGATTAATACAAGGGCCCGGCAAGGTTCGCGAGGCCTGCCGATCTGAGAGCATGAAGCACTGATTGGCAAAAATATTAATGCGAAGTTAAATTAAACTTAAGGATTTTTTAGATGTGATAAAAGTAGAAAAATCCCAACAAAAACCCGCCGGAGCGGGTTATGTTTGGTGTACTTCTCAAAAAAGAATTAACCTATTCTTTATATTAGGTAATTGAAAGTTTCTAATTTATTTCAAAGGAACAGGCTTCTGTGTTTCTAAGGGGGAATCCTCTGCAGGATCGGCACGGGGCCCATCTGAGTGCACTTCACGTTTTTCCTCGACGGTTTTTCCGGCTCTATCTTGATCTCGGGGTTTAGCTGATTCTGAGGTGTGCGCTGAATCTTCTCTATCATGCAATTTCTCTTGCACCTTGTGAGTACCTAGGGTTTCTGCTTGTTTATCTACTGTTAAATTTTTGTTTGACTCAGACAACTCGTCAAATTCTTTATGCATGGCATCTTTTTTTTCTTTATCATACTCCGCAAAGACGGAAGTACTCATAATAAAAAATAAGCTTATTATCAGAAGCATTAAAAACGGGCGGATAGTTGCTAACATAATATTCTCCTCATGACTTAATCAAAAAATTATTGTCTGCTTATTGCCAAGTCCAATCAGTTCGATATCAAACTTAAATAAAGAAAACAAAAATCTACCGCAGCGAATTTGAGTACAAGATTTATATAGTAGGGATATCCTCAACAATTACCAATTGATAATCTGATCGGCTGTTTCTATTTACTTTCTGCTCAGCGATGGCATTTTGCCATGCTGCGTTGCAACAATCTTCCTCGGATAGGTTGAAATGTTTCTTAAATTCAATCCAGTATTCAGCAATAAAACGATCAGTATTTTTGTCTTTGATCTGTATTCTCTTAATCATGTTAATTCCATTTAAATAAAAAATTATTTCTTTATTTGAAGTGGATATCGGTACGGTCCCTAACAATGGCGGAAAACCCGCCGGAGCGGGTTTGAAATACATGAACATCAAACCAAATTAATTTCTCGAAGATGATCCACCAGATGTACCAGTACCGGCTGAACCAGTTCCTGAGTCTGAGGATCCGCCTGTATCCATTGAGCCTGATCCAGAACCTGTGCTACCTGGTCGATGTCCTTCAGGGTGAGTTCCACTTTTATCAGAAGATTTTAAATCTTTCTTTTGTTCGGATTGAGATGGATAAGGCTTAGGAGCATTATCTCTATCATCCACTTTATTCTGTGTTTGGGTATAGTCCTTGTCCGCCGCAAATACTGATACACTTATAAGCAGAAACCCGCTAAGAATGGAAGCAAGTAGAGTTTTCATCATGGTTCTCCTTTTATAAAATGAGATTTCATAATGTCAAATAGTAGCTCATCAGTCTGTACGCCATAGCACATGGGGAATTATCTTGTTAACTCCTGATAACAAAAAAACCTGCCGAAGCGGTAAAGATTCGGCAGGTTGCGTAGGAACTATGTTACTGATTGAGGTAAGGTGGCTTGTGTGAAGCTAATTCGAGCTTCAATAAAAATAAATCCTGTGCTATGGATTACTTGGATTTACACCTGAAGGGCTGCTGGGATTAAAAGCTGATGGATTAGGTGAATGTAGGCTCGTAGGACGATCTGGATTAAATCCAGACGGTTGAGGAGCATTAACGCCAGAGGGGTTAAAAGGGCGCCCCGGGGCAGGTAATCCGGAAGGATCACTTGCATTGCTCCTAGAAGACCTATCAACTTGGGAATCAATGGATCTCTGTACCGATTCGTTCTCCATGATGATGCTAGACGTATCACTTTGACCAAAAGCCGAAACATTGCTTAATAAAAATATTCCACTGATTACGCAAGCCCATGCAAAATGTTTACTTTGAAACATGCTAATTCTCCTCTATAAATTAATAATTACGACAATTATTTCTAACTGTACGTTCGTTATCACCTTTTAAAGAATAAAAAACCCGCCGGAGCGGGTTAATCTTTTAAGCAATTAATTTATTGTATAGTCTCTTACACAGATTTTCTATCGGAACCATAAAACGAGCTAACGGTATTCTGCCAAGAAGGATCTGCCATATCAGGCCAGTCATCTTTATCAAATCCAGGAGCAGACTCTAATTTTTCTTTAGCAACGTCAAGAGTAAACCGCTTATTAACTGTATCCAATTTTAATGAATTCCAAGGTACAGCAAAAAGCTTATCAGCCATACCCAAAAAGCCTCCAAAAGATAGAACTGCGTAACTGACCTCACCGGTATTCATGTCCAGCATGATTTCTTTTATGTCGCCCAAATCTTCACCTTGTAAATTATAAACATCATTACCAAGTAAAGTATCTGCACCCATCAACCGAGGACCAGGACCTTTGTCATTATCTTTGTACATACCATAAGTATCACGCTCAATATAACTCATCTTTGTCTCCTTTAAATTCAAAAAATAAATACATTTTTATTTTGATAAAAATTTGAAAAAGAATCGGTGCGTTTACTAACATCAGAAACTCCTAGGTATTAAGCTGATCTGGTCTATGTGGCGGGAGAACAAGAGCCGAGATTATAAGACTGAATGGAATGAGAGTTGGTTATTGTTCCATAAAAAACCCGCCACAGCGGGTTCGATGGTTTTTATGTTTTTTAAAAAGGTAATACTGAAGAATTAAGGGTTTCAAAGTATTTTTTTGTTAGTTCTTCAGGAATTTTATTTTTATCATTCTCTTCCTCAATGAATAATTCTTCATCATTTTCAAGTAACTCATCATCATTTTCAATTAACTTATCATTATCTTTAACCAGTTCATCGTCTTCTAATATGGAGTTCATGCTTGGAATGATCTCTTCTAGATTTCTTGCTGTCTTTGCTTGCAATGTCATCATAATTACTTCAGTGTTAAAAGGTCAGTTATTAAAAAGTTGCATATTATTCTTCATTGCTGAAGAAAATATCTGTTAGTTATCACACATAAGGAATATTAAATATTTATTGCAACAAAACCCGCAGAGCGGTAGGTGGTTAGAATGTTAATTCTAATTGGAATGATAAGCTTTGCATCCGTTGATCAACCATTAATATGGTGAAGGACCTGAGCCAGTAGGGGCAATTGGATTAATACTGCCGCGATAGCGGGGAGGTTGCCCAAATGATGGGGGTACAATACTTTTTGTAGGCTTCTCTGGATGTGCCTCAGTCGTACTTGTAGAAGAATCTGGTTGTTGTTTTTGTGATGAGTCGTTGTCCTCCTTTTTATTCATGGTATTACAGCCGCTAAATATAAAGGCAGAGCTAATAATAAGCGTGATAAAGAAATTTTTCTTGACCATAATAATTGCATTCTCAGTTTAAAAAATGAACGATTAAATTATTGCACGAGTATTTTGATTGTCTGTACGGTAGAGTACCTGAAAATATAAATCCGCCGGAGCGGGTTTGCCTGAATCCAGAAAAGGATGAGCGCTTAACCTTTGGGCATTGCTGCTATGAATTTCTGCGGTCAGTGCGATCCTTTGATGTACGTATGTGACGAAACATTGCACGCGCGTCCTGACTGAAAAGCTCCAAGTGATGAAAAAGCAAAACTCGTCGAGGCCATAAAAAGCGCATCCGATGTACTGCACAAAGCAATGAAAAAGCTTAAGTATGTGGAGAGTGATTAAAGATGTCGCTCAATTTCCTATAGGTGATCGAATATCGCGCCCAGCGCAGTCGAGTATGCGTAGTTGGATGGTTGGATTTATTTATAAAACTGAGAATGAGAATGAAAATCATTTGCATAATTTAAAGATATTAGGTAATATGCTGATTACAAGTTTTACCTCCCTAAAAAGCTTGTGTCTATTACCCGGATTGCATTCTTCCTCTTTTTGTATTCCGGGTAATTTTTTAAATCCTATTACTCTTTTTTCATTTTGCCCAGTGTGTCTATACTCACTCAGATTCACTGGGTTTTTTATTGGCCTAATAAATGAAAAGAGCCTTAGGTTATCCTGTAGAAGAGCGGTATTTTTCAGGCACAAGGGCTGAAGGTTCAGCTATGTACTACCAGTTCAATATCTGTGATTCCAGATGTGAGTAAGAACGTGATGGATACGCATGCCAGTACTGTGGTGATCATCTAACACAAACCATTCTTCAGTTGATCACACTAAAAGATTATGAGAAATTTCGTGAACGGTTAGCTGGGGGTTATGGATTTTATAAAAAACAAATCAGTGGCTTTGCTCCGGATGTTTGGTGGAATGCGCTGAAGCCGTTTGACCTACCGGCGATCATCCAAGCTTTCAACCAGCGCGTGGTCAACACTAAAGCAGGAAAATGACTTACTAAGACTGTGACATTATCCGCATGCTGCAGGGGCCATGCAAGACGCTATCTCCTGGTGGCTTGGGCAAAGTCGACTGGTGGTGTACTACAAGGGCACGTATGCCAATGTGGTTTTTCTGGATCCTGATCCATCGCGTCTTGCACGACATGGGCAGGTGGAGCTCGCTGGCCGAAAACCGAAGAGGAATGGCCATTCGTGACGCGCGAGTTCGAAAATCGCTGTCGCGGATTCAGGGAGCGTAGCGAAATACCAGCTTATCCATCGATTCTGACCGGCATTGTCAACGCACACTACGAACGCCAGGGCCTTTCGCTGCAGCTGTACGTCATGGATCGGTGGTGTAAGCACTTTGTTTTGTGAAACCAAAATCAATCGATTTAACTCGTACTTCATGGACCAGCAGGGATGAGGCTGTTACACGCAGGAAATGTTTAGCAAAGATGAGATTGATTAATGCAGATAAATTGGATCAAGTGCAAAGAGCGGATGCCTCCGGATGATGACTCAGACATTATTGTTTCTGATCAAGGTAGATATTATATATTACCAAGTTACATGATTAACAGAATGCGCCGATCAGCAATTATGAATGGGTACGAATGGATACCTTACTCAGATGAAGCCTGGAAGGGATTGTTGAATAAGCGACCACCTTAATATCCATAAAGTCAAAGAACGAGGTTACTGGTGTGTTGTTTGTGGCCGGCTGATAGAACCAGAAGTTTATGGGTACGTTTATGTACATGACGATATGCTGCGCCCTTCCATAATGACATTTGATGAGGATAAAAATCCGCAATGATCAATAAATCTACTTTGTAGTACCTGGGTAAGTGTTGATTCTGCATTGGATTGGGCTGCTAAAGCTGCAATTATTAATATCATTGATGAACCATCAATTAATGAGATGTGTTGAAAATCAACAGCCTCATCATGTCAAAACGATCTTCTTATGGGATTGACGCCGCAGCAAGCTCATATGCAGGCATTTAAGATATTGCATTACGCATCAGAATGGGGTGACAAGGCATATAATCAACACATACGAGCTGAATACTGTCAATCAGAAGAAATAGAAGTTTTGATGCACCGAGTTTTATCGACATGCTTTATTCTGGCGGCGTACATCAGCCCGGGATCAGAAAACTGGTCAAGCAATATCTGGGATGTGCAAGTACAGGTATAAGGAATTACGAGAAGCTCTCCCTGTCAGATGTTTATAAATACAAGAATCAAGTTTATTCGGTATCGATAAAATTCATCAGAGAGTAATGAGTGATCTTGATATTAAAATGGTCGAAGTAGCGAGTAGGTTTGGTCGTTGGTTCTTATCAAGCTGCTTTTGTTTAGTTTAATCTGAGGAATAGTTCATGATCAATCATTTAAAGTTATTTTTGATTACTCTAATTATGGCCCTTTGTGTTTATGGTATTTATCTATTTTATGAATCAATAGTACTGGATGCTGTGCATACAGTAGATAATAATCGATGAAAGAAACCGCTACATGAGCGGGTTAGTTTAACTTGTTAGTGAGTTTTTGGATGGCTGCTGGGGTCCGCAGGTTTCTTTGGTTCATCACTTGTGGGAGAAGTAAGATTTTTAGACGTTCCAGACGGTGGTGGAGGAGCACTTAAATTCCCCTCTGTGTAGTCTCTCCGATTAGATTTATCATTAGGAGAATCTGAGGAAGGAGCCGATAACGAATGATATTCTTCTTTTTCATTTACTTTGTTCAACTTATGGGATTCAGAAACGGCATAATTGATAGTTAACAAAATAGCCATACCTGTAGCAATTAACGATAGTAATAATTTCTTGAATTGAATCATGATCATACTCCTAAGGCAATAAATAGTGCATTTAAATTATGTCCTCCGATGATTTTTTGCTCAGTTAGTTAACGCACATTAGAATCCAAGTTAATCGATATCCTTTAATTCCAACAATATTATTTGATTTAAATGACCCGTATCCTTTGGGCGCATCGGGCCGACATCGAACAGACTGGAATCGGCAGGCTTCTTGACGCGCGGCTCATCCATTTGCTTGCTAGTCTGAAATAGCAGCACGATATTGCAGGCTTCATGGGTTTTACCGTTCCAAACCAGCTCCACCTCACGCTTGCCTTCGAACAGCAAAAAGCGGTATTTGTTTGGCAGCGGCTTGTCAGCTTCAAGCCGTTTGATGATGTCGCGCTTTTCGTGATCCGTTAATTTCATTCTGTTGGTTACTCAGCTCAGTAGATTATTATCCGGTAACGGGCGTGAACACGACCCCTGTCAGTTAGCTGTATGGTAGCAATGATGTCGAAATGGTACAGGCACAGAAAGAGGTCATAGCACTTGACGGCAAAGCACAGGATGCGTTTTACTTATGCGTTGCCACAGCAGTTACTCATCAATTAACTGAAAGGAATTCATTCGATGAAAAAGCTTGTCATTATTGCACTCATCATTTTTATCGCTGGATATATCGCCTTAATGGTTCAATATTTCTAAATTACAGAAACGTTGAAGCCCTGCCTGGTGGGCCGTAATGTAGGCATGCAGCAAAAGACTGAGATGGGATATTTTGTATCTCCTGATCCTCAACACCTCATAAGAAACCCAAAGTAATAAGCGCCATATTTCCTGTATGCCTTTATTAAAAACAAATATTTTTATTTTCTTTTTTCTGACAGTTACAACCTCTGTTTCCCTTGCTTTGGTTGATCGATATCAGCAGGTAGGACCTGATTTACTAACCGATCACTGGATTACCAGGACGTCAGACAACAACTGGATTAATATCTCAGAAAATGAATTAAACCTGTTTTCCAGTAATCCACAAGCCGGTGCCATCGTTTATCAGAACCTTCCTATCATTGAACCTGGTTCTGTCTTATTTTTTTCCGCCGAGATAAAGTGCGACAAGGTAGTGCCAGGTAAAAGGCCATGGAATCTGGCAAGGCTTTCACTAGTGCAAAATAACGGGAAAAATGATCGCTGGGATCTGCTGCATGCCATTGCCATGCTCACGGGTACGCATGATTGGCAAAGCTATCACAACTTTTTTTACATTACCCATGATACTCAAGCATCGCGTGTTATTGCAGAATTAAACCACTCTACGGGTTCGCTGCAAATAAGAAATCTTCAACTTTATCCTGTGAATGAAACACAGACGTATTTATGGATCAGAGAAGTCATTCTTTTCTCATGGGGCGCTTTTTTTCTGCTATTGGTCGGTTCGTGCCTTTTTGCAGAAAAAAGATCCGTTCTTTTTCGGGTATTACTAGCTTCGGCCTTTGTTTCCATCGTCATTGGAACAAGCCTGCCAGGCTACATGAAAGAATCGGTATTGCATCAAATCGAATCTCAAATTGATACAGCCAACCCTGTGTTTAGGAATCTCGCGCCATGGGATTTAACCAAGGTCTGGCACGCATGCATCTTTTTCTTATTAGGAGTGGCGCTTTGCTGGATGATGAAAAAGGTGCCTTTTACTCAAATAATGGTGATTATTTTGATGATGGCCGCCGGTACTGAGATTGTGCAATTGTATATCGACGGCCGAACGCCTCTTGTTAGCGATTTTTTCATTGATGCGGCAGGGGGCCTTGCCGGGATCGCTTTGGTCAGGCTTTTTAGCACAAAGGAACAGTTGGCTATTCAAAAGCAAAGTAATTATTGATTTTGAATACAGTGATAACTAATGCCGATTCCTGAAAATCAGGTTTCTGCCCGATAAGCCGTTACCTGAATTTCGATCTTCATGCGCGGATCGGACAATCCTGCCGCGAGCATCATCGCAGACGGTCTGATATCGCCCAAATACTTGCGCATAATCGGCCAGCATTTGGGAAAATCCGCTGCATCCGGAAACACGTAAGTAACCCGCACCACATCCTTTATGCTTGAACCGGCTTCATGGAGTGCTGCTTCGATGTTTTTAAAACATTGTTCTGCCTGTTCCAATAAATCGTCAGAAATGGTCATTTTGCTGTAATCAAACCCTGTCGTGCCGGATACTAAAATCCAGTTGCCTTCAACCACTGCGCGCGAATAGCCGATTTCCTGCTCAAATGTGGAGCCTGAGCTGATAAGTTTACGTGCCATACTACTTTATCCCTTATTATTTGATTTAAAGAATTTTGCATAATATACAACTATAATTGCGCAACGACTACTTAAAGTGAATTCTTGGCTGTTGTTTAATTTAATCTAAAACCCCAATGTCCATAACGCTTTACTGGCATGACTATGAAACTTTCGGCGCTGACCCCAGGCGGGACCGGCCCGCTCAGTTTGCCGGTCTGCGCACCGATGAAGCGTTGAATGAAATTGGCGAGCCGCTGGTGATCTATTGCAAACCGCCGCGAGATTATCTGCCCCACCCGGAAGCCTGTCTGCTCACTGGAATTACGCCGCAAATCGCCGATGCACAAGGATATTTGGAAGCGGAATTTATTGCGCGTATTTATGCGGAATTTGCGCAGGCGAGTACTTGCGGCGTTGGTTACAACTCGTTGCGTTTTGATGATGAAGTCACGCGTTTTACCCTCTACCGTAATTTCTATGACCCTTATGCACGAGAGTGGCAGCAAGGGAATTCACGTTGGGACATTATTGATCTGGTACGTATGACGTATGCGCTGCGCCCAGCCGGTATCGTCTGGCCGCAGCAAGAGGGACAGCCCAGTTTCCGCCTGGAAGATCTGGCCGCCGCCAACGGTATCATGCATGAATCCGCACATGATGCCTTGTCCGATGTGCGCGCCACCATTGCATTGGCCCGCCTACTGCGTACGAAGCAGCCTCGCCTCTACCACTGGCTTTTTCAATTACGCGATAAGCGCCAGGCAGCAGCCCAGCTTGATTTAGTCACTCACAATCCTGTCTTGCATACCTCGCGCATGTATCCGGCCAAGACCGGCTGTACCACGCTGGTCATGCCGTTGATTACAGAACCAGGTAACAATAACAGCATCCTGGTTTACGATCTGCGGCATGATCCCAAATTGTTCCTGTCACTGGATACAAACGAACTCGGTCAATACCTGTTCACCCGCAACGACGAACTGCCTGAAGGTATGCAGCGGCTGCCTGTCAAATCGGTGAAAATTAACAAATGCCCGGCACTGGCCCCTCGGAATACATTAAATGAGGAGGCTATTGAACGCATAGGGCTTGATATGGATGCGTGTTACCGGCATTGGCAAACATTGTGCGCACATCCAGATTTTTTCCAGCGCGTGGCAACCGCATATACCCGCCGCACATTTGGACCCTGCAGCGATGTCGATCTGGCCTTATATGAAGGTTTTTTTAGCAATGCGGATGTTTCATCATTGGCGCAGGTGCGCCGCGCTTCCCCGCAAGATCTGGCAAGCATACCATTTGGTTTTCATGACTGGCGCCTCCCTGATCTGTTGTTCCGCTATCGCGCACGCAACTGGCCGTCAACATTGACGCCAATTGAGGCTGAACGCTGGGAGCAGATACGTCTGCAGCGTCTGACACAAGATGACGGTGGAAATATGACTTTTGCCGCATTCTCTGCACAGATTGCTTTAATGCGTGATACGTATACGGATGAGAATGCTTGGCGGATGCTGGATGCGTTGGAAGCATGGGGTAAAAATTTAGAATCTTGAATTTAGATCATACTTATATCGCTCATTCTCAGCAATCACAGTGGACAAGCCTCCGCAGCTTCTGATCATGATAGAATTTACTGTTTGCTTATCGATCAATATCTTAAATGCCTGATTTGGATTTGAATACCTTAATATCGTTTAGATTCGCCCATGTATTTTTATGAAAAACAATTATCTTGAAAGAATATTGACCGCTCAGGTGTATGATGTTGCAATCGAAAGCCCTCTGGATCATGTCATCAATTTATCTGAGCGCATTCATAATCAGGTATTGTTGAAGCGGGAAGATTTGCAGCAGGTTTTTTCTTTCAAGCTGCGCGGCGCATATAACAAGATGATCAAGTTATCGCCTGCGGTACGCAATCGCGGGGTGATCGCGGCTTCCGCCGGTAATCATGCACAAGGCGTAGCGCTCGCTGCCAGGAAATTGAATTGTAGCGCCACCATTGTAATGCCTGTTACCACGCCGCAAATCAAAGTGCATGCGGTGATGGGGCATGGTGCAACGGTTGCATTACATGGTGATTCTTATAACGACGCTTATGAACACGCGATCACACTAGCCAAAGAAGAGCAGATTACCTTTGTTCATCCCTATGATGACCCGGATGTGATTGCCGGCCAGGGAACGGTTGGCATGGAAATTCTGCGTCAGCATACAGGCGCTATTCACGCCATTTTTGTACCAATTGGCGGCGGGGGATTGATCGCCGGCATTGCAGCTTATGTGAAACGGTTGTATCCAAAGATCAAGGTGATCGGTGTCGAGCCGATCGATGCGAACGCCATGTACCGTTCGCTGCAAAGCGGCCGCCGTGTCAAACTGGCGCAAGTGGGTTTATTTGCGGATGGTGTGGCAGTGCGTCACGTGGGCAAGGAAACCTTCCGCTTATGCCGCGAACTGGTCGACGAAGTGATTCTGGTCGATACCGATGCTATTTGCGCGGCGATCAAGGACGTGTTTGAAGATACGCGCACGATTCTGGAGCCTTCCGGCGCGCTTTCGATCGCCGGCGTCAAAGCGTATGTGGCGCGTGAAAAAATCCTGCATAAAACACTAGTCGCTATTGCCTCCGGCGCGAATATGAACTTCGACCGCTTGCGCCATATTTCCGAACGCGCGGAGATCGGTGAACAGCGCGAAGCAGTGATGTCGGTGACGATTCCAGAGCAGCCCGGCAGTTTCAAGAAGTTCTGTAATTTACTGGGTGCCAAAAGTATTACCGAATTTAACTATCGCTACGCCGATCCAAAAGTAGCGCACGTTTTTGTTGGCGTATCGGTGCGCAATCAGGAGGAAACCCAGCAACTGATCAGCGAATTAAAACAAAGTGGTTTGGCGACCGAAGACCTAAGCAACAATGAAATGGCTAAACTACATATCCGCCATTTAGTCGGCGGGCGGGCGCATAAAGTTAACAATGAAATTCTTTATCGTTTTGAATTTCCCGATCGTCCTGGTGCATTGATGAATTTCCTGAACAACATGAGCCATAACTGGAACATCAGTCTGTTTCATTATCGTAACCATGGCGCTGACTATGGCCGCGTATTGATCGGTATTCAGGTGCCGCCGGAGGAAAAATCCGACTTCAGAACATTCCTGGAGCAATTAGGCTATCGCTATTGGGAGGAAACCAAGAATCCCGCTTACAAATTATTTCTTGCCTAATCATTGCTTATCTAGCAGAAACTTCAGCACTTAAAAGACCTTATTTTTCAGGTTTTATTCTGTTTTTGACTACCAGCTTGAGCGACTATGCTGTCACTCGCCAAGTCGTTGCCATTAAAGAATTCAAGCATCGATAAGCCCTTTTTGAGTGCTGTGTCTGGAGAAGCCCAATGGAAGAACAATTTTCTAAATTAAGACTGACAACTGGTATCACTGTAATCAAAACCAATTTACCGTCATGACCGCTCGATCCAAACTGAATATTGCTTCGATTATTGGAATCAAGGAAGGTATTTATCAAATCTTCTCCTTAATTGATCAGAATCTGGATGCCTATAGCAAGCATCCGGATAAAATTACTCCGATCAGAGATTGCAAGCATTATATTCATCAACTGAACGGCTTGCTTGAAATGCTGAGATTAAGCAGCATTACGCTGGTCAGTGAGAAGATGGAACAGTTGATCGAAGCACTTCTCACTAAGAAAATAGCGTCCAGTGCCCAGATTTGTGAGACGCTGAAACAATCCAATAAAGCATTACTCTACTATCTGAATGAACTCATTGACGGCAAGGAAGAAAATCCGCTGCGCCTGTTTCCGGCTTATCGTGAATTGATGCAGGCATATGGGTTCGAGAACGCCCCGGAAAGCGATTTATTTTTCCCCCGGCTCACGGTAAGCCCGGCGCTGAAAGCTGAATCAGTGCATATGAATGCCGATGCAATGAAGATTTCAGCCAAACAGATGGGTGCCGAATATCAGACTGGCTTGCTCAAGTGGTTGCGTGATCCATCTAATAAAGATGGCTTGCAGCAGATGGCAGACGCAGTGAATCACATCGAGACATTTCCCGGCACTACCGAAGAACGGGCTTTCTGGTGGGTAGTGGCTGGTTTTCTGGAAAATCTGCTGCAGCAAGAAGGCGATCAAATTGAACTCCCGATTCGCCGTTTATGCGGAAAAATTGAGCAAGCCATCCGTCGCCTTGCTGCGGGCACACCTGACAGTACCGCAACACTGATACGCGAATTGCTTTACCACATCGCGCACAGCGAATCAGCCAGCCAACGCATTACTGACATCAAGCGCAGCTATGCCTGGCCGGGACAGCTAGCAGAAACAGATACGCTGACACTGGAACAATCGGAAACATTGCAGCCCATACTGGACCAGTTGCGTAATATCCTGATGCAGACGAATGATATCTGGCGAGAATTTTGTACAGGACAACAGGAAAGTCTGACATCATTACTGGAATATATCGACTGGCTTAAACATTTGTCACAACAAACCGAATGTGCGCCATTAGAAAAATTAATCAATATCATTAGTAGCACTGTCACTGATTTGCATGCCCATCCTCAGGACATGAGCGAAGAACTGATTATGGAAATGGCTACCGCTTTGCTACTAATTGAAAGTATTATTGATGATTTCGCCAAGTTATCGCCGGATCTGCCACAGCAGATTGACGCCCTGGCTTCTCGCTTGCACCAGATCACGAACCAAAGTGCCGGTGAATATACGCTGGCATTTAATGCGATAGAGAGCAGAGCGCAGGAAAAACTATTACTCGCACAAGTTGCTCAAGAAATTCTGACTAATCTGGGACAGATTGAAAATATTCTGGACCAATTCTTCTTTGAGCCTTCCAAACGCTCAGAATTATCCGCACTTTCCACCTTATTCCAGCAAATTTCCGGTGCCTTGGTCATGCTGGATCTGGAGCGTGCCAATACCTTACTGGATCTTTGCCGAAGTCTGATAGAAAAGCTACTGGAACCCTCCTATGAAATCATAGAGGCAGAGCAAATTCTGCTCGTGGACGGTTTAAGCAGCCTCGGTTTCTTCATTGAGTCGCTCAAAAGCGGACAATCTGACAGCGATCAGATTATCGAAGAAGCCATCGCGTTATTTCAAATCGCTTTGCTACCTAAAACAAGTGCACTGGCGACATCAATAACCACTACTGCAGAATCAATTAGCGAAACGCAAACTGATACACAATTCATCCCTGAAGATGTACACCAGACTGCTGTTGAAATTCCACCTGAAAAACCAGCAGTACCCATAGAATCAGCAGCTGCTGCAGCGTTCTTTAAGCCTCTATTACCTGCGCAATCTGGCCTGGATGTGGAAGATCAGATCAATCAAGAATTACTTCCGGTATTTCTTGAGGAAACGCAGGACCTTCTTCCACAGATTAATAGTAAATTACGCGCCTGGCGCATGTTGCCGCAGGACGAAGACATTCACCGGACGTTACTGAGGCTGTTGCATATCTTGAAAGGCAGCGCCCGCATGACTGGGGATTTACACTTGGGTGCATTGATTCATGCCATGGAAAGTCACGTTGAATCAGCTTTCCGCAAACATCATATGCCCGATTCAGCGCTGGATCAGTTGGAGCGTGAATTTGACATCATCATTAGCAAGATTGAGCAGCTTCAGCGCAATAAGCTATCGCCGACTGCAGCCAAGCAAGTTGTAATAGCTATGGCTGCTCACACCTCGGACAACATTGATCCGCTTCAATCAAAAACCTTACGCATTAATTCCGAGCTCATGGATTCCCTGGTCAATGATTCCAGTGAAGTCATTGCTTTGCGTTCAAAAATTGAGGCGCAACTCAATCACTTTAAACAGTCGTTGCAAGATCTGGCTGAAAGTACGCACCGCTTGCACGACCAGTTACGCGAAGTGGAGATCCAGGCGGAAACGCAGATGCAATCGCACCTTGCGCAACAGCATGAAAACGAGCATGCGTTTGACTCGCTCGAATTTGACCGCTTTACCCGCTTTCAGGAGCTGACACGGCTGATGGCCGAAAGTATCGATGACATTATCACCGTGCAAGAGAGCTTGCGCACGACACATCTTGTTGCTGAAGAAGCGATCATGCAGCAATCCATAATCAACCGCCATCTTCAGCAGTCTCTGCTGCAAATCCGCGCTATCCCATTTAGCAATTATGCCGAGCGCTATTACCGCATTGCCCGACAAGTAACGGAAGATTTGGGTAAAAAAGCCCATCTGGAAATCCAAGGTATGGAAGTTGAAATCGACCGCAATGTATTGGAAGAAATTAATCCATCGCTGGAACATCTGCTGCGTAATGCAATCGCGCATGGCATCGAAGAACCGGCGCAGAGGCTACAAACAGGAAAATCGCAGACCGGGCAAGTTACTGTCCATCTGCGCCAGGAAAGCAATGAAGTGGTCATTACCGTCAGTGATGATGGCTATGGCCTGAATTTGCCGCGTATTCGCGGAGAAGCGCAGCGGCTTGGCTTGATTCAAGCAAATGAAGCGCTCGATGATGACAAAACCATGTCGCTGATCTTCATGCCAGGCTTATCGACAACGGATTCCATCACCGGAATCGCTGGCCGCGGCATTGGCCTGGACATCGTGAAGAATGACATTTCGATGCTGGGCGGCCGCATCAGTGTTCAATCTGTTCCCAATCAAGGAACTACTTTCACGATTTATCTGCCGCTCATGCTGTCTATGGCACAGACACTGATGGTACGTGCCGGAAAACAAATTTATGCCATTCCTGCCTTCATCGTCGAACACAATCGAGAATTCGATTCTGAGGCCTTCAAAAAGCTTTACCAGGATTATCGCGTTGCGTTTAATGGAAAAACATATCTGTTTTCTCATCTGTCCCATTTATTGGGCGAGTTCAATCATATTCCAGTCACTCAGCGCAGTCAGGTATTGTTTCTGCATAGCGGCACCCATTATCTTGCCATACATGTCGATGAGCTGATCAGTAACACTGAAGTCGTCGTCAAACATGCTGGACCGCAACTTTCCCAGGCGCCAGGTATTGAAGGCGCCACCATTACCGGTGGCGGTGAAATTATTCTGATTATGAATCCGGTTAAGCTACTGCAACGCAATGATGCACAACAAGCGTTCCAATACGCCTGTACCTGAATTAGCTGTTTCCGCTCGAAAAAAACCGGTTACGGTACCTACCGTTATGGTAGTTGATGATTCATTGACAGTGCGTAAAGTAACTTGCCGCCTGCTGGAGCGCGAAGGCTGCGGTGATGATTGCAAAGAATGGTGCGGAAGCCCTCGAAATACTTCAGGAGACTACTCCCGATCTCATGCTGATCGACTTGGAAATGCCTAAACTGGATGGCTTTGAATTGATCAAGAAGGTGCGCGCCAAACCGGAAACAGCTCATGTTCCGATTGTCATCATCTCATCGCGTAGCGCAGAAAAACATTGGAAAATTGCTGAGGATCTAGGGGTCAATGTATTTCTAGGTAAGCCTTATAAAGAAAATGAATTGTTGAATCATTTGTCCAGGTTTATCAGAACATCCAGAAAATAAGAGGTCGCTTATAGCGCCCCTTTAACTGGGTGCATCTTCTGGTTGTTAGCGTCCAGAGTAAAAATCCCAATAACTATTTCGTTGCATATTCTGATAGCACCTTATAAAATAGTTAATAAAATCATATAGAAAGCATATAAGAGTGCGCCTATCGCCTGGCACTTTTTAGGGCAACTTCAGTTGGCTGGGCAATGAGGGTTGGCTGGTGATCAGCAGCTTTATGCGTTATCAAAGCGAGGTGCACATTTTTTTGTATTGCCTTGTTGATGAAGCCACTGTAGAGCGTATCGCAAATGTTGGGTTGCAGCCAAGTTACGTCAGCTTATGTATAAAAGCACTGCAGCGCATTCTGCCAGAGTTGCGCCGTGACGCGATTGCTTATGACAAGACCGTACAAGCCGCTGGCTTTGACATCACAGTCGACTCGCTTCAAATATTCCCGGCATCACTTTCAAAACCGGAAATATCTACCAGGATTCAGGTGAAATTAAGAATTCAGCATTCATAAGGAGTTATTGACTATGGCGAGTATCTGCAACGTTATGTTAGTTTTGGCAGCGGCAAACCGGAAGATCCAATTGAAAAATGTCACGACAAAATCGCCAACCCCACAGTGCAATCAGAAACGTAACCAACGGTTGCGAAAGAAATTGCGGGTATCTTGCAGATTATTGAAGAACTTGTAAGCCGTGATGACATTGAGAAAATGATTTTGTGGGAGGAACTTAGCAATAATGCTTCCGACCGGAAATGTCTCTATTCAGGTATCCCGATCAGCGCAACTATGCTGTTGAGTGGCGAAGTAGAAATCGAACACATCCTACCTTTTTCGCGACACTGGATGATAGTGGCCAATACCATCTAATAGTTATCCTTAGAAAAATTCAAGCGTTTCCCTGATATGCTCAACGTATTGAGTAAAATAAAATTGTCGATATCAGCGTATTGTCTAATTTTTAAATAGCTATTACTCCTCAAAGGTAATATAGATATGAAAGAGGTCTTTATGAACCAAACAAGGCAGTTAACAAATTCATCAGGCAATCATACTGTACAAATTTGTCTCAATGAGAGCTCTCAGGTTGATTTAGTAACAGGTTACATCAAAGATGGTTTACTCAATGAAGAAGCAGTTATTGTGATAGCTAAACCCGCATTGAGACAAATTTTAAAATCAAAAATGGATGCGCTTTGTTTTGATGGACAATTTCTTAAAGATCAAGATCAAATAAAATTCTTCGATGCTGAATTTCTGCTATCGAACTTAATATCTGATGGAATTCTTGAAGAAAAAGTGTTTCAGGAATATGTAGCAGCTCCGATATATAACGCTCAATCAAATTATAAAAAAGCACGTGCTTTTGGTGAAATGGTTGATATTCTCTGGAAACAGGACCAGCACGATATGGCTATACAGCTAGAAGGTTTTTGGAAGAATTTAACCAGTACACAAGAACTCACTTTTCTGTGTACTTATTCTCTGGATAAATTGGATCCTGACTCTTACGACAATGCATTAGAGCACATCTGTAAATATCATTCTCATTTAGCTCCTCAGGAAGATTCTTATTCGATAGAACCAGGAATGGGTGGAGTAATGCTGAGTGTCTTTGGAGAAGCTTGGAATCGAGTAATAAGTAAATTCTCAGACTCTCAAAAGATTTCAACTCAGATTCAATCTACCCCAACAATTACTTAAACTTGAAAAAATGCACTAGCTCAGATCATACAGTTACCGAATTGACTGGGCATCTGTGTCAGTTGATTTGATTCAAGTTTTTACCGTTCCAGATTTGTTTTACACTGAGCAAAGTCAGGGCATCGGCTGAGGTAATGGGTATTTTGGCAGCATAGAGCTTGCTACTCAGGAGTCTTTTGGAGGGTGGCAAATCATGCCACGGAGCTCCTATTCTTAAAATCTTGAACTCTATATTGATAAACTGGCGGTTATCTCGTGCCCATCCACCTCATACAGGTAGATGCGGCTCTAATAACGTCCATACTGCATCTGAAATTTCGTGCCTGAAAATGCCGTCGTGCCTGCGATACGCTGCATTTCATTGAAATCATGGCGAATCTTCTCATTAGAGCTGGTAGTTTGCCAATTACATCATTTTTGCTATTTTTTAACGACATTACTACACAAACATCACCGATCAATTATCAAAAATTCCGAATTTATAGCGCTTCTTAAAAATAGGAGGTTTTGCAAAAATCTCTCTGAGAATTTATTGGGATGTGCTATTGCCCGTGAGTTCTTGTGCATCAATAGGTATCGATGGATCGGGTATCGACCGCATAGCTCCAAGCACAGCAGCTATCACGTAGACATTCCAAGTGTAAGCAGATAGCAGTGCATCGGCCAAGCTTTTTTTTCTGATTGCCAAAATAGCAATTACACCCAACCAGACCAGGCATTCGGCGATAATAAATATTGGAATGAACGTCATTGCTTCCAAATACGCCACAATGAATGCAAATATTACTGCGGTCAGGTGGAGTATGGGGGCAGTAAATACGAACCACGTTTGGCGTACGCAAAACCGCCACCATGGCTGTCCAAACGCGGTACGAAGATACATGCCGTATGCGTGCATGCGGCGATTTCGCCATAATCGTTTCAGCCTTTGAAAATGACTTTCCGAGTGACCTGTGTGATACACCGCGACAAGTGGTAGTCGAACCAAACGCCAGCCGTTGGCTCTCAATCGAGCGCCAAGTTCCGCTTCTTCACAAGCCGGGAGCCATCGATGCGCAAGATAATTAACAGATTCAATGGCTTTACGGCGATAAAGACCACCTCCATCAAGTTGTCCCACTTCTTCACTTTGCCGTAATGCCGATGCGGCGGAGGCGCGCCGTTTATCGGCCAGGGTTTGTATATTGGTGTCAATTAATTTTCCGGCTACACCCGCAACATCAGGACTGGATTCAAGATAGCTTATCGCTTCTATTAAGAAGCCGGCTTGTATGACCATATCGCCATCCAATACATACAAGTATTCGCCATGTGCATACTGATAGCCCAATTGAACGGCGGATGCGCATCCGCAATCGGTCTTGTGAGAAAACTGAATAACCCTTACTGAATAGTGACGTGCAATTTCAACCGTCCGATCGCTTGAAAGTGAATCAACTAAGATGACTTCACCATCGCCAATTTTCTGTATCTCAGCTAAAGCTGCTTCTAGACAGTTGGCAATCAATGTTTCTTCATTGAACGCTTTAATCAAAATTGAAAGTTTCATTGCTTGTTATCCCCTGAAACAATGGAGATTTCATCGGAGTTTTCTTCCATAGCAGATACGATTCCCATACTGTTATACCTTTCCTTAAGCCTATTCCTTTTGATTACTGCAAGTTGCTAATTATTTTCAAAAATTGTCATTCTATGTTTTTCGAATGTTTCATGGTTGTACCAGATCGGATGCTGTGTACAGTATTGCCATTTCGAATCATAACCAATCCCGCTTTTTACTGGCTGTTCACATATGATTGATAGGAACCAATTTAATGTGAGAAAAGATTTGGTTTAATTGGCTGGTATACCAAATAAACTTCCACCTGTCCATTATCTTGAGATCTTTGCACGGTCAGAAGCAGGTTAGCTGTGCAGAGTGATATAATTTGGATTTTAAATCATGATATTGAACTAATTTCCACGAGTTTTTCAGAACTTAATGTTACCCGCCACACCTGCAAATAGAATTTCTGAATCCAATAAATCAATTGAACCTAAAAACCGCAGTTACCCGATATTCTAGTGTGCCCAAGAATTAACTTGTAATCCAGACTATGAGTGGCTGATGATTGATGCCAGCCACATCAAGACTCATCTGCATACCGTTGGTGGTAATCAAGACGTGAATCGCACAAAAGGGGCTCAACACAAAACCACACCTCGTGGATGTGTTTGGTATGCCGGTCAGAGTTGTTATTACGCAGAATATCGCAGCAGATTGTACCCAGGCTTTTCTCCTGATTGAGGGATTCAGCAGAATATGTGCTTGCAGATTGCGACTACCGATAACGATTGCTGTCATCGTGCAAGCCAAAACCCAAGGTATGAATCCTGTAATACCGCCTCGCGGAGTCGAGAAAACACAGAGAGAATGATCCAGAGCTCTACCGTTCACATCACATTATAGAAAATGCATTTTTACATTCAATCGATGGTGCGGTATCGCTACGCCTTGCCAAGACTCCAGTATCCTTGCCGCTATTCAAATCCGGGGATCGCTCTTTGGGCTAATAGCTTGTGACGACACTATCTAATCTTCCTGTCTTAATTGCGGAAATAGAATGACGTCGCGAATGCTGGGACTGTCGGTCAGCAGCATGACCAGCCGGTCAATGCCAATGCCTTCGCCTGCGGTAGGTGGTAAGCCATATTCCAGTGCGCGAATGTAATCTGCGTCGTAATGCATGGCTTCCGCATCGCCGGCATCTTTGGCTTTGGCTTGCTGCAAAAAGCGGGCTGCCTGATCCTCCGGATCGTTTAATTCCGAGAATCCATTCGCGATTTCACGCCCGGCGATATATAACTCAAAGCGGTCGGTAATTTCAGCGTTATGATCATTGCGCCGTGCCAGTGGCGAGACTTCGGCCGGGTAATCGACAATAAAGGTGGGTTCAAACAGCAAATGCTCGGTGGTTTCATCAAACAAGGAAAGCTGTAAACCACCGATACCATCGTGCGGGTTATAAGGTATGTTTAATGCCTGCAATTGATTAATCAGAAAATTACGATCTTGTAACTGAGCAGCAGAATATGCCGGATGGAATTTCTGGATCGCCTCGGTAATGGTCAGGCGCATGAATGGCTTTGCTAAATCCAGCGTTTTGCCTTGATAGGTAACCTGCGTGGTTCCCAGTACTTTTTGTGCCACTTCAGCCAGCATTTCTTCTGTGAAATCCATTAGATAAGTATGGTCTTGATAGGCCTCGTAAAACTCCACCATGGTGAATTCTGGATTATGCCGCGTGGAAATGCCTTCATTGCGGAAATTGCGGTTAATTTCAAATACCTTCTCCATGCCACCGATAACCAGTCGCTTCAGATAAAGCTCAGGCGCAATACGCAAATAAAGCGCCATATCCAATGCATTGTGATGTGTGGAGAAAGGCCGTGCCGCGGCACCGCCGGGAATCGGGTGCATCATCGGGGTCTCAACTTCCAGATAATTGCGCGCAACGAAAAATTCGCGAATTGCCTGAATTACTCTGGAACGGATGGTGAACACACGGCGGGTTTCTTCGTTAGTGATCAGATCGAGATAGCGTTGCCGATATTTCTGTTCCTGATCGGTCAAGCCGTGAAATTTCTCTGGTAGCGGGCGCAGAGATTTAGTTAGTAATTGTAAATCCGTGACGCGGATCGAGAGCTCTCCGGTTTTGGTTTTAAATAAGATGCCTTGTGCACCAAGAATGTCGCCCAGGTCGTGATACTTGAATGCAGCATGCACTGCTGCACCGGTATGATCATCTGAGATATAAAGCTGAATTCGTCCGCTCATGTCCTGGATTGTGGCAAAGCTGGCCTTACCCATGACGCGTTTTAATACCATGCGTCCTGCTACTTTGACAGTGATAGGATGCTCCTCCAGCCTTTCTTTCGAAAATTCATCAAATTGTTGATGGATTTCTGCTGCTATGTGATCACGCCGGAAGGTATTAGGGAAAGCATTGCCTGCTCGGCGTAATTCAGATAATTTGGCGCGACGTTCAGCAATAATTTGGTTTTCATCTTGGAGTGTGATCGATTGATTTTCCTGGGTCATGTTAGATCTATTATGAGAATGTAAAAAGTTGTGGTTTGATTCTGATGGATTCTTGGTTGAGGGATTGCTTTCTTAAAATTAATCGGAAATTATACGCTTCATAGCCGGGATTTCAGTAATGAGTAAATGGTTTTACGCTACAGTTTTCAGATAAAAACAGATTGTAGAGTAAGCCATAGTTGTATTCTCTAAGTAAATGTCTAGAGTTCAATCATAAGTATAAGTAACTGATTATACTTGTAGATATTCAGCTATTTTGGTGGAATAGTGCACATAAATCAGTAATGACACCAAACCCGTGCATTATGATCCGCTATAAAAGCCAAAAACCACTCACGCTCAAAGGATTTGATACACCACTCGACATAATTCTTGATCTCGAAAATCGCTGGGTAAAGCTGAACGATTGCATTCCATGGGCCGAATTGGCTGAGAACTACTATAAGACACTAGAGCAGATCCGAAGAAATCCTTACTTGCAATATTTTATTGGCCTGAAAGGATTTCGGTTGGAGGCAGCCTTCGCACCCTCACTACTGATTAATGTACGTAAGTGTATGGGATAAACGGTTTGCACTGAATCCCAGCGAGGCTGACTTCAGCGACAAATCACCACTGTGAAGTACAAAACCAATACCAAGCGCTGCGATGATCGCATCGTCAGCATCAGCCAAGCCGTATATTCGGCCAATTGTCAGAGGCAAACAAGACAAGACAGCAGAATTTGGCGCCAGAATAAGCGTGAGCCTGACAGGCGAAGGACTGGCGATGTTGATAAGCTTCACTGAAGTGCCCAACATGAAGGTCATGACCTTCAAGGACAAGTTGAAACATACAAAGCGTTATGGCTACTATCCTGAAGTCGTCATTGCTGACACACTGTATGGTTTGCTGGCAACCGCAGCTCTTTCTGGAGCGCAATAACATTCGTTTCTCAGGCAAACCCCCAAGGATGCCGCAGAGATTAAACCTGAAACAAAGATGAGATAAAAACCTGAAAACACAACGTCTGCAGGGATATCGAGAGCGGATTCTGATTGAAGGAAAGTTTGAGTAGGAAAAGTATGGGATATCGCCTCAACAATATTCGAGCCAGACGCCGGTACGTCTGTAACATGGATTAATATTATCTTCCTGGTCATGAGTCTGCTTATGCTGGTGCAGGTTTTGTTGTCTGAAGAAATATGCTGCCAAAATTGCGTGTGAGTGACAAGAATCTGATAAAACAAGTCTTTTTGATAAAGGTGTGATTTATAGTAGAGCTTGGAACAAGTTGCGATAAATATATTAGAAAACCAGAGAACAATATGGAATAAAGAATTCTGAGTAAATTATTTATTTGATCATTAACCCGGAAGTCGGATTGACGGCCAGGTAGAGGATTATCTTTTGAACTCTGTTTGTTAATAATTGTATGGTAGAACCAATTTAAAAAATAGATTAAACAGAGAAATAATAAATAGCTGAAAAATAAGATTAAAAATTATAATAGACTATGAGACTGAATTGGTATAGGATAATAATAACTGATTCGACATTGTCAGGTTTAACTTCATGATATAGATGTAGCTTTCACTATGCTATTATTCTATATCTCATCCATCCTAATATAACAATAAAAAAGCGACTAAGGATGTCTTTAAGATAATTTCAGATATATGAGAAGACCTATGATTTTTAATCCGCGTGAGAATCATATTCTACGAGCACTTAGTCAATCCGAGTTTGAGCTCTTAGCTCCTCACCTTGAATTAATAAAATTGCCGCGTGCGGAAGTATTGTTTGATGTTTGTGAGAAACTAAATTATATCTACTTTCCCATCACAAGTATTGCTTCGTTATTATGCTATTTAGAAGATGGTACAAGCGTTGAGGTAGGAACGATTGGAAACGAGGGCTGCATAGGCATTTCAGTTTTCACGGGAGGTAGAACATTGACTCAAACAGTTATTAAGGTTGAAGGACATTCCTATCGAATTTCCCTCAAATCGCTGCAAAGCATTTTTGAGGAAAGTGAAGGTTGTACAAGAATATTGAAGAAGTTAATGCTTCGTTATGTCGGAACACTTTTTATACAAATGTCTCAAGCAACTGCATGTAATCGACGTCATAATATTGAACAGCAGTTGTGCAGTTGGTTACTTTTAAATTTTGATCGAATACATCCAAGTAGTTTAACAATTACACAGGAATCAATTGCACATTTGCTAGGGGTTCGCCGAGAAAGTGTATCTGACGTGGCAAAGAAACTCCGGCAAGCTGGCATAATTGATTATCGCCGCAGTTACTTTGAGCTTAAGAATAAAGAAGAACTCGAAGCCAAAGCTTGCGAGTGTTACTCAGTAATAAAAAGAGAATCAGAGCGTTTGATCGCTGACTTGCAAGCTGCTTAAGCTGAGCACAGCGTAAGCAGCCTGTGTTGATTTAATAATTTTTTAAGTTTAAGTGTATTAGTTCAGATCTGTCGTACAGAGCACTTGAAAGAAAGAGCGTTACCGGTATCGAATCCTTAATCAAACATAAAGGAAGTAACGCTCATATTGTTGAGTCCCAAAATCCAATTATCAAACAAAAGACAAAGCAAGATTATTCAATCTCGCTGAAGAATTACAAAATGTCTTCAAAGCCTGCAAGATATGGGGTAGAAAGACACGCTTTATCGTTATCAGGAATTGGTAGAGACAAACGTTCTGGAAGCATTGATTAAATCAGGATCGTGTTCTTAATCTTAAGAGTCGTGAAGCCGCTGAACAAGAAGCGGTTGTGGCTTATGCGATAGAATATCCTGCGCATGGACAGCATTGAACCAGCAGTGTGGTTACGCCATCAACTGGCAAACTTCAAAGACCGCCTTAATGCACGGGAAATCAAAATAGCCAATGAAGGCATCATTCTGAGTGATATGCAAATCGCAGCACTGGAGAAGAAGAAACAGGATGAGACCTATGCATAACTGGTTTTTTGAATAGTTTAGTATTTTTAAGTAATTGATTTTATGAATTAGAAATACATAAAAACTCTAAAAACACGTTATGCAGAGATCCCGCAAAGGTAAAAAATGAGCGCTGGATTTGTCATTAAAATAGTCGGGTATAGGCTAGATTAATGGAAGGCGGGCGTGAAACTTTAGGATGCTTAAGTCAGATAGTCCACATAATAATGCCGGATGGGATTCAGCTGCTGATCCAATTCGTAAACGAGTGGGCGGCCGGTGGCTAGTGTTAATTTCATGACTTGTTCAGGAGTGAGGTGGTCCAATAACATCATTAAAGTGCGTAGCGTATTTTTATGCGAAACGATGAGTACACGTTTCCTTTGTCGTATTTCAGGTTCAATGGTTTCTTGCCAGTAAGGTTTAAGGCGTGAGAGGGTTTGTTGCATGCTTTCCCCCAGTGGAAGCTCATCTTTATCAATGTTAGCGTAGTTGGATTGATTTCCCGGGAAACGGAGATTCTGGGCACTTATATAAGGTGGTGCTGCATCAAATTTGATTTGACAACCCAGGATAGGCCAAATGCCGAATTTTTTTACTGCTTCCCAGCGTCCCATACCTTCCAGCGCGCCATAGTGGCGCTCATTCAAGCGCCAGCTTTCGTGAATAGGTATACTCAATTGCATGACAGACAACACAATCTGTGATGTGGTTCTGGCGCGCTGCAATGGAGAGGAAAAACACAGGTCGAAGGTAAAGCCTGCCTGCTTCAACAGATAAGCTGCCTGCTCAGCTTCTTTTTCACCCTTGGGGCTTAACGCCACATCACTCCAGCCGGTGAATTTCTTGTCCCGGTTCCAGATACTTTGTCCATGGCGCAATAGAACAAGCTTGGTAATTTTTTGCGATTCTGTTGCTGAAGTGGTGGTTTTAGACATTGGCAAAGTTATGAGCGCTGCGATGTCTTTGTCGATGTGGAAGATTCATGCCAGATGTGTTTCAGCGCATCCCACAAACCGCTGCGCATTGTTTTCAGGTACTGTGTATTGTCGGTCAAGCCATTGACCAGGCGGCGCTGTGCTTTTCCCAGATTATGATACGGCATGCTCATGAAAAGATGGTGCGTGGCATGGTAACGCAATCCAACCGGTGCCCATAGTGGCGTAATCAGGAAATTGCCGGGTATGTTGATGGAATCCAGGTACTGTTCTGCTAATGTCATCTTGTGTTCTCCTGGATTGCGATAAGCGTGAGCAGCCAGTGTGCGCAGTGAGTTAAGGATGAAAACCGTCACGGCGATCAGATACCACAATATCAATATTGGATATGGGAACACTTCCAGCACTACCAGGCCAATGACGGTCGCGGCAAACAGGCAAGCGCCCAGCTCCTGCTGACGCCAGTTGAGATCGTTGCGGATAGCATTCTCAGCGCGCCGGTAGCCTGGGTCAATCGTAAGTGAAGAAGCTCGTTCCCAGACAATTTTCCGCAGTGGTGGAATCAAGTAAGACAATGGGGTTAGCAGCAGAAACCGAGCCACCAACAAGACCGGTATCAGGAAAGATAGTAATACATAGATAACCATTTCCATGGGCCTACGGGTGGCAAATGGCAGATATTCGCCATCTTTGCTAGTACCGTAGACGTCCGGTTTGTGATGATCGCTATGCACGCCGTCATAGGTAAATGACGGAATCATCAGTGGGATGCCGCAGATGATATTCCATACGAGGCGAAAATTTTTGAACGTGCCTTTCTTTAAATGCGCCAGTTCGTGCACAAAAATAGCCGAGCGATACAGCGCCAGCACAGCCACTACATAACCACCCAGTTGCCACAGAGAGAACATCGGCGATAACAGCGCCATGAAAAAAGCTGCCCAGCCCAGCGTGATATGAAACATAAAATCGATCCAATAGATCCATGGATTTGGCGTCATCAGGTCGCGCACCAAGCGATGGGCTTCGCGTAATGGAAATTCTTTGGTGTAGGGCTTTGGGTCAGTCACTTGTGTCTCGTATTCATTCTAGGGCCAGCACGTTAGCATGTGATCTATAATCAGCTGATTAGTTGCCGCATCAGTATTATTAATTTGACCCAGGCTAGGCATGGCGGGCCAGCCTGCATCGATAAATTCCATATCTGCAAACTGCCTGGGCTGTGCATAGCGCGGAATTACATGAAAATGAACATCCGGATCGACCATCATCAGCATCAGGTAATTGATTCTGTCATTCTGAAAGGCTTTTTTTAGTGCAGTCTCAATATGCCCAGTGATGGTGTGGAGCTCAGTAAAACTTTCCCGACTGAGTTCTGAGAAGGCTTTTGCAGGTTCATGGGCAGCTAAAACCAGTGCGCCGAGCGTCACCTGAACGGGACGCAACAGGACGGACCAGTATTGATATGAACGGATAATGGTTTGCGGTGCGCCAAACTTGCGCATGGTATCGTTCAAGTTGGGAGATGCTGTAGATATCGGGAGCTTATTCATGATGATTAATGATCGCTGAAAATCATACCCGCTTTGGCCAGGTCTTCGATAAAGTCAATTTCACACCAGCGATATCCTTTGACTGAACATGAATTGACCAGGCGCTGTTTTGCCAAGCTATCGATGATCGATAGATACCATGATTTCAACTCAGCCGGATGGCGCAGCGCCGATTCGACAGCCTGACTGAAAATCTGCGGGCCTTGTTCACGGAAATAAAGTAAACCGATGGATTCTGCATCAATCTGATGCGGAGGAATGATTTTGCTGACTTGTTTAACCCATCCGTTGGTGTCCAATTGTACTTTCATATCATCTGCATCGTAAGCGCTTTTATAGTCTACGCTGAGTGTAATCGGCGCCGATCCTGAATTCAAGACCTGAGCCAGGAGTGCGGGTTCAATCACCGTATCGCCATTTAACAGCAGAAAATCGCTAGTCATGGCAGCGCGTGCAATCCAGCAACTGGCGAGATTATCCGCCACTTCAAAAAAGGGATTAAACAGTATTTTTATCTTCGGGGGATTTGCATAACGCTGTTGTAAAAGTGCTTCAATCAAACCGACCTGAAAGCCTGCAATGATCGTGATTTCGTTAATGCCAACGGCAAGCAAAGCATCAATCTGCCATGCCAGAACCGGTTTGTTGGACACGGGTAGTAGACACTTAGGTGTACTTTCAGTCAATGGCAACAGTCGCCGCCCTTGCCCGGCGCTGAGAATGATGGCTTTAACCGATCGTTCGATTTGATTATTCGTCATAAATAAAATGTCTTAGGGCGCTTTAGATGGAAAGGCTGCTGATATGCCTTAGTTCTGCAGTAATGCGCTGAATGGCTTGCAAGAAATCTTCAATTTGCGCATGGGTGTTGCTGCTGCCAAGGCTCACGCGCACGGCGCAACGCGCCAGCATCGGATCAACTTGCATGGCTGCCAGTACATGGCTTTGCCCCGGATTGACGCTGGAGCAGGCAGCGCCCGCAGCGGCGGCAAAACCAGCCTTATCCAGTTTGACGACTAAAGTATCACCTTCAATATCCGGTAGCGCAAAATAACAAGTGTTGGGTATGCGTGCAGCAGCTGCGCCAAAAATGGTTGCACCCATCACTACCAGCCCTTTTTCCAGGTGATCACGCAACCGGGAAACACGCTGGGCGGTTTCTGCCATGCGGGAATGGGCTAATTCGCAGGCAACCCCAAAGCCCACGATTGCGGGAATATTTTCCGTGCCGGAACGCAGCCCGTTTTCATGGCCGCCGCCATAAATCAGCGGTTTTAATAATAGCCGTTTGTCGACGATGAGAGCTGCCGCACCTTTGGGACCATAAATCTTGTGCGCGGACAAGGTCATGGCATGCACTTTAAGCGCGGCGAAATCGACTGGAATTTTCCCTAATCCCTGGACGGCGTCGGTATGGATAATAGCGCCCTGCGCCCGCGCCATTTCAGCGATACTGGTGACATCCTGAATGACGCCCGTTTCATTATTGGCCAGCATGACGGAAACCAGTTCGGGTTTGTGCGCATGCATTGCAGCATCGGCGGCGCCCAAATCAACCTGCCCCTGTGCATTGACGGCTAATTGATGTGCCGCCCATTGGTCACAACGGCGGCGTGCCAGTTCCTGTGTCGGCTTCAAAACACAAGGATGTTCAATGGCGCTGATGAAAAGATTTGATGGTTTTAAACTATCTGCTGCACCGCGAATAAACAAGTTATTAGATTCAGAACCACCGCTGGTAAAAATAACTTGTGCTGGCTGCACACCCACTGCATCAGCCACTTGTTTGCGCGCCTTATCAATTGCTTGCCTGGCAACTCTCCCATAAGCATGGCGGCTGGATGCATTGCCGAATTCCTGCTGGAAATAGGGCAGCATGGCATCCAGCACGGCGTCATCGACGCGAGTAGTAGCATTGTGGTCGAAATAGATTTGTTCCATGAGTTTCGTGTGTGATGAATATCGATAGAAGATAAAGGCAATGATAATACTTAATGATATTTTTAATGATAAGTATTTATTTTGTGCATCGCCCATTGCTTTGGGCTGTCAGTACTCTACTGGTAAGGGGTCCAAGCTGCGCCATAAGTACCAGGTAGCTACCGAACGCCATGGCTGCCAAGGCTTGGCCAGTTCGAGCATCATTTTCTTATTTACCGGTTGATTGTCATTATAGTGTTGACTGACTGCGCGCTGTAAACCGATATCGTCCAAGGGCAAAACATCTGGGCGCTGCAAGTGAAAAATCAGAAACATTTCTGCTGTCCAGCGACCTACTCCTCTAATTTGTATCAATTGAGCGATTAAGGCTTCGTCATCCATTTCCATCCATTGAGTTTCCTTTAGCGTTCCTTGGAGAAAGTGGCGGGACAAATCCTGAAGGTAAGTTATTTTTCTGGCGGATAGTCCGCATGTCCGTAATAAATCCTGCTCTGCTGAAGCGATATGACATGGTGTAAGTTCAGGAATTGCGCTAATCACTTTCTGCCATACGCTTTCAGCGGCTTTTACGGAAATTTGTTGCCCGACGATTGAGCGCGCCAGCGTAGTGAAGGCGCAGCCTCGCGATGTGAGTATCGCCGCGCTCTCAAAGTGCTGAGTTAGACGATGCATGACTTTATCGCATGCGGCCAATTCTTGTATTGCTTGTTTCCAGTATGTGGGTGTCATGTTTACTGTGACGCGAATCTTCATAGGAAGTGTGCAATTTTTTAGGAAAGTAAACAAGCTTATTCAGGGGTATTATCGAGAGAAATTTATAATCCACATTTAATTTATGTTCTATCTTTCTTATTTATTTAGATATTTTAATGTCGATTGAGCCGCTATCGGCAATGTGATTAAGTCTTTGTCATATCGCCATATTCTTGCTTGACTATCGTATTTTTTTTCATTAAAGTGGGAAGAAGTGGGGGGATGTGGGAAATTAATTATCCCAATTAATTTTCCGTAAATATGGGAGACAGCATGTTTCGTGGTGTCACGCAACTCAGTCTGGATGCAAAAGGTAGGCTTGCGATACCTGCAAGATACCGTAGTGAACTGATGTCTTTTTGTGAGGGACGCTTGATTGTCACTGCTGATCCTTCAAGATGTTTGTTAATTTATCCTCAGTCAGCCTGGGAACCAATAGAACAAAAACTCAATAATCTTTCTAGTTTCGATCCAAGAACTCGCAGTTTGCAGAGATTGCTGGTAGGTAATGCCAGTGACGTCGAGATAGATGCCGCGGGTCGTATTTTGATATCACCGCCATTGCGTCAATTTGCTGGTTTATCCAAAGAGGTGGTTTTGGTTGGGCAAGGTGCAAAATTTGAATTATGGGATGAAGAGCAATGGAATTTGCAGATTGAGAATGCATTGGCTTTCAAGGACGGCAATATGCCACTTGAGCTAGAAGGTTTTTCATTGTGATAAATAATTTTAAAAAGAGCAGATGCACATTCCGGTGTTGCTCCATGAAGCGGTAAATGCATTAGCGATAAAACCAGATGGCATTTACGTGGATGGCACATTCGGTCGCGGCGGGCATAGCCGCCTGATCCTGTCGCGGCTTGGGGAGAAGGGCCAATTAATCGCTTTTGATAAAGACCCTGTCGCGGTTTTATCAGGGAAGACAATTGAAGATGAGCGATTTTGTATCAAGCATGGCGGTTTTTCCAGAATGCAGCAGAGATTGCAGCAGATGGGCATTGCAAGGATTGATGGCGTATTGCTGGATTTGGGAGTGTCTTCACCGCAACTGGAAGAAGTTTCGCGCGGATTTAGTTTTCGTTTAGCAGGACCGCTCGATATGCGTATGGATACTAGTAGGGGAAAGACTGCAACAGAGTGGCTTGCTTCGGTTGCAGAAGATCAATTGGAAAAGGTAATAAAGGAATATGGCGAAGAACGGTATGCTCGGCAGATTGCAAGAGCGGTTATTATGGCAAGAGCGCGGCAGCCTATTGTTACCACATTACAACTTGCCGAGATTGTCGCAACGGTCGTGCGTGCACGTCAGCGGCAGGGGGAGACTATGCGGCATCCGGCGACGCGCACTTTTCAGGCAATACGGATTTATCTCAATCAGGAGCTTGAAGAATTGTCGTCAGTTTTGCCGCAATGTGTCGAATTATTAAATCCTGGCGGGAGGCTAGTAGTGATCAGCTTTCATTCGTTGGAGGATCGAATGGTTAAGCAATTTATGCGAGCAGCGGCCAGTACGGACGAATTGCCACGGGGAGTCCCGTTGCGGGAAAAGGATTTGCAACGATTTAGTAAGCAAAAATTAAAGCTAGTCGGAAAAGCGATACGTCCGGGTAAAAATGAAGTGACTGAGAATGTAAGAGCGAGGAGTGCTGTCATGCGTGTAGCTGAAAGAATTACTTTAAATGGGTAGTCTTAATGTTCAAATTGAACATTTTCTTTGTATTGGTGTTAATTGCTTGTGCATTGGGCATTGTAACCTCACAGCATACAGCGCGTAAGCTTTTTATGGCGCTGGAGAGAGAAAAGGAAATAGAACGGAAGCTGGATGTGGAATGGGGTAGGTTGCAACTGGAGCAAAGCACATTGATTATGCATGGACGTATCGAACGTGTTGCGAGAGAACATTTAAATATGATAGTGCCCGCTGCTTCAAGCGTACAAATTGTATCGATTGGTAGCGCAGAAGATCAATCAAATTCAGGGAATCTGGGCCATGATTAAAAATGAAGCGCCACCCATCAAATTATCGGCATGGCGCTCATTCCTGTTAATGACTTTGCTGGTGCTGGGCTTAATCAGTCTAGCGGGGCGTGCTGCCTATCTGCAAGGTATGCACAATGACTTCTTGCAGGAGAAGGGAGAGTCGCGTTATAGCCGGGTGGTAGAAATGAATGCGGATCGTGGCATGATTACCGACCGGAATGGGCAAATACTGGCGATCAGTTCACCGATTGCGTCCGTGCATGTAGATCCGAAAGTCGTCAGGATAACGCCCGAACAATTGAAACAATTATCCACTTTACTTGAAATAAATAGTCAGGACATCAATGAACGCATTAACCGACAAAATAGCCGGTTTGTTTATCTGAAACGGCAGGTGGTGCCTGATATTGCCGAGAAGGTGATGAAGTTAAAGATTCCGGGAATATATTTAACGCATGAATCCAAGCGTTATTATCCAGAAGGTGAATTTGCAGCACATGTGCTAGGTTTTACCGATATTAACGATGAAGGCCAGGAGGGTGTTGAGCGTGGTTGGCAGGAAACACTTGCTGGTGAATTGGGAAGCCGTCGTGTTATCAAAGATAACAAAGGCCGGATCATTGAGAATATTGAAAAAATTCGCTTGCCCAAAGAAGGGCAAGACTTGATTCTGTCGATAGATAGAAGAATTCAATATCGTGCGCATGCAGAGCTAAAAGAAGCGGTAAAACTCAATAAAGCCAAGGCGGGCAGTATTGTAGTTTTAGATGCGCAGACAGGTGAAATACTGGCATTGACTAATTTGCCGGTTTACAACCCAAATAATCGATCAACGATTAACAATGAGAGAATTCGTAACCGGGCATTGATCGATACGTTCGAACCCGGATCCACCTTGAAGCCATTTACGGTAGCCATCGCCATGGAAGTGGGTAAGGTGAACTCCAATACTGTGATGCAAACCTCACCGGGAGTATTGCAAGTAGGCAGAAAAACCATCCGCGATGTCAATAACAAGGGAGAATTGACGGTCGCTCAGGTGATTCAGCAATCGAGCAATGTCGGAACGGCAAAAATAGCCTTGTCGCTTGCCCCGCAAACGATGTGGGAAATGTTTAATCGTTCGGGGTTTGGGACACTGACCAATTCCGGTTTTCCAGGGGAAGCAAGTGGAATATTGCGATCATATAACGCTTGGCGGCCGATCGAGCAGGCTACGATGTCTTATGGTCATGGCATCTCAACCAGTCTGATGCAGTTGGCTCGCGCTTATACAATCTTTACCAGCGGTGGCGAATTAAAACCTATATCACTGTTGAAGCAGAATATGCCTGTCATGGGGCAGCGCGTGATTTCTCGCGATACAGCATTAGCCTTGAATTATATGCTAGAGCTGGCGACTAAACCCGGGGGCACAGCGCCGCTGGCGCAAATTAATGGCTATCGCGTTGCTGGTAAAACCGGAACGGCGCATAAATTGATCGATGGTCAATATGCCAAGAAACACTATATTTCAACTTTTGTGGGTTATGCACCGGCGTCATATCCACGTTTGATCATTGCGGTAATGATTGATGAGCCCTCCGCAGGTAAATATTTTGGCGGTGCCGTGGCTGCGCCTGTTTTTAGTAAGGTAATGAGTAGTGCTTTACGCATCTTGAATATTCCACCTGATGCGCCGGCTAATAATGTGATTACCTTTACTGCGACGCCAGAAATGGATGATGAAGGATAATTTGATGGCGGCTAAAAGAAAAGCATCAAAATTATTTAATAGTCATCTGTTGGATGATGTGGGTGTGCCTGTTCATAATCTTGTCACCGATAGCCGGATAATAAAACCCGGTGATACATTTCTTGCTTATGCAGGAGAAAAAAATGATGGTCGTCGATTTATTTCGCAAGCAATAGCAGCGGGTGCCAATGCGATCCTGTGGGATCCGCAGAATTTTTCATGGAATCCGCAATGGCATATTCCTGCATTACCAGTCAGTGAATTGAAGGCTAAGGCAGGCTGGATTGCCGATTATGTCTATGGTAGTCCATCGCAAGGATTATGGATGGTTGGGATCACGGGAACCAACGGCAAGACATCCTGCTGTCATTGGTATGCGCAAGCCATGACAAGCTTGAACAAGAAAACTGCTGTGATGGGAACACTGGGAAATGGTTTTAACAGCGAGCTTGAAACCGCTGAGAATACTACACCGGATGCCACTGTATTACAGCGCTCGCTGGCAAAATTTAAACAGCAAGGGGCTGATAGCGTAGCGATGGAAGTTTCATCGCATGGCATCGTTCAAGGACGCGTCAATGGAACCACTTTTTCAGTTGCTGTGCTCACCAATTTGTCACGTGATCATTTGGATTATCACCAGGATATGGATGCCTATGCAGCCGCTAAAGCACGCTTGTTTTTCTGGCCGGGATTGAAATATGCAGTGGTTAACATGGATGATGTGCTGGGCGTCGAGTTATCACGACAGCTTGCGAATAAAACAGCAAAAATAATTGGTTATGGGTTTAGATATCCGGAACTCGGCTGTTATTCCAAACATTTTAGAATGGTCTATGGCTCAAATCTTAAAGCTGATATCAATGGGATTGAATTTGATATTCAGTATGAAGGTTGTCATGAGCATTTAAAAGTTAATTTGCTGGGTAAATTTAATGCATTGAATCTGCTGGCGGTGGCGGCAGCTTTGTTAGCAAGCGGTATCAGGCTGTCAGATGCAATCCTGGCCTTGAAAAATGTACGCTCTATTCCAGGGCGAATGGAGAAATACACAGCGATTGATCAGCCTGTTGTCATTGTAGATTACGCGCATACTCCCGATGCGCTGGAGAAAGCGCTATGCACACTGCGTGAAATTCTGCGTAATAGTCATCAAAGCAAGGGTGCAGCGCTGCGAAATCCTCGTTTGCATTGTGTGATTGGTTGTGGGGGAGATCGGGACAAAGGTAAGCGTGCATTGATTGGTGAAGTGGCGGCACGTTTGACGGATGAAGTCATTTTTACCAGCGATAACCCACGCTCTGAAGATCCTCTGAGCATTATTAAGGATATTTCCACTGGCATGGGTGCGCATCATTACCAGATAGAAATTGATCGTGCATTGGCCATTTATCAGGCAATCGATAATGCTGATCCAGGTGATATTGTCTTGGTCGCCGGTAAAGGCCATGAAAAATTTCAGGAGATAAAAGGGCAGAAAATTCCTTTTAATGATGCAGAGGTTGTGCAGCAAGTACTGAAGGATTTGACCAGGAAAGTGTGAGCACAGGAATGATGATGGTCAAACAGGCTGCTCAGGTGTTACACGCCGATTGGAGCGGAAAAGATGTGCTATTTACCGCAGTGAGCACAGATAGCCGCACACTAAAGCAAGGTAATTTATTCGTTGCTTTAACCGGCGAAAATTTCGATGGCAGCAAATTTGTTAGCAGTGCTGTTGAAAAAGGCGCCGCTGCGGCCATGGTTAATCAACAAGCAGATAGCTATGATATCCCCATCCATATTCCTTTGATTCGAGTTAAAGATACGCGATTAAGTTTAGGACAGTTGGCATCATACTGGCGCAGCCGTTTTACGTTGCCAGTCATTGGAGTTACTGGCAGTAATGGCAAGACTACCGTCAAGGAGATGATTGCATCGATACTTCGTCAAACAATTCCTGATGGTGGAGTAAAAACAGATGAACAACTGAATTATGTATTAGCGACCGAAGGTAACCTTAATAACGATATTGGCGTACCACAAATGTTATTGCGGCTGCGTCAGCATCATTGCTATGCCGTTATCGAAATGGGCATGAATCATATGGGTGAGATTTCCTATCTGACACAATTGGCGAAGCCAACGGTTGCGCTCATTACCAACGCAGGGGCAGCACATATTGAAGGATTAGGTTCAGTTGAAACAGTGGCGTACGCCAAGGCTGAAATTTTTGAAGGATTGGACCAGCAAGGAATAGCAGTGATTAATGCGGATGATGTGTATGCCCCCTTGTGGCGTAAATATGCGGGTTCGCGGCAAATCATGGACTTTGGTTTGCATGAGAAGCCTCGGATAAGCGCTGAATATCAGGTTAACGCGTTGATGAGCAGGATTAAATTGAAATTGCCAGACGGCATTGCAGAAGTGGAGTTGCACGTGCCGGGCGTACATAACATTTATAACGCATTGGCAGCGGCAGCGGCAGCGGCTGCATTAGGCATGAATAAGACATTGATCGCATCTGGGTTGGAGAATTTCCAGGGTGTGCAAGGGCGCATGCAAAAAAAGCTTGGTTTGCATCATGCTTTATTAATTGACGATACATACAATGCCAATCCAGCATCGGTTCGCGCTGCTCTGACTGTTTTGGCCGCAACTGCCGGAAAAAAAATACTGGTATTAGGCGATATGGGTGAGTTAGGTAAATCAGCCATAGATTTGCACCGCGAGATTGGCAGGGATGCCCGCAAAGCTGGGCTTGATCAGTTGTTGACATTAGGCGAATTAAGCGCTTATGCCACAGAAGAATTTGGCAAAGGTGCGAGACATTTTAATTCACTCGATGAATTGCTCAATGTGGTTGAGAGCCTGCTTGCAGAGGATGTCACTGTATTGATAAAAGGATCGCGCTTTATGCAGATGGAACGAATAGTCAGGCAGCTAGAGATTAAACGTTCATAAAGGGACGAACGATGCTCAACAACCGGTTACAACGTCTGGAGTTCTTATGCTGTTAGCGTTCTCTCAATGGCTGGCTCAGGATATTCGTGCCTTCAATGTGTTCAGTTACATCACCTTGCGTACTATGTTGGCTGTCCTCACAGCACTGGTGATTTCTTTCATCATTGGTCCAATGATGATCCGCAAATTGACTGCTTATAAAATCGGCCAGTCAGTGCGTGATGATGGTCCACAGACACATCTTGTGAAAGCGGGAACACCCACCATGGGGGGTACACTGATATTGATGTCAATGGTATTGACGACTGTGTTATGGGCCGATTTAAGTAATCGATACGTTTGGGTGGTGTTGCTGACTACACTGGGGTTTGGGGCAATTGGCTGGATCGATGATTATCGGAAAGTGGTATATCGCAACCCGAAAGGGCTGTCCGCGAGCGCCAAATTTTTTTGGCAATCCGTGATCGCGATCATCATTGCGGTGTACCTGGCTTTGACTGCTGAAATGTCAGCCCAGACAGATATGATTGTGCCGTTTTTTAAGGAAGTAGCGATTCCATTGGGAGTGACAGGGTTTGTCATATTGGCCTATTTTGTCATCGTTGGCACCAGTAATGCAGTGAACCTGACTGATGGATTGGATGGTTTGGCGATTATGCCCACAGTCATGATCAGCAGTGCACTGGCAGTTTTTGCCTATGCCACAGGGCATGTTGTATTTGCCAAGTATCTGGGAATTCCTTATATCCCCAATACGGGAGAACTATCCATATTTTGCGGCGCGCTGGCAGGCGCAGGGCTCGCTTTTTTGTGGTTTAACGCCTATCCGGCCGAAGTGTTTATGGGGGATGTAGGTGCGCTCGCTTTGGGTGCTGCGTTGGGTGTTGTCACTGTTATTGTGCGTCAGGAAATTGTGCTGGTGATTATGGGGGGAGTGTTTGTCGTTGAAGCGTTATCGGTGATGTTGCAGGTTGCTTCCTTCAAATTGCTGGGTAAGCGTATTTTTCGCATGGCGCCATTGCATCATCATTATGAATTGAAAGGCTGGAAAGAAAATCAGGTAGTGGTCAGATTCTGGATTATTACGCTCATTCTGGTGCTGTTTGGATTATCGACATTAAAACTAAGATGAATCTGGAAGGTAAAATAATATTGGTGTTGGGGATGGGTGAAACTGGCTTGTCCATGATGAAATGGTTATCCCGCCAGGGCGCGGAAGTGCGTGTGGCGGATAGTCGTACAGAGCCGCCTGGGTGGAAGGAAATCGCGAATGCTTTTCCTCAGTTGAAGGTTCACATAGGCAAGTTTGAGGCCAGAATTTTTGATGATATCGAGATGATTGCAATCAGCCCTGGTGTTCCCTTGGCGGATCCTTGCGTGCAGCAGGCCATTCAGCGTGGCATACCGGTGGTCGGCGACATGGTTCTTTTTGCGTGGGCGCTTGAGCAGAGCAATTTGCCTCGACCGAAGATTGTTGCGATCACGGGATCTAATGGAAAAACAACAGTCACCGCCATGGTAGGGGCGATGCTGAAAAAAGCGGACTGGAATGTGGAAGTGGCAGGCAATATTGGCCCGGCCGTTCTGAATGCGCTGATGCAACGCATGGATGCAGGCAATTTGCCGCAAGCTTGGATTCTTGAAATATCCAGCTTTCAATTGGAAACCACCCATAATTTAAATGCAGATGTGGCTACAGTGCTTAATCTGAGTGAAGATCATTTAGACCGCTATGCGAATATGAAAGATTACACCACGGCAAAAGCCAGAGTTTTTTTGCATGAAAAAAATGAGGGAATACAGGTCTTAAATCGGAACGATCCATTGGTTCGTGCTGTGGCATTGAGCAGTAGAAAGCAAATCACTTTTGGTATTGATGAGCCTCCGACCCAAGCAGATTTTGGCCTTATCCGTGATGAGGATGATTTATGGCTGACGGAAGGAGATATGCAATTAATGAAAACTTCCGAATTGGTTGTGAATGGATTACATAATGCCGCCAATGGCTTGGCAGCACTGGCCATATGTCGTGCACTGGGGGTAGCGGTTGAGCCGCTACTGTCAGCTTTACGGGAGTTTAGAGGCTTACCGCATCGAATGGAAAAGGTTGCGGCGTTCAATGGTGTCACTTTCTATGATGATTCCAAAAGCACGAATGTAGGTGCGACAGTGGCAGCCTTAAATGGCATGAAACAGAACGTGATTTTAATTGCTGGCGGTGATGGCAAGGGTCAGGATTTTTCTCTTTTGAAGCAATCTGTTGCTGATAATGCACGAGCGGTGGTGTTGATTGGCCGAGATGCAGGGCTCATTGCGGATGAACTGAAAGACTGCGGCGTGCCTTTGCATTTTGCGGTCACGATGGAGGAAGCCATGCAGAAAAGTTTTTTATTGGCGCATGGTGGCGATGTGGTATTGCTGTCACCTGCATGCGCCAGTTTCGATATGTTTAGAAATTACATTCACCGCGCAGAAGTGTTTGTAGCAGCGGTCAAGGACATTGAAAATAGATTTTTTAGTTTCGGACAGAAGAAACATTAACGGATGATCTACCAAGCAAACAATCAGAAACCAAGGGTGATGACTGACTTTGATCAGGTGCTGGTGTGGTCGACTTTGCTGTTGCTGAGTATTGGATTAGTCATGATTTACTCCGCCTCCATTGCGATTGCAGAAGCACAATTTGGTGTTGATCGTGCTTATCATTATTTATTACGACACAGTATCTATCTGGCTGTGGGGTTGATATTGGGATTCATCGCTTTTCAGGTCCCGCTGCAGGTATGGCAAAGGTATGTCAGCTATCTGTTTATCGCGAGCACTTTATTGTTGGTGCTTGTTTTAGTTCCAGGCATTGGTCATGAAGTCAATGGCAGCCAACGCTGGATTTCACTGTATGTGGTGAATTTGCAACCGTCTGAATTTATGAAATTGGTGATGATCCTGTATGCCGCTGACTATGTGAATCGTAAGACAGCAGATTTGAGTTATCTGCTGAAAGGATTTCTTCCAATCACCCTTGTAATGGCCTTGGTAGGTTTTTTATTGTTACTGGAACCGGATTTCGGCGCTTTTTTTGTAGTAACGACGCTGGCAATATCTATCCTATTTCTGGGAGGGGTCAGTTTAAAAATATTTATTGGACTGATCAGTATCCTCGCTGCCGGTTTATATGGATTAATTCTAACTTCGCCATATCGGTTGGACCGAGTGGTGGCATTTATGGATCCCTGGGCCGATCCCTATGGGAAGGGCTATCAATTGAGTCATGCGCTGATCGCATTTGGACGGGGTGAATGGCTTGGTGTTGGCTTGGGAGGAAGTGTCGAAAAACTATTTTATCTGCCCGAAGCGCATACCGATTTCTTGCTTTCGGTATTGGCTGAAGAACTTGGTTTTGTTGGCGTTGTTGCGGTCATTGCTTTATTTATCGGGTTGATTTTGCGCGCTTTTATTATCGGTCGGCTGGCTGCGAAACTGGGATATCCCTTCTCCGCCTTGGTAGCGCAAGGAATTGGTATCTGGATCGGTTTGCAGGGATTGATCAATATGGGCGTCAATATGGGCGTTTTGCCGACTAAAGGCTTAACGCTGCCTTTGCTGAGTTTTGGCGGTAGCAGCATCACGGCAAATTGTATTGCTTTGGCGGTATTGTTGCGCATTGATTGGGAAAATCGTCAGCGCTTGCGAGGGCTTACTGTATGAGACCACGAACTATTTTGATTATGGCTGGGGGAACAGGTGGGCACGTGTTTCCAGGCCTGGCGGTGGCTGACTATTTAAGGGAATTGGGATGGCATATTGTATGGCTGGGAACCAAGGCGGGTATGGAATCAACGCTGGTTCCACAGCATGGGTATGCAACAGAAGTCATCAGCTTTTCCGGATTGCGGGGTAAGCGATTGACTACTTGGTTAATGTTGCCACTACGTTTAATTAAAGCATTTCTGCAAAGCGTTCGCATCATACGCCGAGTAAAACCGGATGTGGTTTTAGGAATGGGGGGGTATCCAGCTTTTCCAGGCGGCATGATGGCATCTCTATTCAATAAGCCACTGATCATTCATGAACAGAACTCATTGCCGGGTTTAACCAACAAAATTCTGGCCAGCCTGGCAGATAAAATCATGCTGGGTTTTCCGGGTGCCATGCTTGCGAATAAAGAAAAAATAGTTTTCTCAGGTAATCCAGTACGTTCTGAAATTGCGCAGATGGAGGCACCAGACAAGCGTTTTCTAGGGCGAGAGGGAAAACTCAAGTTGCTCGTTGTGGGCGGCAGCCTTGGTGCACAAATTTTAAATGCCGTGGTGCCGCAGGCGCTTAAATTAATACCCGAGCGCCTACGCCCGACTGTAGTTCATCAAGCGGGCACGATGCATTGGGAGACAGTGAAAAAAGTCTATGCAGATCTGCAATTGGAAGGAGAAGTGCGTGCATTTATCGATGACATGGCTAAACGCTACGCCGCCAGTGATTTGGTGCTTTGTCGTGCTGGCGCATTGACGATCGCAGAATTGAGTGCAGCAGGGGTTGCCAGCATACTGGTGCCGTACCCCTATGCTGTCGATGACCATCAAACCAATAATGCCAGGTTTCTTTCCAGCCATGGTGCTGCCATGTTAGTGCCGCAAAATGAATTGACTGCGCACAAGCTGGCTGAGTTGTTAATGAATCTGACGCGGGAGAAATTACTCGGTATGTCAATGATTGCGCGCAGTCTGGCAAAGCCAGAGGCAACCAGAATAGTGGCTGAAGCCTGTATTGAACTCAGTGGAGCGCTGCATGAAGCATAAAGTCAAGCACATTCATTTTGTGGGTATCGGTGGTGCTGGGATGAGCGGTATTGCTGAAGTTTTCATTAATCTGAGCTATCAGGTAAGTGGTTCTGATTTAATGGATAGTCCAGTCATCCAACGTTTGAGCAGGCTTGGTGTGAAAGTACACGTAGGTCATGCAAGCCAGCAGATAGCCGATGCTGACGTGGTGGTTACCTCGACAGCAGTCAAACCGGATAATCCTGAAGTGATTGCAGCAAGAAACAAAAATATTCCAGTCGTACCGCGTGCGCTCATGCTGGCCGAATTGCTCAGATTGCGTAACGGCATCGCGATAGCAGGCACCCATGGCAAAACCACTACCACCAGCTTGATTGCCAGCATACTGGCGGCAGCTGATATGGACCCTACATTTGTTATCGGCGGAAAACTGCAAGCAGCAGGTTGCCATGCCAAACTAGGAAAAGGAGAATTCATTGTCGTTGAGGCCGATGAATCGGATGCTTCATTTCTGTATTTGCAACCGGTGCTAGCGGTGGTGACCAATATCGATGCTGATCATATGGAGACCTATGGTCATGACTTCAACCGATTAAAGCAAACATTTGTGGAATTTGTACAGCATCTGCCTTTCTACGGGATGGCGGTATTGTGTATAGATGATCCGAATGTGCGCGAGGTGATGTCAGCAATTACCAAGCCAATTACTACCTATGGATTGTCTGAGAATGCACAAGTTCGCGCCATTGATATTCAACATCATAGCGGTCAAATGATATTTACTGCCGTAGTGGGTGTGAATGGTTCGGGGCGTAAACTCGATATCACGCTTAACTTACCAGGACTGCATAACATTCAAAACGCACTAGCGGCCATTACCGTCGCCAATGAGATCGGTGTGCCGGATGCAGCCATTGCCAAGGCGCTTTCAGAATTCAAAGGCGTAGAAAGGCGTTTTCAGCGATATGGAGAAATTAAATTATCCGCGCAGAAAAGTTTTACGCTGATTGATGACTATGGCCATCATCCGGCCGAGATGGAAGCAACCATCAGAGCGGCTCGAGGCGCTTTTCCTGGTCAGCGCCTGGTATTAGCATTTCAACCGCATCGCTATACCCGTACCCGGGATGTATTCGAAGATTTCATTAAAGTCTTGTCCCAAGCTGATGTGTTGTTACTAACGGAAGTGTATCCGGCAGGTGAGGATCCCATTGTTGCCGCTGACAGTAAATCACTAGCGCGTTCCATCCGGGTGCTAGGTAAGGTTGAGCCTATTTATATTGAGGAGGTAGATGATTTACCAGTTGCGATACTTGATGCGGTGCAAGATGGCGATATCGTGCTGATAATGGGCGCAGGCTCTGTCGCAAAGGTTGCACCGCATATCGCGTATGTGAGAGATAAGCGGATTGTTGTGAATGGTTATGACTACTGAGCATCAGTGGAGATTGGCCGGTCTGTCACAAAACACAGCGTCCGGTATATCAATAACTGATCAACTGATCGATGAGGCAGCTATGCCAATTCTGCGTGGAGAAATGCGCATTAACGAACCTATGAGAAAGCATATTTCATGGCGCACTGGAGGATATGCAGAACGTTATTACATACCGGCGGATTTGGATGATCTTGCAAATTTTCTGCTGAAATCGCCCTCTGAGCCAATGTATGCCATTGGATTGGGCAGCAATCTGTTGATCAGGGATGGAGGTTTACGCGGTACTGTCATAGCGCTGCATGGGCGACTCAAGGATTTGCGATTGATTGAGCAAAATCAAGCCGGCGGGCTGATCTATGCCGGTGCCGGTGTAGCTTGTGCAAAGGTTGCTCGATTTGCCGCCAGGCATCATCTGGCAGGTGCAGAATTTCTGGCAGGTATTCCAGGCACGATAGGCGGCGCATTGGCTATGAACGCCGGCTGTTTTGGATCCGAGACCTGGGGAATCGTAGCGCGTGTGCAGGTAATTAATCGTAGCGGACAAATGTTTATCCGCCGGCCTGGCGAATATGCGATTGGCTATCGCAGTGTAAAACTGCAGCGCACATTGACCAGTACAGCTGAAACAGAATGGTTTGCAGGCGGGTATCTGCAGTTGCCAGGTGGCGATCAGACCGAATCCCAGCAGCGAATTAAACAATTGCTGGCGCGGCGCGTTGGCAGTCAGCCGCTCAATCAGCCAAATGCAGGTTCAGTATTTCGCAATCCTCCTGGAGATTATGCGGCACGTTTGATTGAAGTTTGTGGTTTGAAGGGGAGGTGTATGGGTGACGCCATGGTGTCACCCATACACGCCAATTTTATCGTCAACACAGGCAATGCCAGTGCGACCGATATTGAAGCATTGATGATGCTGGTGCAAGACAAAGTTAGGAAAGAGACAGGGATTGAGCTAATCCAGGAAGTCCGGATTGTAGGCGATGTCAGGGGGTATGCGTAGTGGTTGCGTATAACTTTGCCAAAGTGGCAGTACTGCTGGGCGGTCGGTCTGCGGAACGTGATATTTCGCTGCAAAGTGGAAAAGCTGTTCTGGAAGCATTGCGTCAAAGAGATGTTGATGCACATCCGTTTGATCCAGCAGAGCATGCACTGGAAGCCCTGTTGCATCAAGGCTTCGACAGAGCATTTATCGCACTGCATGGACGCTTTGGTGAAGATGGTACGATTCAGGGCGCGCTCGAATGGATGCGGCTGCCTTATACCGGCAGTGGTGTAATGGCCAGTGCGCTGGCGATGGATAAATGGCGTACCAAATTGGTGTGGCAGGCAGCCGGTATTCCATCTCCTCGTTATACTCTATTGCAGGCTGACAGTAACTTTGAAGAAATAGCTGAAACACTGGGTTTACCGCTGATTGTTAAACCGGCACGCGAGGGATCAACGATTGGTTTGAGTAAAGTGCATCGCAGCCAGGATCTGGTAAAAGCCTATCAATTGGCCGCACAGCATGATGCTTTGGTGCTTGCTGAAGAATTTATTGCAGGCAAGGAACTGACAGTCGCCATTCTGGGGGAAACGCCGCTGCCAATCGTGAGAATTGAAATAGCAGGGGAGCTTTATGATTATGAGGCCAAGTATTTCTCGAGTCATACGCAATATTTCTGCCCAAGCGGTTTGCCGGATGAATTGGAAGCGGCAATTCAGGCGCAAGCATTACAAGCTTATAAAGTGCTGGGATGTGAAGGATGGGGAAGGATTGATCTGATACTCGATCAGACAGGACAATTTTATTTTTTGGAAGCGAACACTTCTCCTGGTATGACAAGTCACAGCCTGGTACCGATGGCAGCAGGAGCGGCAGGAATTTCATTCGAAGATTTGGTAATAAGAATATTGGCTTTGTCTCATGTGGAATAACCATCGGGCGCTCAATTTACTCTCCACCAGCTTGTTTACTTTAGTAGCGGTAACGGTTTTGTATGCGATCAGCTTGCGGTTTACCAAGCCACCATTCTTTCCCATTAAAGAAATTAATATTCAAGTTGTGAATGGTACGAAAACTGATGCTAAAGATTTGCTGAATGTGACTCGCGAGCAAATAGAGCACCTTTCCAGAAATGAAATTAAAGGAAACTTCATCTCAGTGAATCTCGTTGAAGTGCGCGAAGCTTTTATAAAGTTACCTTGGGTGCGTGATGCCAAAGTGAACAGGGAGTGGCCCTATGGTTTGAATGTAATACTTGAAGAGCATCAGGCATTGGCCTATTGGGGGAGTCATGCATTAGTTAATACCTATGGCGAAGTATTTCGCGTCACAGTAGATAAAAATTTACCTGTTTTTACCGGACCTAAAGAGGCGAGTGCACAAGAAGTAGCGCGGCAATACCAGCGATTCAGCGAAATCTTGACACCATTACAACAATCTATTGTGGAGATCAGTCTAACTCCACGCTATGCATGGCGCATTCAGTTAAATACTGGAACTGTGCTGGAATTAGGGCGCAATGAAGTTGAAGAAAGGCTTATTCGCTATGTTTCAGTATATAACCACAGCATTGCCCGATTTAATCAGGAAGGGTCGTTAGCATATGTAGATTTGCGCTATCCGAATGGTTTTGCTATCCGCATGCCAGAAGTGATGCAGCATGGACCCCGTAAATCCGGTTCGAAAAGAGAAACGTGAGACCCTGGAGATATAACTAGATGAATAAGGCTAGAGAAAACAGAAATCTGATTGTTGGTCTTGATATTGGTACATCCAAAATTGTTGCCATTGTTGCAGAAGTCATTCCCGAGGGGGGCTTTGAAGTGATTGGCCTGGGCAGTCACCCTTCACGTGGATTGAAGAAAGGGGTAGTGGCCAATATCGAAACTACGGTAAATGCCATTCAACGGGCGCTGGAAGAAGCGGAATTGATGGCTGATTGTAAGATCCATGAAGTTTATACCGGAATTGCCGGCAGTCATATCAAAGGCTTCAATTCAGATGGCATGGTCCCCATCAAGGATAAGGAGGTTACTGAGAAAGATGTTGAACGGGTGATGGAAGCAGCTAAAGCCGTGAATATACCCGCTGATCAGCAAATTCTGCATATCCTGAATCAGGAGTTCATCATCGATGGCCAAGAAGATGTGCGTGAGCCGGTAGGCATGAGTGGTATACGGCTGGAAGTGAAAGTGCATATTGTGACAGGCGCAGTCTCTGCGGCGCAGAATATTATGAAATGTGTGCATCGATGCGGCCTGGAGGTTCGGGATTTAATATTGCAGCCATTGGCGTCTGCGATGGCGGTATTGTCCGAAGATGAAAAAGACCTGGGAGTCTGCCTGGTGGACATTGGGGGCGGAACAACGGATATCGCGGTGTTTACCAATGGCGCAATCCGGCACACGGCAGTTATTCCGATTGCTGGTGATCAGATAACGAATGATATTGCGATGGCATTGCGTACCCCAACTAAGAGTGCTGAAGACATCAAGTGCCATTATGGGTGCGCATTGAGAAGCCTCGCTGATACACAAGAAATGGTGGAAGTTCCTGACGTGGGTAATCGCGGTTCACGTCAGCTTTCCCGACAAACACTGGCTGAAGTGATAGAACCACGAGTAGAGGAGCTTTACTGTATGGTGCAGGCCGAGCTGCGCCGTAGTGGATTTGAGGAATTACTTTCCTCAGGAATAGTCATTACCGGCGGTTCTGCCTCATTACGGGGTATGGTGGAGTTGGGCGAGGAAATCTTTCACATGCCAGTGCGATTAGGTCTGCCTAATTATCATGGCAATTTAAAAGAAGTAATTCATACACCGCGATATTCTACGGGCATTGGCTTAATTCTTGCCGGAATCGAGCAAATGCAACATCAACAAGGTTCAAAATTGCAGGGCGGTTCCGCCAAACAGATTCTTTCGAGAATGAGAGGTTGGTTCCAGAGGAATTTTTAATTAGATTCCAAAGATTGTGTTAGCAGTCAAGTAGCTTAATTTCAATGTACTAAAGGAGAGATATTATGTTCGAAATCATAAATAACGAAACTCAAGAGGCAGTCATCAAAGTCGTCGGTGTAGGTGGTTGCGGAAGCAATGCAGTGGATCACATGATTCAGAATGGCATGCAAGGCGTTGAGTTCATCAGTATGAATACTGATGCGCAGGCATTGAAAGGCAATAAAGCACCAACAATATTACAGCTGGGTACAGGGATTACCAAGGGATTGGGCGCAGGAGCGAATCCCGACATTGGTCGTGAAGCTGCACTTGAAGACCGTGATCGGATTGCGGAATTGATCCAAGGTGCAGATATGTTGTTTATAACGGCAGGCATGGGAGGAGGAACAGGAACGGGTGCAGCACCGGTGGTTGCGCAGGTTGCCAAAGAAATGGGTATTTTAACCGTGGCGGTTGTCAGTAAACCGTTTGCATTTGAAGGAAAACGCTTGGTCGCTGCCAAGGCAGGCATGGAAGCACTCTCACAGCATGTAGATTCATTGATCGTGATTCCTAATGATAAGCTCATGATGGTATTAGGTAATGATATTTCTATGCTGGATGCATTTAAAGCTGCTAATGATGTGTTGTACGGCGCAGTAGCCGGTATTGCTGAAGTGATTAATTGTCCAGGCTTGGTTAACGTTGACTTTGCAGACGTAAAAACTGTCATGTCAGAAATGGGTATGGCAATGATGGGTTCAGCCATTGCAGCAGGCGTAGATCGTGCCCGTGTTGCTGCAGAGCGTGCGGTATCAAGTCCTTTGTTGGAAGATGTTTCCTTGTCGGGAGCACGCGGTATTCTGGTTAACATCACTGCCAGTTCATCGCTAAAAATGAGAGAAGTCCATGAAGTGATGAATGCGATTAAGAATTTAACCGCTGAAGATGCAACCATTATTGTGGGTACCGTCATTGATGAAAATATGGCTGAAGATTTACGCGTAACGATGGTTGCTACGGGATTAGGCGGTCTGACCAGCCAAAGTCAGAGCACACCCTTGACGGTTATTCACAGCCGTACCGGAACAGATGACCGGGATTCAATATATTCAGCAGAAGAACCTGCAGTCATGCGTACTGGCAGAAGAAGCAATGCTACAGTGGCAGCTATGCGCCAATCGGGTGTTGATCCAATGGATATACCAGCATTTTTGAGAAGACAAGCTGACTAAGGGGTTAAAGGATACTCTTTTGTCACTTTGTGGTTAGCACAAGAAAGTGGTTTGACAAAATTAAATTAATAGCTGAGGTTTAATCGGTAACAAGAATCGGTAATAAGTGTAGTCAATTTCTGCATTCCAAAAATTACTGCCAAGCAACACTTGTTCTTTTAATTATTCAATGGATTGAGGAGCTTCCGGTGTTCTAGAAGGGTAACTGCCGGTGGAGTAGTCGGCACAGGAACAGGTTTCGCCTCATCCATGCGTTTTTTTGTCCAGTAAGATTTAATCGCCGCCGGGTCTATCGCTTTGGCGCGGATTGTATCTCTTCCGAAACAGGTTTTTTTGCGATGATAGCTATTCCAAACCATAATCCGACAATAGCCATCATTTTTCTACATTTCTGCTCCATGATAAGCCTTATATGGACGCCTCCCGGTATGGCAAGAGATATTTCATGTTCTGGCGATGCGAGGAATCGGCTGCAGTCTTATATCCGGCCTTGTTGCAGAGTA
>NZ_FONE01000069.1 GCF_900112825.1 Nitrosomonas sp. Nm166 | reverse complement strand
GGGATACATCTCTCAAACGCTCCTTGAGCAATTGTGGGAACAGGGCGTGCAGCTCGTCACCAGGGTGCGCAGGAACATGAAAAACAGGTTGTTGCTGCTATTTGACAAACTCTTGTTGCGTAAACGCTCGATCATTGAGGCTGTCAACGATCAACTGAAAAACATCTCGCAAATCGGGCATTCCCGTCATCGTAGCCCATTTAACTTCTTTGTTAATCTGATAGCCGGGCTGGTAGCTTACACATTCCGCGAGAAGAAACCCTCCCTTGATATCAGATCCTCACAAGTTCTTCCAGTCGTACTGATGTGATCCTTATGTCGAACTCACGTTATTTTATTCAGATCGTCTCTACATAAAAAATAAAGCCCCTCATTACAGAATGAGGGGCTTTATAAGGTGCCTGGCGGTTACCTACTTTCACATGCGGATGCACACTATCATCGGCGCAGCTTCGTTTCACTATTCTGTTCGAGATGGGAAGATGTGGGTCCAAAGCGCTATGGCCGCCAAGCGGAACTAGATCATAGATAATAATCTTATTATTATCTATATTGAAAAAAGTAATCAGATTAGATTGATATTCTAAAAAAATAATATCTAAGTTACTAAAATTATAGGATCAAGCCTCACGGTCAATTAGTATCGGTTAGCTTAACATATTACTATGCTTCCACACCCGACCTATCAACGTCGTAGTCTTCGACGAACCTTTAGGAGAATTAAATTCTCGGGAGATTTTATCTTGTGGAGAGTTTCCCGCTTAGATGCTTTCAGCGGTTATCTCGTCCGCACTTAGCTACCCGGCGATACGACTGGCGTCATAACCGGTACACCAGAGGTGCGTCCACTCCGGTCCTCTCGTACTAGGAGCAGGTCCACTCAAATTTCCAACGCCCACGGCAGATAGGGACCAAACTGTCTCACGACGTTTTAAACCCAGCTCACGTACCACTTTAAATGGCGAACAGCCATACCCTTGGGACCGACTACAGCCCCAGGATGTGATGAGCCGACATCGAGGTGCCAAACTCCCCCGTCGATATGAACTCTTGGGAGGAATCAGCCTGTTATCCCCGGCGTACCTTTTATCCGTTGAGCGATGGCCCTTCCATACAGAACCACCGGATCACTATGACCTGCTTTCGCATCTGCTCGACTTGTCAGTCTCGCAGTCAAGCACGCTTTTGCCATTGCACTATCAGCACGATTTCCGACCGTACCTAGCGTACCTTCGTACTCCTCCGTTACAATTTGGGAGGAGACCGCCCCAGTCAAACTGCCTACCATACACGGTCCCCAATCCAGATAATGGATCTAGGTTAGAACCTCAACAACACCAGGGTGGTATTTCAACGATGGCTCCATGAGTTCTAGCGAACTCACTTCAAAGCCTCCCACCTATCCTACACAGATGTTATCAAAGTCCAATGTAAAGCTACAGTAAAGGTGCACGGGGTCTTTCCGTCTAGCCGCGGGGAGATTGCATCTTCACAAACATTTCAACTTCGCTGAGTCCCAGGAGGAGACAGTGTGGCCATCGTTACGCCATTCGTGCAGGTCGGAACTTACCCGACAAGGAATTTCGCTACCTTAGGACCGTTATAGTTACGGCCGCCGTTTACCGGGGCTTCAATCAAGAGCTTGCACCCCATCATTTAACCTTCCGGCACCGGGCAGGCGTCACACTCTATACGTCCACTTTCGTGTTTGCAGAGTGCTATGTTTTTATTAAACAGTCGCAGCCACCCTTTCATTGCAACCCTATTCTGCTTCGTGCGAGAAGCACTACACATACAAAGGGCACACCTTTTCCCGAAGTTACGGTGCTATTTTGCCGAGTTCCTTCTCCTGAGTTCTCTCAAGCGCCTTAGAATTCTCATCCTACCCACCTGTGTCGGTTTACGGTACGGTCTTCATTCAACTGGAAGCTTAGTGGCTTTTCCTGGAAGCATGGTATCACTCACTTGGCACTCCGAAGAGTGTTGCGTCATCACGTCTCGGCTTAGTCGCCCGGATTTGCCTAAGCAACATACCTACTCGCTTAAACCAGGACATCCAACACCTGGCTGAGCTAACCTTCTCCGTCCCCACATCGCATTGAACAAAGGTACTGGAATTTTAACCAGTTTCCCATCAGCTACGCATTTCTGCCTCACCTTAGGGGCCGACTCACCCTGCGCCGATGAACGTTGCACAGGAAACCTTGGGTTTTCGGCGAGGAAGCCTTTCACTCCCTTTATCGCTACTCATGTCAGCATTCGCACTTCCGATACCTCCAGCAATCTTTACAGATCACCTTCCCAGGCTTACGGAACGCTCTCCTACCACTTACATAAAATGTAAATTCCTAGCTTCGGTGCACAGTTTGAGCCCCGTTACATCTTCCGCGCAGGACGACTCGATCAGTGAGCTATTACGCTTTCTTTAAAGAGTGGCTGCTTCTAAGCCAATCTCCTGACTGTCTATGCCTTCCCACCTCGTTTCCCACTTAACTGTGTCTTTGGGACCTTAGCTGAGGATCTGGGTTGTTTCCCTTTCGACACTGGACGTTAGCACCCAATGTCTGTCTCCCACGCTCACACTCTCTGGTATTCGGAGTTTGCAATGGTTTGGTAAGTCTCAATGACCCCCTAGCCATAACAGTGCTCTACCCCCAGAGGTGATACGTGAGGCACTACCTAAATAGTTTTCGGAGAGAACCAGCTATTTCCAGATTTGTTTAGCCTTTCACCCCTACTCACAGCTCATCCCCTAATTTTTCAACATTAGTGGGTTCGGACCTCCACGAGGTGTTACCCTCGCTTCATCCTGGCCATGAGTAGATCATCTGGTTTCGGGTCTACACCCAGCAACTAAACGCCCTATTAAGACTCGCTTTCGCTACGCTTCCCCTATATGGTTAAGCTTGCTACTGAATGTAAGTCGCTGACCCATTATACAAAAGGTACGCAGTCACCCAATATCCAAGATATCAGGCTCCCACTGTTTGTATGCATGCGGTTTCAGGATCTATTTCACTCCCCTTCCGGGGTTCTTTTCACCTTTCCCTCACGGTACTTGTTCACTATCGGTCGATTACGAGTATTTAGCCTTAGAGGATGGTCCCCCCATCTTCAAGCAGGATTTCACGTGTCCCGCTCTACTTATCTCAATCTTAGTTCCACATTTGAATTTTCATCTACAGGGCTATCACCTACTATGGCTTAACTTTCCAGAAAATTTGATTAACTCAAATGCTAAATATTGAAGGCTGCTCCCATTTCGCTCGCCACTACTTTGGGAATCTCGGTTGATTTCTTTTCCTCTGGTTACTTAGATGTTTCAGTTCTCCAGGTTCGCTACACTTGACCTATATATTCAGTCAAGGTTGACTCTTGCTCAATTAACTCTTCTTTCGCATTCAAAGGTAATTAAGCAAGAGTCAGGTTTCCCCATTCGGATATCTCCGGATCAAAGTTTGTTTGTCAACTCCCCGAAGCTTTTCGCAGACTTCCGCGTCCTTCATCGCCTGTAATCGCCAAGGCATCCACCACATGCACTTATTCACTTGATCCTATAATTTTAATAACTTAGAAAAGTGCTATAGGCATCATTACGATATTTGCAATACAGATACAATCTAACCCAATATTTTATTAATAATTAATAAATAAAATATATTACTTCTTCCAATTTTTTAAAGAACAAAAACCTAACTATAGACAGCAATCATCCCTTATCTCTCGCTATTTCTCAACCTTATTTAATATAAGTCAAAAAAACTAATCTTGGTGGAGGTGAACGGGATCGAACCGATGACCCCCTGCTTGCAAAGCAGGTGCTCTCCCAGCTGAGCTACACCCCCTTTATCATGCTGGTGGGTCTGGGTGGACTTGAACCACCGACCCCACGCTTATCAAGCGTGTGCTCTAACCAACTGAGCTACAGACCCTAATTGTAAGTCTAAGCACCATCTGTCAGTAAGATATGTAAGCTCAGCAGACACAAACTTTGACTCTGCCTATAAACAATCGATAGGTTGTGAGTACTTAAACAGGATTCTCTTGAAAGGAGGTGATCCAGCCGCAGGTTCCCCTACGGCTACCTTGTTACGACTTCACCCCAGTCATGAATCTCACCGTGGTAGGCGCCCTCCTTGCGGTTAGACTACCTGCTTCTGGTGAAACCCACTCCCATGGTGTGACGGGCGGTGTGTACAAGACCCGGGAACGTATTCACCGCGACATGCTGATCCGCGATTACTAGCGATTCCGACTTCACGGAGTCGAGTTGCAGACTCCGATCCGGACTACGACGCGCTTTCTGAGATTAGCTCCCCCTCGCGGGTTGGCAACCCTCTGTACGCGCCATTGTATTACGTGTGAAGCCCTACCCATAAGGGCCATGAGGACTTGACGTCATCCCCACCTTCCTCCGGTTTATCACCGGCAGTCTCATTAAAGTGCCCAACCAAATGATGGCAATTAATGACAAGGGTTGCGCTCGTTGCGGGACTTAACCCAACATCTCACGACACGAGCTGACGACAGCCATGCAGCACCTGTGTTCAGGTTCCCTTTCGGGCACGAATTCATCTCTGAAAACTTCCTGACATGTCAAGGGTAGGTAAGGTTTTTCGCGTTGCATCGAATTAATCCACATAATCCACCGCTTGTGCGGGTCCCCGTCAATTCCTTTGAGTTTTAATCTTGCGACCGTACTCCCCAGGCGGTCAACTTCACGCGTTAGCTACGTTACCAAGCCTAGTAAGGCCCGACAACTAGTTGACATAGTTTAGGGCGTGGACTACCAGGGTATCTAATCCTGTTTGCTCCCCACGCTTTCGTGCCTGAGCGTCAGTGTTAACCCAGGGGGCTGCCTTCGCCATCGATGTTCTTCCATATCTCTACGCATTTCACTGCTACACATGGAATTCCACCCCCCTCTGCCACACTCTAGCCCTGTAGTTTCAAACGCAGTTCCCAGGTTAAGCCCGGGGATTTCACATCTGACTTACAGAACCGCCTGCGCACCCTTTACGCCCAGTAATTCCGATTAACGCTCGCACCCTACGTATTACCGCGGCTGCTGGCACGTAGTTAGCCGGTGCTTCTTCTGTTGATACCGTCATAAGTTGTGAGTATTAGCCACAACCTTTTCTTCTCAACTGAAAGAGCTTTACAACCCGAAGGCCTTCTTCACTCACGCGGCATTGCTGGATCAGGCTTTCGCCCATTGTCCAAAATTCCCCACTGCTGCCTCCCGTAGGAGTCTGGGCCGTGTCTCAGTCCCAGTGTGGCTGGTCGTCCTCTCAGACCAACTACTGATCGTCGCCTTGGTAAGCCTTTACCTCACCAACTAGCTAATCAGACATCGGCCGCTCCAAAAGCATAAGGTCTTTCGATCCCCTACTTTCCTCTTCGGAGAATATGCGGTATTAGCACATCTTTCGATGCGTTATCCCCCACTTTAGGACACGTTCCGATGTATTACTCACCCGTTCGCCACTCGCCACCAAGTGCAAGCACTCGTGCTGCCGTTCGACTTGCATGTGTAAAGCATGCCGCCAGCGTTCAATCTGAGCCAGGATCAAACTCTTAAGTTTAATTCTGTTAAAACTCTCGCTTGACGTTTAATATTGATTTATAAATCAATATCTTTTCCTCTTGCGAGCACTTAAATTTTTTAGAGCTTCAACGCTCACTTCCATATTAAGTACTCACACCTATCGATTGTATCTTTTTAAAGAACATTGCTACTTTTTTAAGTGTTGCTAAGCAGCGAGAAGCGGAATTATACAGACTCTGTATTTCGGGTCAAGTTTTTTTTATGAAATTTTATATAAAAGCCTATCAATATGGAAAATATTATTAATATACAAATATCTGCATATTATATTATCGAGTATCTTATCTGACCCCCTGCTTGAGGCTTGCTTCGATAAAACCATTTAAATCTCCATCCAATACATTCTGTGTATTACCAACCTCCAAATTTGTTCGCAAATCTTTAATGCGTGATTGATCCAACACATAAGATCGGATTTGATGCCCCCAGCCAATATCTGTTTTGTTTTCTTCTATCGCTTGTTTTTCATCATTACGCTTCCGTAGCTCAGCTTCATATAACCTTGATTTCAGCATGGCAAGCGCATCTGCTTTGTTACGGTGCTGCGATCGTCCACTCTGACACTGCACAACTATTCCAGTCGGATTATGGGTGATGCGAATAGCAGAGTCAGTCTTGTTAATATGCTGACCACCCGCTCCCGAAGCTCTAAAAGTATCTATTCTTAGATCTGCCGGGTTAATCTCAATTTCTATCGTATCATCCACTTCTGGATACACAAATACGCTAGCAAAAGATGTATGTCGGCGGTTGCCAGAATCAAATGGCGATTTTCTCACCAGACGATGCACCCCTGTCTCAGTACGCAAATAGCCATAAGCATATTCACCGGATATTTTCAAACTAGCACTTTTAATGCCCGCAATATCACCCCATGACTCTTCCAGAATCTCGACATTAAACCCCTGTCTCTCACAATAGCGTAAATACATTCGTTCCAGCATTGCTGCCCAATCTTGCGCTTCCGTTCCGCCGGAACCAGATTGAATATCTATAAAACAGTTATTTGGATCCATTGAATTAGAAAACATGCGACGAAATTCCAAATTTGCTATCGCTTTTTCTACATTACTGACATCGATTGCGATACTTTCCAACGCTGCATCATCTGCTTCATCCTTAGCGATTTGGAACAACTCTTGAGCATCATGTAATTGCTGCTCCATCAACGCCAGTGCAACAACCGTATTTTCTAACAGTTTTTTCTCACGACCAATTTCTTGGGTGCGTTTGCTGTTATTCCAGATAGTTGGATCCTCAAGTAATCGAGTTAATTCATTTAATCGAGTCTGTTTGGTATCGAAGTCAAAGAAACCTCCGTAATTCATTTGCTCGGTTATCCAAATCCTGAAGGTGATTAGAGATTACATTAATTTGCTCTGCTTCCATAATTTTCTTCCTAAAATTTAATTCTTATTATATCTGTTCTGCACTTAAACCTTGAGTGCCTATTACCTTTACTCAGCTATATTACCTTTACAACCAGAAAAATTCTTAGAATCTGTTTGCAAAACTCAAGTAATTATAGAAAGATGGATATTTATTATTTCACATAGAAAGAAAATTGTACCCAACAGATCTAACTAAACCT
>NZ_FONE01000065.1 GCF_900112825.1 Nitrosomonas sp. Nm166 | reverse complement strand
CGAAAAGCTCATATCAATTAACTCAATTGTATGATTAAAAACACTATTATATCATTAATCGCATCTGAAACTGGCTCTGACCGTGCAAAGTTCTCGAGTCAATAATTCTTTGCTCCGCTAGTAATCGCATAATTGGCAAATGCAGGTAAGTAATTGTATCACTTTTAACTTTCTTGATATCTAAAGAAAATTGAACTACAGAGTAATTGTGTGATGTAAATTTATATCTTTGTTCTTACTACTTATAAGGTCATTGCATAAGTGTTGCAACCTACCGTTATTATTAATCAACATCGCAATACTGCAATAATTGTCGCAACTCGCGGTAAAAATTTGCTCGTCATTAAACTAGGAAAGGGAAAGTTGACAGTAACCTCCATATCTCTAGAAAATATTAAGTTGCAGGGTTATATGATCAGTAATTATTCACCAAAGTTGGCAGCACAATCTTATTTGCAACATGGGGCCGGTGTTAGTGAGAAAGCCAAGCAATATCTTGAAAAAATTGCCAGTGGAAAATTTTCTGACAGTCTAGTGTTTTCTTAAATCAAATTTCTAGCCTTATATTTCCTATTTGCTTTGCAGCGAGAACTTTCCATTTCTATCAAATCATTGATGAGCTCATTTCAGTTTCTTGGCCTGGGCTACTTATAGCTTGCTTGACTAAATATTCAGCTCTACGTATATTGAAAAAGTATTCTTCTTATATGATCTTTGCTTTATCAAAGAGCGCTTATGTTCTTACTCTATGGCTTATTAATATAAGAGCCATAACTTTATGAAAGTATTGGTTTTATTCGCTCTAGCGGATGTAAGAGAGGAGTATTATCAGAGAAACAGCGTTTACTACTCTTACTGAAATGGCATGGTTCTTGAAGATTCCATCAGCTATTTCACCAAGCTTCGACAGCGCGAAAAACAAACCTGAGAATAACCTTATGAATTAGATCTAGGTAGATTCAAAGGGGTAATCACTTAGATTTGCTCATCATCTGATCCCCGATTTGGTCTACATAATGAGAAATTTATATAGAAAATATATACAGTCACACCGAGGGGCTACGGTTGGGCCTTGGCGATGGGTTTTTGATACTAAGACAGTTCTGCAAACTGCATCTTCGGCTGGATCATTAGCGCTTGATCGTTTGTTTTTCACCGCAAAACGCAATGACACTAAGCTGTTGTATGCACAAACCGATTCAGTCGATTTCGATATTGTTTGTATTAACTTACTTCGTAGACCAGACAAAAGACAATTTATTGAAAAGCAATTTGGCACAGCTGATTTTAATCTTAAAATATTTTCTGCAATCGATGGATTGACGATTGACACAAACCAGCTAATTGACGATGGTAGATTATCTCCTGGTCATCATTGCCCGGCCACAGGTATGCCGTTAACTCCAGCCCAGATAGGCGCTTATCTTTCTCATTACGAATTGTGGAGAGCAGCGCTCGCATCGCCAAATAAAATATCACTCATCCTTGAAGATGATGCCTTGATGACTTGTAATAAGGCGACGCTAGAAGAATTTGCACGCAATATTCCAGAAGACGCAGATTTATTTTTCATAAATCGTAGAAAAAATAAAACTAAGCATATTAGCTTGCATGCATCGAAATTTGTATCGCATTTTTGGGGGCTTACTGCCTATTTTCTTACTAAACAGGGAGCTGAAAAGTTAATTACTCTGTCTCTTCCCATCTATAAAAGCGCTGATGAAGCGATTAGCGAATTAAACGAAAATGGGATGATTAACTGCTATTGCTCACGGAAAGAGTTAGTAGTGGAATGCAGTAACCCAAGGGACGCGCGAAACTTTCGTTTTACCAGTGACATCATTAGTCGAACATAAAAGAAAATTAGAATTGCTTAACTGGGGATGGCTTTAGTAAAAGTCTTGCCGGGATGCAATCTGAACTATTGTAATCAGTTAAGTGATTATTTTTTTAGCATGAGTTTATTCCATCAGTAGGTAGTTTGCTGCAATTTAGCATTGATCAGGTATCTTATAGTGCCAGCTGATTCTGACATTACGGAAATATCCATCATTCACAAAATGAGGTAATCAATGGATAAGAAAGCACAAATTAATTTCTGGTTTATCATCGTAGCGATGCTGGGCCTTCTATTGGTGCAGAATCTGTATACGCAATATACTCAGGTTAAACATATTCCCTATAGTCGGTTTCAGCATTTACTGGAGCAGGGGCGTGTGGCCGAAATTGCAATTACTGAGAATCAGATTTTTGGAACACTTAAGGAAAAGGATGCGGAAGGATTTAAGGAATTTGTGGCTACACGGGTAGAACCTGATCTGGCTGAAGTATTGGACAAGCACAATGTTGTCTATACGGGCGTTGTGCAAAGCACATGGTTGCGTGACTTGCTTTCCTGGATTGTGCCAACAGCTATTTTTATTGGGATTTGGCTATTCATCATGCGGCGCATGGGCAGCAGCATGGGTGGCGGATTGATGTCGATAGGTAAAAGTCGCGCCAAAGTATTTGTGGAGAAAGAGACCAAAGTCACTTTCAATGATGTTGCGGGGGTAGATGAAGCCAAGGAAGAATTAGTTGAGATCATAAATTTTCTGAAAAATCCGGCGGATTACGGCCGTTTGGGGGGGCGCGCACCTAAAGGTATTCTGCTGGTAGGCCCGCCGGGTACTGGCAAAACATTGCTGGCGCGAGCGGTTGCAGGTGAGGCTGGGGTGCCGTTTTTTTCCATTTCCGGCTCAGAATTTGTTGAGATGTTTGTTGGGGTGGGTGCTGCCCGAGTCCGTGATCTGTTCGAGCAGGCACGACAAATGGCGCCAGCAATTATTTTTATTGATGAACTCGATGCATTGGGTCGTGCACGTGGCGCCTATGGACTGGGCAGTGGACATGACGAAAAAGAACAAACTCTGAATCAACTGCTGGCTGAATTGGATGGCTTTGATCCCAGCAGCGGGATTGTAATAGTAGCAGCAACTAACAGACCGGAAATTCTTGATCCAGCGCTGTTGCGTGCGGGACGGTTTGATCGTCAGGTGCTGGTGGACCGTCCTGATAAGCGAGGGCGAGAACAAATTCTCGCGGTGCATGCAAAAAAAGTGAAGTTACATGCTGATGTTAAAATTGAACAAATCGCTGCCTTAACACCCGGATTTACCGGCGCAGACTTGGCAAATCTTATCAATGAAGCTACATTGCTGGCTACACGGCGTGGCGCCACGTCCGTAGCCATGGAAGATTTCAATAATGCTGTTGAGCGCATTGTGGCGGGTTTGGAGAAACGCAATCGCCTGTTAAATCCGAACGAACGGCGTGTAGTCGCATTTCATGAATTGGGGCACGCGATGGTGGCGCTGGCACTTCCCCATACCGACGAGGTGCACAAGATATCGATTATTCCTCGAGGAATCGGTGCATTGGGTTATACCATCCAGCGCCCGACGGAAGATCGTTTCCTGATGACTCGTCTGGAACTGCAGAATAAAATGGCGGTAATGATGGGTGGGCGGGCGTCCGAGCTGGTAGTGTTTAACGAAGTATCCACCGGTGCCGCGGATGATCTGGTGCGTGCTACTGACATTGCGCGTGCCATGGTACTGCGTTATGGCATGAATGAGGTTTTAGGTAATGTGGCTTATGACCGTGAACCGGCTACTTTCCTGCAAACTAATATTCCTATACCGCAAAATCGTAATTACAGCGAAGATACTGCCAATAAGATTGATATCGCAGTGCGTACCTTGGTTGACCAAGCACTGGAACGCGCTATGAGTATTCTTCAAGCCAACCGAGCTTTGCTGGATCGGGCTGCGGAAGAATTACTGAAAACCGAAACACTTAACCAGCCTGAGATCATTAAATTAAAGCAAGCGATAGTTTCCAGTGAGGCACATTAGATTAATCATGGGCAACCTGTAGTATGCCATTGTTTAAAGAGGGCGGAATCAATACTCGAATTGGTCTGGGGCTGATACTGAATTCGACTGTGCTTTCAGACTCGATATCACGATTGCGGAAATAATCGCCATCCACTTGCAGCGGATAAGACTGATTATGCAGAGTACATGCGATACTTTTCCCTGAGAAATATTGCATGGGTAGATTTGCGGGTTTACGCTGCAGAATTTTCATTGCCTTGACCAGTTCATGCTGATACTGTGCCCCGGGCAAAAAACCAAGAACCAGTTCATTTCTTGATGGATTAGCGGTTGGGACAAGTTGTAAATTTCTAGCATACGCAGAGTTATTGGCCACGATGAGATATCCGGATCCGCGATCAATCACGGGCTCTCCATCAACGCGGACAGATACCGTCGGATGATGTAGGGAGCATAAGGCTTTTAATCCATGCCAAATATAGACTGAATCATTGAGTGGTCCTTTTCTTTTGCCAATATTCTTGACTGTCAGCGAATCCAAGCCCATTGAAGCCATATGAAAAAAAGGTTTTTCTCCTTGAATTCCTTGACCGCTGATCAAGCCATAAAATTGCTGTAAACATGTTCCCGAGGCTATCGCCTCGAGTAAATCGTCTGAGCTTGTACTCATTTCATAGGAACGGGCAAATAGCGACTCATTCCCCCCCGGAATGGCATAAATAGGTGTATCTGTTTTATTGATGGAATTCAACAGCTTTCTTATGGTTCCGTCTCCTCCGATGACGACAACAAGATCACTCGCGGCGATATCGTCTCTAATGCGCGTATAGCCTTTCATCTTTTTTTCAGATGTGCGTACCACAACGCTTTTCCCGTGAAAAGACAACTCCATTTCTAACTTGCAAGCGAGTGTCTCAGTATTACCTGCACTGGATATCGGGTTATAAATAATGAGAATATTTTGCGGTGATGGGATTTTAATTATCAACTGATGAGATTGAAATAAAAGATTGTCGTTCATGAAAGAATAAAGTGCTTTTTATAAATTAATTTCTATTACTCAAGTTAAGAACATTTAACAGGTAACACTTTCACATCTGACCAGATCTTCTGACACCATGACTGATCAATCGGTGGCATGCCGCTCTGTATCCACTGCACCAGATATCTGGCAGTGTTGGGGTAGGTTACTTGAATGGTTTTCGTCTCATATAACCATTGTTCAATAACTTCTGAATCTATTTTGTGCATCATTTTCCCGTAGCCCAGAGTTTGGAGTGCCAAGGCATTCGAGATTTGTTCCATTTGCGCGTGTACCGGTTTTACCAGAATTTTCTTACCTAACTGTAATGACTCACTCGCTAATTCAAAACCAGCGTTGCAAATAATACCTGCGCAATCAGATAAGTCATTTTGGAATCCCTGCAGTGATAGCGGCTTGCAGTGGATATGATCACTCAATGAAGGCGTAATCTCGGGTGAATAATTAAAAAATTCAAACTCTTTGAAGGGTGATAAAAATGCCATTACACGACGTTGATCTTCGAATGGCAGATAGACAACGATTTTATTTTTTTGTATCTGTTGGGTTGTGATCGTTGTTTCAATCACTGGCGGTAAAATGAGCTGGTCAAAGTGATGCCAGTGCAAGCCGATTCCAACATCAACAGGAGCAAAACTCTTCATGACAGCTTCAGAAAGTGGATCATTGCCTGCGCGCGGAATGTTGTATTGGAAAGCATATTGATGACTGATGCCGATAGTTTTCTTGTTTTGCCGCCGTGCTGCCCAAGCGGTGACAGGCTCGTAATCACAAATGACCAGATCATAATGACTCAAGTCCAATTGCTTGATGTCTCTCAGCAAATGCAATGGCCTGGATCGCAATATTGTTTTTAAGTGATTGATTTTGCCGTTTTTAGTGCTGAAGGTCAGACCCTCGCGCCATTGATAGCCGTTAAAAACTTCCATATCAAAAAACTTATCCTGGGGCCTGCCGGTAAACTGGTAAGTCACATCCATATTGGCAGCTTGTAATTCCCTGGCCATAATCCGGGCACGCGTGATATGGCCATTTCCTGTTCCTTGGATCCCATAAAATATTTTCATTTCAATATGACTCCTGCACTGATGAATATGTTGTTAATTTTTTCAGTGATTTCATAGGCATTGACCTTATTGAATGAAACCAGAAAAGTTTAGCGGACTGCTGTGACAGAACAATGACGGTTTTTCGATTCTTGTGTGACAATTTATTGAATTGACGTAATATTCACAGGAGGGTGTAGGTGAAACAGTGAGTTGGCTTGCAGCAAAGTTTCAGCAGCGATTAGGGGTGCATCCATTGCTGGATTTGTTGACGCTGATCGACATACCACTGCTTGCCGATATCTAATGCTTTTTGCTGCAATATTTTATTATTGGCAGAATCCATGTTATCGGGCATATGGTATTTATGCAGATAGTGGTTGATATATAACACACGATTGCCCAGCATTTCTTTGGTCAGACTGGCATTGGTCATCATTTTCTCTCTGAGAATCAGAGAGGCGATGCCTTTGGCTGACCATTGCACACCGCCATATCCGCAGGCTTTCGTGCCATTTACTGCAAAACTGCGCCATCCGGATCCGATAGATAGCACTTTGATTTCGCTGTTGTTCCAGTATTGTTTGGCATGAAGATAGGCACTGAGGCCGGGATTATTCATACCAATACCCCCATCGATTCGCCACTCTCCATCTTCCATTTGCACTGGCGGATAATAGGATGGCGCGGCTGTGCAGGCATCGGCTATTTCGCTTAAAAGAAAATTTGGCCGACTTTCATTGGTAAAGACTTCTAATTGGTCTCGGTTCAGATTGAAACTAGGAATAAATATTCGCTTGTTGAGCGATGAAAGCCGCAGGTTTTCTAATTCCTTTTGTAATAGCATGCGCTTAAAAACACCTTGATACTTTGGATAAATTTGTAATTTATTGAATAGCCGGTTGATCCAATGTTCTGTCATCATTTTTTCCAGTAATTTTTCTTGCAAAATCTTTTGAATGATTTCTGTTGCGCTCATGGCACGTCCCAAGATCAGGCAGGTAATCAATCCGCCTGAGGAGGAGCCGGCCACCATGTCAAACAAATCATAGGCTGAAGTACCTGTGTCTTCTTCCAGACAAGCTAATACGCTGAGTTGGATCAGTAAATGACTGCCACCTCCATCCAGACTTAAAATATATTTAGGCAGCAAGGAATACCTCCACAATTTAGGCAGCTTTTTTACTGGCGAGCAATTCTTCCTGTACGTGGCTTTTGTATTGCTGAAACCGATCAGCCCAGAACATCAATTCCAATGACCCATCGTTGTGTTCCAGTAATGTGGAACAGCTTTCCACCCAATCACCGTCATTGCAATATAATATCGAATTGATTTCTCTTAATTCAGCGTGGTGGATATGACCACAAACAACACCATCAACGCCACGATCTTTTGCCAGATGCGCCAACGCATCCTCAAAGCTGCTGATATAACTGACCGCATTCTTTACCCGAAACTTTAGGTAAGCGGCCAGTGACCAGTACGAAAAGCCGAAAAACTTACGCAAGCCATTGATATAATGATTAAGATCCAGCAGGGTATCGTAGGCGACATTTCCTAATTTTGCGAGCCAGCGGCTATTCTTCACGATGACATCAAACTCATCACCATGCATGACCAGTAGCTTTTTGCCTTCTACTGTGGTATGTACATAATCCTGGTGAATTTCAACATTACCAAATACATGGCCGATGCAATCCCGCATCGCTTCATCATGATTTCCTGGTATGTATATGACTTTGGTGCCATGTTTGGCTTTGCCTAAAATGGATCGGATTACGTTAGTATGATCCTGAGGCCAATGAGGGTTTTTCTTGATACTCCAGAAATCGACTATATCGCCAACCAGGAAAAGATAATCGGTTTCAACTGAATGCAGAAAGTGTAAGAGTGCTTCTGCCTGACAACCGCGAAATCCGAGATGAACATCAGAGATCCAAACACTTCTTACTTTGATAGGGGCTTTGTTCTTTACCATAAATGCCATACCTTTTAAGTGGTGAGTGATGGCAAACAGCATAAAGAGAATTTGTTAAGCTTCCTTGAAGTATTTGTTAAATATTGATGAAATCTTTATTAAAGATTAAAAAGTACGCTAAGCCCATGGATGAGATATTCCTTTGAGACAGTTATTACCCGAGCTGCAGCAAATTGAAGCAATTATTCAAGCCAATAAAACGCATTTATGCACAAAAATACTTTGCCATGTACCCTGCAATGAGGATTTATTGCCAGTGTATGCCCTCATACTTGGGAATAACGCACCCAATATTCCGTGTGTGACTTATGTTGCTGGTATCCATGGTTTAGAGCGTATTGGTACGCAAGTTGTCATTGCTTTTCTCGAGGGATTGCTTGAGCGTTTGAAATGGGACCGGGTTTTGGCTGAGATTTTGCAACATGTACGGATCAATATTTTACCTATCATCAACCCAGTCGGTATGCTGAACTATACCCGTGCAAACGGGCAGGGTGTCGATCTGATGCGCAATGCACCGGTTGACAGTCATGAAAAAACGATTCTGCTGGCCGGTGGGCATCGAATTTCTTCCATCCTGCCGTGGTATCGAGGAAAGTCCGGCCAAGCAATGCAGCCAGAAGCAAAAGCGTTGTGCGATTTTATTGTGCAAGAAGTTTTGCCTGCACCGTTCAGTTTGGTACTGGATTGCCATTCCGGTTTTGGCTATCGTAACCAAATCTGGTTTCCTTATGCCCGAAGCCGCCTTGAACCGATCAAGCATTTAAAGGAAGTATGTTGTTTACGTAAACTGTTTATGCAAACCTATCCGTATCAAGATTATCTGTTTGAGCCGCAATCCCAATATTATCTTGTGCATGGTGATTTATGGGATTTCTTGTATTTAAAGTCATTGGAAAGAAACAATATTTTTCTGCCCTTGACACTTGAGATGGGGTCCTGGCGTTGGATCCGCAAGAATCCATTACAGTTGCGTCAATTGCTGGGTCTGTATCATCCGATCAAGCCGCACCGGCTTAACCGGGTACTAAGGAGTCACTTGATTCTGATGGAGTTTCTGCTGCATGCCACTTTATCGTATCAAAACTGGCTCAACCAAAGTGATGCACAGGAACTGGAACAACAAGCACTGGCACTATGGTATTCATGACACACCGCTCAGATTTTGTGCTGATCCGCGGATTATGGCGTGAAGCAAGGCATTGGGGGAAATTTACCGAAAACTTGGAGCAACAATTTCCAGATGTTGCTATCAGTACACCCGATATACCGGGCAATGGACGATTGCATCATGCCACCAGTCCCAACACGATCGCAGGGATGACTGAAGCATTACGCTTGCAAGTGCCTAAAGATCGGCCACTCAGACTAATTGCGCTTTCAATGGGCGGGATGATTGCCATTGATTGGATGACACGATATCCGGATGAAGTTGAAGCGGCGGTTTTAATCAATACCAGCGCCAGACCACTATCCCCGTTTTACCACCGCCTACGCTGGACAATTTATCCCCATATTCTCAAAATAATTTTTCGTTCTGCCTTGCAGAAGGAAGCGGATATTCTGAGTTTAACTTCGAATCATCATCCGCATGACGGCAAATTGCTTGAGTCCTGGCAGCAATGGCAACAACAAAATCCGGTATCAACCATCAGTGCCAGGAATCAATTTCTGGCTGCCGTAAAATTTACAATCACTGCCAAACCACAACAACCGGTACTTATCGTAGCCAGCCAGGCTGATCGTTTGGTGGATTACCGCTGCAGCCTGAAAATGGCGCAAACGTGGCGAACGGGCTATGTACAGCATGAGTCGGCCGGTCATGATTTGCCGTTGGATGAACCGGAATGGCTGGCTGATGTTGTCAGGCAATGGTTTGATAATTGATTTCAAATTTATTGAGCAATCTCCTAATATATTTGAAGCAGTTTCGACGATTTTGAATAAATAGATAGATCGAAAGATTGATTGTCAGTAATTAGAGCATTCTGCATTTAAGTACGTCCATACCCTGAATTCAGGAAGTAATTTCTGCATTCATATGCTGAGAAGAGCGGCAGTATGCTGCCGATGG
>NZ_FONE01000072.1 GCF_900112825.1 Nitrosomonas sp. Nm166 | reverse complement strand
TTTAACCGTTCCATCGCTACCTCAAGTTGCTCCGTTCCACTTGCCTTCCGTGCCATGATGACCTCTACCAAAGGTAAAGGCTTATATTATTACTGCTTCTATCTGTAATTGGAATAAGTCCCTGTATCCAGTAGTTGACGAAGGTTCGGCATATTTATCCTTCATTGAGTCAATATCCAGATCATCAATAATTGCTTGTTTGATCACTGCAATTTGCTCCGGTGTATCGACAACAAACCGCCCACGCACCAGATCCTTGATCTGCCGTAAATCACCGCCGTAATCACGATTGATTTTATCAAGCGCACGGTCACGGGTCTTGATTGGCCCCATTTCAAAAATGACGCCTTCAAACATTTCCGGGTTTTGGGCTTTTAAACGATCAAGAATGGATTGCCCTACATTTTCGAGCATAAGGGCAGAAGCTTGAGCTTGTTTATATAGCTCATCAAAGGATAAATCCGGCTGAGGCCGTTTTATACCATCTTCCATTCCACACCCTGTTTTTTATTATTTCAGCGATTTATTCTTCAATTTTGCCGAAACAGCTTTTATCCCATACCGCCTATCTCCGGCGGCGAATGGGAGTTAGTTTTTTTTTGACTCAAAAAATCAATGACCATCTGGTCAAACTCTTCTTTTGTTATTTCCTCGATATCGCCGCTTCTGTCTTCAAAAACTTTGCTTATCCAATACATATTCAGCTCAATCTCACCCGTTTCACGATTAGGTGTTTCCGTTCCTCTCAGACGGCCTTGGTCATCATAAATCGCCCGAATTGGCCAGACACCATTGGTGAAATATTTATATTTTGAGTCGTTCATAGATTTTTCCTTTTGATTCACCGTAAATATACGTTCACAGTGTTTTTTAAATTCTTCTGCTGTTATTTCTTCTGCTTCATCACTTTCACGAATCTGGAGAAGAAGCTCTCGATGTTGTTCAAGTTTTCCACTTCACGGCTTGGACGAACAGCATCGACATTGATTTTATATTCAGGATCAACCGTTGCGCGAATAGGCATGTAATCGCCCAGCAAGTAGTATCGATATTGCGGTTCGTCGGTCATCTTTTTTCTTCCTTTGATACCTTCATCGTTAAAAGGCTACAACGTTGCTTCCCAAGAATTATAACCGGGAGACGGAACGGCTTCGATCAACTCGAATACATGACTTTTGCTGATTCCCATTGCACCACAGAGCTTTTCAATGGATTGCCGATAACGCTCGCCAAGCTTTTTTGCTTTTCAGGGTTGATCCGATTAAGTTCCTCGATGCGTCTGGGATGCAGATTGTCCATGTTGTCCGCAATCTTGATCATCATGGCTCCCTGGTTTCCGGAAGCTATCAAATCATTGATCACCTCCTGGTAATCGCGCTTATCTTCCGGATTTTTTGTGACCAGGAACACCATCTCAATGCAGGCTGGCGAATAATTTTTCTGTCTCAAATCGGCTTCCTTGATGCCGCAATCTTCGATCACATCATGCAATTGCGCCGCTATGACGACATCATCGCTACAATTTGGGAAAAGTCTTCTAACGTTTTGGGCTACGCGCCGGGGATGATTGGCATAGGGCTTTCCGGCTTGATCAGTTTGACCGGCATGAAGCTGTTTTATCAACGCGACCGTATATTCAATATCCCGGTGCGCTATTTGCTCAAAATCAATGCGCGGCATATAAGTTCTTCAATCGTTCAATTGTGTTATAGCCCCTATACTCTATATCACAAATCCTAAAATTCTGTAAAACGTTTGAATTCTCGAGTATTACAGTAATTCAATATTCCGCTAAGGCTCGCTCGGTTTTATTGAGGTTATTATTATCAATTAACCTAACGAAATAATCATGGAAATTGGCAAGATTCTCCAATACCTCGGCTGATGAGTCTATTTTACCAGTTAGAGCAATATGTTATGGGTTGGCTAAACACCTCAAACATATTAATGATGAACAAAATTATTGCCAAATATATTTGGCGGATGATATAGTGGAAGAATATGAAATGATTAAAGCCGCTGAACCGAGAACAGTTGTCGTTTATCAGGATGACAAAGGCAAAGAACCTTTCACAGATTGGCTCAACGGTTTGCGCGATGAAAAAGGCCGTCGTTTCATTTTGAAACGCATCGGGAGATTGGAGCAAGGATTGTATGGCGACTGCCGACCTGTCGGCGAAGGGGTTTCAGAACTGCGGATATTTTTCGGTCCCGGTTATCGAATATATTTCGGTGAAGTGGATGGGCGCATCATTATCTTGCTTTGCGGCGGCGGCAAGGACAGTCAAAGCCGGGATATACAAGACGCGAAAGCATATTGGAAGGAGTATAAAGATCATGGCTGAACGAACATACCGTCAATTCAGAGATGTTGAGGAAGAATACTTCCGCAATCACCCCGAAGAAATTGGCGCATATCTTGACGAGATTTTTGATGAATATGCTGAGGACCATAATTCGGCTGCGCTGCTGGCGTCCTTGCGAATAATCGCCAAGGTAAAAGGGATCACCAATATCGCAGAGGAAACAGGATTGACCCGCCAAGGGGTTCAACATGCTTTGTCCAGCAAGGGCAATCCCCGCTTCGATAATGTCAATTCAATTATGAACGCGCTTGGCTATCGCCTTGTACCGGAAAAGATCGATAGCAATAGTCAGCGCGTGTAATTTTGATTGGTATTCCTCATGTCTTTGCATTTATAGGCAGTTGGCTGACCGCTTAAAGCGTTGAAACATCGAACCAGCGAAGCACAATTTTTTCTTGTTTGAGTTTTGCCTCAAGCTTGCCTTTAAAATCACGCCACCAATTTTGATCAAACTCGGCAACCATCACTTCATAAATAATAATTTGGTCTTTCTGAACATATCCTTCATCCTCCCAAACTCCTTCCGCTGGAGATTGAGAAAATGCGGTAACACCGCTGAATTTCTTGGTTAACTCTTCCTTGATATCCTTAAAGAATTTTTTCGGAAATTTCTTCCCCGAATTATCATTTAGCGGAAGTAGAAGCTGAACAAGTTTCATAATGCTTTGTTTGTTTCGACTTTAATTCTTTTCAAAACTAGGTTTTAAGCTTCTGAGAGGCTTCCAAAAATTCTGCCGATATTTTTTCAGCATTTTTCAAGAGTTTTGCGTCAATATTTTTAAGAGTGATGGCACTGGCCTTTTTATATTTCTTTAATTCTGTCCACGTAACAGGCCATGCAAAATGAACGAGATCAATGGTGTGTTTACTCTCTAAGCGCAGCTTTTCGATTTCTTTATCTTCAATAGGAATAAAGGCTCCTTTCTCGTATTCATAGCCTTTGACAATATCGTCCGCTTCAACGACATCGCCGTTTTCATTGACATTTTGATAGTGAATGCGCTGGCCAGTATCCTTATCGTATTTATGAAGGGGATTTTTTCGCTCTCGGTCACGACTGGATAAAGACAGACCGGAAAGGTGACAAGGGACAACCTGATATGTCCGTTCCAATAAGCGTGCTGAGGCATATTCGCTTCCTTGTAGAAGTTTATCTTTTACCAACCGGAAATTTTCCGTATGGTTCCAGTTAACTATGCCAGAAAGAGAGAATTTTTTCAGTTATATGGTTCATTCAAAATCAGACATCTCATATAACGGACGGATTTCGATCTCGCTCGGTCCCGGCATGGGGTTGGGGCAGCGCTTCACCCAGGCGACTGCCTCATCCATGTCCTTGACTTCCCAGAGCCAGAAACCAGCAACTAACTCACGAGGATGGGGGAAAGGGCCATCGATAACCGTACGGTCAGAACCATCGAACGCAACACGCTTGCCCTTCGAAGAGGGCGTAAGACCGTCACAATTCCCGTCCTTTAAGATGCCTGCCTTGACCAGCTCGTCATTAAATCTGCCCATTGCCTCCATCATCTCTTTCGTCTCGGCAGTATTGACAAATCCCTTTTCGCTGTCTTCAGTAGCCTTCACTAACACCATCACACGCATCGTCTGTCTCCTTATTTGGGTTGGATAACTAGCCTAGCATACAAGCGAACAATTTTTTCAGGCTCCTGCAAACTCATCGGCGATTAAGACGCAGCCCATTCATGGCGGTTGAAAACCGTCACGTTTCAAACAGAGACACACGAATACATATCAATGTTTCCTTTAAATTATTGGTTCAATATAATCGACAATCACAAAGCTTAAGGAGAAAAATATATGAATCTTCCATTTCAAAGTGATGCGCTGGGTAAATTGACATTACGCCTTACCGTTGGCGTACTGATGCTGTTTCATGGTGTGCATAAAATACTTAATCCAGGTTCTCTCGATTTTATCGGCAAACAGCTTACCAGCATGGATTTACCCCAGGCTTTAGCCTACGGAGTTTACTTGGGAGAAGTAATTGCAGCACTTATGATTATTCTTGGAATCTTTTCTCGGTTCGGGGGATTGCTTGTTTTCGGCAATATGATCTTCGCAATCGTGTTGGCGCATCGCAGTCAATTATTTACATTAACTGATCACGGCGGATATGCATTAGAATTGCAGGTTTTCTTCATGCTGACAGGACTTGCAGTGTTCTTTCTTGGAAGCGGTAGATTTGCCGTTAAACCTGATTAGATTTACCCCTACTCTCCAGAACAGGTATTCAACGAAAGTATATAAATGCTTGCCAGCAACGTGTTGGTTTGTTTTATGTGAACTTAGGAATGGTCGTCGGCAACGAAGTTGCCGACGAGCCGTACGGCTCGTCATGCGCAGTTTTGAAATCGGCCTGAATTTTGGGTGCATTGGGTTGGTAAGAGCCGAATAATTCATCTGCCGTTTCATTTCTGACGGGATCATTTATGCGTGATGTGGCCAACTCATAGGTATTTTGTTGCACACGGACATCCATGGGCATTTCTGTTTTTATCTTTTTGACGAGCTTTTCTAATTCCTCAGCAGACAGGGGCTGATCTACGTCACTCAGGCGATTTTTTGCAGGATCAATTATTTCTCGGTGATAATGCTCAACGTCTTGCTTGCGCTTTTCAATCTCTTGCGTAATTTTCTTGACGTGCTGATATTCTTCCCATTTTGGAGAGTTTGAGTTTAACTCGGTAATGAAATCTTTCCGATGAGTGACATCCTCCCCATGTTCAGCATAAATACGCCCATTCATGGATTGGAATACTTTTGTTCCATCCGGCAGTTGTTCGGCTTTACCCAATAAATCCCGGCGACGGTTTTCAGCAAGCTCGCTTTCTTGCTCCAGTTTGCGCCTTGCTTTTTCTGCTGCTTCTTCGGCAGCTGTCACAGTTGCGACTGCGTGGTGATAAAGACGCGCATAGTGCGGGTCTTGAAGAAGGCGCATCAGCGCATTGAAACGGCGCTCTTCTTTTTCTTTCTCTGCGTTTATCGCCTTATCAGAAACAGGTAAATTGAACCGTTTGATCCTGCCTGTTTCCCGGCCCGCGCTCTCATTGTTCAAGTCGATCATATCGCGCAGCCATTTAGGCAAGGAATCGAGAGAAATCCCGTCAAATTGGTCGATATCTTTACGAGCTCCAGCCAATAATCCTCCAGCCCTAATTCCTGGCTGGTTCTATTCTATGCTTAAAATGTTAACAAACCGTAAACGAGCTATTTTGCCAGCAATTCCCCGCAAGCTTGAGTCAATAAGCTCAGAACAATTGTTGTTGGGCCTTCCGTAGGGTATTTGGCAAGCGTATCTTCAATTAATTTACGTTTAACGTCCCGATCCCGCAGATACCAACTTGCAACACAATCACCTTTTTGTTTGTTGCCGGTAGAAATCAGGTGCGACACAGTTGCCACTGCACCTTCCAGATACCAATATCGCTCACCTTCACTTAATTGCAGAAATTTATTTATCGTGCCGGATTGAGCGCTGGCTGTTCCGTTTATTGATAAGGCAGAAACGAATATAAAAATTCCTGCGAATAAAAATATCCTTGCCTTTCCAGTGCTTCCAGTAGTAGGTCTTAAAGGAACCCTTTTGGCAGAATTCTAACAGCAACAAAGACAAATGTGTTACGTCAGCAAAACTGCGTGTTTCAGAAAAAATAGATCAATGCTGAGGAGGGGAAAATATGGATGACAAAAGGGTTCCTTTTTGTCCACTAAATGACTCGATCATTTATTGATATAAATACAAGCGATTATAAGGAAACAATGGCACTGATTGGATATGTCAGATGCAGCACAAATCGGCAAATGGTATTGCAGCAGATCGATGCCTTGCGTGCCGCTGGGTGTCTTCATATTTACAAAGATAGAGCTGTACGAGCCACGGCAAAAAAACGCCCTGGTCTTTTGGCTGTGCGGAAAGCCCTTAAGCCCGGCGATACTTTCGTCATCACTTCAATTGATCGCGCATTCCGGTCAACGATAGATGCCATTATATTTCTGGATGATATTACTAATCTGGATATTGCACGAGCATCAAAAATAAGAGCGAATTTGCCAGAGATTCATTTTTCAAGGGGGATAAATCGAGTTTCTATTCAGAATTTATTGTT
>NZ_FONE01000060.1 GCF_900112825.1 Nitrosomonas sp. Nm166 | reverse complement strand
ACCGCCTTGATCAGACGCTTCCTGAGATCATTCGATAAGGGTTTTGGCATATGTCACCTCCTCATAGCAAGATCATCAACTATATCTCATCCTTTAAGAATCCTTATCGACTCTATTTAAGTGCAGAATGCTCTAGAATAAGTGTGCCTGATTTCCATTTTTAATGATTCGATAGGGTGATTATTTACGTGTTTCGACTTGCATCAAGGGGCCTGTTTCGGTAGCGATAACATCCTTGATTTTTCTTCTCGGACGTTTAGGAATGATGACTTCTTCCGCAATTACTTCAACTTTTTCTGGCGGAGTTTCAATCATAACAAGACCGCTTTTTTTAAAATCCGGCAATTCTTTAGTAAGACTGGATTCCGATAACTGGGGCGCCGAGACAACAGTAACAGGTTGGTCAGTACTGATTGTTTTTAAATAATCACTGACAGGTGCTTCGGTAGTTATCTTTTCAGTCTGATATTTCTCGGCTGTGACTTCTGGCAGATCACCATTGAAAGAAATTTTTTCAGACATACCATCACCATCAGCTTGTATCGAAAGACGAGCTGCTGGCTTTTCAGTATCTGATAACATATGCAGTGAATCACTTTCATTAGTATCAGTTTGCTCAAATGCTAAATCCTGATTCTCAGCTGAATTTTTATCGCGAGTCGATTGAGTGCGATTTTTATTGCTACGGTGTCGACGTAAGCGTCTACGACCCTCTGTTTTTTGTGAGCTACTCTCAGCGCTTTCTTTTTCTATGGCCGGCAAATCCTCGGTCAGCACGTTTTCAATGAGATTTGAATCTAATTGCTGAGCAGGTTTGTTTTTTTTGTCTTTTTGCTCTGTAATTCCCTTGTATTGAGGCGATTGTTCCGAAACAGAGCTATTATGGCCTGGGTCTATTAAGTCACTTTGTCTGGATTGCTTAGCACGTTCATTTCGGCTTCGTCCACGGCGGTTACGTACACGTGCACGATCTTGTGTTGTTTTAGGCTTATCAAAGAGTTGTTTTGTGGCTTCTAGGTCAGTTTTTGTTTCTTCTGTATTAGCAGGTTTAAACCAGCTGAAGAATTTGTCTAGAAGAGATGAATCTCGTGATCTGTCTTCACGGACAGGCGCAGGCTGGGCAGGTGTTATACCTTGAACCGCAGCTTGAAGGCGAACGGGCTTAAATTTCTGATCAGCTGATATCCAGGTATTTTCTTCAGCAGTCTTCTCCACCATTTTATAACTGGCCATCGCTTCATTCGACTTGATGTCTTCATGGCGCAAACGCGTAATGGTGTAGTTAGGGGTCTCTATATGAATATTAGGTATCAGAATGATATCTATTCTTTGCCGTGCTTCAATATCATAAATTTCCGCACGCTTTTCATTGAGCAGGTAAGTGGCTACATCGACTGGAAGCTGAACATGCAAAGCACTGGTATTTTCTTTCATGGCTTCTTCTTGGATGATTCTTAGCACATGAAGTGCTGAGGAATCGGTTCCTCGAATAAATCCTGTACCATTGCAACGCGTACATGGGATATAGTTGCTTTCGCCCAGCGAAGGGCGCAATCGTTGACGTGACAGTTCTAATAAACCGAAGCGCGAAATTTTTCCTACCTGAATGCGTGCACGGTCTTGGCGTAATGCTTCGTTCAATCTGGCTTCGACTTCCCTTTGATTACGCGCTACATCCATATCGATGAAATCAATGACGATCAATCCCCCTAAGTCACGAAGTCTCAATTGACGTGCGATTTCATCTGCTGCCTCAAGATTGGTATTGAGTGCGGTATGCTCGATATCTAATCCTCGAATGGCACGTGCTGAGTTCACATCGATTGATACTAAAGCTTCAGTATGATCAATTACAATCGCACCACCCGAGGGAAGGGAAACCTGCCTTGAATAAGCCGTTTCAATTTGATGTTCAATTTGAAAGCGTGAAAATAATGGCACATTATCATGATAGAATTTAAGGCGATCGACATTCGCAGGCATTACATGCGCCATAAACTGACTGGCCTGTTCATAGATATCACGGCTATCAATCAGAATTTCACCGATTTCTTGATTGAAATAATCACGGATAGCACGGATCACTAGACTGCTTTCTTGATAGATTAGAAAAACCCCATCCTGATTATTAGCAGCCTCTTCAATGGCAAACCAGAGTTGTGTCAGATAATTTAAATCCCATTGCAGTTCCTCCAGGCTTCGACCAATTCCAGCAGTTCTGGCAATGATACTCATTCCTTCAGGCACTTCAAGTTTTGCAATGGTTTCACGTAAATCGTTGCGTTCTTCACCGCTTATTCGACGGGATACACCACCGCTATTGGGATTATTGGGTATCAAAACCAGATATCGACCAGCAAGTGAAATGTAAGTCGTGAGTGCAGCGCCCTTTGTCCCGCGTTCATCCTTATCAACTTGTACAATCAGTTCTTGGCCTTCATGTAAAAAATCTTGAATCCGGCTGTTGGCTGAGTCAGCATTTTCACTGAAGCATGATGGGGCTATTTCTTTGAAGGGCAAGAAGCCGTGGCGCTCGCAGCCATAATCTACAAATGCAGCTTCCAGACTAGGTTCTATTCGTGTGATAACAGCTTTATAAATATTGCTTTTACGTTGTTCTTTGCTAACCGATTCTATGTCAAGATCAACAAGTGTTTGACCGTTGACAATTGCGACTCGCAACTCTTCCGGTTGTGTCGCATTAAATAACATTCGTTTCATTTACAAACCTTACGTGTTTTATTTATAAGTACACTATCAACAAAACTGTTGGATAGTTTTTCTGGTAAACGTAGTTGTAATGACGAGGTTTTGTTTTAATAATTTTATTATAATATTTATTTATCAATTATATAGTTCTTTTTATTAAATATATTGTTGACTTTGCTATCTATTTTTTGAAAAATTTTTTTCAATCATTAGTTAATAAGAATTTTAATTTTGCTTCCTGTTAATTTTATTAACCGTGTTTAAGGTACCAGATTTTACATAAAGTTCCAAATGAACTTTACATTATGCCAATTTTTATTAATGCGTTTGCGATAACAATAAGTCAGGTTGTTTCTTAATAAATGGATTTGGGTTTTTGTAAGGATTCCAAAAAATAAAAAATGCGCGAGTTCTTCTTATAGCTGAAAATTGTAGTTACCTTGAGGATTATAAATAAAATTAAAGACTTAAAAAAGAAGGATGTGTCTATTCTACCCCTAAAAAAATTAAGCATTCAAGATGAGGAAAAAGGCCAACGGATTGATAATTTCTTATTTAGGCATTACAAAAATATACCCAAGAGCCATATATATCAATTGCTAAGAAGTGGACAGATACGTGTGAATAGCAAGCGGATTAACGCCAGCTATCGTTTAGAAATAGGGGATATCATACGAATTCCGCCGATTAAAATCGCAGAAAAAAATTTTATTCAGAAAACTCCTCTGGCTTTATCAAGTTTTTTCACTTTTGAAAAATTATTTGAAGATGATGCATTATTGATTATTGATAAACCAGCCGGTATGGCTGTTCATGGTGGAAGTGGTATCAGCTTTGGTGTCATTGAACAATTACGTGCACAAAATTCATCCTGGAAATTTCTTGAATTGGTGCATCGCTTGGATAGAGAAACATCTGGTGTATTATTGCTTGCCAAGAAACGGAGTGCTCTGGTTGATTTGCACCGGCAAATCCGCGAAGGTCTAACGGAAAAACACTATCTAGTGATGGTCAAGGGCGAATGGCGCAATTCCAAGCAACATGTGAAACTGGCTTTGAATAAGTATATTACTGCTGCGGGTGAACGGCGTGTTGCGGTATCGACCGGTAAGCGCAAAGATAGCAAACCGATGTTGGCTCATACAATATTTAAACTGCAAAAGTCATGGAAGAATTTCAGTTTACTGGACGCTGAATTAAAAACCGGGCGCACACATCAGATTCGCGTTCACCTCGCTCATCTAGGCTTTCCTATTATCGGGGATGATAAATATGGTAATTTTGAAATTAATAAGTTACTTGCGAAAAATCTTAATCTTACGCGAATGTTTTTGCATGCGCATACAATGCAAATCATCCATCCAATTTCAGGAGAGCGCATGAAATTACAATCGCCTTTGCCTGAAGATCTGCAGAAATTTTTAGATGGATTGGACAAATCATGCGGTACCTATTGGGGTTAATTTTTATTGAAATTCCTCATCCTTTGTGGGCGAGGTTCTTCAATTGAGAAATGATATAATGCTGCCGCTATTAGATGTTTGGGTTTGCGGCAACTTGTTCACTTTTAAACATGGTTTGTAAAACTTCCCAAACATTTTCTACAATTTTTTTCTGCGCAACTTCATTAGGGTGTATTCCGTCAGTTTGGAAAAACTCGTGCTTGTCACCAAAACCAGCCAGGAGAAAGGGTATTAATTTAAGTTGATAAGCTTCAGCTAACCGCGGAAAGATGGCTTCAAACTTTTGTGTATAGGACGCGCCATAATTAGGAGGTAGTCGCATCCCAGCAAGTAAAACCAATGTATTATTTTGTTGACATATTTTAATGATAGCTTCCAGATTTTCATAGATTGATTTAATCGGTGCACCGCGCAAGCCATCATTAGCGCCAAGCTCAAGAATAACAATTTCAGGGTGATGTGTCTTAAGCGCCTGTTCAATTCGATTGCGGCCTCCAAGCGTTGTTTCACCGCTGATACTTGCGTTGATGATTTGATAGCCAGCAAATTTAGACTGTAGCCGCTGTGTGAGTAAGGCAACCCAGCCAGCTTCCGTCGGCATGCCATAGCTGGCAGATAGGCTATCACCAAAAACCATTACAGTTTTCGAAGACGTAGCTGCAGCGGGAGCAATAAAAGTAAAAAGGAAAATCAGAATAATAAGGAAATTTTTTTTCATGTCAGATAATCTTGTTAAACAACCCATTCTTTGGACTCATGCACTTACCAAGCAAGTCAGTACGGGTGATGAACAGTTAACCATATTGCAAGATGTTAACTTACAAGTCAATGCAGGTGAAGCGGTTGCAATTATAGGCGCTTCCGGTTCAGGTAAATCTACTTTATTAGGATTACTTGCCGGGTTGGATCTACCGACTTCAGGGAAAGTTCATCTGGATAATATTGATATTTTCACGTTGGATGAGGATAGCCGAGCTACTTTGCGGAGCAAGATTCTGGGTTTTGTATTTCAGTCATTTCAATTACTTCCTGCACTCACAGCGCTTGAAAATGTAATGTTACCACTTGAACTTACTGCTGTCAGCAATGCCGAAGCGACAGCACGTCGATTGCTGGATCGTGTTGGATTAGCAATGCGCTTGTATCATTATCCTAAACAATTGTCTGGTGGTGAGCAGCAGCGGGTTGCGATTGCGCGTGCTTTTGCGACTGATCCAAAATTATTGCTAGCCGATGAGCCTACTGGAAATCTTGATTCAGCGACCGGTATCCAAATCATTGAACTCATGTTTGAGCTCAATCGTGAACATGGTACGACATTGGTTTTGGTTACCCATGATGAAGCTTTGTCACGGCGGTGTTCACGTCAAATCCGATTAGCAAATGGCCAGCTTGTGCAATAGTGTTATTGTCTATAACTAACAAATTGAACCTTAATAGTATTTTTGTTAATAAACACCTTCAAGAAGGTAGCATTTTTCTTCATGAGTCATTTTAAACTTTCATTTCGCATGTTGCATCGGGATTGGCGCGCGGGTGAGCTCAATGTTTTGATATTAGCCTTGGTTATCGCAATCAGCGGATTGACCACGGTGGGCTTTTTTGCTGATCGTGTAGAAATGGCACTGGCCCGTGAGAGCAATCAACTGCTCGGAGCAGATTTACTGGTTATTTCCAGTCAGCCTTTACCAGAACACTACGCAGATGAGGCCGGTCAGCTCGGATTGGCTGTTTCAAAGGTAACCAAATTTCCTAGCATGGTTTCGAATGGCGACAGCAATCTTCTCGTAGAAATCAGGGCGGTGACGGAAGGCTATCCACTGCGCGGGCGCGTGCTTCTGGCCAGCAGATCATCAGAAACACTGACAGCACAACCAGAAATTCAGGTAGCAAGCCGAATTCCACAACCAAGCACTCTCTGGGTAGATGAAAAAGTCATGACGCGGCTTGATCTTAAAGAGGGGGATGTGGTTGATGTCGGCACCGCTCAGCTGACCGTGGCCGAGCTTGTCGTGCGCGAACCGGATCATTCGGTAGGATTTGTTAATATGGGACCGCGCATCATGATGAATGCGGTTGATTTGCCGAATACCGGTTTAATACAGCAGGGCAGCCGGATTTCCTATCATCTGTTGGTGGCGGGTGAAGTAAAAAAAGTACAGCAGTTTCGCGATTGGGCGCAAGCCCAGCTTACCAAAGGGCAGAGAATCGAAGGTATTCGCGATGCGCGCCCCGAAATAAAAGCAGCATTGGAGCGCGCAGAAAAATTTCTTAGCCTTGCGGCTCTAGCGAGTGTTGTCCTGGCAGCGGCGGCTATTGCACTGGCTGTACGCCGTTTTACGCAGCGTCACTTGGATGGCTGCGCAGTCATGCGAAGCCTGGGGGCCAGCCAGAAACAATTGTTGTATTTATATCTGTATTATTTTATTGCGTTGGGTGTTATCGCCAGCAGTATTGGCTGTTTGATCGGCTTTGCAGCTCAAGAAATCCTCGCATACTGGTTGACAGGCATTGTCGAAACTGCATTACCTTGGCCCAATGGGTGGCCTGCAGTGCATGGCTTGCTGGTTGGCTTGGTATTGTTATTGGGTTTTGCATTGCCGCCTGTGCTGAATTTACGCAGCGTTCCCGCATTACGGGTATTGCGCAGAGATATCGGTCTATCCAATGCACACAGCGTGGCAGGCTACTTATTGGGATTGACGGCTTTGTCGCTGTTATTCATCTGGAAAGCGCAAGACCTGAAACTGGGCTTCTATATCGTGGCTGGATTTATCTCGGCCATTGTTATTTTTGGTTGCCTGGGCTGGCTGCTGATCAAAGCGTTGTCGGGCCTGCGTCATCAAGCCGGTGGTGTCTGGCGCTATGGCTTGGCCAGTATTTACCGACGCGCGGTTTCGAGTGTTTTGCAAGCGGTGGCGCTGGGATTGGGTTTGATGGCATTGCTGGTGCTGACACTGATCCAGGATGATCTGATCGATGATTGGCATGCCAGCTTGCCTCCGGATGCACCAAATCATTTTTTGGTGAATATTCAAAGAGACCAATTGCAATCATTGGAAGAGTTTTTTCAGCAATATGCGATTGAACATCCTCCTATATTTCCGATGGTCAGGGGCCGGCTGATCAAAATTAATGGTAAAAATGTATCACCGGAAGATTATGCGAATGATCCACATGCTGAAAGGCATATTCGGCGCGAATTCAATTTGTCTTGGGCGAGTCAGCTATCGCCGGATAACCAGATTGTTCAAGGTTCCTGGTGGAATGAGGATACTGATGAAGCCGTTTTGTCGATTGAAGAGGGCATTGCCAAAACAATTGGTGTCAAGTTAGGTGATGAGCTGACTTATGACATTGCAGGCAGCCATTTTTCCGCCAGAATCACCAATGTGCGGAAAGTGGATTGGGATACCTTCCGGGTTAATTTTTTTGTAGTGGTGCCGCCTGGCGTGCTGGAAAATTATCCGGTTAGCTATATCACTAGTTTTTATGTGCCGCCCACAGAGATCGGTATGATTCATGAGCTGGTCAGGACTTTGCCAAATATTTTGGTGGTTGATGTAGCGGTGGTTATCAATCAAGTGCAGCAAATGATTCGGCAAGTCTCCCAAGCCATTGAGTTTGTTTTTCTGTTTACGGTACTGGCTGGCTTTGCTGTGTTGTATGCAGCAATTGCCGCCACACAAGATGAACGCATTTATGAAGCAGCCATTTTCAGAGCGCTGGGTGCCAGACGCGAACAACTGTCACGCGCCTGGGCGGCTGAATTTGCGATATTGGGTGGGCTGGCCGGATTATTTGCGTCTGCCGGTGCCACTATGCTGGGTTACATCATTGGAAAGTATGTATTGCATCTTGACTATACTTTTAATCCCTGGATCTGGCTGGTCGGTACATCCATCGGTGTGATCGGGGTTTTGGTGGCTGGTTTGCTGGGCACGCGTTCAGCGCTGTCAAGCCCTCCGTTATTAACGTTACGCAAAGTTGGGTAATCAATTTCGTGAGTACGATAATTTCGCCGGCATCAATCCTTGGTTCGCAATCACCTCAACTCAAAGCACTGCCGCCACTAAGTTTGTATGTGCATATTCCATGGTGCCTGAAGAAATGTCCTTACTGCGACTTTAATTCACACGAGATACGCGGCGAGAGTACGCAGGTATCCGAGAAAGCCTATGTTGCAGCGCTGATACAGGATCTCGAGTTGGCTTTGGCAGATGTTTGGGGACGGCGACTGTGCAGTGTGTTTTTTGGCGGCGGCACGCCGAGTTTATTCAGTGCTCAAGCGATTGATACAATATTGACGGCAGTACGGACCCTGCTGCCACTGGAGCACTTTGCCGAAGTGACGTTGGAAGCCAATCCCGGTACCTTTGAAGCGCAAAAATTCGCTGATTTTCGTAAAGCAGGCATTAATCGCCTGTCGATCGGCATCCAAAGTTTTAATCCACAGCATCTGCATGCATTAGGCCGTGTGCATGATGATCAGGAAGCGCATCGCGCGGTGGAAATCGCGCTGAAGAATTTCGACAATATCAACCTCGATCTGATGTATGCATTACCCGAGCAAACGCTGGAAGAGGCGCAGGCAGATATCAAAACCGCATGTGCTTTTGGAGTTACGCATATTTCGGCCTATCATTTGACACTGGAGCCTAATACGCTGTTTCATCGTTTTCCTCCGAAGCTGCCTGAGGATGAACAAGCGGCGGCGATGCAGGACATGATTGAGCAAACGACCGCGAGCCATCAATATCGAAATTATGAAACTTCAGCGTTTACACAGTCAGGCAAGGAATCGCGCCATAACATGAATTACTGGTTGTTTGGAGATTACATTGGTATCGGCGCAGGCGCACACAGCAAAATCAGTTTTGCGGATAAAATCGTGCGGCAGATGCGCTATAAGCAGCCGAAAGAATATTTGGCCAAAGCCCAGGCAGGTGAGTCATTGATCCAGACAAGACATGAATTGACTGCTGAGGACCGGGGATTTGAATTCATGATGAATGCATTGCGGCTTAACGGAGGATTTGACGCACTCCTGTTCCATGAACGCACAGGCTTGCCCATTACCGCCGTTCAAAAACAATTGGATGAAGCCGAGCAACGTGGCTTACTGGTACACGATCATCATCGCATTAAACCCACCGTGCTAGGCAGGCGCTTTCTCAACGATCTTCTGCAAATTTTTTTGCCTGAAAAAACAATCTGATTATGCGCTAAAATCGCAGCCTCCAATTTGTCATTGCAGGAGTGCTTAACATGGCGTATGTAAAACCGGAAGAAATCGTCGAAAACATGTTGCAGGCGGGCGCCAAAAAGGCGGGGCTACCGACCAGACAGTTGCTGATCCGCGGCTTTCTATCAGGTGCTTTTCTCGGTTATGCCACCACACTGGCGATTCTGGCGGCGACTCAAACGGGCTGGGGTATTGTGGGTGCGCTAGTGTTTCCGGTGGGCTTTGTCATGATCATTCTACTTGGACTGGAACTCGCCACCGGTAATTTCGCGCTGATTCCAATCGCGGTCAAGGATCAAAGAATTCCATTCGGTCACTTATTGAGGAATTGGACCTGGGTGCTATTTGGCAACTTAATCGGCAGTATCACCTATGCGTATTTGTATTGTGTCGTAGCAACCAAAATGGGATCGATCGACCCGGCCACCATTCCTGCTTTGCAACGAACAATCGTTATCGCAGAGACCAAAACGCTCGAATATGCAAAGCTCGGCCTGGATGGCACGATTGCTGCCTTTACCAGCGCACTGCTATGTAACTGGATGGTGACTTTGGGTGCCGTAATGGCATTTACCTCCACCACAACCATCGGCAAGATTGCTGCCATGTGGCTGCCGATCATGACGTTTTTTGGCCTCGGCTATGAGCATGCCATTGTCAATATGTTTGTGATTCCTGCCGGCATGTGGCTGGGCGCAGATATCACATTGGCTGACTGGTGGGTATGGAATGGACTGCCGGTGATCGCTGGCAATCTGTTCGGTGGCATGATTTTTACCGGGTTTATGTTGTATTGGAGCTATAGCAAGACGAGTCATTAATAGATAGAGTAAGCACATAATCACTAGGCTTATTCTATTAAGCGATAGTTGAAACTTAGCAGATAAAAATTTCAATCGACCCTTATGATTTTGGGGTTGAATGTCTTATCTCGATTCAGCAAAATAGTATTTAATACAGAAGGAATAAGCCGATACTCTCGTCATTGATTTTTGCTTATTCAATCCCATAACCTATATTGTTCCTGAAACTGTCCTTTTAAAAATTATGCCTCGGGCTGGTGCTTTACTTCCCTTATCTCGTGAACACCATACATCACTGGTGGTCGCGCGAGCTGCCCGGAAAGCTGCAGATGATAAGGGCAGTGCTGTTTACTCGGCGCTAGTGCGTATCGAAGAACATTGGCATGCAGTGTTGGCTGCTCACTTTGCGCAGGAGGAGCAGTTGATCCATCTTGCAGCAGATACGCTCGATCCTGAGTCAGTGGCGCGCATTTTTACCGAGCATGCTGAGTTGCGCACGCTCGCTTGTGGACCTTGTGCGCTCGAACCCGCCTTGCGCCTGCGACGGTTTGCTGATCTTCTCGCTGCTCATGTGCGTTATGAGGAGCGCGTGCTTTTTCCACAGTTGCAAGCACATCCCTGCATTGCCGCTAAAGCCACATAAACCAACCCATTCAGAGAGGTGATAATGAATTTCCCTGATTTTTATGAACATGCACCAGTCGTGCGTACCTATGATCCTTTTGCTGCTATGTTGGGCGCAGCCAGCAATGGCCGGCTTGACTATCACTATGCGGACGCCGTGCGCCTGGCTGGGCATTCTTGTCCTACTGTTGCTGGCGCATTTCTGATCGGACGTGCGGCACTGGCTGCGCTTTATCCGGATGGGCCTGCCGAGCGTGGCAACGTTGCCGTGCGCATGCCGGCACCGGAAGATGAAGGTACTACCGGTGTGATGGCGCAGGTGCTGACGCTTCTGACTGGTGCTGCTGCCGCCAATGGGTTTCAGGGTATGCGCGGGCGTTTCAGGCGCAAAGGATTGCTCAGTTTTGCAGATCGTCGTGAAAGTGAGGCGATCACTTTTAAGCGCCTCGATAACAACGTCAGTGTAGCTGTGACACTCGATGTTTCCTTGATACCCGCCGATTCCGCTCAGGGAGAGCGTTTAATGGCTATCCTGCAGGACCGTGCTGATGCTTCTCAGCAAATTGCTTTTGCCAATGCATGGCAAGAACGCGTACGACGATTGCTGCTTGAATTTGCCGATGATCCACGGGTAATACGCCTCACAATGATGAATTAAAGCGACTAATTTCGTGGTAGTGTAGATGAAATAATGTCCGAGGCAGACTCACGCTCTGGCTTTGACGCTCAAGCTAACTTTCGGTACATTTGCCTGTGATAAATGGTCATTTATTCCCTTATCTTCCAAGAGCTTGTATGAAGAATCTTATTTCAAGGGGTTTTATTTTTTTATTAATAACATTCATTGCGCAGGGAGTTTTAGCGCAGAAGAGGATTTATTTGGCTCCTGATGATCACACTGACTACATGTGGACGGCGGATGAAGCGGAATATGAGGATGCGTTTCTGA
>NZ_FONE01000059.1 GCF_900112825.1 Nitrosomonas sp. Nm166 | reverse complement strand
GAATATGGTCACCGCTGCGTGCAAACAGACCGACTTCCGCTGTACCAAGGGTTTCAGATCCATTCACATGCACCGATCCCTTGAGCACTGCCAGCAGGGTGTTGTGACCATCAGGCACGGCAAGGTCGAGGGGCTGTTTATTTGTCAGGTGCAAGTCCCATACGTTGATGGGTGTAAAGGTACGTGCCGGTCCCGCTGTACCCTCGAATTCACCCGCAATGACACGTACCCTTCCTTGATCCTCCGGGAGATTGATGGCAGGAATCTGACTATCCAGAATACTTTGATAATGAGGCGACGACATCTTGTCCTTGGCAGGTAAGTTCACCCATAGCTGCACCATCTCAAGCACGCCGCCATGCTGTGAAAAGTCCTTACTGTGAAACTCTTCGTGAACCAGACCGGAAGCTGCGGTCATCCATTGCACATCGCCCGGACCAATCTTGCCGCCAGCGCCTGAGCTATCACGATGCTCTACTTCACCGCTATAAACGATGGTGACGGTCTCAAAACCGCGATGCGGATGTTCACCCACACCACGACGTTGTTCGGTCGGTGGAAATTCCATAGGCCCTGCATAGTCAAACAGCAGAAAAGGACTGATCATGGGGCCTAAGTCTGAATAAGCAAATAGTGTGCGCACGGGAAATCCATCACCGACCCAGTGTTGATCTGTATTTCGTTGGATACGTAACAGCTTCTTAACGGATGCATCAGGTTGTATTGTCTGCATGAATTGTCTCCTCTCAAGTATTTGAATAGATTAGACAAGATTGAGAACTGCTTGGCGATTGCCGACTTTCACTTTCATCATACTACGCTATTGTGCATCTGAATAGTCTGATGCAATAGACATATCGACTGCTAGGGAAACGCTGATTAATCCTATTTTCCTCAGTTGAACCTATAAAACAAGCGTAAATAGAGTACTGTAAAGGTTTTACGACTGAATAAAGGAATCACCCCTTGGGTGAAATGGAATTTGAGCGAAAAACACTGACAAAGGAAGTTGGTAATGCCATACAGGAGATGGAGCAATATGAGGAGGAACTACGTTTGTTGACCCCGGGTGGTCGATTTCACGTGAGGTGAGATGAAGGCGGAAGCGCTACAGCTATGGGCCCACTAGCATTTTTTGCCGAGTTTCTGGAAGTTACCGGATTATTTTCCCGCTGGGCGGACGGATGTCCTCTTACCTATGCTGCGGCGGCAAGTCAAGGGCAATATGGCGGTTGAGGTAAATCCTGACACTCAACCGACACTGCACTTCATTGACCATTCAGACAAAGTTAAGCTCTGGGAATATATCGTGCTGGTGATCAATACTGACTATTCTCTGGAAACCCTGGGTCAATTGCATCGGGATCGAGCAGATTGCGAGAATGGCTTCGATGAATTGAAGAATCAATGGGGATGGGGTGGTTAACCGAGTAATTTAGGTTGAATATTCATTGATGACCTGATGAAGTATCAGCGAGCGCGCTTCTCGTAGATCGGTTAGATTTATTCATGATCTCCCACTGTGGCAGATAGGGTCTATTTTTTCTTGGTGAGGGTACAGTCAGCTTGTCATACTTTCTGAGTAAGCCGCATTTTCCAGTACTAACACAGCCCAGAATCACAATCCTCTGATCATGACGTTATTTGAAGACGGTCATTGCTTTTCTCTACACTCCAAAAACTAGTACTCAGCTGAAATGCAGACTTTTTGCAACAACTCGTGGCCTTTCTAATTTGCATTTAACATTCGTTGAAATGGCACGTCAAGCCGCAATGGAATCGCTACACTGATAAAATAATCCGGTGCGTTTTTTGTTATACCAATACCAGCATTCGTTGTGAAGAATAACCGACTGCCAACAGTGGAAGCAGCGCCGAATGTAAACAAACTATTGATTGCATCGCTCCCGGGGACTGTGTTATCAAATATCCTTACACCGTTTATGAAACTTTGCTGAATACCCAAACTTAATGAAGTCTGTGGGCTTGCAGCAAGCGTTGCACCTAATGCTAGGCTATACACATCACCTGGCTCGAAGCCATCTTTCTTGAACGTTTTCCTGTAACTCAGTGTACCCGTAAAAGCCAAAGGATCCTGACGCTTAAGTGCGGTTAATGAAAAGGTCAAATCGTCGAAACCAGTGGCCAAGCCACCAAGCTGAGGGTTATTGAGAGTTAGTTTGCCTGTCGCTGTATCCCAGGTTATTCGACCAATAATATCTGGCAGCCAAGCGCTTTCTCGCAGGAGAGTCTTGGCAAGACCGACACGAACATCGCCTAACATATGAGTGGAATTTACCGTTTCCTGATTAATAAGTCCTACCACACTCGATTGATTAATCACCCGGGCCGGAACGCTAAGTTCTGCCTGAGCATCGAAAGGCAGGCCGAGTCTAAAAAAAACACCCGCCTCGATATCATTTCGGCGGTTTCGAATATCGGCGACACCAGCTATGTTACCCTCCGCATTACTGAGCAAGACAGGTTGCTCAGTTTCAAAACGAATATAATTTACGTAGGGCTGAACTTCTGCTTGTCCGAAGGGCAGCAGTAATGCGCCTGTCTGAACCAATGTGCGTTCAAGCGCTCTTTCTGCTGCTTCCTCATCTACCTCGAAAGTACCAGGGCCCTTTTTATTTTGCGCTGCGGCAGCGGATGATGTTTTTTTTGCAGGTTCATCACCTTGAGCCTGTCGAACAGGCTGATCGGCAACAGTTTTTGTTGCTGGCTCTGCAGCAGGTTGAGCAGCCGCTGCAGATTCAGAATCCTGTTGCGTCCCACCGACACGTTGTTCCAGCTGCTCTACACGGCGCTGAAGATCTGCGATTACCTTGTCGCGCTCCTGGAGTTTTATCATCAGTTGATTGACTCGGGTCTCTTCCGTTACCTGCTGCGCCCAAATACTGGAGGAATTGACAAAAAGAAGACAGGCACCCATTAATAAAAACCGTTTGATCCAGTTCCTTATCCATTTGCTTTTTTTTCTCATTTTTCGCCATTCAGTTTCAAGAAAAACCCATACAAAGTTACAATACTTCTGCGCGAAAATAGAATGTACCGAGTAATGAGTATTTATATAAAAATAATCTTGGGAAGTTAATGAACTTTAAGGCGCATCACTTCCCAAGACTTTGACAATTTATCGGAGCATCACATATTCTTCCGCTCTGGGCTCAAGCAGATTAGGCAGTGAGACGCCATCAGTTCGGGCAACTACAAATCCGACTTTGCCGATTTCCGGAAAACTCATCCATGCATCTTCGAATTGCTTGATCAGCAAGGTGCGGTTACCCCATGCAGGGTCAGCAAGTAATACACGGCTGCCTTGCATTCCTCGAAAAACAACAAAATGATTGTACCCTAACAAATTGACGGGGACAATAATGGGCGCTTTCTCTACCAAATCATCAAGCGTGAGCTTGCCATAACCGATTCCCTCGTAGCCACGCCCATCGGCATAGCGTTTTAAATCGAGTAATGAAAATCCATGGCGAGTATTAACCAACATGGGATTTTTTATGTATTCTTCCCTATTCATCAGCATGGCCGCTACCTCTTTCTCGGTAACCATATCCTGATGTTGAAAATTTAACAAAGTCGTTAACGCAGCAGCCCCGCAACTAAGATCCCACTTCTGCACAATCACATTTTCCTGGCGCATTTCTATAAGAGATTTAACTATTCTCGCCTCTGCCGCGTTCGCAACATTCATGGTTAGAATAGCGATGCAGAGTAATCGCAGGGCCACAGAATTAATGGATTGGCATTGTTTCATACGTTCTTCTCCTCTTGTTATTAAGCCTTAGTATTTCTGGCAAGGCTATCCGAATTTTAGGCAGAAAATATTAAAATCACTACTGCCGCTCTGTAATCTTCCTGCTGCCAGCTTCAATATTGGAGCGGATGCAGATTTTTTAGCATTATTACTTAATGCGGCGGTGGCAACGGTGAATTGTTGACCACGATAACCGTTGCAACTCCATGTGCGTAAGAAAATATCAGGGTCATGGTGTTAATATTCATGCTATTTGCAATTACACGACCCCCTCATAATTCATTGCAAATAGCCACACGCCGGCCAGCTAATGGATATTATAGAAATGCCCATGATGACCGTCCGTAATCGAATGATAAATATTGGCCAAAATATTTTGGCTTAATTTTGTGATATAAGGGCTGATCACTACATGGCCAAAAGCTTTCGTGCCGCAACAGAAGGCCGCTATTCCGTGGCCTTTGATAATCCCCCGCCGAGGTGGTTATCGTGCTTATGGAATGGCTCGAGTGAGTGCCGAACGCATAAGCGCCAACTATTCTGCCGCGGTAACCAGGGGTGATGGTATTCATGTGTTGTTCTGTCAGTTTCATTGGCTCTGATTGCTTCATGATTGCCGATTCTGCCTGAGCTACGGAGTCATCGCGGCGAAGACTGCACATACGAAAGGTGCAAGTACTATTCTCATGATTTTTTCTCCTGGCTATTTATAGTATAGAAGATGCAAGGCAACATTGTTTTCCTTTTCTCGACACGTTGCGTTGCGATTTTTACACTATTTGCTGCTGACGCTTTCCCGCTTCTCTCTTAGAAAACCTGGTTGCTTAAATTAATGCATCGCCTTTCTTTTTTGAAGATGTATTTTAGTTTATATGTGCTGCTTTCGACTGAGAAGGCAATAAATGACGGGGTACTACTAAAGTATGAAACAGTATAAAGAAATAGGCATTATTTCACTCACGATAATCTTTTTGACATTTGGGTATACTTTAAGTTGATAAACGATTTACGGATTGCCATTCTGCGCAACATAGATCACTATTTGCCTTACCGGCCAAACGAAAATTCACGGGGCCTTGATTAGGTAGCCGGCTAGGCGAGGTAAATACCGGGGATTTTAAATCAAAATGGAGATGTATTATGAATACAAAAATTACTTCTTTACTTGCTGGTGTAACTTTACTTGTTGGTGTGAGTGTTGCCAATGCAGCTGAACCGCTGCGTTTAACCGAAGCTTCAATGGATACTGTCACGGCTGCTGGTACCAAAAAACATGATCATCATGCAGATTGGAAACATTTTGACCATAAATTCTTTAAAGGACCCAAATTGGCAGTTGCAACAGCCGATGCATCGTGTAAAGGTGCTACCTGTCTTGCCGTTACCGATGCCCAGGCCCATGTGACTCCTTGGGGGGCAGTGGCCAGTAGCGTAGCCGTTGCTTTCAGTGCTCCTTAAGAGGGAGAAGGAAATTCAGCGCACTTTTAGCTACATAACGACTGACTATCAATGAAGCCGATGTAACTAAAGGTGAACTGAAGAAACCTGCAACCCCATGTCACTGACATGGGGGTTTTTTGGTTGTACGCCCAGCATGGGCGCGCTCCTGGAGAGGAAGATTTGTCATTGTTAACCTGTGGGACAGGTCCCCGAAAGGCAGTATGGCAAAAGGATAATCATGAGCTTCGGCCTCTGGCCAGAGAATCGATCAATCGAAGTTTTTGTTTAACTTAACTTGATGAAAGGAGATTTATCATGGCAATCATTTTTGGAACTGGAGGAAACGATTTTTTAACGGGGGGTGCGGCCAGGGATATTATATTAGGTTTTGGTGGCGCCGATAGGCTGGCTGGGGGCGCCGGCGGTGATGTTTTGGTTGGTGGCGGCGGAGGTGATATTCTTACTGGGGGTCTCGGTAAGGACTTCCTTGTGGGAGGAGCAGGTTTTGATAGGTTCGATTATAACACGGTAGCGCAGAGCCCGGCTGGGGAAGGGGCTCGCGACGTTATTCTCGACTTCGATGGCAATGGAGCTGCTGCGGGAGATTTCATCGATCTTTCCACGATTGATGCCAATCTGAATGTGGGCGGGAATCAGGCGTTTACTCTGGCACAGCTGAATTATAATGCGGGGACCGGGATATTGAGTGTAAATGTATTCGGTGATCCCGGTGCTGTTGACTTGCAGATTGAGTTGGACGATGCCCCCCCGTTAGACATAGTAGGTGTCACAAATGACATAATTCTTTGAACGAATGCAAGCGATTCTGTTCTGTTGAGGGTAATTAAATTGAAAATGGTTGATAAGCAGGTTATGTGTTGCATGAAAGTTGTATTGTGTGATTCGTTGTCCCGCCTACTTCAGGTGTAGTAGAGCAGAAAATTGGGAGCAAACATTAAATAAATAAGGTAATCCCCCGGCTATGCCGGGGGATTAATAAAGGTTTGACCGAGTGAAATGGTCACCTTGATTCTTTAGCTTGACCAAAAGCTAAGAGAATCAGATGAGAGATTACCAGAGACTGACGCATACGACATGGGATTGTAAGTATCACGTAGTATTTATTCCGAAGAAACGAAAGAGATGATATTTGGAGCAATCCGTAAGCATCTGGGAAAAGTACTGCATGATTTGGCGGAGCAAAAGGGGTGCCAAATATTGGAAGGACACTTGATGCCAGATCACATACATATGTGTATAAGTATACCGCCAAAATATTCGGTATCGCATGTAATAGGTTACATCAAGGGGAAGAGCGCGATATCAATAGCGCGCCGATTTATGGGGAAAGCAAAAAACTTTACGGGTGAGAATTTCTGGGCACGAGGTTATTTTGTATCAACATGACGTGGTCAACAAATTTCGGGCACACCAGTTAAGCAATTTTTCTCATTTTTGCTGCCTCTGCTTCATATTGACTAGGGATTTTGTATCCCAGGTATGAGTGCAGCCGGTGGCTGTTATAAAACATAGCAATATACTGCAATACATCTTGCTGTGCCGCATAGCGGGTTTGGTAGTTCCGCCACTGACACCGTTCCTGTTTAAGGCTTTCAAAGAAGCTTTCAGCAACCGCATTATCCCAACGGTCTCCCAGACGACTCATGCTGCCAATAAAACCATGAGCTTTCAATAAGCTACTGTATGCTTTACTGGCATATTGTGACCCACGATCGGAATGCACAATCAACCCTGCCCGCGGTCGGCGCTGCCAGATAGCCATTCTCAACGCATCACAAACTAGCCTTGCTTTCATCCTCGAACTCATGCTCCAGCCAGCTACTTTCTGGAAAACAAATCGATGACAACCGCCAGATACAGCCAGCCTTCTTGTGTCCAAACGTACGTTATGTCACCAACGTAGGTTTGATCAGGGTTCGCGACATCAAACTGCCGATTCAACCTGTTCTCGAATACCGGTTGTTTGTGATGACTATTCGTTGTCACTTTGTACTTCTTCCGGTATCTCACTTGAACTGCAGCTTCCCGCATCAGGCTTTGCGTTTCCATCGACCAACCGGATAACCCAATGCATTCAGCGCCTTCTTCATCCCGCGGCTGCCATAAGTGTAATTGCACAATTTCGCTATATCCCGAACTGCCACAAGCAGTCCCTTAGGATACGGATCATCAGGGCAGCTGCCATGGCGCTGAACATGATCATAGTAGGCACTACGACTTATACCCATGAGTTGGCACATCAAGCCAACCGGGCAGGTCTTCTTCTTTTGGGTGATGAACGAATATTTCATCTCGTTTCTTTCGCGAAAAAGACCGCCGCCTCCTTTAATATTTGCCTCTCCAGCTCAAGTTGCCTGATTTGTGCCTTCAGGCGGCGAATTTCTTCCTGTTCCGGCGTCAGCCTCCCATTGCCCGGAATGCCTATCCATCATCATCTGTCTGGTATTCCTTGATCCATCGTCTGAGCATGTTGGCATTAATTTCCCAGACTTCGGGCTGCTTCTGCTGGCGTATTCCCCTGATCCAGAACCAGGCTGATTGCATCTAATTTGTATTCCTTTGTGTATTGCTTTCTTATTATCATTTTCTCTCCAGTTAAGATTATTTTCTCTTAACCAGAGTGTCCGAGTCTATTGGACCACATCAGCGCTTTTATTTTAAAGAGTAGATAACTTGTAACTAAGAGCTTTGGTATAAATACATTAGCACCTACTTACCTTTATTCCACGTTAAACTTCCCCCGACCAAGAGCGGGATCGCAAACGTCAGTTAGATCGCCCATACTAATCTTATTAGTGCACACTTCATTCCAGCAATTCCGCCGCAGGCTTATGGTTGAGATGGTTTGCATTCACCTACATAATCAATGGAAACACCTGCTGCTGCCGCCTCGCATACATTACCATAGGTTATTCCATCGCAACCACAGACTGGTTCATACTGTTTTGTGCAAATTGTAGGTTTGTCCTTGCAGATGCCCTCTGCGTCGGCAATCTTGCAATGACCGATACCGAAATCACAATATTGTTGCGTACTTGCACACTGTCTCCCTTGGATTCCACCACAACTTTGTGGTTGACTTATTACATCAATAGGCTCACAAGCTTTAGTTAATTCTACGTTATAGAAAGTACCAGATGGAGGATGAATAAAGTTTAGTTTCTGTATAAAATCATTGAATTTTTCTGTAGTTGCACTAAAACCCGCCTCTGCACATAAAGACAAGCCACCTTCTATAAAAATAGGTCCTCCTGCTCTAGGGCTATATACATACAGAGTATCGACAGCTCCATTCTTAAATGCATGCCCGATAATCTTGCGAACTTTGTGTTCAGAGGCAGAATCAACAGCGCCTCCAGTACCCCCAATGCTAACATTAACGGCACGATGTTCCGCAAGGGCGGATATTGTATTGAACAGGAGCGTTCCACTTATAAGGACATATGCTAGTTCTTTCATTTTTCTACCACTTATTAAAACACAAGAATTAATTAACCAAGTTATGGGCGTGTTCATAACTATTACCTCCATAGGTTGAAAAAGAATCTATTTAAATATATATTCCTCAACGCTCAACGGTGAAATATTGATGCGTCTCTCTATAATCTCAAAGTCTGCACAGCTATTCCGATTGGCAGTTATTGCTGTATTCTTCATTAATGTATAAATGCTAATAAGAGTTGATTAACTTTACCATACCAGCTATGGCCCCTTTTTTGATGCTGAATTGCTATCATAACCCTTCACTTTTGTGACAGGTAAGCAGGTAAGTATTTGGCACTTATCCTTACCAAACCAGGGATTATGCCATATACACATGATGCTCAGGCCTTCACCAACTCGCATGGCTGGATCTCAGCTTCAATGGCCGGCAAAACCTTTTCGGCGGTGGTTTTTAAGTTATACTGCATTTGCAGATTTAGCCAAAACTGCGGGGTAGTCTTGAAGTACCGAGACAGGCGCAAAGCAGTATCTTCTGTCACACCGCGTTCTTGCCGAACAACTTCATTAATGCGAGATGGTGGCAAATGCAAAGCCTTGGCCAGCGCATGCGGTGACATATCTAGCGGCATCAGATATTCTTCCAGCAGAACTTCGCCGGGGTGAATCGGGCGCATTCCATCTTTAAACATTTCATACTCCATTATGGTTAGTGGTAATCGACTATCTCCACATCAGTAGGGCCGTTATCAGTCCACACAAAACATACCCGCCATTGGTCATTGATGCGGATACTGTGCTGACCAGCGCGATCTCCTGCCAATGCTTCAAGTCGATTTCCGGGCGGCGATCGCAAATCCTGCAACTTATAGGCCGCATTCAGCATGCCCAGTTTGCGCTCCGCTACCGATTTGATATTGGCAAAGCGGGCAACCCTATTGCCTTCAAACAAGGATTGAGTATCAGTGCATTTGAAGGATTGGATCATGGGATAAGTATATATCGTCTGTCGATAAACAGTAAATAGGTAAGCTACTCTATCAACCACGGATTCAAGGTGCAAGATTGCACTTTGATCTGTGGCAGAAGCCAATATTGAAGCTTCTGTTGGCAGTGTTGGCGATTCTTATGACAATGCGTTGGCTGAAACGATTAACGGATTATACAAGATCGAGTCATATGCATCGCGGACCCTGGCGCAGCATTGATGAAGTGGAATTTGCCATCCTGAGTGGATGGACTGGTTCAACAATTGCCGATTACTGGAGCTGATTGGAGATATTCCGCCAGTGGAATTCGAAATGGCATATTATCGCCAATTAAGGGAGTCAGCTGATGCAGTTTGACTCAAACTAAACAGTCTCCTGTAAACCCGGTGCGATTCAACCGATTGTTTGGGATGACTATTCGTTGTCACTTTGTACTTCTTCCGGTATCTCACTTGAACTGCAGCTTCCCGCATCAGGCTTTGCGTTTTCCATCGACCAACCGGATAACCCAATGCATTCAGCGCCTTCTCATCCTGCGGCTGCCATAAGTGTAATTGCACAATTTCGCTATATCCCGAACTGCCACAAGCAGTCCCTTTAGGATACGGATCATCAGGGCAGCTGCCATGCGCTGAACATGATCATAGTAGGCACTACGACTTACACCCATGAGTTGGCACATCAAGCCAACCGGGCAGGTCTTCTTCTTTTGGGTGATGAACGAATATTTCATCTCGTTTCTTTTGCGAAAAAGACCGCCGCCTCCTTTAATATTTGCCTCTCCAGCTCAAGTTGCCTGATTTGTGCCTTCAGGCGGCGAATTTCTTCCTGTTCCGGCGTCAGCCTCCCATTGCCCCGGAATGCCTATCCATCATCATCTGTCTGGTATTCCTTGATCCATCGTCTGAGCATGTCGGCATTAATTTCCAGACTTCGGGCTGCCTTCTGCTGGCTTATTCCCCTGATCCAGAACCAGGCTGATTGCATCTAATTTGTATTCCTTTGTGTATTGCTTTCTTATTATCATTTTCTCTCCAGTTAAGATTATTTTCTCTTAACCAGAGTGTCCGAGTCTATTGGACCACATCAATATCTCTCTCACTCGTTTCATTCCTCAGCTTGTGTCACCGTTCAGGCGATGTAAGGGTAGAGGGTAAATGTCTAAAGTAAAGTCAATTGTTTTCTTTGTATTTTTTAGAGTAACCCATATAGACAAGACCCATAACACAAGACATAATGAAAAGGAGTCGTAAAAAGGGAGAAAATACAAATATTGAAGAGTTAAAATAATATTGAAGGATACCCAAAAAGTGAGCAATCATTGATAAAGGAGTCATTGATAAAAGAGTCATTGATAAAGGAGGATGGGCATGATGCTACAAAAAAGCAAGGTAGATCTGGATAATAACAATAGAGCAAGACTCGCACTGATCGATCCGCGGCAGCTCACGCGGATGTCTCTCTTGGCTTTACTAACAGCGGCTTCTCCTGGAACCCGGCGGTTAAGTGATTTCACTATTATGCCTTATGCGAATCCCAATGAGTTTGTGTCCGATTATTTGGAACGCCCCTGGAGTGTGGGAATGATTGTCTTAAATATTGGAGCCGCCAGCGTTTGTGAAGATGATATTCATAATGCAATTCTACGGCTGAGGCATGAGCTCCCCGACATCCCAATAGTAATCCTTTCCGATGACGATGAATTATGTAATGTTCTGACTGCCTTTCGAAATGGGGTTCGCGGCTATATCCTGTCGTCGTTCGATCCGCCTAAGGTGATCCAGGCACTTCGGCTTGTCGTGTCGGGTGGAACGTTTATTCCGGATAGCACTTTGGAAGAGATCGCCGAGAAAACCGCAGGCCTTTTTAAGGAGGATAGCCACGACTATGCTCCAATTGGCGCAGCGGTATTTGATTCGTTTACACCGCGACAAATGGAGGTTCTTCAGCTTCTGCGAGAAGGCAAGTCAAACAAGTTCATTGCTTATGAGCTTGGAATGAAGGAGTGCACCGTAAAGACTCATGTCCGGAAGATCATGTCAAAGCTTAAAGCGACCAACCGTACTCATGCAGTTTTTCTCTTGTCTCAAATGACTAATGAGAAAAATTAAGGTTCTGTTGCAGAAAATCCACATATTTGTTCATAATCTCGCACCGTGACAGATAGATACTATTTCTTCTTGGTGATGGCAAAGTAACTCGTCATCAAATTCCGGTAATTCGGGATGTAACTGGATAATAAAGCGCCCAGCCCTTCGACATCGTTGCGCCAGTCGCGGTGCAATTCACTGGCCACACTGAACCAGTTGATCAGTTGCACGCCGGCGGCCTGCATCCT
>NZ_FONE01000048.1 GCF_900112825.1 Nitrosomonas sp. Nm166 | reverse complement strand
CAAGTTGCTCCGTTCCACTTGCCTTCCGTGCCATGATGACCTCTACCAAAGGTAAAGGCTTATATTATTACTGTTTCTATCTGTAATTGGAATTATAGGCAATGCGCTGCGCGGGAACCAGCAAGGTGGTGATGGCGTCGACCAGCGTCGATTTGCCGGAACCGATGTCACCGGTCAGTAAGCCGTTTCTGCCATCGAGTTTCAGTGTCCAAACGCGCTGATCGAACGTGCCCCAATTGAATATTTCCAGCTGTTTTAACCGGAAACCGGATAGTCTGTTATCCGCCGTGAAATCAAGACTCAGCGGTTGCGGTTCAAGCATCGTTCGCACTTTCCTTTGATGTTTCAGATACTGCGCCCGGCAGTTGCGCTTGATAGGCCGCCAGCCGGGCATCGAAATCCGCCAGCCACTGGGCGTCGACAAATGCTTTAAGAATCCGCCGCACCTCGAAACCTGGCAGTGCGGCAGCGCTGCCGCTACGTGGCTTGAGGCGGCGCAGAAAACCTAATTCAACGATTTTGTTAATGTGGATTTCGATCTGATCGATCAGGCGGTTTCGTTACTGCTATCCGGCAGAAATACGCGCACCAGTTCGACGATGTCATCGCGCGTCAGAATCAGGCGGGTATCGCTGCCGCTGGCGTCAAATTCGGCCAGTTTTTTGCGCAGCAGGGCCAGCAGCAAGCTGACCGGAAACGACAGCGGTCTGCGTGCAACCAGCCGGGGCAGTTTGGGGGTGGCTTCATTGTCTGCGGATTCCGTCCGGCTTTTGAGGAATGCGTAGCCTTCCGCTTCGTCAAGCACCAGATCCAACCCCAGCACCGTTACATAATCGCGCACGCGGGTTTGCAGATTCAGCAGCATGCCCCACAGCCGTTCATCGTCGTCGCGGTAGATGACACCCTTGAGCAAGGTGATGAGCAGTACCGGCAGATCCGCAGGCGGGTCGGGGGATATTGCAACGTCTGCCGGTTGTTCTTCTCCATCCATATCGGTCATATCCATGAATAGTCAGCGTACGAAAATAACACGCGGCAGCCGTGCTTGCTTGCTGACAATGGCGCCATCGTGGGCTGCGGCGTTCCAGGTGATTAAATCCTCGGTGTTTTCGTCCACCACCGCCTTGAATGATTCACTGCCCAGTTGCAGATAGGTGACCAGCTCCGCCAAACCCTGTTGCAGCGGCTGTGTGTCAATCAATTCAGACAGCATGATTTGTTCGCGTGTTTGCAGTGCCTGGCGAATGTGCCGGGTCAGACGCGCCTTGTCCACGACGATCTGGGCATAGAGTGCCGCCGGATCGGCGTCGCTGTCGCCTGCTTGCAGTTCGATATCCGCAATCAGAGGCTTGAATGCGGGTGTGAATAACGGGCGTTCCATGGCCAATTCGATGGCTGCTCCAGGCTGCGCGATGCGCATGATATCACCGGCGGGCGGCGCTTGCCGCAAGGCCAGCGCTTTGCTCTCGATGCCGTGCAGAATATCCATGATGCGCTTATTTTCCAGCCAGGCTTGATCGTCGAGAAAGCGGCGCAACTGTTGCGATAACTGCGCCACGGTGCGCAGCGTATGCTCACCGGCTTCCAGCCAGTCGTAATGCACGCGGCGCGTGCGGGCATCCGGCCGCAGTTCGATGACCGGCGGCAGCGCCAGCACATGTTCCAGCAGTCCGGTCAATTCCTCCTGTCTGCGGCTGGACATCAAGAAATCGCAGAAAGCGCGGAAGCTTTTGCCTTGATCCGAATCGCCGATGGCGTCGCGCTCGCCCATGATTTCTTCCAATAGCCCGCCTTTGGCGCCTTCCCACAAGGCGATTTGTTCGCGCACTTTACGATCCAACTGGCGGAAGTTGTACTCGACTTCGCGAAAATCGGTCAGTAACTCCCGTGCCAGTTGCATAAATTGCTGGAAGCGGTCTTTCAATGCCGAGTCGTCGAGTAACGCGAAATCGCCTGCTTGAATGCGTGCGATTTCGGCGTCAGTTTCAGCGCGCCGTTTATGCAATTCCGCGAGGCGTTTGGCCGGATCGGATTCGCTGCCTTCGCTCATCTGTTTGAGCAGATCGAACAATGTCAACAGGCGCGACCCGGTGCCGACAAAACTGCGTTCCGACAATGCCGACAGCCAGGCGATGGCTTTCTCGGTTGCCGGCGTCAGATCGAATTGCGGTTCGTCCGAACCTTGCTGATAGAATTTTCGCAACCAGCCCTTCTCGATACTGGCCCAGTCGTTCAGATATTCCTGTGCGCTTTTGGGGAAAGCATCTTCACCCAATTGCTCGCGCAGCGCGTACAACTCATCTTCCAACGCTTCAACCAAATCGGCCACCGACATGACACGCACGTTGGGCGCGATGAACACGCGCTGCAAAAAACTGGCCACCAGCGGCGCATGATCCGAGCGCAGCAACCGCCAGGCGGGATGGCGCGTGCGCAGGCTTTCCAGTGTGGCAAAATCCAGTGTCATTGCAGCGGATTGACTGCGGTGCAGCGTTCACCGACCCAGCGGCCATACGTTTCGGCTGCTGCATGCACCGGCGTGCCGGCGACGGTGCTGTCGAATTCGGTATTTCCCGAGAAACTTTCCGGGCTGATGAAAGTGCCCTGCGCGGTTCCGTTGCCTTGATAATGCTGGTTTGCGCATACCAGATTCAGACGGTAGCTATTGCCGGTACGGGTTGCTTCTTGTACGGTACAGCCGGAGTGGTGTTCATAAAAATAGGCGGGAATATCCTGCTTTGCCATTTCCGGGGTGATGCAGATATCAGACGTGGTTGCGCCATTTTCGATTTTGGGCAGTTTGAGGCCATAGCGGTGGGCGAGATCACTCAATTGCTGCATGTGTTCCGAAGGAATATGCGGCACCAGCGCCAGCAGATCGGAACGCGTAGTGATTTCCCATAAGCCGGGGCGGATGTGCTGATGGGCAAAAACGGATGTGGCCAACAGGCCCGACAGGATGGAAACAAGAATTTTATGCATGAGGTTTTCATAGGGTGTTTTTGAAATGATCGGTTCTACAAAAGTTTACCGGGATCGCGCCGTTGAAAAACTATCTGCGTTGCCGCTACGGTGTTAAAAACAGGCTCAAAATGCTCATTTATTACGCATAAACTGCGCTTTTCGCCTGTTTTTGCCTTGTATCGGCTGCCTCGAAAACGTTTTTCAATGACATGTTAAAGTGATTTTTCAGTTTGACAGATTGTTGAGCAAGTTTAGCCGATTAGTAAAAAAATCTCAGGGAATTTGAGCAGTGACAGTGGATCGATAAGCTTTAATATAGCCTTAATATATATAAGTATAATTTTTTATTATTTATGGTTATATGTGTAATTACTGTATATTTTCAACTTTTGTTTGGAATGTGAAACTATGGAATGGCAAGGCTGGTTTACGTTGAGTTTGTGCGTCGCGGTGCTGATGGCGCTCGTCTTTACACGGGTGGGTCCTCATTTGATTATGATCGGGGCGTTGACGATACTGAGTGCAGGCGGAATTCTAAATGCTAACGACGCGTTAAGCGGTTTTAGTAATTCTGGTTTGATTACGGTTGCCGGCATGTTTGTCGTGGCCGCGCGGATGCATGCTTCGGGCGCGATTGATTTACTGGTCAACAACCTGTTGGGCAGACCCGGGACTTCACGTGCCACTGAACCGGATGTTTTGGCCGGTTGCATTTCTAAGCAGCTTTCTCAATAACACGCCGGTAGTGGCGACAATGATCCCGGCAATTTATAGCTGGTCGAGAAAAATCGGAATTTCCCCTTCCAAGCTGATGATTCCGCTGAGTTATACGGCGATCCTGGGCGGCACGGTGACCTTGATTGGCACCAGTACCAATTTGATTGTCAACGGTCAATATCAGACACTCACCGGAGAGCCCGGATTTTCCTTGTTTTCGATCACGGCTGTCGGCTTGCCTGTTGCTATTGCCGGTTTTTTATTCATGTGGCTTTTCTTTCCAAAACTGCTGCCTGACCGGACTCAAGGCCAGGTTTTTTCCAATGTGCGCGAATTTACGCTGGAAGTTTCCATCGCGCCGGATGGTCCTTTGGTGGGCAAAACGATCGAGCAAGCCGGGTTAAGGCATTTGCTTTGCAGCGTGTGTACCTGATTGAGATTGAGAGAAACGGTGTTGCGCTGGCGGTGGTTGCTCCCGAAGAAGTGCTTCAGGGGGGCGACCGTCTGGTATTTGCGGGCGATACCGACGCGATTTCGGATTTATTGCGTATTAATGGCATCGTGCCGTCGACAGATGGCGATCATGGGCAAACCTTTACCGAGCGGCATCCCGAAAGACGTCTGGTTGAAGCGGTGGTGTCGCCGCATTGCACGGCCATCGGTCATGCCATTCGCGACGCGCGTTTCCGTGCCCGTTACGGCGCGGCGGTGCTGGCCGTGGCGCGGAATGGCGAGCGTATCAAAGGTAATCTGGGCAGTATCATCCTGCAAGCTGGTGACACGCTATTGCTGGAAGCAAGACCGGCTTTTGTCACCCGCCAGCGCTATAACAAGGATTTTCTGTTAATCAACGACTTGAACACCGAAACGCCGCGGCATGAACGGGCTTATATCGCCTGGGCCATTCTTCTGACGGTGATCACCGCGGTCAGCTTTGAAGTCATCAGCATGTTGAACGCGGCATTGGTGGGGGGCGGCCTGATGATCATCACCGGCTGTTGTTCGGCTAATCAAGCGGAAAGAAGCCTTGATCTGAGTGTTATCATCACGATTGCCTCATCATTTGCCTTGGGGATAGCATTGGAGAAAACCGGCGTAGCAAAATATCTTGCGGAAAATATCGTCAATCTGAGCGGCGGTACGCCCTGGTTGCTGTTGATTCTGACCTATATCGCCATTTCAATGTTGACCGAAGTGATTACCAATAATGCAGCGGCGCTGCTGATGCTGCCCATTGTACTGGAGATCACCGAAAAAGCCGATTTGAATAATGTGCCTTTTGTGTTTGCCATCATGCTGGCCGCTTCTGCCAGCTTTGCCACTCCTTTGGGTTATCAAACGAATATGATGGTTTATGGTCCCGGCGAATATCGTTTTATCGATTTCCTGAAAGTGGGAATACCGATGAATATTATAGCGGGTGTTGTCGCCATCACGGTCTTGTTGATCGGTTGGCCGTTGACTAAATAGAATAGTATTTTTCAAACTCAATTCCTCGCTTTTTGGGGTGAGTACAATCCTGCTGATTTCCTTCCGGAACCCCAGCGCCTGTCCCAGTGCATGATATCCAGGCTTATATCATGCACTGGGCGCTTGCTCAGCATGATCCTGAGTGCTGGCTGGCTGATGATCAGACGGCGGCCACTGCAATGATGGCGTTGATTCACCACAATGACGAATCCTTTAAACCAAAGCTGGATTTGTATAAATATGCGGTGCGATTTCCACAGCACTCTGAAACTTATTATCGCGGGCAGGCCGAGCCATTTCTGGCCGATTTGAATGTGCGCTTGAGTAATGATGGTTACTTGCTGGCGAGCCGGTATACGCGGGCGGATATGGCGATCTTTCCGTTCATCCGGCAGTTTTGCAATGTCAATCCGGATTGGTTTTATGCATCAAAGTACCAGCATCTGATTCAATGGCTTGATGGTTTGATCGGATCGGCGTTATTTCACCGAGTGATGCAGAAATCAGCCGATTAACAAAGGGCTGAGTCACTTTGAATTGTACAAACAGTAGAGTCAGGTCTTGCCCTTATCATCTACCTTTTTCTCCTTGTTAATAATCGGGCGGATAGCTAGCGCAATCGAGGCGGCCTTTGCAAAATTTTACCGGCAGTTATTTGGCCTCATTCAAAAGGGTTTTAAGCGCATGATGCATGGCGTTGTTAGGCCGTAGTAGACAGAAGAGCCAAGACTTCCTTCACGGTCGCAATCACCGGCGAGGCGAGTCCCGCACAGGCTTTCGCCGCTTCAATGAGCCCCTCCGCGTTAAGTTCGTACCACTTACGTCGAGGTGTTTCTTTGGTTGCCTCCGCAACAAAACTCGACAAGTCCTGTGCCATCTCTTTCTGCTTCTCCGCTGGGAGCATCTTTGTCAGATCCTGAACCTGAGAGCAGAGTAACTCAAGCTTCTGTTTGAGATCGTCATTAGCGCTTGATTGCGCAATCTGATTAAAGCTGTCTTGAATCGTTGTGGCGATGGCAAAGTCACCGTGAAAAACGTTGCTGTCGCCTAGTTGTACCTTGGGGCCATGAGTTATACTTTGATCTCGTTTGTCAATCATAATTTGAACCTCTCGCTGTAGTTCATTGCGATTCCTCGTCAATTCGAGAAATCCCGTTTTTCCTGAAAAACCTAGAATTTTACCGTTTAACTCATGTAGTTCGCTGAGGAGGAGGCGCAACTCTTCAGCATTCTGCGATGCTGCAGCTTTAGCCTCCATTAAAGTGCTACCATCAACCGTATCTAACATGCGCGACATGTGATTCGCGGTATTCTCTATCAACATGATAATTCGTCCCTCACGCTCCTCTATAAGGCCCAGCACACCTCCCCATCCTGAGATTTGTGGCAAATTGTTGATAACTGGCCTGACGAACTGATCGAAGTTTTGACGAAGGTGCTTTAGCCTGCTGCATATTTCTGCAGCATCGCGGTAAAAACTCCGCGCAGTGAGCAAATCGATCTGTTTTCGCAGCTCTGTCATTTTGGTTGAACCTAGGTCTGAATTCTCCAGATATTTGATCTCGATCAGGAGCGTTAAAACGTCCTGGAATGCCTGCTCGACAACTTGGATAACCTGAGTAAGGAAACGGAGAATTTGGCGGAGCTCGGCGTCATCCAATCCCGGTGCAGTCGCAACCGTTTCGATCATTCGGTCGATTTGTTCAACCAGATCGGTCAAGCCTTGATTCATCGTCATGAATATTTCTCCTCAAGTTATTCGATTAATGCCCTAACGCCTAAAACAGCGGTGCAGTTATGCGTCCGGCTGATTTTTTTTGTTAGGGTTCGATTGACCTGATTGCTGAGTTAATTGCTCAACCTTCTGATTTATGAATAGATATAAATTTGTTGAAAACATACCAACTAAAATTGCAACCAATGCCATTGTATAGAAATCACTAGGGCTATTAAGAACAGCCGTTGTTTCGACACCTTGTTTTTCCAAGTGCGGCGCAACTATAGATAGGAGGACACCGCTTTTTATACCAACCCATGAAAATGATGCCATTATCCCAGAGGAAATAACCAAAGAAAGCTGTTGGGCGACTTTAACCCCAGCAATCATTATTCTCGACACGGCGCCTAAAATACCAAGCAAGAATGGAATAATTAGCAGTACTAGCGCATTAAATGCCTGATTGATAGTGATTAACGTTTCTTCATCAATCTGATATATGTCAGGGTTGCGCAAAGAAACCATTAGCAAAATCACAAAAGCAAACATAAAAACTGTACCTAAGTACAATAATTTTATTTGCTCTGAGGGTAATTTTATTTGTTCTAAGGGTAATTTTGTTTGCTCTGAGGTGCCTCGGCGTATATGTACCGTTTCATCGACCTTCTCATTTTTTTCTGTGTCAATTGAATCAGTTGTATTACCAAATGGCAACTCAGCAACAGTTTTATCAGTTTTTTCATAGGCATTTATTTGTTTCTCCGTTGCCATACTGGAACCCTAACTAAAATTAGGCGTCCGAAATGACGCGATATATTACGTCATAAATGATATCTAATACGAAAATACTCATCATATCTCCTTGTGTTCTCATATCATTGGTTGAATTAGCTGTCATCATATCAAATGTGTTTAGATCCACAAATAGAATGAATAAGCCCATTGAAAATAAACCTCGGCTTTTGGACCAAGTGCAGGATAAACTTCGACTAAAGCATTACAATTATCGCACCGAACAATTGCATATTGACTGGATCAAGCGTTTTATCTTATAACTCCCTCATACAATAGGAGAAAATCAAATTGATCCGTTCTTGTCTTATCACATTTGAATGTCACGGATGTAGAATTTTCCCGCCATGAAATTATTGTGCGCAATCGGCAAAATCGCAACGCGTAACATACGGATTGTGTTTCATAATGTGTCCATACGCTGATCATCATGCTGCCAATCGAAACAAGCATCGCTACTATGCTTATACTCAGTGAGTATTTCTCATGCCTTGTAATTGATGGGTCTTTCGAGCGTAACTGATGTCGCGTGAAGAGCCAGATCAAGAATGCCGCCTAACAGCCAAGGCTATGAATAGTATCAGTTCCGCTTGGTGAGAGATTCATGAATGATTGCAGACTTAACGCCAAAGCTCAGCGGCCGGTCGCTTTTGGCCGGTCCACTGGAGCGTGGGATTGGGCGGCTGAGTCATTCCGCTGGCTTGCCATGCTTCGATACAATAACATGGGACAGACCACTATTTCAGGTTATGTGAGAAGCAGATTACCAGATTCTGGTTCTACAACCTTACGCGGTCGTCCAGATTTGCCGGGCGTTACTCGTCGCCCCAAGGCCGCTGATACCTGCGCAGTGAAGCGTTCATTGCCCAATGCGAAGTTGCCATTTGTCGCCCGCCGGATTTCATCTACCAGCTCCGGCTTCAACTCATAACGGAACAGCGCGCGGTAAGCCGCCTGCCTGCCAGCGTCATCCAGTCCCAGCGCCAGGTAAAGCGGGTGAGGTTTCACCAGTGCATCAGTCTCCCCCTGCGCATTCGCCCGGTAGCTAGACCAACGGTATTCAGCTAGATGCGCCACCATACCTGCCCGCACCGGATTCAGTTCGATATAGCGCTGGCACGCCAGCAAATAGGCCTCTTCCTGAATGAGGCAGGAGCGGAAACGTCCCTCTCACAAGGTTCCGCTGCGCTGATAGGTGCGATTCACATACTGCACATAACGCTGACCGAGCGCCTTCATCAGTTCTCCGCCAGACTCGGCTCGATCGGCGGAGAGCAGCAAATGCACATGGTTGGTCATGAGCACATAGGCATGCACTCTGCAACCGGTTTTGCCAGCATATTCGGCTAGCCAATTCAGATATAAGCGGTAGTCTTCTTCGGCAAAGAAACAGGCTTGGCGATTATTACCACGCTGGATGAGGTGAAGTGGAACATTGGATAGTACGAGGCGGGCACGTCGGGGCATTAGCTGGCTTCTGTAAGTTATTGTAACTGATGAATTCTAACACAAAACAGTGGTCTGTCCCCTAATATGCTTCCTTCTGATCATATTACAAACCCTGGGGATGCCACAGGACGTCCAGCGAGGATGTAGAAAAACTCATTTTTCGGACCGACGGTGCATCCGGGCTTCAAATTTTTGAAGTACTTTGACGAGTAAGAAATCGGGTTTTTCTGAACTGTATTCATAGTGTCAGCGCGTCGTTTATACTGGACCTGATGACGCTTAAAAACTTGAACGGCGTATTTTGTCTTTGATCCACTGTTTTTCATTGGCCCACCCCATAATGGACAAGCTTCTCAATGTTGTGGACCAGACAGTACAGCTTCCATTGTCCGTCGACTTTGCTCCGACCCCGCAGAGTAAACCGAAATCGAGGCGTTTGTTATTGCGGAGGTTGCCGAACACCGGTTCGACCGTTGCGAAGCGGCGGGTGATTATCTGCTGGCCCCGGTCCGAGTCAATCTTCCGCTTCATCCGGTCAGTATGGGTTTCATAGCCGTCGCGTTTGCCTTGGAAAAATGCAACCTGCCGGGTCTTAGTTTCCTCCGGTGTGCACAAACACTGGGCTCGGAGGGTGCAGGGCAGGTAATCCCGCTCGGCGCCCCGAAACTTCATCGCTGCATAGTCATTGAAGGTGCAGTTCGAGCCATTCGAATAGAGCCGCTTGCCAGCCGGGCAGAGGCAGTGCGAGCCATCTTCGGCGAGCCGGAAGTTACCCGGACCGAACCGTTTCTGTTTCTCCGGCCGCGGACGCTTGTCCCAGACGGCGGAGTCGGCTGTTGGAGTGTCCCTCTTGAAGCGATTGTTAGCCCTTAATTGGGAACAAGACACGTTGGTTTTCAACTTTTGCAAGAGAGCGACCCTCATCTGCGAATTTGGCATTACACAACACATGCCGTTTATCATCAGAAGTAGATTTTTCGACGCTGCAAAGAATTTCCATCCTGAAGTCTGCGGTTTCTCGCAACCATTCCTCAAAATAAAGCCACTGCGCAAGACCATCGGTACGATGAGCTTTGATCCAAGGGTGAGATTTCTGCCGAATGAGGCGCTTTCCTATCGCGCTAAGCTTTATGCTGCCAACTCCTGGGGCAACAGGATTGAATATTGCCTCACCTTTAAGATCAAGTTCCCAGCGTCCGTCAGCTTTTAGCGTCGTTGGGTACATTCCAAGAAATTGGACCATTTCATCTGGTGCAGCAACATCGACTAAGACACGATTTACTTGCTCAAAAGATACTCGTTTTGTGTACCTATCGGGCGTTTCATCGAGAATTTCAATTTTTGGGATTATGAAGAAGCGGTACGCATCATATTTGCTCGGATCGAAACTAATGCCGTGAGTCAAAATTTGACGCTCTGTATCGGGGAGAGCACTGATGTCAACTTGTTCAGCGTGCTTTGACACTTGTACTGAAAAGGGGCCTCGAAACATTGAAATCCCCTAGTATGAAAAAAGCGATAACAATAAATTTTTAGGGCTAACTAAAATTAAGCATCCGAAATGACGTGATATATTACGTCATAAATGATATCTAATACGAGGAATACTCATCATATCTCCTTATGTTTTAATATAATTGGTTGAATTAGCTGCCATCATATCAAGTTTGTTTAGATCCACAAATAGAATGAATAAGCCCATAGAAAATAAACCTCGGCGCACTGGGCCAAATGCGGACAAACTTCGACTAAAGCATTACAGTTATCGTACGAACAATCGTATATTGACTGGGTCAAGCGCTTTATTTTCTAACACCCTGATACGGAGAAAACGAAATTGAGTCGTTTTTGTCTTACCACGTTTGCATGTCACGGATGTGGAATTTTCCCACCAAGAAATTATTGTGCGCAATCGGAAAAAATCTCAATGCGTAACACACGGTTTGTGTTTCATAATGCGCCATACGCTGATTCCCATGCTGCCAATCGAAACAAGCAGCGTTATTATGCTTATACTCTGTGAGTGTTTCTCATGTCTGGTAATTGATGGGTCTTGCGAGCACAACTGATGTCGCGTGAAGAGCTAGATCAAGAATGCCGCGTAACAGCCAAGGCTATGAATAGTATCAGTTGTCCGCTTGGTGAGAGATTCATGAATGATTGCAGACTTAACACCAAAGCTCAGCGGCCGGCCGCTTTTGGTCGGTCCACTGGAGCTTAGGATTGGACGGTTTGCTGATATAGAAACTCCGGCGCAAGGTCAGCACCATTGGGCCATGTGACGGTTTCAAGTTCGGGGTCTATCGTGGCTTGAGCGAAGAGGTTCTTGTCTTTCAGCGGCTCGAACATCGGCCCCCAAAGCTCAGCGCTCAGATCGACGGTTCCGGATGTGCCATCGTGGAAACGTAGCCAAAGTCTGTAGCCCTCCAAAGGCTTTATCTCAATAACTTTAGGAATCATGACTTACTCCAGCGGGTCGATCATATTCAAGGGTTCTCTGGCCTGAGCACATTTCCAGTCATCAAGTAATTCCGTCTGGTGGAGAGTCCGCCATTCCTCGACCAGTCGCAAGGCGCGAGTGCCCAGTTTGCCTTCCAGAATCTGGCCATTATCTATGCGAATGGATGCTTGGTCACCACCATACTTAGCATGAAAATGCGGTGGCGAATGATCGTTGTAGTACATCGCGATGATGATCCCGAAAAAGCGGCTTATCTCTGGCAATCCCATCTCCCGGAAATGCGCATTGAAGCCATTATCACTCACTGCGGCTTACTTTCGAACGCCTAACTTAAATTAGACACCGGAATGACGCAATATATTACGTCATAAATGATATCTAATACAGGACTGTTGACGGTACTCCTTGTATTTTAGACTCATTGACCAATTAAGCTGTCATCATATCAAATTTATTTAGATCCACAAACATAATGAATATCCAGAAAATAACCCTCCGGTTTTTGGATCAAGTACGTGGGACATTCAGGTTAAAGCATTACAGCTATCGTACCGAGCAATCTTATATTGCTTGAATAAGCGTTCTATCTTCTTTCAATAAGTAATATCCGGATACGATGAGGGGAAATGGATCGGTTTTCATCAGGCGAAAGCTCTTGTCCGCGAGGTCACGCACGTCTTTTGGCAGTGCGTGGTATTGCGCCCAAAACCGCGAAGCTGCAGTGTGCTTCAAAGGGACTTAGTCTTTCCGGCGCGATACTCGGCGAGTGCCTCGTCAATTAGTGAATCTAGCTTTCCCGAAACCGCATCAGCCTCGATCTGTCGATCCCATCGGGAATTCTCGTACTCGATGAACCAATCGCGAAACGCCGCGAAAGATTCGTCGTCAAGACGCTCGATCTCGCGTTCGATTGCCTCGATCTTGTTCAATTGCACCTCCATAACTATGTATCACGAATTGTAGGGCGGAAGACCCTGCACGCCTAACTAAAATTAGGCATCCGAAGTGACGCCATCTATTACGTCATAAAATGATATTTAATATGAGAATACTCATCATACCTCAGCGCATCATTCTCTCTTAAATATTTCCTCCAGCGGAATTCCTTCCAATTTTCCTTCCCGATAAGCTTTCAGTCGCCTTTCCGATTCCTCTGCCCAGATTTCATCCAACCTCTGGTCTGGTTCGTCTAGACTCTGGATCAGCCCCTCCACCAGGGTGAGCCGTTCCTCGGGTTTTAGTTTCATTGCCGCATCTAATAGTTCTTTTGTACTCATTGTGTTGCACCTCTCAGTTTCATGAAATATATCGTTTGAGCTCAAGCCGTGGCTCGTCAGGGATGTCGAGACTGCTGTGAATTGTTAGCCGTTGGTGCTCAGTATCATCATGTATTTTAATAGAAATTAAAAAATGAACAAGACAAATGATGTAAACAAATGCGACAATGCTGCCCGCTAAAAATTGCTGAATCCAGTGTGGGAAAAAAATTCGTTTCAAGTATTATGGTTTAACTATGGAAAAATGGCGCGATTGCTTGAAGCATCTTTCGCGTCGGATTGATTGATCTAAGAAAACGCTGGTTATTAAGCTGTTAGTTGGTGACAGCGTACAATTATTTTTCTATGAAAAAATTATCTCCCGATGTAATCACAAGGCGGCTTGCACAGCTTCCCTTAGCAACCTATACGGAAGATTTGCCCGTTAACGCGCGGCGCGAAGAAATCAAGCGTGCCATCGAGAATCATCAAGTGGTGATCATTTGTGGCGAAACGGGTTCAGGCAAAACCACGCAAATCCCCAAAATCTGCCTGGAGCTCAAGCGCGGTGTGACCGGCCTGATCGGACATACGCAGCCACGCCGCATCGCAGCGCGCACCGTCGCGGCGCGTATTGCTGCTGAGCTCAATAGCGCCGTGGGGCAGGCGGTCGGTTATAAAATCCGCTTTACGGATAAAATCAGTCCGGATACCTATGTCAAGCTGATGACGGACGGGATTTTGCTGGCCGAAACGCAGAGCGATCCGCTGTTGCAAGCTTACGATACACTCATTATTGATGAAGCTCATGAGCGCAGTCTGAATATTGATTTTCTGCTCGGGTATATCAAGCAGTTATTGCCCAAACGGCCTGATCTCAAACTCATCGTCACTTCCGCTACTATCGATGCACAGCGTTTTTCCGGGCATTTTAACGATGCGCCGGTGATCGAAGTGACCGGCAGGCTATATCCGGTGGAAATCTGTTACCGTCCATTGCTTGCCGATGACGAGGAAGATAATGATATGCAGCGCGCCATTCTTCATGCGGTGGATGAACTGATCGTGCTGGGTCCAGGCGATATTCTGGTTTTTCTTCCCGGTGAACGGGAAATCCGTGAAACCGCCGAAGCGTTACGCAAGCATCATTTTAATCATCATTCCGCATATTCCGGCGTGGAAATATTACCGCTGTTTGCAAGGCTTTCCTTTACAGAACAGGAACGGGTATTTCAATCCGGCGGTACGCGCCGCATCGTGCTGGCCACCAATGTCGCTGAGACTTCACTGACTGTGCCGGGTATTCACTATGTGATTGATACCGGATGGGCGCGCGTCAATCGATACAGCTACCGCAACAAGGTTGAACAATTACTGGTAGAGAAAATCTCGCGTGCATCGGCTAATCAAAGGGCAGGGCGCTGCGGTAGGGTGGCCGAAGGGGTTTGTATTCGCTTGTATTCGGAAGAAGACTATCAAGTGCGTGCTGAATTTACTGACCCGGAAATCCTGCGTTCTTCACTGGCGGCCGTCATTTTACGCATGAAATCGCTGAAAATCGGTGACGTGGAAAGCTTTCCGTTTCTGGAGCCGCCATCGCCGAGGATGATCGCCGATGGTTATCAGTTGCTGGCAAAATTGGGAGCGGTCGACGACAGCAAGCAATTAACGGACATTGGTTGGCGTCTTTCGAAATTTCCGATCGACCCAAAAATCGCCCGCATGATATTGGCGGCAAAACATGAAAACTGCCTGCGCGAAATACTGATCATTGCTTCTGCATTAAGCCTGCAGGATCCGCGTGACCGGCCGTTTGAGCAGCAAGCGGCTGCTGATCAGGCGCATCTTCGTTTTCAGGATGAGCGTTCGGATTTTCTGTCTTATCTGAAATTGTGGGATTTCTTTGATGAATTATTAAAACATAAAAAATCTACCCGCAAACTGATCGCCCAGTGCCGCGAACATTTCTTGTCGTACCGGCGGCTGCGTGAATGGCGTGAAATCCATGGCCAGTTGCATGTGCTGATGACCGAGATGGGTTTTAGGCCTAATCAAGTACCTGCCGGCTATGACGAGATTCACCGCGCTTTGCTGGCCGGATTGCTCGGCAATATCGGTTTTAAAACCGAAAAAGAGGGCGAATACCTGGGTGCCCGTGGTATCAAATTCGCCATTTTTCCGGGCTCGGTGCTGAAAAAAGGCAAGGCCAAATGGGTTGTCGCTGCGGAGCTGGTGGAAACCACAAAGCTGTATGCGCGCTGTGTCGCCAGAATTGATCCGGTTTGGCTGGAAAAAATTGCGGGGAATTTATGTAAGAAACATTATTTTGATCCGCATTGGGAAAAGAAACAGGCACAGGTGATGGCTTATGAGCGCGTAACATTGTACGGCTTGATCATTGTTACCAAGCGGCCTGTTCATTACGGTCGGATTAACCCTAAAGAATCACGAGAAATTTTCATCCGCTCGGCGCTGGTGGCGGGTGAGTATGTTACCGAGGCGCCTTTCTTTGCACATAATCAGGCGTTGATTCAGGAAATCGAAGAACTGGAACACAAAGCGCGGCGGCAGGATGTTTTGGTCGATGAGCAGGAAATTTTCGCTTTTTATGATGCCATTATTCCCGAAAACATCACCAACGGCATCGGATTTGAAAAATGGCGCAAACAGGCTGAGCAGCAAAATCCCCATTTGCTGTATCTGAAACGCGAGTTGCTGATGCGGCATCAGGCCGATCGCATCACAGAAGTGCAGTTCCCGGAAAGCCTGACATTACCTGATGGCAGTGTATTGCCGCTCACTTATCGCTTTGATCCCGGCCATGCACTGGATGGTGTGACCGTTCGTGTGCCGCTGCCCTTGCTCAACCGGTTGGATGCCCGGCAACTGGATTATCTGGTTCCAGGCCTGATTCGGGAGAAAGTGACCTGGTATTTGAAAGCGTTACCGAAACAAATCCGTCGTATTCTGGTGCCGCTGCCGGAGTCCGTCACCGAATTCCTCGAGAATCAATCGCATGCTTTGCCGTTGATTTCAACGCAGGGTGCGTTAGAGAAATTCATTTTAAGAAAAACCACTCTGTCAGTTCCACCCGGAACCTGGCAAATAAAAGATATGCCAGCGCATCTGTTGATGAATATTCAAGTAGTCGATGATGCAGGGAATGAACTGGCGATGAGCCGCAATCTCGCCGAATTGCAAACGCAGCTTGGCGAAGCCGCGCAAATGACTTTTGTACAGCGGCACACTGAGACTGAAAAAGTCAGCATTGAACGCGATCACATCACCCAGTGGGATTTTGGCGATTTACCGGTGGAAATCACCTTTAAGCGCAATAATCAGCAACTGATCGGCTATCCGGCGCTGATCGATCAGGGGGATAGTGTCGCTATCCGGCTATTGGATACACAGCAAGCAGCGGATACGGCAATGCGCTTGGGTGTGCGGCGGTTGCTGTGTCTGGCGCTGAAAGATCAACTCAAGCAACTGGAAAAAAATCTGCCGGGATTGAAACAGGCCAGCATGCAGCTGACGACCCGGATGAATCCAGGCGATCTGAAGCAGGATATGCTGAATGCGATCATTGATCGCGCTTTGCTGGATGATGATACGCTGCCGCGCAGTGAAGCGGAATTTGCCGCACAAAGCCAGCGGGCCAAAATCCGTCTTCCGGAGACTGCTGCGACACTAGCTAAATTAATGCAGCAAATTGGCAATGAATATCAAATCCTGATGGGACGACTTACTACGATCCGCATCAGCAGAGTAAAAAATGAGCTCAACGAGCAGCTCAAAAATCTCGTTTATCCTGGGTTTCTTGGCAATACATCTTGGAAAAGACTGCAGCATCTGCCGCGCTACTTGAAAGGCATGTCGCTGCGCCTGGAGAAACTGCCGGCCAATCCTGAGCGGGATGATAAAAATAGCCAGGAAGTCAATGCGTTCTGGCAGCAATATGCTCAGCGCTTGGAAAAACATCAGAAAATGGGATGGATGGATGAAAATCTGGATGAATTCCGCTGGCAAATTGAGGAATTGCGCATTTCCCTGTTTGCGCAGGAGTTAAAAACACCGCAACCTGTATCGGTCAAACGGCTGCAGAAGTTGTGGGAGAGTGTGCGGGTGTAATTCATTTACAGTACCAACCTCGGCGTTGAATACCATGTAGACCGCTGATTCGAAGGGGAGTATGATCAATGCGCTATCTCAGTTTTTTCCGGCCGAAGGAAAATGCGTTAGTCCTAATAGGTAAGATGATTGCCTAAAGTTCGATTCAAGCGAAGCCTCATTTCAAACTGACTTGATTAAGGAGGGCAACATGGGAAAGACACCACTCGAATCGCTGCTTGCCGACAAGGCCGTGATGGCCGAACTCGAATCCCTGGAGAGCGTACCCCCGACTACTTTGCGGCTGAGAGCGACACCATCAGCCAAAAGCTTGCGTGAAGCCGCGCGCCGACTCGGCAAGCTCAGCGAGCTGGAAGCGGCGGGTGAGGTTGCAACTGCGCGGGGTGGATTTGAGCTGGAAGCCATCGTGGTTGCGTTCGGTCGTCCAACGCTTCTGGTTCAGGATAATGTCTTCGCGACGCCAGAATTGAAAGAGTGGCGGCTACGGCTGGAGCCGTTCCGTTCCACCTTGCAGCGGGTTTTGCCGTCGGTAGGGCGCATCGAATTGAAGCGGTTGCCGCAGGATATCCACATCGGAACGGGTTGGCTGGTGGCCGAGGACATCGTGGTAACCAACCGTCATGTGGCGGAGTTCTTCTCTCGTGGCAGTGGCCGTGCCGCAGTTTTGTCGAAGGATCCCTTCGGTCAACCGGTGCCTGCGCAGATCGATTTTCGGGAAGAATATGCCCGTCGAGATACTTCCGAGTACACCATCGCTGAGATTACCTGGATCGAAGAGTTTGATGAGCGCTTTCCGGATTTGGCGTTGCTTAGGCTGCGGCGCAATGGACAATTACCGCCGCCGATTGAATTTCTGACCAGTCTTCCGAAAGCAGACGAGACCACGATTGCAGTGGTCGGGTATCCAGCTTGGGATTACCGCAATGATGCCGCTACTATGCAGCAGTTGTTCGGTGACATTTACGGCGTCAAGCGCCTCGCACCTGGTTTTGTCACTGATGCAGGGCAAGGTTTTGTCTTCGAACACGACTGTACGACATTGGGTGGAAACTCCGGCTCGGTTGTCCTTGATGCCGAAACAGGAAAAGCCGTTGGCCTGCACTTCGCGGGCGAGTTCAAGGTACGCAATCTCGCTATCCGGGCCGACAGGATTGCGGCACGTTTAGCTGAATTCAACATACAGGTTGCAGTGCCCGTTACTTATCGACGCCTGTGCGACCGGCTGAGCGATCAGCGCAGCGCCTTTGAGCTTGAAGCACCGCGCAATCCGGAGAATTACGCCGATCGGGTTGGTTTCGTGCGCGATTTCGTGCCGGGCATAGCTGCTATTGAACCAGGTCTGGCAAACCTTACCGATGATCTCGCGGCTGTAGGGCACTGTGGGGCAGGCGGCGAACTCAAATATACCCATTTCTCGATTTGGATGAGCCGCAGCCGCCGGCTCGCTTTGTGCACCGCAGTAAATATCGACGGCAACTCGATGCGCCGCTATGCACGCAGCGTGGATCGCTGGTACCTGGATCCGCGTATCAATAATGATGCACAGGTGGGCAACGAACTGTATCAGCGCAATCGGCTCGATCGCGGCCATCTGGTCCGCCGCCTCGATCCGGTCTGGGGTGAAGAGAAAGTTGCGCGGCAAGCGATGGAGGATACCTTTCATTACACGAACGCCGCGCCGCAACACGAAAGGCTGAATCAGGCCACTTGGAATGAGCTCGAGGACTACATCCTCGACAATGCCGATGCGCATGATTTGAAAATCAGCGTGTTTACGGGATCGGTGTTCAGTCCGCGCGATCGGACTTATCGTAATATCAAGCTTCCCGAAGAGTTCTGGAAAATTGTGGTCATGGCGCGGCAGGATACGGATGGCCGTCTCGTCCCCCATGCTACTGCCTACCTGCTTTCACAGACCGATCTGCTGGGAAATATCGAGTTCGCTTTTGGAGCTTATCGGACTTGGCAGGTGCCGATCGCGCTGATCGAGGAGCGGACACGGCTTGATTTTACTGCGCTGCGCCCCTATGACCCGCTTGATGCAGGAACACGGGAAGGACCGGCACCAAAGCCGCAACCTATTGATGGATGGTGCGATATCGTGATGAGCCGCCAAGACGGCGGGAAGATTCCTGCCGGTAACGGACTCAGCACGCTAGCTCAACTGCGCCAGCTGGTGCAGACTGGGCAGCGACGATTCTCCCTGGATTACATCGCCGAGTTCGCGGAAGCTGTACCGGTCGACTTGCCCAGCCGGATCGCAGCGGTTCTGCCCGCCATAGTTGGCATTGAGCCCGTTTTTGCCAGCGATCCGCGTTTCGTGCGGATTCGGTTGCCTGGTATTGATCCGATCAAACTGAAGATCAGCCCCTTCGAATTAGTCGAACCGCTGCGTGCTGCGCTGGGGGCCTTAAGCGTAGAACCGGATTTGCCCACTGACTTTTTTCCTGTGGCGCCTTTGCCGGAGGATCTGGCTCGTGAATCGGCGGATTCTCTGGGGTGCTGGGTCGGCAACAGCGTCGCTCCCCCGGCCGATCCGAGTTGGGCGCTGAGCAATATAAGAATTACCGAAGCCTGGGCTTACTCGAGGGCTCAGGGATGTCCGAGCCAGGGCGAAGGAATTGTCATCGCACAACCCGACACCGGTATTACCGACCACCCCGAACTTACAGATGTCATCGACAAGCAGCTTTGGTTTGATCTACTGGATGGGGGCGAACCCATTGATCCCCTGGAGGCTGATGGCTTGCTGCGTAATCCAGGACACGGCACCGAGACTGGCAGTGTTGTTGCAAGCCGTGAATCACTGGTGATCACAGGGGCGGCGCCCGCGGCGCGCCTTGTACCCATCCGTTGCATTGAAAGCGTGGTGAGAATTACTCAGTCCCGCGTCGCACGCGCCATTGAGTATGCTACCGAGCAGGGCTGCCATGTCATTACCATGAGCTTAGGCGGGCTGTGGAGTTATCCGTTGGCCGTGGCCGTGCAGCGCGCAATCGAGAACAACGTCATTGTCCTCGCTGCCGCGGGCAATTGTGTGGGGCTCGTGGTATGGCCGGCACGCTTCGACCGCTGCATTGCGGTGGGGGGAAGCAATATCGACTACGGTACCTGGAAGGGTTCCTGCCGTGGCGAAGCTGTCGATATCTCGGCGCCGTCGCAGCATGTTTACCGGGCCAGTTGCAAGCAGAACGATCCTGACCCTTATGCCATTGGTCCTACGGAAGGAACTTCTTTTGGCGTCGCGCTCACTGCGGGCGTAGCAGCTTTATGGCTGGCTCACCATGGACGGCAAAAGCTGATCGACAGCCTCGCTCCAGGTGAAAAGCTGCAGGATCGCTTTATTCGACTGCTCGAGTTAACTGCCCACGTCCCGTCCAACTGGGATAAGGAGGAGTTTGGAGCCGGTATCGTGGATGCCCTATCTCTTCTCAAGGCTGGAATGGGAAGTTCGGTTCTGTCGGAAGTGCCTGCTGGTTTAGAAGTCCACGCTAGAAAGTCACGAGGTACGCCGCTTGATGCGGATCAAGCGGAAGCGGCAAGAGACCTCATGCGGGAGCTTGTCGGTGATACTGAGACAATTATCGATGAATCATTGCTCCAGCGACACGGCCTCGAGTTGATCTGGCTCGCATTTCAAAAGCGTCGCCCGGTCAGCAGACTCGAGACCTTAGCGGTGCCCGCGGTTTCAAGTTCGCTCAAACAGGCGCTGGAAAAATCCGAGAATTTCTCAATTGCTCGCTCGCTGGGGTTGCGGTAAAGGTTGTAGTGGTCAAAGTAAAACTCGTGCAGGCTATAAGCAACATATCAGGGGTTGTATGTATCTGCTCGTGCTTGATGCTATCGAGAAATTCTCAATGATTGATTAACTCGCAAGTCCAATTTGTTCCAAAAATAGGTTATTAAATATTGCCTTACACTCTGCGTTTTCAAGCAAGCTCGTTCTTGCTGCCAACCATTTATCCACTGCGGTATCACCAAATCGTTTGCGGATATTGGAAGGTGCATAATTATTAACTTTACCCCAGTGCTGGGTATAGTGAATTCCTGCGTTGTCAAGCCGCTGCCATATCTGATCAAAAAAAGCGCGGGTTCTAATAGAATTGATGCCATCCATATCAATGACACACCCAGGTTTATGCCGAGTAAACTCAAGCGTACCCTCAGCATGATTGACATAGCGGCAAGCAAATGCAATTGGAGCAGCTTCACCATTTTTTTGCTCATCAAGCAGAATATCCATTACACGAACAACATCTGGTAATGCAATCCCTATACCAGCACCAAGCGCATCCGACTTCGGCGTTGTAAAGTCGAAAGTTTCGCCAATTGTCCCGATCCTGCCATGAAATGGCTTTAACTTGATTTTGGTTGATTGATTAACCAATAACGGAATACTCTGACCGAAGGTGTCCGTCAGTGCACCGATGGTACCCAAAAGCTCATACCCTGGGTCTAAGTCACTATTAAGTGTGTAGTCAATATTTTCACCATTGTAGGGTTTTTTATACATAACGGTGACTGATGCTTTGTCCAAATCATAAGGATTAACTACAGCTTGAAAGAAATACGGTCGCTCATGATTTGTTGCTGCGTTTTCCCCCGGCAATGAGACACCTTCAAAATCAAGCGTGGCCAGAACCCTTCTTAAGTTATCATCATGATGAATCCAATCTCTACTTGCATTTAAAAGAAACAACGGTACTGTTTTTAGCATCACAGCCGCAACAAATCCCATGCAGCCGAAGCTGACAAGAGCAGAATTAAAAACATCATCATCACGAATTAACTCAGCACCTAGCATGTCTGCAAAACGAGAGGTATCTGTCGCCGGGTCTGAGGCTCGCTCGATCCAAACATGCCGGCTTGGACCTGTCACAATATGCATGCCAACAATATGATTCTGTAACGAGCCTTGGTCAATTGCTGATCCATGAGTGCCTGTCGCAATTGCTCCGGCTATGGTTTGCCCATTGCTGGCTCCTGAAGTATTCAAGGAGCGTTTATAGGTTTTTTCAATAATGCGGTTAATTTGTGAAATTTTTGTCCCAGACTGGACAAAAAATAGCTCATCGTTTTTTCCGGCGTAAGCGCCAGCAAGAATATTGCCTCCCATCGGGAAAACCCAGTTCAGATAGGCGGTGTCAACCATCCACCCGGGAGAGGCTGCTACATGGGAAAAAGACCAGGTACCACCAAAGGGTCGTACCTGTAGTGTTCTGTTACGCGCTTCATTAAGCAATACCTGAATTGTTTCTATAAGACGCTTGTGTCCGTCAAGACCTGGAGCTTCATTTACATTTGCAATATCAAAATAACCTGCAACCGGCTGCTTGATATTACGATGCCAGCTGATCCACACGTCAATGTCACGGGGACGAATTGTATCTGGCAACAGAGCCTTCAGAGCGTTATCGATAGGCATGATTATTTATCACCTCCGATACGTTGGCCAACGGGAGATTTTCCTGCGGAACATTTATATTCCATTTCCATGGGCTTAATGACACCCAGTGTAATAATAGAAATAAAATCATAAGCTAGATTATCACGCGCTCGTACGACATCAAGAGCATCGGTGATATCGCATTCAATGGCACTATGGGTAGGTTCAATCGCACCCCAAAAATAGGAATAGAGTGTCACTGTATGAGTTTGACCTGCCGGATTGGGTTCGGGAGCTTGAATTGTATAGTGTGCGCACCCTTCTACTAAAAATACAAAGAGCAATAAACTTGCAATTTGATACAGATTCTTATAAATATTCCAAGGCATTTTCTCTCCTGGGGTCGATTGAAATTTAATATAAGTATTTAATAAATATAAATAAACTTATACTATTGAGGTTATCACCTTACCAATAAGAAGACGAGTTTGTAAGGCCTTGATTAATGCTCAATGATGAATTTTGGTCGAAGCTAGAGAAGATTCTGCTTCAAGAAGCGATTTATAACAAGTGCAATTTGCGCATGATGATAGAAACCATGTGAGTAGGTCGCCTGTGGTATCAGCATAGTGCAGGTGCAGTCGATCAAAGACCTGCAAGCTATCGGGGAAAGCCTGGCGGGCAACACCGCCAGGTCTGAGGTTAAGCTAATGCTTATCTAATCTGCGATACTGAATTGCTTCCGCAATGCCCGGCGTATTCGCTTCATGCTCACAAGCAGTTGTCCATACCAGACACTCTTCTTTCATGCAGCAGCCAAGCTTGCTCCTGAATAGCCCATTGCCATGATCATGTGTTGACTACTACCGCATAAAATAACTATGGGGTCGATGGTCTATTAGACGACAATTAGTTCAGTCTGAACAATCCATAACATTCTGATTCTGTGTGATGAATTGATGAATTAAGGCGATTAAATTCACCAGTTTTTGGTAAAATTGCTACAATTTCCTGCAAATTTAGCGAGGATTACATGGGGCCAAAGCCGTGCATACTTTGCTGCCTGCCTTGGCGCAGGTGGCAATCCTGACACAGCGGCAGCCGAAAGAAGTGTTCGTAGACCTGGGCTATCGCGGTGCTATCG
>NZ_FONE01000080.1 GCF_900112825.1 Nitrosomonas sp. Nm166 | reverse complement strand
TGCCAGCGTCGTGAATGGAGATTTGTCAGCATCATTGGCTGCGCATCAAATACAAACCCATCGCTTGCTGCTTGACTGATGCCTTACGGGTGGCGCTAGTTTTCTGAACAAGAACAGCACCTTGCTCAAGCCGTCGATAGTATTTATGCTTGGAATCCATCAATTACACACCGTGTAGACTAATAATGTAAATTGATGGAAATAAGTAGTGGTGTAGCGTTTTTACTGTCCAATAGCCCAAAAAACTTATTAAAATTTTAATATTTCTTACGCTTGCGTACATTACTCTGTGGGGTATTTATTTGACGTTTTGACCAGATCAATATCCCCATTCCCACTAAGATCATTGGAATCGAGAGCCATTGACCCATAGTCATTCCTAAAGTCAATATGCCCATAAATCCATCTTCCGGTTCGCGGAAGAATTCTGCGAATGAACGTAGGATACCATAACCGATCAGGAACATGCCGCTCACTGCACCTGTTGGGCGTGGCTTGGAAGAATAAATCCAGAGAAAGAGAAAAAATACCATACCTTCAAGTGCAAATTGATAGAGCTGAGACGGATGGCGGGGAAGTTCGTCGACATACGGAAAAACCATACCCCATGGAACATCGGTGGGACGTCCCCATAATTCGGCATTGATGAAATTTCCTATTCGACCAGCTCCGAGTCCTAAAGGAACCAGCGGTGCAATGAAATCAGTTACTGATAGCCATTTCAGATGGTGTTTACGCGCAACCAGTAGCATGGCGATGAGGACACCGAGGAGTCCGCCATGGAAAGACATACCACCTTCCCAGATGGCAAAAATGTGCAGTGGATGCTCCAGGTAATAACTGAATTGATAGAACAGTACATGCCCCAGGCGTCCACCCAGAATCACGCCGAGCATGCCGTAGAACAGCGCATCGTCCAGCATTTCATAAGTAAAGGTAATATGCGGATGATGTTTGATGCGATAGCGCCCTAACAGGATAAATAGCACAAAACCGATCAGATACATCAATCCATACCAATGCACGGAGAGTGGTCCCACGGAAATGGCAACTGGATCAATTTGGGGATGAACGAGCATAGCTTCGGCCTTATTTACGGTAAAATGCCGGCTATTATACCAAGTGCGTTTGTGATAATCGTACGCCTTGTCATAAATTGTATTTTTATCTTATTCAGGAGCAAGCATGCCAGACAATAAAAGGAGCCAGGCCATTACCCAGGGTGCGCAACGTACCCCTAACCGCGCGATGTTACGCGCCGTGGGATTTAACGATGGGGATTTCAACAAGCCCATTGTGGGCGTGGCCAATGGCTATTCCACCATTACACCGTGCAATAAAGGCTTGAACGAGCTTTCGTTAAAAGCGGAAGCTGCATTGAAACAAGCGGGTGCAATGCCGCAGATGTTCGGCACCATTACGGTGTCGGATGGGATCTCGATGGGTACGGAAGGCATGAAATACTCTCTGGTTTCGCGCGAAGTCATCGCTGATTCGATTGAAACCTGTGTGCAGGCAGAAAGCATGGATGGAGTAATCGCTATCGGTGGCTGCGACAAGAATATGCCAGGAGCGATGATCGCGATTGCACGCATGAATGTACCGGCGATTTTTGTGTATGGCGGCACGATCAAGCCGGGCCACTATAAAGGGCAGGATTTGACTATTGTCAGCGCATTTGAAGCAGTGGGTCAGCACAGTGCGCACAAAATTGACGACGAAGAACTGCTGCAGGTGGAACGTCATGCCTGCCCCGGTGCTGGTTCTTGCGGCGGCATGTTTACCGCCAACACCATGTCATCCGCTTTTGAAGCCATGGGTATGAGCCTGCCGTATTCTTCAACCATGTCAGCGGAAGATGATGAAAAGTTGGTCAGCGCCGGCCAATCCGCCGAGGTATTGGTCAGTGCCATCAGGAAACAGTTATTACCGCGTGACATCATTACTCGCAAATCGGTCGAGAACGCTATCGCAGTGATTATGGCCGTAGGAGGCTCCACCAATGCAGTACTGCATTTTCTGGCGATTGCTCATGCGGCGAAAGTTCCGTTGAGCATTGATGATTTTGAGCAAATACGCGGTAAAGTGCCAGTATTGTGCGATCTGAAGCCTTCAGGTCGCTATGTGACCGCCGATTTGCATCGTGCCGGCGGTATTCCGCAAGTGATGAAAATGCTGCTGAATCAGGGCCTGTTGTATGGGGATTGCATCACGATCAGCGGGCAAACTATTGCAGAAGTATTGCAGGATATTCCAGATGCGCCGCGCTCGGATCAGAATGTGATCCGCCAATGGGATAACCCGATGTATGCACAGGGGCATCTGGCGATTTTGAAGGGCAACCTATCGACTGAAGGTTGTGTGGCAAAAATTTCCGGTATCAAGAATCCTAAAATCACCGGCTCTGCGCGGGTATTTGAATCAGAAGAAACTTGCATGGCGGCGATTCTGGCACGCAAAATCCAGCCTGGTGATGTGGTGGTGATTCGTTATGAAGGACCCAAGGGTGGTCCGGGTATGCGGGAAATGCTTTCTCCTACGTCAGCCCTGATTGGCGAAGGTCTGGGGGATTCCGTCGGATTGATTACTGATGGTCGTTTCTCCGGTGGTACTTATGGCATGGTGGTCGGGCATGTCGCACCGGAAGCTTTCGTTGGTGGAAATATTGCGCTGGTGCAGGAAGGTGATTCAATCACCATTGATGCTGAACAGCGCTTGTTGCAATTGAATGTTCCGGATGAAATTCTGGCGCAGCGACGCGCAGCATGGCAACCTCCGCAACCGCGTTATTCTCGCGGCGTGCTGGCCAAATATGCTAAGCTGGTATCCAGTGCCAGTGCTGGCGCAATCACTGATTAATTCTGCGTAATTCCTGACCTCGCTGATGGCTAATCATCTTCGCAACGAAACCAGTCCTTATTTGCTGCAACATGCAGACAATCCGGTGGACTGGTATCCATGGGGCGAAGAAGCACTTAATTTGGCGCGCACACAAAATAAACCCATTTTACTTTCGATCGGCTATTCGGCCTGTCACTGGTGCCATGTGATGGCGCATGAATCGTTTGAGAATGCGGAAGTGGCCGCAACAATGAATCAGCTTTTCATCAACATTAAGGTAGATCGAGAAGAACGTCCGGATATTGATCAGATCTATCAAACTGCACATTACATTTTGAATCAACGTAATGGTGGCTGGCCGCTGACGATGTTTCTAACTCCTGAACAAAAGCCTTATTTTGGCGGCACTTATTTTCCGCTCGAATCGCGTTATGGATTGCCGGGTTTTATAGACTTACTGTCACGTGTTGCTGAAGCCTATTACACGCGCAGTCAAGATATCGAGAAGCAGGGCAGGGTATTGCTGGAATTGATGCATGAAACATTGCCAAACAGAAAATCATCAACTGTGAAATTCTCCGAGCCGTTATTAACACAAGCAATTATGCAGTTGGAAGAATTGTTTGATCCAGTTTATGGCGGTTTTGGAGAGGCTCCCAAATTTCTACATCCTGCTGAACTCTCATTTTGTTTGCAGCAGTATTTCAGAACGCAACGCGCCAAAGCTCTACAGATGACCACTTTTACGTTGGAACAAATGGCTAGAGGGGGTATTTATGACCAACTGGGCGGCGGGTTTTATCGCTATAGTACCGATACTTACTGGCGCATTCCGCATTTTGAAAAAATGCTGTATGACAATGGACCCTTGCTTCAGCTTTATACTACTGTCTGGCTGGCCACGAAGAAGCCACTTTTTCAGCAGATTGTCGAAGATACCGCGCAGTGGGTGATGCGGGAAATGCAATCCGACAAAAGCGAAGAAGGCGGCTATTATTCCACGCTGGATGCTGATTCGGAACATGAGGAAGGCAAATTCTATGTCTGGGATCGTGATCAGATTGCGCGGATTTTGTCTTCAGAAGAATTTGAAGTGGTTGCGCCCTATTATGGTTTATCACAGGCGCCCAATTTTGAGCAAAAGCTATGGCACCTGGAAATTACAGCATCGCTGGAAGAAATTGCACAGCATGTTGGCATCAGTCTGGATTTGGCGCAGCAAAGATTATCGTCTGCGCGTAGTAAATTACAAGCAGTTCGTGCACAGCGTATTCGTCCCGGGCGCGATGAAAAAATCCTGGTGAGCTGGAATGGCTTGATGATCAAAGGAATGGCTATTTCCGGGCGGATATTTGGTCAGCAGGCTTGGGTGAAATCAGCACAGCGCGCGATAGATTTTATTCGTACAACATTATGGAGAAGTGATCATTTATTGGCGACGTATAAAGACGGCAAAGCACATCTCAATGCCTATCTGGATGATTATGTGTTTCTGCTGGATGGCTTACTGGAATTGATGCAAACAGAGTTTCGGCTGACCGATCTGGAATTTGCCACTGCATTGGCAGAAGTATTGTTGAACCAATTCGAAGACAAAGAAATCGGCGGTTTCTTTTTTACGAGCCATGATCATGAGCAGTTAATCCATCGTCCGAAGCCTGTTTATGATAATGCTATGGCATCAGGAAATGGCACGGCGGCACTCGTATTGCAGCGATTGGGTCATATATTAAGTGAGCCTCGATACATGCAATCTGCAGAAAAAACAATTAGCCTGTTTTATCCTGCGATGTCCACTCAGTTTAGAGGATATTGCAGTTTATTGACGGCGTTGGATGAAATGCTGCACCCACCGATAATGATCATTTTACGTGGCGAGCCGCCCGATCTGATGGAATGGCAGCGTATCTTGCAGCATCGATATCCATCCATACTGATTTTAGCAATCCCGCTGGAACTAATTAATTTGCCATTTAGTCTCAGGAAAGCAGTATCATCTGAGGTGGCAGTTGGTTCTGTAAGTGCCTGGATATGTACGGCGACAGGTTGCATGCCGGAAATAACAAATTTGCAGGATTTGCTGCATGTCTGTGAAGTTCAGGGTAGAATGACAGCCCTTTTATAATTTTAATAAGGAAAAAATATGAAAAAAGTATTAATAGGAGCAGTTGCTGCATCAGCCTTATTATTAGCCGGTGTTGCACAAGCAAGCGCAGATCTTGCTAAAAGTAGTGGTTGTATGAATTGCCATAATGTTGATACTAAGCTGGTGGGTCCAAGCTTGAAAGATATTGCTGCCAAATATGCAGACCAACCTGATGCTGCTACATACTTAGCAGGAAAAATCAAAGGTGGAAGCAATGGTGTCTGGGGCCCAATTCCAATGCCACCCAATACTAACGTGAGCGATGAAAACGCTAAAGCGTTAGCTGAATTTATTCTGACATTGAAATAAGTCGTTCTGGTTACAAAAAAGCCGACGTTATGACGCGTCGGCTTTTTATTTGTATGAACAATTACTTACAAATAACGTGAGTTCGACATAAGGATCACATCAGTACGACTGGAAGAGCTTGTGAGGATCTGATATCAAGGGAGGGTTTCTTCTCGCGGAATGTGTAAGCTGCCAGCCCGGCTATCAGATTAACAAAGAAGTTAAATCGGCTACGATGACAAGAATGCTCAATTTGCGAGATGTTTTTCAGTTGATCGCTGACAGGCTCAATGATCGAGCGTTTACGCAACAAGAGTTTGTCAAATAGCGGCAACAACCTGTTTTTCATGTTCCTGCGCACCCTGGTGACGAGC
>NZ_FONE01000056.1 GCF_900112825.1 Nitrosomonas sp. Nm166 | reverse complement strand
CCCCAGCCATGGCTTAATCCAACGATGCGATCGCCGGCATTGCCATTGACTCTCAAGGTATTGCTGGTATCCGACAGATTGAGCACATCCGCTGCAGTTAACGTCAAGGTATTGTCACCGGTACCAAACAGACGAATGGTTTCGATGCCGCTGATCTTGCCGGCCATATCGGTCAGATTCAGATTCAAGCCGCTGCCGCCCAAAGCCAGGGTATCGTTGCCGATGCCGCCGTCCACCGACTCGAAATCAAGATCGGATATCCGGATATAATCATTGCCTGCTTCCCCCAGAAACTCATCCGCCCCGCCACGGCCGATCATTCGATCATTGCCGTCCCCCGCCTTGAAGCGTTCTGCTTCTGATGTGCCCGTGAGGATGTCATCCCCGGGAGTGCCTCGTATTACACCATCATCAGTAAAGCTGCTTCTGCCAAATACCACGTAGCTGGAGCCGGAGTATCTACCGTTCGGGTCAGCAAAATAGGCACCCACAATCACATCGTCAAAACCATCGCCATTGATATCCCCCGCGTTGCTTACTGATCCGCCCGAATTATCAAGCTCCGCCGCTCCATCCAAGCGAAAACCGTTACTGCCATCAAGACTGGATAAACTCATCGCAGCATCAAAACCCGAGGACTTGCCAAACACTACATAACTGGATCCATTCGGATCAGCTCCAGGGGCACCAACAATCAAGTCAGCAAAACCGTCGCCGTTGACATCTCCTGCGCTGCTGATCGACCTGCCTGAATAATCATGCGCCGCTTCTCCATCGAGGCGGAAACCGTTGTTGCCATCCAGGTTCGACAAGTCCATCGTGGCACTAAAACCGGCAGCCTTGCCAAATATCACGTAACTGGAACCGGAAGCAGTTCCGTTCGGACTACTAACGAAAGCGTTAACAATCACATCAGCAAACCCGTCGCTGTTGACGTCTCCGGCACCGCTGACCGAATTGCCTGATGAAAAATCATACACTGCCCCATCCAAGCGGAAACCGTTATTGCCGTCGAGGCTGGATAGATCCAGCGTGGCAGCAAAACCGGCTGCTTTACCAAACACCACGTAACTGGAACCGGAGTCATCACCGTTCGAGTCAGCTCGCTGAGCACCGATAATCACATCATCAAATCCGTCGCCATTAACATCTCCGGCGCTACTGACTGAAGCACCGGAATAATCGCGCTCCGCCACGCCATCCAGACGGAAACCGTTATTGCCATTAAGGCTGGATAAATCTATAGCAGCATCAAAATCGCCAGTCTTGCCAAACCCCACGTAACTGGAACCGGAGTATTGGCCGTTCGGGTCAGCACCAGAAGCACCGATAATCACATCGTCAAACCCATCGCCGTTGACATCGCCTGCATTGCTGACCGAAGAACCTAATCTGTCAAACTCTGACACCCCATTCAGGCGAAAACCATTGCTGCCATCAAGGCTGGATAAATCCAGCGCGGCGTCAAAACCGGCAGCTTTGCCAAACACTACATAACTGGAACCGGAGTAATTGCCGTTCGGATCAGCTAGGACAGCACCGACAATCACATCATCAAAACCATCACCGTTGACGTCTCCTGCAGTGCTGGCTGAAGTGCCCGAATAATCAACCGCCGCCTCCCCATCCAGACGAAAACCATTGCTGCCATCGAGAGTGGATAGATCCAGCGTGGCATCAAAACCAGCAGCTTTGCCAAACACCACGTAACTGGAACCGGAGTCATCGCCGTTCGGGTCAGCACCACGCGCACCGACCAGCAAATCATCAAAACCATCCCCATTGACGTCACCGGCACTGCTGACTGAAAAACCCGACAAATCATACGCCGCTTCTCCATCGAGGCGAAAACCGTTACTGCCGTCGAGGCTGGATAAGTTAATCACTGATGTAGCCATGATAAGAGCTCCTTCAAAAAAATATTTATCAAAAAAATTATTTAAAATAAAAGCTTATTACGTTATTTTAAATATAACGAAGGGATACTATCTCAGAAAAATCCTACTGACAACCTGAGCGGTTTGTGATGGATAGGGATGAGGCTTCAATAACTTACATTTGTCATTCCGAACGCAGTGAGGAATCTTTGGAATCAACAACTCAGATTTCTCGCTGTGCTCGAAATGACGGTTTCTTTTAAACGAAATCCGTCGCCACATTCACACCCACCAGCAGCACTGCCGCATCATTGAAGTAAGTATGGAAATCACCATGAACGCCCCCATCTCCCCAGCCATGGCTTAATCCAACAATGCGATCGCCCTCATTGCCATTGACTCTCAAGGTATTCGTGGTATCCGACAGGTTCAGCACGTCCGCTGCGGTTAACGTCAAGGTATTGTCACCGGTACCAAACAAGCGAATGGTTTCGATGCCGCTGATCTTGCCGCTCATATCGGTCAGATTAAGATTCAAGTTGCTACCGCCCAAGGCCAGGACATCATTGCCGATGCCGCCATCAACTAAACCGAAGCCAAGGTCAGGTACCCGGATATAGTCATCCCCCGCTTCACCCAGAAACACATCCGCCCCGCCGCCGCTGATCATTCGATCATTGCCATCCCCCGCCTCGAAGCGTTCCGCTGCTGATGTGCCTGTGAGGACATCGTCACCGGGGGTACCTCGTATTACACCATCATCAGTGAAGCTACTTCTGCCAAATACCACGTAGCTTGAGCCGGAGCCCTCAATGCCGTTCGGATCAGCTTGTGATGCGCCGACAACCAAATCATCAAAACCGTCACTATTGACATCTCCAGCACCGCTGACTGATGCGCCCGAATAATCATCCGCTGCTACTCCATCCAGACGAAAGCCATCATTGCTGCCGAGACTTGATAAGTCAATTGTTGCGTCAAAACCAGAAGTCTTGCCAAACACCACGTAACTGGAGCCGGAACGATTGCCGTTTGGGTCAGCGCCAGGAGCACCGACAATCAAATCATCAAATCCATCACCGTTGACGTCCCCTGCATTACTTAATGATGTACCCGTCCTATCACCCTCTGCCCCATCCAGTCTAAAACCATTAGTTCCATCAAGGCTGGATAAATCCAGCGTGGCACTAAAACCGGAACCCTTACCAAATACTATATAACTGGAACCAGAATACTCACCGTAATCATCGCCTGGATTATAGGCAAAGGGCGCACCAATCATTAAATCATCAAATCCATCACCGTTGATATCTCCAGCATTACTGACTGAGCTGCCAGAATGATCAAGCGCCGCCCCATCCAGTCTAAAACCATTAGTTCCATCAAGGCTGGATAAATCCAGCGTGGCACTAAAACCTGAAGCTTTACCAAACACTACATAACTGGAACCGGCGTAGAAATCGCCATTCGGGTTAGTACCGCGAGCACCGATAATCATATCGTCAAACCCATCATTATTGACGTCTCCGGCACTGCTAACTGATATGCCCGAAAAATCACCCCCCGTTTCCCCATCCAAACGAAAGCCGTTATTGCCATCAAGGCTGGATAAACTCAGCGTGGGATCGAAACCAGAAGCCTTGCCAAACACCACATAACTGGAGCCGGAGACACTACCGTTCGGGTCAGCACCAGGAGTGCCGACAATCACATCATCAAAACCGTCGCCATTGACGTCTCCAGCGCTGCTGACAGAATCGCCCGATCGGTCATACGCTGCCGTTCCATCCATACGAAAGCCGTTATTGCCATCGAGGCTGGTTAAATCCAGGACAGCATCAAAACCGGAAGCCTTGCCAAACACCACGTAGCTGGATCCGGAATCATAACCGTTCGGTTCAGCGCCGGGAGCACCGATAATCACATCGTCAAACCCATCACCATTGACATCTCCCGCACTACTTACCCCTGCCGAAAAAGCATAAGCCGCCGCTCCATTCAAGCGAAAACCGTTGCTGCCATCCAGGCTGGCTAAATCCAGCGCGGCATCAAAACCGGAAGCCTTGCCAAACACCACATAACTAGAGCCGGAGTATCTACCGTTCGGATCAGCACCGGGAGCACCGATAATCACATCATCAAACCCATCACCATTGACATCTCCTGCATTACTAACGCGGCTCGAGAAATCATACGCCGCCACTCCATCCAAACGAAAACCATTGCTGCCATCGAGACTGGATAAGTTAATTGTTGGTATTGCCATGATCTAGACTCCTTCAAAAAGATTCATCAAAAAACTTACTTGAAAGAAATGCTTATTGCGTTATTTCAAAAATAACGAAGTGATACTACCTCAGAAAAATCCTACTTAAAACCTGAGCAGTTTTGTGATGGCTTTAAGAAACTTGCGCATAATCCATCCACCAATTTCAGCAACAGGGCAGAGTTAAATTACCCCAAACCAGGAGGTAATTTAACTGATAAGTTACTATCCACTAAAACTTGCAAAATCCGTCGTCACATTCACACCCACCAGCAGCACTGCCGCATCATTGAAGTAAGTATGGAAGTCACCATGAATACCCCCATCTCCCCAGCCATGGCTTAATCCAACGATGCGATCGCCGGCATTGCCATTGACTATCAAGGTATTCGTGGTATCTGACAAGTTGAGCACATCCGCTGCGGTTAACGTCAAGGTATTGTCACCGGTGCCAAACAGGCGGATAGCTTCGATGCCGCTGATCTTGCCGCTCATATCGGTCAGATTAAGATTCAGGCCGCTGCCGCCCAAAGCCAGGGTATCGTTGCCGATGCCACCATCCATAGACTCGAAGTCAAGGTCGGATATCCGGATATAGTCATCACCTGCTTCACCCAGAAACACATCCGCGCCACCACGCCCGATCATTCGATCATTGCCGTCACCTGCCTCGAAGCGTTCCGCTTCTGATGTGCCCGTGAGGACATCATCCCCGGGCGTACCCCGTATCACACCATCATCAGTAAAGCTGCTTCTGCCAAACACCACGTAACTGGCACCCAAAATACCGTTCGCAAAGAGAGCGCCGACAATCACGTCATCAAAGCCATCTCCATTCACATCCCCGGCACTGCTGACTGAAATACCTGAATAATCACCCGCCGCCACCCCCTCCAGACGGAAACCGCCATTGCTGTCTAGGCTGGACAAATCCAATGTGGCGGCAAAACCGGAAGCCTTGCCAAACACCACGTAACTGGAGCCGGGGTCAGTGACCGAGCCGCCATACTGGTAAGTATTGGGAGCACCAATAATCACATCATCAAACCCATCACCATTGACATCTCCTGCACTACTCACCGATCTGCCCAAGCCATCCGCCCCATCCAGACGGAAACCGTTGCTGCCATCGAGGCTAGATAAATCAATGGTGGCATCAAAACCTGAGTCCTTACCAAACACCACGTAACTGGAGCCGAAAGCACCACCGTTCAGGCTAGCATAGGGAGCGCCGATAATCACATCATCAAAACCATCCCCATTGACGTCCCCGGCACTGCTGACCGACCGACCCGAGGAACCACCCTCTCCATCCAGGCGGAAACCATTGCTGCCATCGAGATTGGATAGATTCAGCGCAGCATCAAAACCGGAAGCCTTGCCAAATACCACGTAACTGGAGCCGGAGAATTCACCATTTGGATCAGCACCATAGGCACCGACAATCACATCATCAAAACCGTCGCCGTTAACATCCCCGGCATTACTAACCGAATGGCCTGAATGATCATCCGCCGCCTCACCATCGACACGAAAACCGTTGTTGCCGTCCAGGCTGGACAAATCCAGTGTGGCATCAAAACCTGTGCTCTTACCAAACACTACGTAGCTGGAGCCAGAGTCATGATACGGGTGCGGATAAGAAAAAAGGGCATTACGTGCACCGATAATCACATCATCAAATCCGTCACCATTGACGTCCCCGGCACTGCTGACTGAATACCCAGATTGATCATACTCCGACGCTCCATCCAGGCGAAAACCATTGCTGCCATCCAAGCCGGATAAATCCATGGTGGCATCAAAACCTGTGCTCTTACCAAACACCACGTAGCTGGAGCCGGAGTGTTCACCATTTGGATCAGCACCAAAGGCACCGACAATCAAATCATCAAAGCCGTCGCCGTTGACATCTCCTGCACTGCTGGCAGACCTGCCCGAAAGATCAACCGTCGCCACCCCATCCAGACGGAAACCGTTACTACCATCCAGACCGGTTATATCCAGCGTAGCATCAAAACCTGTGCTCTTACCAAACACAACGTAACTGGAGCCGGAGCTTCTGCCGTTCGGATCAGCACCAGCTTGACCGATAATCACATCATCAAACCCGTCGCCGTTGACATCGCCTGCATTGCTGATTGAAGAATCAAACCCATCCACACTGAAACCGTTATTGCCATCGAGATTGGATAATTCAATTACTGGTATTGCCATGATAAGTACTCCTTCAAAAAATTCATCAAAACTTATTTGAAAAGAACTATCTACTGCATTGTTTGTACGATAATGTGTAGATGCTACGCTGGAAAAATCCTACTGACAACCTGAGCGGTTTTGTGATGTTTTGTGATGTTTTGTGATGGATAGGGATGAGGCCTCGATAACCCACATTTGTCATTCCGAACGCAGTGAGGAATCTATGGAATCAACAACACAGATTTCTCGGCTGCGCTCGAAATGACAGTTCTTTCAAACAAAATCCGTCGCCACATTGATGCCCACCAACAGCACCGCGGCATCATTAAAGAAGGTATGGAAGTCGTCGTGAATACCCCCATCTCCCCAGCCATGGCTTAATCCAAAGATGCGATCTCCTGCATCACCATTGACTTTCAGGGTATTGCTGGTATCCGACAGGTTGAGTACATCCGCCGCCGTTAACGTCAAGGTGTTGTCACCGGTGCCAAACAGGCGAATGGTTTCGATACCGTTGATTTTGTCGCCTATATCGGTCAGGTTAAGATTCAAGCCGCTGCCACCGAGGGCCAATACATCGTTGCCGATGCCGCCATCCACTGATTCGAAGTCAAGGTCTGATACCCGGCTATAATCATCACCTGCCCCACCCAGAAACTCATCCGCGCCACCGCGACCGATCATTCGATCGTTGCCGTCACCCGCCTCGAAGCGTTCCGCTTCTGGGGTGCCAATGAGATTATCATCCCCGGGAGTACCCCGTATTACATCATCATCAGTAAACTCATTGCGGCCAAATACCACGTAGCTGGAGCCAGAGTTTTCGCCGTTCGGGTCAGCACCAGGTGCACCGATAATCACATCGTCAAAATCATCACCGTTCACATCTCCGGCACTACTGACTGATCCGCCCGAAGAATCATACGCTGCTACGCCATCCAGGCGGAGATCGCTATTGCTGTCGAGGCTGGGCAAATCAATCACAGCATTAAAACCCGAGGCTTTGCCAAACACCATATAACTGGAGCCGGAATTGGTGTCATTCGGATCAGCGCCGCTTTCACCTATAATCAAATCATCAAACCCGTCGCCATTGATATCTCCAGCGCTATTGACATTGAACTGACCGCCATAATAAGAAGAATCCCCAAACAGACTAAAACCATTACTGCCGTCTAGGCTGGAAAGATCCAACGCGGCGTCAAAACCAGAAGCCTTGCCAAATACCACGTAACTCGAATCGAAAATCGCACCGTACCGGCTCACTGACTGACCAATAATAAGCACATCATCAAACCCGTCGCCATTGATGTCGCCGGCGCTATTGACCTCTATGCCCGACCGGCTTCTTCCCGACCCATCTAGACGAAAACCGTTACTGCCGTCGAGGCTGGACAAATTCATCGCGGCATCAAAACCAGAAACCTTGCCAAATACCACGTAACTGGCACCGCCGGGGTAAGTGTAATAACCGCCGCTCTGATTGGCGTTAGGAGCACCGATAATCACATCGTCAAACCCATCACCGTTGACGTCCCCGGCGCTACTGACTGAGGCGCCCGAGAAATCATTTGCCGCTCCGTCCAAACGAAAACCATTGCTGCCATCGAGACTGGATACATCCAGCGTGGCAGCAAAATTCGCCTTGCCAAACACTACATGACTGGAGCCAGAGTTGGTGCCATTCGTATCAGCATCGGCAGTACCGATAATCACATCGTCAAAGCCGTCGCCATTGACGTCCCCTGCACTTCTAATTTCTATGAAAAAAAATCATATGCTGATAATTCTGCTAGCCCATCAAAACGAAAACTGTTAGTGTCATCGAGATTGGATATGTCCAGCGATGCATCAAAACCGGAAGCCTTGCCAAACATTACGTAATGAGCGCGGGAGCTACCACCGTTCACATCAAACCCACGATTATCGACAATCAGATCATCAAAACCATCGCCATTAACATCCCCCGCATTGCGGGCTGATATAAGCGAGCGATCATACGTCGAGTCTCCATCCAGACGAAAACCATTACTGCCGTCGAGGCTGGACAGATTCATCGTGGCGTCAAAACCCGATGCCTTGCCAAACACTACATAATTAACGTTAGAGCTAGGGTAATCTGGAGAGGTACCGACAATCACATCATCAAACCCGTCGCCATTGACGTCCCCGGCATTCCTGACCGAACCCGATGGATCATCCGCCGACTCGCCATCCAAGCGAAAACCATTACTGCCATCGAGACTGGATAAATTAATCACTGTTGTAGCCATATCAAGAACTCCTTCAAAGAGATTTTTTCAAAAAACTTACTTGAAAGAAATACTTATTGCGTTATTAATAACTGGATACTACGCCGGAAAAATCCTACTGACAACCTGAGCGGTTTTGATGGACAGGGATGAAGGCCTCAATAACCCACATTTATCATTCCGAACGCAGTGAGGAACCTTGGAATCAACAACACAGATTTCTCGCCGCGCTCGAGATGACAGTTTCTTTTAAACAAAATCTGTCGCTACATCTACCCCAACCAGCAGCACTGCTGCGTCATTAAAGAAGGTATGGAAGTCACCATGAACACCGCCATCTCCCCAGCCATGGCTTAATCCAACGATGCGATCACTGGCATTGCCATTGACTCTCAAGGTGTTAGTAGTATCCGATAGATTCAGCACATCCGCTGCGGTTAAGGTCAAGGTATTGTCACCGGTGCCAAACAGGCGAATGGTTTCGATGCCGCTGATCTTGCCGGCCATATCGGTCAGATTAAGATTCAAACCGCTGCCGCCCAAGGCCAGTGTATCGTTGCCGATGCCGCCGTCCACCGACTCGAAATCAAGATCGGATATCCGGATATAATCATTGCCTGCTTCCCCCAGAAACTCATCCGCCCCGCCACGGCCGATCATTCGATCATTGCCGTCCCCCGCCTTGAAGCGTTCTGCTTCTGATGTGCCCGTGAGGATGTCATCCCCGGGAGTGCCTCGTATTACACCATCATCAGTAAAGCTGCTTCTGCCAAATACCACATAGCTGGAACCCGAACTTTCACCGTTCGGGTCAGCACCAGAAGCACCAATAATCAAATCGTCAAAACCATCATTATTGACGTCGCCGGCACTGCTGACCGAAAGGCCTGAAAAATCAAACGCGCCGGGACCACCATCCAGGCGAAGACCGTTTTTGCCATCTAGGCTGGATAAATCGATTGTGGCATCAAAACCCGAGGCTTTGCCCAACACTACATAGCTGGAACCGGAGTAAGAGCCGTTCGGACTAGTACCTGGGGCACCGACAATCAAATCTTCAAAACTGTCACCGTTGAAGTCCCCTGCGTTACTTACGGATAAACCCAAACTATCATCCGCTGTTAACCCATCCAGGCGGAATCCATTGCTGCCATCGAGACTGGATAAATCCAGCGTGGCAGAAAAACCGGAAGCTTTGCCAAATACCACATAACTGGAGCCGGATCTGTCGCCATTCGGATCAGCTCCGAAAGCACCAATAATCACATCATCAAAGCCATCGCTGTTGACGTCCCCTGCGCTGCTGACCGAAGAACCCGAAAAATCATCCGCCGCTTCTCCATCCAGGCGAAAACCGTTATTGCCGTCCAGGCTGGATAAATCCAGCACGGCGTCAAAACCGGAAGCTTTGCCAAATACCACGTAGCTGGAACCAGAGCTATAGCCGTTCGGATCAGCCACAAAGGCACCAACAATTACATCATTAAAACCATCGCCGTTGACGTCACCAGCATCACTCACTGAGGTACCTGACCTATCACCCTCCGCTTCACCACCCAGGCGAAAACCATTGCTACCATCCAAATTAGATAAATCTATCGCAGCACTAAAACCGGAAGCCTTGCCGAACACCACACAACTGGAGCCAGAGCTATAGCCATTCGGGTCAGCGTAAGGAGCACCGATAATCACATCATCAAAACCGTCGCCGTTGATATCGCCTGCATTGCTGACTGAGAAACCCGATTCATCACCCTCCGCTTCACCATCCAGGCGAAAACCATTGCTACCATCCAAATTAGATAAATCTATCGCAGCACTAAAACCGGAAGCCTTGCCGAACACCACATAACTGGAGCCAGAGCTATAGCCATTCGGGTCAGCCAAACGGTTACCAGGCGCACCGACAATCACATCATCAAAGCCATCACCATTGACATCGCCTGCACTTCTGACCGCGCCCGAATAATCAAACGCTGCCACTCCATCCAAGCGGAAACCATTGCTGCCGTCGAGTCTGGATAAATCCATCGCAGCAGAAAAGCCGGATGCCTTGCCAAACACCACATAACTGGAGCCGGAGTTGGTGCCATTTGGATCAGCATAACGAGCACCGACAATCACATCGTCAAAACCGTCGCCGTTGACGTCTCCGGCACTACTGGCTGGTCCGCCCGAAAAATCATACGCTGCCACGCCATCCAGGCGAAAACCGTTACTGCCATCCAGATCGGCTAAGCTGATTACGCCCGGAGCCGGCCAATCCGTGCTTACATCCGTATCAACCCGCAGCACCGCTTCGCCATTAGTGTAAATATGATAATTACCGTCGATACCACCATCCGCCCAACCCTCAGTAAGCCCTACGACACGACTACCTTCATTGCCGTTTACAGTCAGGATATTGCTGGTATCCGACAAATTGATCAAATCCAATGCCGTTAAAGTCAATGTGATGTCGCTGTCACTCCCGATCAGATCAATAATTTCGATGCCGCTGATCTTGCCGCGCATACTAGCCAGATCCAGATCCAGATCCAATGGACCAAAGCCGCGGCCCAAGATCAGGATATCATTACCAGTGCCGCCGTCCAGTGATTGGAAGCTAAGATCAATTAACCGGATATTGTCATCGCCCGCATCCCCACGAAACACGTCCGCTCCGCCTTGGCCGTTTAGCGTATCATTGCCATCACCTCCCTCGAAACGTTCTGCCGCCGCAGTGCCCGTGAGAGTATCATCCCCAGGTGTGCCCAGAAATATCACCTCATTAAGGAAATCACCACCAAACACCACATAGCTGGAGCCGGAGTTAACATTATTCCGGTCGGCATTAGGCTCACCAACCATCAAGTCATCAAAACCGTCGCCGTTGACGTCCCCTGCGCTGCTGACTGAGCTTCCAGCCGCGCCAAGGACTTCTCCTTCCAAGAGAAAACCGTTATTGCCATCCAGGCTGGACAAATTCATCGCAGCATTAAAACCCGAGGCCTTGCCGAACACTACATAGCTGTGGCCAGAGTCGCCATAGTAAGCAAGGCTGGGAGCACCAATGATCAAATCATCAAAACCGTCGCCGTTGACGTCTCCTGCAGTACTTACCGCGGTACCTGAAAGATCATAATTAAATGCTCCATCTAAACGGAAACCATTGTTACCATCGAGGCTGGATAAATCCATCGTGGCAGTAAAGCCGGAAGCCTTACCAAACACCACATAACTGGAACCAGAATAATCGCCGTTCGGATCAGCACCACGAGCACCGATAATCACATCGTCAAAACCATCATTATTGACGTCCCCTGCAGTGCTGACTGAAAACCCAGAAAAAAAATCCTGCTCCGGAACTCCATCCACGCGGAAACCATTGCTGCCATCCAGGCTGGATAAATCCATCGTGGCAGTAAAACCGGAATCCTTACCAAACACCACATAACTGGAGCCGGATCTCTCGCCATTCGGGTCAGCATCAGGGGTAACGATAATCACATCATCAAAGCCATCACTATTGACATCCCCGGCGTTGCTGACCGACAAGCCCGCCGCATCCAGTCGGAAACCATTACTGCCGTCGATATTGGATAAATTTATCGTGGCACTAAAACCGGCAGCTTTGCCAAATACCACATAACTGGAACCAGAGGCACCAATAATCACATCATCAAAGCCATCACCATTGACGTCCCCGGAGCTGCTGACCGATCCGCCCGAACGATCATCTGCCCCGACTCCATCCATGCGGAAGCCATTGCTGCCATCGAGGCCGGAGAGATTCAGCGTAGCGGCAAAACCGGAAGCCCTGCCAAACACCACATAACTGGAGCCGGAGTTACTACCATTCGGGTCAGCACCAGAAGAACTAACAATCAGATCAGCAAAACCGTCGCCGTTGACGTCCCCGGCACTGCTGACCGATCCACCCGAAAAATCACCCGCTGCCACGCCATCCAGGCGAAAACCGTTACTACCATCCAGGCTGGATAAATCCGGCGTGGCAGAAAAACCAGCAGCTTTGCCAAAAACCACATAACTTGAACCAGAATCATCGCCGCTGGAATCAGCCCTAGGGGAGCCGACGATCACATCATCAAATCCATCGCCGTTAACGTCACCTGCGTTACTCACCGAAAAACCCAAACTGTCATCCGCTGTTACCCCATCCACGCGAAACCCATTGCTGCCGCTGAGGTTGCTGGATAATTTAATGATTGATACTGCCATGATTAAGGACTCCTTCAACAAAAATTTATCAAAAACCTACTTGAAAGAAACACTTATCGCTACTTTTATAAATAATGCAGTAGATACTACGCTGTAAAAATGCTTTGATAATTGTTAATTTTGTAATTGATGCAAAAATAGACCTCTGCACTCGAAATGTCAGTTCTTTAGCGCTTCTGTTTAAAAACACTAAACAAAATCCGTCGTCACATTCACGCCCACCAGCAGCACTGCTGCGTCATTAAAGAAGGTATGGAAGTCACCATGAACACCGCCATCTCCCCAGCCATGGCTTAATCCGACGATGCGATCACCTGCATTACCATTGACTCTCAAGGTATTAGTAGTATCCGACAGATTGAGTACATCTGCTGCGGTTAACGTCAAGGTATTGTCTCCGGTGCCGAACAGGCGAATGGTTTCGATGCCGCTGATCTTGCCGCCCATATCGGTCAGATTAAGATTCAAGTTGCTACCGCCCAAGGCCAGCGTATCGTTGCCGATGCCGCCATCAACTAAACGGAAGCCAAGATCGGATACCCGAATATAGTCATTACCTGCTTCACCCAGAAACACATCCGCCCCACCGCGACCGATCATTCGATCATTGCCATCCCCCGCCTCGAAGCGTTCTGCTGCTGATGTGCCCGTGAGGACATCATCCCCGGGAGTGCCACG
>NZ_FONE01000055.1 GCF_900112825.1 Nitrosomonas sp. Nm166 | reverse complement strand
GGGAAAGAAATTTGGAAGAGCAAAAACTACCAAATCTAGTCTGACAGATACCCAATCAATTCGGTAACTGTACGATCTGATCTGAGCTAGTACATATTAAGTGACTTTCCGCAAAGTCTGGGAGTTTATTGATGGCATGATTCTAAGCCACTCCAAAAACATTCAATGTTTCCTCGTTCATTCCATGCTCTATCAAGTCATGATCTTCCATAGGAATCAGATGAGAAAGGTCCTTACAAATACGCTCTAAAATATCCTCATGGGTATTAGGATCTTGTTTATCCAAAGAATAAGTACGAAGGAAGGAAAATTCTTGTGTATTGGATAACTCATTCCAAAAACCTTCGAGTTGTAGAGCCATATCGTACTGGTTTTGTTTCCAGAGAATATCAACCATTTCGCTAAAAACTCGTACTTTTCTATAATTTAATTGAGCTTTATACATCGGAGATGCTACAAATTCCTGAAATGCTTTTTCTTCAAGGCCCTCATCAGACATTAGGTTCAATAGTAGAAATTCAGCATCGAAGAACCTTATTTGATCTTGATCTTGAAGATCTTGAAGATTTTGGCCATTAAAACTAAACGTATCCATTTTTACTTTTAAAGCTTTTCTCAATGCTGATTTAGCTATCACAATGACTGCTTCTCCATTGAGCAAGCCGTCTTTAATGTAGCGTGTAACTAAATCAACCTGAGAAGTTTCATTGGGCCAGATTTGTACAGTATGGTTGCCTGATAAATTTGTCAACTGCCTTGTCGGGTTCATAACAGACCTCTTGCTTATTAAGTATTATATTTCCTTAGTCATAGCTGCTTAAATTTACTTAAACAATGCCTTAACATCAAAATTTCATTTTTACTAAAATTTAAATATATCAGAATAATGCTTGTTTTTATCTAATGGAAATCATTAGATTTTATTAAATTTACTTATATATACGATAAGGATTTATTATCACTGCGTTAGGTAGTGTGGTCACAAGATATTAACCTACTGAGTGATACACCGGATTTGAATGGCGGCACAAGAAAGGATACTGAAGTTTTAGCATAGCGCGCGGCAATATCTCACCATCGTTGCTGCTGTTCAAGATGCTGCTGGCAGGAATCTGGAACGGTGGTTTAAGCGATGAGTCGGTGGAAGACATGGCGAATTCGAATCTGCACGTGATGCGGTTTCTGGGCTTATCGCTGGAAATGGTTCAATGCCAAAATACTGCGTTACCGCGGCTTGGCCAAGGCACATGCCTGGCATATGCTGCTGGCCATGGCGTATAACTTAAAAAGGCTACCCAGAATCTTCGCCGATCGCCGAATGGTTACGCAAACATAGGGATATTGCGCCTTCTCGATCAAAAATGGCCGGTTGAGAGATTTTTTCAGGTTGGTTTGTGGAAAAATAGCTAAAAAATACCCGATCACTAAAAAATAAAACCTGAATTACATTGGAATGAAAATTTGCGTGATTTTGCAAAGGCCTCCAAGGGTAAAAGTGCGATAGCATTGCGCGCTAATTGGGTAGAGGAAGAAATTTCGCGGGAGAAAGTTTTTGGGCCCGCGGATATTTTGTATCAACACTTGGATTGGACGAGGAGATGGTCAGAGCGTATATTCGGGATCAGGAAAAGTAAAATGAACATTATGATCAATTGAAACTGGGAATGTAGATGCCCCTTTAGCGGTTCACAAACAGCTCCTTCGAGGTACTCCAATCAATAATAAGCCTCCGGCTTTGCCGGAGGCAATTTAACATTATGAAGAAAATTGATAAAGATAAAAGTGCGCATATATGTGTTGATATGCAAAAAATACTTGCAGAACCGACAGAATGGAGTACCCCTTGGGCATATAAAATTCTGCCTCAAATAATTGCTTTAACTGAATTTGATCCTGAAAAAACAATATTTACAAGATTCATACCTGTACTGCAAAATGACAAAGCTATGGGTATGTGGAAAAAATATTATGAACGATGGGAATGCATGACTCTAGAGAAGATTAATCCTTCTTTAATTGATCTGATTCCTGACTTATCTAAATTTGTTCCGCCTGCAGTCGTGGTAGATAAACATGTTTATGGACCTTGGGTAGAAACTTTCTTGCATCAATATCTTCAAAAACGAGGAGTAAATACGCTCGTTATATCAGGCGGGGAAACCGATATTTGTGTTTTGGCGACAGTTCTCGGTGCAATAGATTTTGGGTATCGTGTCATCCTAGCTACTGATGCTGTATGCAGTTCTCAAGATGATAGTCATGATTCCATCATGAATATTTATAAAAGTCGTTTTAGTATTCAATTGGAAGTGCATGATACTGAAAAGATATTATTGCATTGGGAAAAATAGTATAAGAACAAGTAGTGCACCACTAACAGCTTTACCACAATCTCTATTCCACCAGTATCTTTATTATCGACAATGCAAACATCGTCAATGGCTTGGAGGCGTTGGCTTGGAAAATGTTATTAATAGGAAATTTTAGCCATTTCACGGCCTCTTTCTTCATTAACTGTAGCAAGAAGCATAAGACCGAGAATAAAAAATGCTAATGTACTAAGTAGCGCTATACGGTGGTCCCCTTCGAATAAATAAATCATTCCACCATAGGTGAGTGGGCCAATTATTGCTGATAATTTTGTAGCCAATCCCCATAATCCGAAGAACTCTCCCTGACGCCCGGATGGCGTAAATTGCCCTACCAAAGCTCTCCCCGCTGATTGGGCACCGCCGAGCGCGATACCGATTAAATTGGCGGCAATCCAGAATAAAACCCCATCGGTAGCAAAATATGCGCAGATAATCGCTGCAGACCAGATCAGTAAAGTAACGGCAATACAGCGTCTTGAACCGATTTGATCCTGCAGATGACCAAACAGGAAAGCACCAATCGCGGCAGTTATATTCACCACCATCATTAGAATGATGGTATCTTGAGTTTTGAATCCCATTACTTCTTGCGCATACACTGCCGCCAGTACAATAACAATGTGAATACCTGAATAATAGGTAGTGAGTGCGATTAGAAAGCGGAATAAATCGGTGTGCATGTTGGCGTGGTGCAACGTGATTTTTAACCGTTCAAAACCCGCCTGTATAAAGTGCGCCTTTTTGATTGATCCAACCCCACTGCTTCGTTCACGCAACCAGAGCAATGTGGGTAAAGCAGCTAGGCCAAATAAGGTAGCTACAATCAATGTGGAAACGGGTACATAATGAGAAGCATCCAGTTTTTGATTTTCAGCATAAGTCACATAAGCCAGACATAAAATCAATGAAAGCAGCCCTCCCAAATAACCTAATGCCCAGCCATAACCAGAAAGCCGCCCCATCGTCTCGGGCCGACTGATTTCAGGTAAAAATGCCGCGATCAGATTCTCACCACTGGCAAACATAAAGGTCGCAAGTATTACCAAAATAATCGCTAAGGTAATATCACCGGGACCCACCAAGCTCAATAATGCGGTAAATAGCACGCAACCCAATGTCGTAATAATCAGAAAGCGTTTTTTTGCGCCGGAATAATCAGCAATAGCACCTAATACCGGTGCGCTCAGCAAAACCAGAGCATTGGCGGTGGCGATTGTCAGCGTCCAAAGTAGCGTAGCATGACCATTACCGCTCTCGGCAGCGACTACACCAACAAAGTACGCATTAAAAATCGCTGTCAGAATAACAGTAGTGTAACCTGAATTGGCGAAATCATACATGCACCATGCAAAACGCTCGCGTCGCGTTGCTGGATCAGAATGATTGTTAGTAGATGACATAAATATATGCAGTAAGGTAAGGAAATTAAACTGCCCTACTTCCCTACCATTTTCTCCGGAACAACCCAGGATTCAAACTGTTCCTCAGTGACATAACCGGTTGCAATCGCTGCCGCTTTCAAGGTGATACCTTCGCGATGCGCTTTTTTAGCGATTTCGGCTGCTTTGTCATAACCGATATGTGGATTGAGCGCAGTGACCAGCATCAGTGAGTTATGCATCAGCATGTCAATGCGTTCGGTATCGGCTTCTATGCCAACCGCACAGTTGTTATTGAAGCTGGTGATTGCATCTGCCAGTAACCGAACACTTTGAAGAAAATTATGAATAATCATTGGCTTCATGACATTCAATTCAAAATTACCCATCGCACCGCCCATATTGATGGCTACATCATTACCCATGACCTGGCAACACACCATCGTCATGGCTTCCGATTGCGTCGGATTGACTTTACCCGGCATGATGGAACTACCAGGCTCATTTTCAGGAATTTTGAGCTCACCAATACCGCAGCGCGGTCCGGATGCAAGCCAGCGAATATCGTTGGCGATTTTCATCAAGGATGCCGCCAGCGTTTTTAGCGCGCCATGCGCATACACCAGCGCGTCATTACTCGCCAGCGCTTCAAATTTGTTCGGCGCAGTGATAAATGAGAATGCAGTTAAACGGGATAGCTCGACAGCCACCCGCTCGGCGAATTCAGGAGGCGCATTGAGTCCAGTACCTACTGCTGTGCCACCCAACGCCAATTCATACAAGTGCGCCATCGATGCTTGCACATGGTTCAATCCATGATCCAGTTGGGCGACATAACCGGAAAATTCCTGTTCCAGCGTCAATGGTGTAGCATCTTGCAAATGGGTGCGACCAATTTTGACAATGCCGGAGAATGTTTTTGCTTTGGCTGCCAAGGTTTCGCGCAATAAACGGATGGCCGGATTCAAATGATGGTGCAATTCCTGTACTGCTGCCACGTGCATTGCGGTGGGGAAAACATCATTGGAAGACTGGCTTTTGTTAACATCATCATTGGGATGTACTTTTCGGTCCGATCCACGTCCACCGCCCAGAATCTCAGATGCCCGGTTAGCCAATACTTCATTCATATTCATATTGGTTTGCGTGCCTGAGCCAGTTTGCCAGACGACCAGCGGAAATTGATCGTTGTGATCGCCGGCAATCACTTCATCAGCCGCGCGAATAATGGCGGCTGCACTGGCGGCATTCAGCGATCCAAGATCGTGATTGACCGTTGCAGCTGCGCGTTTGACCTTCGCCAGCGCCGTTATCAAGGCAACCGGCATGTGCTCGCTGGAAATCTTGAAGTTCTGCAATGAGCGCTGTGTTTGTGCACCCCACAGTACAGTGGCAGGCACTTGCACCACACCCATCGTATCGCGCTCTTCCCGGTATTTCATTTGTCTGACCAACCTCCTGAATCAGCTTACTTACTCATAGTGACTCAATCATATCTAATCCCAATTAAGCGTGCCACCAGTTTGATATTCCGTTACCCGAGTCTCAAAGAAATTCTTTTCTTTTTTGAGATCAATCATCTCCGACATCCACGGGAATGGATTAGTGGCATTCGGGTAAAACGTGTCTAGACCAATTTGCTGGCAACGGCGGTTGGCAATATAGCGTAAATATTCCTTGAACATGGGTGCATTCATACCTAATACGCCGCGCGGCATGGTATCTTCGGCATAACGGTATTCCAGTGCCACAGCTTTTTGTATCAATTCACCGATTTCTTCACGGAATAACTTGGTCCATAAATGTGGATTTTCCATTTTGATCTGGTTGATTACATCAATACCGAAGTTACAGTGCATCGACTCATCGCGCAGAATGTACTGATATTGCTCGGCTGCTCCGGTCATCTTGTTCTGTCTACCAAGCGCAAGAATCTGCGTGAAACCCACATAGAAAAATAATCCTTCCATAATGCAGGCAAACACAATCAGACTTTTAAGTAGCTGCTGGTCGGTTTCTTGCGTGCCTGTCTTGAAATGCGGGCTCGTCAGGGTATCAATGAATGGAATCAGAAACTCATCCTTGTCGCGAATCGAAGGCACTTCATGATATGCATTGAAGATTTCACCTTCATTCAGACCCAATGATTCCACAATATATTGATACGCATGGGTATGAATGGCTTCCTCAAATGCCTGGCGCAGCAAATATTGGCGGCACTCGGGATTGGTGATATGCCGATACGTGCCCAGCACAATATTATTGGCCGCCAATGAATCAGCCGTCACGAAAAATCCCAGATTGCGTTTAACCAGACGGCGTTCATCCTCAGTCAAGCCATTGGAGTCTTTCCATAAAGCAATATCCCGACTCATGCTGATTTCCTGCGGCATCCAATGGTTGGCGCAAGCAGCGAGATACTTATCCCAGGCCCACTTGTATTTGAATGGCACCAATTGATTAACATCCGCGCTGCAATTAATAATTTGCTTATCTTCGACTGATATGCGCCGATCAGCGCTTCCTGCCACAGGCTGCTCTGCAGTTCGTGTATCTACGCTTACCGAAGTGGCGTGTTTATCCAGTGAAGTTCGTGACTGTAAATCAAAATCCTGCGGGCTTATTCCATGCACTGGATCAGCGAGTGACGGCATTTCAGTTCTCATCGGTTCGTCTTCAAATGTCAGCATGGTTCACTCCTTTTTATTCCAAATAAATTATTGGCAAGATTCACAACTTTCATCATCGATTGCGCAGTATTTGATCTCGACGGCAGATGCTTCCACCGTAGCTTTAACCATGCCACCGTCGGAAGGAACTGCATTGAGTGAGCCTGCGCGCACGGTCGATTTTTCAGCCCCTGTCGCTCCCATCGAGCGCAAATAGTAAGTGGTTTTCAGACCTCTTATCCAAGCTAACTTGTAGGTTTCATCCAACCTCTTGCCGGAAACACCTGCCATGTAAATATTCAGCGACTGCGATTGATCAATCCATTTTTGCCGCCGCGAGCCAGCTTCGATCAGCCAGCGGGGATCCATCTCAAATGCTGTGGCATACAGGCTACGGATATGTTCCGGAATGCGGTCTATCTTGCTGATGGCGCCATCAAAATACTTCAGATCGGCAATCATGACTTCGTCCCACAGATTGAGTTTTTTCAGATCCTTGACCAGGGACTTATTAGCAATTGTAAATTCACCCGACAGATTGGATTTGACATACAGATTCTGGTAAGTCGGTTCAATACTGGCTGAGACACCGATGATATTGGATATCGTCGCGGTAGGCGCAATGGCTAGACAATTTGAGTTACGTATGCCATGTTTTTTAATGCGTTGGCGCAGCGCATCCCAATCCAGCGTCGTAGATAGATCCGCTTCCACAAAACCACCGCGTTCTTTAAGCAGTATTTCCATCGTATCATGCGGCAAAATCCCGCGATCCCACAAACTACCCTTGTAAGTACTATAGCAACCGCGCTCTTCCGCTAGTTCAGTCGATGCCCAGTATGCCTGATAAGCAACCGCTTCCATTGAGCGATCGGCAAATTCAACCGCCTCGTTGGAGCTATAAGGAATGCCCAGTTGGTGCAGGCAATCCTGAAATCCCATGATGCCCAATCCGACCGGTCGATGTTTGAGGTTGGCGTGCCGCGCTTTTGCCACTGCGTAGAAATTAATGTCAATCACATTATCCAGCATGCGCATAGCGATACTGATGGTGCGCTTCAGCTTTTCCATATCCAATGTGCCGTCTTTCAGATGTGCTACCAGATTGACCGACCCCAGATTGCACACCGCGATTTCCTTATCGCTGGTATTCAAGGTAATTTCTGTGCACAAATTGGAACTATGCACGATGCCCACATGATTTTGCGGTGAGCGGATATTGCATGGATCCTTAAAGGTGATCCACGGATGGCCAGTTTCAAACAACATGCTCAGCATTTTGCGCCATAATTGTACCGCCGGGATTTTCTTGTATAGCTCCAGCTCGCCACGTTCAACTTTGGCTTCGTAAGCCAGATAAGCTTGTTCGAATTGCTGGCCAAATTTTTCGTGCAAATCCGGCACATCCGACGGCGAAAACAGTGTCCAGTCGCTGCCATCCATCACCCGTTTCATAAACAAATCAGGGATCCAGGTAGCAGTATTCATATCGTGTGTGCGGCGCCGGTCGTCGCCGGTATTTTTGCGTAATTCCAGGAATTCCTCGATATCCAGATGCCAGCACTCCAGGTAAGCGCATACTGCACCTTTGCGTTTGCCGCCTTGGTTAACAGCCACAGCCGTATCCGATACCACTTTGAGGAAAGGCACAATACCTTGCGATTTGCCATTCGTACCTTTGATGCGGGCACCCATGGCGCGCACCGCTGTCCAGTCGTTGCCCAGGCCACCCGCATATTTCGCCAGCAGTGCGTTTTCCTTAATGGCTTCATAAATACCATCCAAGTCATCTGGTACCGTGGTGAGGTAACACGATGACAATTGGGAGCGGGAAGTACCGGAGTTGAATAAGGTCGGCGTCGAGCTCATGAAATCAAAGCCCGATAACACCTGATAAAATTCAATGGCGCGCGCTTCCCGGTCAATTTCATTGAGCGCCAGGCCCATCGCCACACGCATAAAAAATGCCTGTGGCAATTCAATGCGTTTTTCCTTGATATGCAGGAAATATCGGTCATACAAGGTCTGCAAACCCAAATAATCAAATTTCAGATCGCGCTCGGCATCCAATGCTTCAGCCAAACGTATCAAATCGAACTGGGCCAGGCGTTGATCCAGCAGATCAGCTTCAATGCCACGTTTGATAAAAACTGGAAAATAATCTTTATATTGCGTTTCCATTGCTTGCTGAGTAACTTCTTCGCCCAGCACTTCATAGCGCATGTTGTTCAGCAATAACCGGGCAGTTACATAGCTATAGGCAGGATCTTTTTCAATCAAAACACGTGCTGACAGAATGGCGGATTTTCTGACTTCATCCATTGATACGCCATCATATAAATCTTTTAAAGTGGCTTTTAAAATCATCGAGGTATCAACTGCATCCAATCCATGGCACGAAGATTCAATCAACGTAGATAATTTAGCCACATCTAATGGTATACGTTGTCCGTTATCGTCAACATATAGCGTTTCTGCCGCTGTTTCCGCGGATTTCTGCTTGAGTTTGGCTCTTTCTCGCGCACGATCTTCACGATAAAGCACATAGGCACGCGCCACATCATGCTCACCAGAACGCATTAATGCGAGCTCGACTTGATCCTGGATATCTTCAATATGAAAGGTACCACTATCAGGCTGGCGGCGGAGCAATGCATTCACCACATCATTGGTTAAGCGTGCCACCACCTCACGCACTCTGACAGACGCCGCGCCTTGGCCACCATCAACCGCAATAAAGGCTTTGGTCATCGCGACGGATATTTTGCCCGGCTCAAACGCGACCACCGCGCCATTGCGGCGGATGACTTTATGTTGAGGGAAACGGGAATTTTGTGATCCGGTGTCGAAAAAACTTTGACTTCCGGAAACAGGTTTGAGGTTAGTATGTTCTGTAGTCAGTTGCATGGATGACCTCCTCTAGCTGATTGTTCATGATAAATTTCTATTGATTCAATGAAATATTGTTTTCCGGTTCAACCACAACATATAGTATCAATTTGACACTATTATCGTACTGATAGTGCCACAAGTATTACACAATGTTAATGGATGGTAAACAAAAAATTAATTTCTGTTTAATCATGCGAAGTTTTGGACTTACTAATCGACCGTTTAGATGTTATTGTTATTATCGTTTTAATCTCCATCTTGTTTGTTAAGTAACTGATTTTTTCATGGGAGAAATTGATGCGTAAATGGCTATGGATCATGATACTTTCCAGCACTCTTGTATTAAGCGGCTGTGGTTATAATACCTTGCAATCAACGGATGAGCAGATTAAAGCCAGTTGGGCGGAAGTATTGAACCAGTATAAACGCCGTGCCGACTTGGTTCCCAATTTGGTCAATGTGGTAAAAGGATTTGCTGCTCAGGAAAAAGAAGTACTGTTAGGTGTAACCAATGCCCGCTCCAGAGTTGGTGGTATTCAGGCAACACCAGAACTCATTAATGACCCGGAGGCATTTTCCAAATTCCAAAGTGCGCAAGGTGAATTATCGAGTGCGCTTTCGCGCCTGTTAGTTGTGGCGGAAAATTATCCTGAGCTTAAGTCAGATGCTAATTTTCGTGACTTGCAGGCACAATTGGAAGGTACCGAAAACCGCATTACCGTGGCTCGCAATCGCTATATCAAAGCAGTACAAGAATATAATATCGTAGTACGCTCTTTCCCCACTAATCTCACAGCGATGGCATTTGGTTTCCAAACAAAGCCTAGCTTTACCGTGGAAAATGAACAAGAAATTTCCACCGCACCGAAGGTTGATTTTAATCTTCAGGAATCGCCTGGGAAATAGAAATATTTTTTATGCTTTGGCGTTATGTGCTGCGCTTTCCTTTAAGGCCTGAAATAACATGATATTACCTAGAGAAATTCAGGCGTGGGTAAAATCCCTCGTGCTAACCATTCTATTGCTGAGTGCTGTATGTTCCTGGGCAGAAGTGGCAATTCCACCACTCAAATCTCATGTGACTGACCTAACGGCAACACTTTCTACCCAGGAAGTCAGCCATCTGGAACACAAGTTAGCTGCATTCGAAAAAACAAAAGGTAGCCAATTTGCTGTACTGATTGTTCCCACTACGCAGCCCGAAACAATTGAGCAGTATTCAATCCGTGTCGTTGAAACTTGGAAATTAGGACGTGAAAATATCGATGACGGTGTGTTGCTCCTGATTGCGAAAAAAGACAGAACATTGCGCATAGAGGTAGGGTATGGTTTGGAGGGTGTGCTGCCTGATGCCATGGCGAAACGAATCATTGCCGAAATTATCGTCCCTCAATTTAAAGCAGGCAACTTTACAGATGGCATTGATGCAGGTATTGATGCGATTTTAGGCTTAATTGAAGGAGAGCCGCTTCCTCCACAAGCCAAACGCGGCGCTACTCATTCCACTAACCTCAACGGTATTCTTGACAATATCCTTTTCATCTTTATTGGCTTTATGGTATTTGGGAGATTGTTACAATCATTACTTGGGCGTTTTGCAGGAGCCAGTGTGATAAGTATCGGTGCAGGATTTGTCGGTTGGTTATTATTTTCCTCTGTGGTTGCTGCACTAGCGATTGCAGTTATTGCGTTCTTTATGGGTCTGTTTCAGAGTGCCGCAGGCGGGATTTATAGAAATGGACGCAGTAGCTGGCCAAATGATGGTTATTGGAGTGGCGGCATTGGAAGAGGTAGTTCCGGAGGGGGATTTGGAGGTGGCGGAGGCGGTTTTGGCGGCGGTGGCGCATCGGGGAGGTGGTAAATGAATTTTGTTCGTATCCTGCATCATCTGTTAACTGGGCAACTTGCAGTACGGCGAGTATTCCCTGCTGCTTCCCTGGCCACGATTGAGCATGCCATTAAACAATCAGAAATGAGCCATGGTGGTGAAATCTGCTTTGCGGTCGAGGCCGCACTGAATACCACCCCTCTTCTCAGAAATCAGACTGCTCGCGAACGTGCAGTAGAAGTATTTTCCCAATTGCGCATATGGGATACCGAGTACAACAATGGCGTATTGATTTATTTATTACTCGCCGATCGCGATGTGGAAATCATTGCAGATCGCGGAATTAATGCCAAGATGATGAAAAATGAATGGGAAATTATTTGCTATGCAATGGAATCGGCATTCCGGCAACAGCAATTTGAAGCAGGCATCATTGAGGGAATCAACAGAATTAGCCATCACTTACAAAAGCATTTTCCACGCGATCTAACCAATAAAAAAAATGAGCTCGCCGATAAACCAGTCATACTTTATTGAGTCAGCAATGCTGAATAAATTATGTTGAGCAACAATCAAGCTTCTGTTGCTGAACCGGTGGACATTTGGCGGAGCCGTAGGAACAAAATACACAGCAATCCCCTGTTTTAGGTTTAATCAAGGCGCCACAGCTTTTACAATCATAGAAATATTGACAAGCATCAGTCGGCATGATTTCTATTTCGTCATGGCCGCAATAGGGACAGGTAACCATTGATTCTAAGATAATATTTTTCATAATTCTTTCCCTTTATTTGCATTTAACTTTCAGTCTGTCTATTTTAATATTTATTTCAGAAAAACAAGCTTAATCGCCATGTTTGAAATCAAAACCATATTATTGTTTCTAATAACGGCTATCGCTGAAATTGTCGGCTGCTACCTTCCCTACCTTTGGTTAACACAAGGAAAAAGTGCGTGGCTGCTCATCCCGGCCGGATTGAGCCTTGCAGCTTTCGCCTGGCTTTTGTCATTGCATCCAACTGCAGCAGGACGTATCTACGCGGCCTATGGTGGTGTTTATATCTTTGTAGCTATTTTATGGCTATGGGGAGTTGAAGGCATAAAACCTACGGTTTGGGATATAGTCGGGTCGCTGGTAGCGCTAACGGGTATGTCGATTATTATGTTTTCGCCAAGAAACACTTGAATTGAAATCAAAACATGAGCCTATCGCTACTTAGCATAAATGGTAATTCTCTTTGAGGGGAGATTTCGGCACTACAGTGGACCGAAGAAAGGGTGCTGATTTTTACGCCCAGCAATCGAAGTTTTTTCTTTAATGGTATCCGCCGCAAACATTCCCCGGCTGCGCGACGTATTAACTCAGGATCTGCAGTATAGGTAGTTAAAGTCAGATCTCGTGTGACGGTATGAAAATTCTCAAATCGCAATTTGATGCCAATGGTACGTCCAACATAGCCTTTGCGTTTTAAATCCTTTGCTACTTGTACACATAAGGCCGTGAATGCTTCCGATAAAGCGGAACGATCTTGGCGAGGATGGAGATCTTGCTCAAAAGTAGTTTCCCGGCTAATGGATTTCGGCTCAGCATGTGTAATCACGGGGCGCTGATCAATTCCACGCGAAACTTCGTATAACCACGTCGAATAGCCGCGTCCAAAGTGAATTTGGAGAAACTTCAGATCAGCTTGCGCCAGCTCCCCAATCGTTGTAAAACCCAATGATGTAAGCTTTTCAGCCGCTTTAGGACCAATACCATTGATTTTACGCACTGACAGCGGCCATATTCGATCGGGAATATCCGACATTTCAAGAATAGTAAGCCCATCCGGTTTCTCCAGATCTGAACAGATTTTTGATAGCAATTTGTTGGGTGTAATCCCGATAGAACAGGAAAGTCCAGTGGCATCTCTTACGGCTTGTTTGAGGCGTTTTGCAAGCGTTAAAGTATTCTCTGGCAAATCAGTCAAATCGATATAGATTTCATCAATGCCAGAGTCCTCAATGTGAGAGGCAATGCTGGCAACTGCTGTTTTAAATAAGCGCGAATAATGGCGATAAATATCAAAATCTGCTGGCAAAAGAATTGCATCGGGTGCAAGCTGCGCTGCTTTCATGACGCCCATTGCAGAGAAAACACCTGCTGCGCGTGCTTCATAAGTAGCCGTTGTGATGACACCGCGACCGACATATTCACGCAATTTATAAAAATGTCTGCTTCCATCTGCCTGAATCGTGGGTTTGTGTTCGGACCGTCCCCCAATCACAACAGGCAAACCGCGTAATTCGGGATAGCGTAACAGCTCAACCGAGGCGTAAAAGGCATCCATATCCAAATGAGCAATGCGACGTTGTAAAGCGTTCATTATTGATTAGTACCCGCCTTATCCTCATTAAGATACCAATTATTAATTGAAGAAAAACAGGTTATCATTTGCTACCTTAATTAAATAATCTGTAAGACTAATCATCTCATCATCTCATGAAAAATAGATATCAGTTTTATACTGGCTTCATAAGTGCTGCACTGCTAATGTTTATTGCACCCCTGGCACGTGCGCTACCGGATGATTGTTTAAGTTTAACTGCGCCCGCTACTTTTCTTGAATCGAATGGCCTGGTTTGTTTGCAAAAAATAGTTGTAACTGACCAAGCAGGTACACTTCAGTTATATAAAGCATCCTTACAATGGCTGGGAATCGACAGCCCTAACCGGTTTCAGTTATTAAACACAGAATTTGATACGACTTCAGAGATCAACAGCCCAACTTTTTCGACAGTGAATGGGTTACTCACTTTACCAAAGATTGATGTTCCAAAACGGTTTGGTACTGAGCGATATATCGCCAATCTAACTATGGTACCGAATATTGATGACCCCACGGTTACACTGTTTGAATTGGCAAAAGTCGAAATATATATCAATCCGGATTATGTGCCTAACATAACCTGGAAGCCTTATGGAATGCTGAATCCGGAAGAACGCCGTGCTGTTGATTTATTGGGACAATCCATTCCCTATGCACAACTTTCAGATGCGATATATGATTTCGATAACATTACTGTTGGTCCTTGGGAATTAATTGAATCCATTGGAAAAAGCTCTGGAATGGATGCAGGTGTTTATAGAAACCGCGATACCAGCGAGTTGGCATTGGTATTTCGGGGCACTGAAACTTGCAACTTCCCTTGCTCACTCAAGGAAACAGAAGATTTTGCGCGTGATGCCATAGCCGATGCAGCCATAGGATCTGGTATAGTGAGTGATCAATTTAAAGATGCTTTTAGATTTGCTAAAGATGTAGTCAGTCGTCATCCTGGTACTAAAATTACTGTGACTGGCCACTCATTAGGTGGTGGATTAGCACAGGCAGTTGGTGCAGTTCTGGGGTTGGAAACATACGCACTTAATCCTTCGCCAGTGCCGGATCATTTCTTTGATACTTACACTATTACGCTAATGCCCGAACAGCTTCAAGAATTAATTCATGTGATTGCCGATGTTCACGATCCGGTTTCTAATGCCGACGAATCTGGGGAGCTTTATATAGATTCTCATCACGTAACACCGCTTATTCAATTTAACTTTGACTTGAAAGAGGTTATGCCAGCTCAATCGCTGGATCTGGATGAGCTTAGGTTTGACCGGCATAGCATTACCCGATTTTCTAATAATGCAGTAAATCTGATCAGTATTTATCAAGCAGGCTGGTAGTCTTCAAATCGCCCAAAAATTACGAAGTAACTCTGTTTGAGATAAGTAATCTCATACCAAAAATCCACATAAGAAAGCCCCGTTATTCTTTATCTCATACTCAATCAATTTATCCGACTATCTGATGAATTAATTTTCTATTCGAGACCTTTGCAAAAACATAACTTTACCTGAAGCGTATTCAGTTCAGATTTTTTTGTGAGCAATGAAGTACTTTTTGTAAGCTTTTCGCAAAAAT
>NZ_FONE01000112.1 GCF_900112825.1 Nitrosomonas sp. Nm166 | reverse complement strand
GGGGTTGTTTCAGGCAGCCAGTAACGGTGTACCACAAGGAGGTGTAATCTCACCACTCCTGTCCAACATCATGCTCACAATGGTTACCAGCAGTGGCTTATTGCCGATATGCTGATGATTTTGTAATCGTCGTTAAAGGAAACAAAGCACATGCCGAGATCATACGCGAAGAATGCCGCGCATTTCTGGAGGGCAAACTCAAGCTGACGCTAAATATGGAAAAGACCCATATTACACACGTCAACGATGGATTTGTTTTCCTTGGACATCGCATCATTCGTAAACGGGGACCTCGTGGTACGATGCGTCCGGTCACAACAATACCCAAGGACAAGTTCCGAAACTTTGCATATAAGCTTGTTAAAGAACTGTCTGGCAATTACAGCATGAACAAGATTGACATGGTGGAGAGCCTAAACCGTAAACTTGCGGGTTGGGCCAACTTCTACCAATTTACAGACTATACTGCAGTCATGTACGGAAAGTTAGACAGAATAATCTTCTGGAAACTTGCGCACTGGCTGGCACGCAAGTACCGGGCCTCTATTAAGTCGTTAATGCGGCAATGGATCCGGCGTCCGGCTGAAGGAAAAGCCAAGATATGGCAACTCTTTGGCCGCAGCGACAATGGCAGTCTATGTGGAATAACGTTGCGCCGACTGGTCACCAGTCGCAAAGCTCAATTCCGGTGGCGGAAACCTGAAACCAACCCTTATATAATACGGGAAGAAGAAAGGAATACCGTTACTTCACGCTACCGTGATATTGCTATGGCTATGAGCCATACTTGAATGGAGAGCCGTATGCGCTGAGAGGTGCACGTACGGTTCGGTGAGGAGAGGCAGGGAGATAGTTCGACTACGCCCTGCTTCTTACTTTACTTCCTACGGATGAGGGCTGGTTGTACTTGGCTGGTATAAAGGATCTGTTTAATGGAGAACTGGTCGGCTATGCCATGAATGAAAGAATGACTAAGGATCTGGTTATACAAGCTTTGTTTCATGCAACTAAAAGTAAACATCCGGGCTAATTGCTCAATCAGATCGAGGTGGCCAATACTGTGCGCATGATTATCAGGATTTATTGCAACAATTTGGCATGATCGCTTCCATGCGTCGCAAGGGTAACTGCTTAATGCTCCGATGGAAAGTTTCCGGGGAATACTTAAAACCGAGCTGGTGCATCATAGAAGATTCACAACACGACAACAGGTCATTCAGGAAATTACCGAATATATAGAAATCTTCTATAACCGACAGAGAAAACAGAAAAAGCTGGGCTATTTGTCACCAGTACAATTTACGCAGCAATACTATGCAGATCTGCTTGCCGCTTAAACCGATGGGCTCCATTTTTGAGAGCACACCTCAGTTCAAGTTTTTGCTCTTCCAAATCTCTTTCCCACTGAGCAAAGTCTCCATCGGAGTTTTTCCATTGCAGATTTTGCCCTGATGAGTTCTTTCGAGACCTTTGCAAAAACATAACTTTACCTGAAGCGTATTCAGTTCAGATTTTTTTGTGAGCAATGAAGTACTTTTTGTAAGCTTTTCGCAAAAAT
>NZ_FONE01000053.1 GCF_900112825.1 Nitrosomonas sp. Nm166 | reverse complement strand
CTCAAGTTGCTCCGTTCCACTTGCCTTCCGTGCCATGATGACCTCTACCAAAGGTAAAGGCTTATATTATTACTGTTTCTATCTGTAATTGGAATAAGATGTTTCCTGCGCAATTGCCAATAATTTGTATTATGTTAAATAAAAGAAGTAGGCGAGTTAATTTGAGACGAAAATCTGACAAATTTTTAAGTTTTATTTATCGGTTTTTTAGCGGATTTCAGCTATCTAATAATTAATTCAAAAGATATAGTTATAATATTCTTATTTTGGAAAACTTACGCCTGATTTACTCAGGCGTTTTTCTTTAGTTACATAACGACAGGATGTAATCATATGATCGAAAAGATCGAGATTAAAAATTACAGATGTTTTGAATCCTTGACATTAAATGGCCTAGGTCGGATAAATATAATTGTTGGGCCTAATAGTTCGGGTAAAACTGCATTAATGGAAGCTATATTCTTAGCGTCTGGAATCAACCCTGAACTTGCTCTCAGAATAAAGAAGTTTCGTGGTTTGGAAACTCGGTCTATTTCTCAAAATAAAGTCTCATATGAAGAATTATGGAAAGACCTTTTTTATGATTTCGATCAAACTAAAACAATTGAAATATCAATTAATGGATCATTGCCAGAATTTTGTAGAAACTTATCTATTGCTTACCAGCGTGACAAGCCATTAATACTTGAGCTGTCCGGAAAAGATTTATCAAAGGATAATATAACATCTGCATTAGTTCCAATCCGTTTTAAATGGAATTTTCCTTTAGGCAAATCATCAATATCTGCAGAACCTGAAATTCGTCAAGATAGTATTGAAATAAAGTTATCATTATCAATAGCAGAGCCAAATGTTGCTATAAGCCTTGATGAATTATCCTTGCCTACTAGCTTTTATACATCAGCAAATGTAATTCCTCCAGAAGAACACGCTCATTATTTTTCCCAATTAAGTATCCATAATAAAGAGCATATTATTGTCGAAGCTCTTAAATCGGAGTTTCCTTTTATTTCAGGATTGTCGGTGGAAATTTGGAGTGGAGCTCCAGCAATTTTTGCTTCTGTTGAAGGTATTAACGAAAAAATACCACTAAATTTAGTATCTTCAGGTGTTAACAAATTAATTGGTATTCTATTAGGGATAGCAATTCAGGAGGGAGGAGTAATTTGTATTGATGAGATAGAGAACGGATTTTATTTTGATCGCCTTCCATCAATATGGGAGTTACTTTTTGAATTTTCTACTAAATTTAATGTGCAAATTTTCGCTTCTACCCATTCGTGGGAGTGTCTCCAAGCTGCCAGTGATTGCGCCTCAAATTCTGTGAGAGCTTCTGATTTTAGACTTATTCAAGCATTGAACGATAAACCAGGTTTTAAAGTTCATTCTGGAGAAGCATTAATAGAAGCTATGATCCAACAAATCGATGTTCGCTAAGTTTATTCTATGCCCATACATGTAAGTAATAAAAAACTTCTAATAGTAGAAGGTAAATCAGATAAAGCTTTTTTTAGAAATTTGTTGCAAAAAAGGAATATCCAAGGATTCGATATTTTTTATCCTGGAGATAGTGATAGCAATTTAGAGGGTGAAGATGCAATTAAACAGTTTTTAGATGCACTCCCTATTATTAGGAATTTCAATGTAATAGAAAAAATTATTATAGTAGTTGATGCTGATAATGATTCCAATAAAAAATTCGAAAAATTTAAAAGAATCCTAACTGAAACTAAAGAACACCCTACTGGAAATGAAAGATATCCTGTGCCAAATTGTCTAAATTCACTTTCGACTTCAAAAAACGGCCTTTCAGTTGCAATTGTGACATTGCCATATGATGAGTCTACGGGAGCAATGGAAACATTATGTTGGCGTGCTGCAATGTCTAAATTTTCAGAATTCGAGGATTGCATAAATACTTTTGTCGATTGTGCCGGAGTAAAAAGTTGGTCACCTCAAAAACGTGATAAATTTAAATTACGTTCATATATATCGATAAAATGTGAAAAAAATCCAGACATACCAGTTACGAATTTGTGGAAACATAATCCAAATATTGTTCCTCTTGAATCAGAAGTTTTTAATCCTTTAGTTAATTATTTGGAAAAAATTTAAAAGGAATAAGGTGCCTTCAAATAGAAGGCATCAAATAGTCATTTTAGGCCGACATAGTTTTCGCTTAAAGAATTAAAAAGTTAGTCTTTAGATTCTCGGTTGCTTACAGTGATACACTGAACCCAGATAGTCCCTTTATGGTCTTTGATTAAAATCTGATAGGTTATTGCAGAAACGTTTGCTGGAACTTTTACGAAGGCATGTTCATGTGAGGTTTCGCCGACATCAATAAGATGCTCACGATTTTTTACCTCAGTAATTTCTGGCATGTAATCTTTTACTTGCATACAATATGGCTCGGGAGTATGAAACGTAGCATATATTATTATCTCATGATTCCAAATTGAAACTGAGCCGCAGTTTTCTATTTTGACATCAATCCAATGAAGATTATCGTTTTCTAATGTTATAAATCCGCTCGATGGCAAAATGTTTAATTTTGGTCTCAGTGTCCTGCCTTTAAAAAATCTAAGATAAGCTAGAATCCCCCCGACAAGAAGTACAAGCGAACTCAGTATCTTAGTTATTCCATCAATCTCATCCTTGTGAGATTTAAAATCGATGTACGCGAACCAACCTTCCTTAATACCTACCGCCATAAGCAAGAATATAGTGAGCAATATTAACCACGGAATCCATCCTTGGCTCTCATGCCACGGTGCTTTTTTCATCGTTATGAAAAAAAGAGCCTATATATTAAGTATGCTATAAGTCCCAGTAACAAAATAAATATTAAAAATGGAGGAAGCAAATTATTCGGGGGTAATTGACTAGGTAAAGGATTTCTTGGAGGTTCTATCATATTGATTTTTAGAATTAAACATAACAAAATAAATTTTAAAAATTGGAAAAGCCAACTAGTAGATAATTGGTTTCTAATTTCATTTCGGGATCAGATTCTTAATCTTAAGTTTATTCACACCGGATGACCTTATTACTATACAAGATCTAACTGAGGAAGAGAATTAACTAGCTTTCAAAGTCTTTCTATAAGCTTCTAATCTAGCTTCAGTTCGCTCATTCCTAGGATTAGCTAGATGTCGGCATAATAACCGAATTTCTTCCGCATCAGCACCCAGTGCAATGAGTCGCTTCTTTTCCTTTGCAACATACCGATAATATCGACGCTTCACAGGCCTATTACGCCTGTAGTAGCGGATGAACCAATAAAGACTATAAAGTTTTCCAGTCATATTAGGCAAAAATAGCCTCCAACGGCAGGCAATAAAAAATATAAACCCGCTTAGCAGTATGGTAGAGTCAGAGTAATAAAAATTTCATGCTACCATTCTTTCCCGTGTACTTGAGTTAGGTATCACATGCAACCATTGGGAGACATCATGGACTTCTACCACGAAGCACGACGCCTTGTAAGCACCATTGACTGGGAAGACGATCAGTTTAACTGGCAAAAGGCCTTCGTGGCAGCAGCATTTGCCGCTGTCGCATACGAGGAGGTGCCTCAGTTTGAGCTCAAGAAATCGAAACGCGCGAAGCTGATCCCATGCGACCGTTATCAGGCCCACATCTCACGTTGGGAAACCGAGCAGCGTCACGCTTCAGCGAAAGATTTTGTCAAGGACTTGGAGATCCCCGAGATCGAGGTGATCGTCCGAGATCGAGTACTCATCATAATCTCTCACCTCAGAAGCGTGATCTTTGTGTCCTTCCGTGGCACCACGTTGTCATTTGCCGACTTCAAGGCTGACCTGGACATTAGAAAAATACGGTACCCATTAGAATTCGGACAGTCTGTTCGTCTTCATCGAGGCTTCTTTGATGCTGTCATTGAGTGCTTTGATGAAGTCATCGAATGCATCCAGAAAATCAACAAAGATCTGAACGTGCCCGTGTACATTACTGGCCACTCCCTCGGTGGGGCGATGGCAGCAATCTTCTATGCAAGACTCGATTTCTATGCAAGGCTTGATCAATCGAAATTTCCTTCTTTCGGTCATTATCGGCATCTTCGCATTCCTTCCGCTACCTGTTGCTATTCCTTCGGAATGCCGCGCTACGGTGACACCAGTGCCAAGTCCCTCCTTCCGCAGCCGTACCACACGTTTAACGAACTCGACATAATACCGATTCTGCCCCCGAAACTGCTAGGCTTCGCTGATTCAGCTAACGAAAGGTGCTTGAACGCTATCCCTGATGTCATCGCAATCAGCAAGGGGGACTTTCCTCTACGCAAAAAAAAGGGCATAGTAAATGTTCTTGGCATATCTGATCATCGAATGGAACGTTACGTTGAACGCACAAATGCCATGCGCGAGAAATATAAATCGTCTAGCAATACGGATAGGGGTCATGATGAAATGCCATATTAAAGCTATAAAACTGTTGTGACCCGCGACGGGAACATTACCGCCCTCAAACCGTAAACTATTTCGCTGCGCGAAATTTTGAGCCTCTGTAAGATTCCCTGCTAGTCCTAGTTATTCCTGTCAATGCCAAATACCAGCTTTTCAAAACGCTTACGAGACATCAAACGGAAAGCACGTAAAAGGGAACAAGTACCAACAAATACAAAAGCATAAACGTATATGCAAATATCCTTAATAACTTTCATCAATAACACTTAGCAAGAACGTAAATAATAGGAAGGGCTATTTAAAGCAACTGCTGTACAGTGAATAGTTAATGATCCTCTTAGATCAGAATTAGTAATGAATCTGGAACATTCAGTTAGTGAACTGTGATAAAGCAAAATAACGCGCGGTTTACCATGTGAAGTACGCCTATCAGTAGCAACAAAGTGATCAAATCCATACTTTAAAGCTTGTTCAAGTGATAGTTTTAATTCAGGACTTAATTGCTTATTAACCATAATTTCCCCTTATGATTGTTTTCCAGGCCAGCCATGCTTAGCACCTATTCGGCAAGTTTCATTAGGTACGACTAAACGCTCTGCATTGTGGCCGTAACAGATACATTGTGTTTCATTGGATAAACAGCCGCCAACCTTCGACCAATCGACTTGATCAGATACAACATAATTAATCGTCCTTACAGGCTGTGGAACATGAACAGGCTGTGCTGGCTGCGGTGTTTGTGGTGCTTTTTCTGGTGTTAAAGTTTTTTCTAAAGCTTTTTCTTCCGCAATTAAAGTAGTTTCTTGATTAGGCTTTGCCCTATCCATCACTGAGTGATAGCTCTTATAGGCAAAGTAGCCAACGAATACGATAATGAGCGGTATCAGGTAAGCGAAGATGGGAACCGTCATTTTTTGCGTGACGTGCATCGATGCAGATCGGTAAAGACCATAGGCTTGCTTAGGCAACTTGTAATTGTTTCTGACTGCGCTCATGCGACTACTGACTGCGCGTGTGGTTGAGCAGTATTCAGGCCACTCGAATATTTGTCTGCCAAACCAGCTTTTACGAATATGCAAATGCTTATCGACGACTGCGAGCACTTTTTGATGGACTAGTTGAGGAGCTTGCGTAATCAGCACAATTTCAAGGCCGTGATGACGGTGCTTGGTTAAGTAAGTAATATCTTCTGACGGTTCTTTGCTGCCGCCAGAAGGCCATAGGTTTTGAACTTCATCTATTACTATAAGAGAGCCTTCCTGAAAATTTAAAAGCTTGCTAGGTATCTCATCTTCTGGAAGATCTTGCTGGTATTCGTTGGCGATTTCTATATATTCGCGCTCGTGCCACTTACGGATGTCTTTATAGCCTTTGCGAATGGTCGGAAGCTTGAGTTCCGGTATTGCAGCCGTGTAAATGGTTCTGCCTGCTTCTACCGCAGGCTTAAGGATGTTCCAGACTGCATAAATGGTTTTTCCGGCGCCTGGTACCGCTGTAATCAATGTGATACTCATTTGTTTAGAACCCCTATCACTTTACGTTGTGCATTGAATCCAACGCGAAAAAGCATGGCTGCGGATATGATTCCTAAGCCTTCCCCGATTCCTGCTAAACCTGCAAGGCCGAGTACCGCACTCGGAAGCCCTAAATAGTGTTCTTTGGCAAATTGAATGGCTTGTTCCATGATTAAAGTTACCGCTTGATAGCTGAGATAACCGAGGCCAAGCGAAGATAAAACACGCTTGGCTAATGGGCCTATTACACGGTCAAGGAATTCGCCTAATGGTGCTAAGATATTCATTCAACCTTTACTCCTGAAATAATGAACATGGCTGATATTGCAGCTATGAAAAGAAGAACTGGTTTAACTTCAATCGCAAAATCACAAGTTGGCTGAAAATCAAAGGTTAGCGTTCCATAGTGATAGTTAATTGTTTCATCTGCAGGACAAAAACCATCACCCCACGATTCAGGCGTTTCAAGATCGGCATCTACTTCTTCCTGTTCAATGTCAGAATCCGGAACATCATCAAATGATATGGTGATCGGTTCGGATGGCTTGTCTGGTGGTGGCTGATTAGTGTAGCTGGTGGATGTAGTGCTATTGATGAGCGTATTGTTGATGTCGTAATTGCTGACAGTGGTTTTTTCCTTGACGATGACACGCCCCGGACTTTCAGCGGTTGCAGCGTCGACTATTTCAGCTTCAGTGGTGGTTACTTTGCTTCCTGTTGCGTTGCCATTCTGATCTTTGGTTACTGTGGTATCTTCTGATATGACCTTCTTTGGCGTATTGGTCATGGTCGGTAAGCCAATCGGTATATCAGCTAACTTGTCCATGAGCTCGCCCATGAAACGAACATCATTTAAGAGCGGTTGCTTAGCGTCCCAATCTGATGATGTTGCAACGTGTGGCTGTGTCAATCCGGTTTTTTCACAGGTGGATGTTGAGGTGTTTAGCGTATATTGGGATGCACAGCCTGTTAATTTAGATGTATTGGACGCATAGAAAACAGTGGAGCCGTAGCTTGGATGGGTGGCATAACATCTATAATTAGCCGCATCTATCTGTTCAATGTGATGGAATACCGCACCCTGTGCAACATTGGCATCAAGCCTTGGTTGATAAGAACAACCAGATGTAGGATTAGGAAAGCTAACATTATTCCAGCCTGTCCAGCTTCCATCACTTAAAGGGTATGTATTGGGTAATGTAGGGTAAGGATCGGTGGCTCCCATCATCCACTGACCAGCCTGATTGCAAATGGTTGTCAGTTCACAAACCAGCGCAGCGGCAGTTACACCCATACCAACCGGACCAGCTACAACAGCTAATCCCCTTACAACCTTTCCAAATCTTGCAATATCAGCTGTAGAAGATCTGTCTATATCAAATGTTTGGATGCCTTTTGATGTTTGTACTAACGCTTGTTGTGAGCTGGTTAGAATATTGTTTACGGCTGTTCTGGTGCTGGTGTTGTCTGGAAATGCTTTTGAATAGGTTCCATCAGTGCCTTTTATCCAGCCGGCCAAGTCAACAGAGCCCACAGGTGCGGATTGAGAAAAAGATTCAGATGGCATTAGAAATAGAAAAAACAACAGGTAAAACACCAGGTGTTTTAGCTTCGCAGTAATATCCATACGCCACCTATAATCGCGATAAAGACTGCTATTTCGTAGAGTGTGATCATGGCCTTCCTTTGAGAACGTCTGATAATTTCTTAGCTGTCCAGGCTGCAACCCATACGCCGACCACAAGCCAGCTTAATTCGATGACATCAGCAATTACTGGCGCTGTATCGCAGGCTATTTGTTCAGGTATGTAAGTTTGCTGGTTGGTTGTGCCAGTGGTTGGGATAGCTTCAACAGTCAGTAATATTTCTGTTGCTGTTGGAGTGCATTTGATTGATGAGCTACCGTCAATTGTAATTACTGGACAATCTGCCGCGATGACTTCATGCAATTGCTCGACAGTGTCAAGGCACAGATTTTTGTAACGGTAGCCCATGATGCTTACTTGCCGCTCAGAACACGTTTTAACCAAACGAATGCTACAATCGCGACAATCACGCCCATCACTAAAGCACCGATGGCACCAACGTCAGCAACAGCATCGCCAATGCCAGTAGTTACTGATGCGGGTACAGCTGCGTGAGCGACTGAAGCAAAGAAATTTGTTACAACAAAAGCAGCAAAAGTCACAAGCAAGGCCAGCTTTGCCTTGAACATCAGGCGAAGCTGGTTAATGTAGTTAGCAATCATTAACGCTTGCTGCATCAGCCAGCCAAGCATCAAGGACAGCAGGAAAACCACATAAGCTTGCATTTTTGATACGAGATACATAATTAATACTCCTTAACAGTTAGTGAAACGGTGCGAAATTGCACCCCATACGCCCCAGCGAGCGTATAGGCTGAAATCTAGAAATACATGCCCCAGATAAACACGAATGCACCTGATAGAAACATGGAACCAAGAAATAAGGTAAGGTTAGTGATTGCTCTCATGTTGATTGCTCCTTTAAGATAGTTTTCTGGTTTGAAATAAATAACCCATCATTTCAAAGTACTTGTTCATCATTACTTGATGTTGTCTGGTAAATACTCTTTTCCTAGAGCCTGTTGCAGAAAGTTTGATTTGCTCAGTTTGTAGCGCTTTTAGACGGTTGAATTCGCGCTTATGGTTTTCTGAAAGTAAGTCGTAACCTGTTATTTGGTTCATTTATTCACCTACTACTTTTAAGTGTGGATGATCGTCTTCCAGGCTGTACCAGGAAGGCTTGGCCAAGGGCTTAAGTTCAACAATCTGTACTTTCACAGGGAATTGCTCGACATTGCGCGGTTCGAGAATGTCAATGCCGTACTCTCTGAGTATTTTTGCGTGCCGGTATAACGTACCGTTACTCAACAGATTTCTAAGGTCTTGCCCTGCCAACCATGCAGAGGCATAAACACGGCTTTTAGGTGGAATAGCATCTAGAATGTCCGGCTCGTCACTGCGATCCACGCGATTGAAAATTTCCGTTTCATCGTGAAATACCTTGATGAGCTTCTCATCCGTGATGTTTTCCAGCCGATTCAAGCCTTCATCAAACAGCAAGCGTTTTTTAAGTTCGATTTCCACGCGCACTACTCCTTGTTCTTTGCACCAGATATAAGCAGGATCATCTTCAGCGCACCCGTGCTTTAACATTTCAATGTGCTTAATGTAGGCTTTGAGCATGTGGCGGGTATTGACCCACCAGACTGACTCATCCCCTGCCCGGCCTTTCTTCATTCTGGATACAGATCGATTGGCAAGCCATCGGATAAGTGCTCTGGCTTGTGATTCTGAACCCGTCGCAAAATTACAGGTGATGTCCAGACGAGATACTCGCGCACCCAATGATTCTGTGATATGCGCTGAAGACTCCATTCTTCCGGGAGTAAAAGCTGGTAAGCCTCGAGCCAGGCAAATTCGATTAGCTTTTTCAAGGGTTTGTTGCCATCCCAGGTTGAACAGATTGTCTTTGCGAGAAAACCTGCCGACGTTTCCTGAGAGTGATACATGCTTACCGTCACTTTTAAGCCTGATACTTGTTTCAAATGATCCCGGAAAAGACGCGGGGCAAACTCTTTCATGGCGCGCATTGCCGATGGCGTCATAATTGACGATGACTCCGTTGCAATAGACTGGGAGTTGTTCGTCAGTCGTATGTAACTGAGAAATGGTGATCCAATCGATAAAGATTTCATTGGCCATGTCCTTAACCGGGTATCAATTTGATATCAATTTTTCCCAAATTGGGAATGAACGGACTAGTGTTACTATCCGATTAAGCAACTTTTGGAGCTTGCTGAGGTTGAACATTTGAAACTCCAACCACCATATTTTTGATTTCACCAAAGTGAAGAACCTGCTCAATGGTCAGGTCAAGATAGGTAGGATCTTTGAGGTTTTTGAAGTGATGAAATATTGCTGGATCTAATTCCATGGTTGCAGGGTCAGTGCCGTAGCCTTCTTGGTTATAAGTTCCTTGTGAAATGTTCTGAACTGGAAGGCTGACAGTAATAATGTACATATCGTAAGGTTTGCCAGTGTCTTTCTTAGTGCCGTGTGTACGTTTTACATTGTTAACTAACCCTCTGCATAATGCCAAGCTGTATGAGTGGAGTTAAGGCGGAAAGATGTCCGCCCTAAAGATTCAGGAATATGAATTGAAATTGATTGAGAAGCGGGTGGGAGGCCGGACGTCCCTCCATCAACGAATCATGGAAACGTTTCTGTAGACTCCGAAAATTTCTACAGCTCACCCGCATAAAAGAAGAGCAAAACCGGCGCCGGATTCGAACCGGATCATGATGGCGTAATCGCAATCAACCGTTCCCATTGGAAACAACCAGATTCGCTCAAAACTGCAACGGGCGGGAGGCCGGACGTCCCTCCATCCATCGGTGCTTAACACCCAAGTCTGTGGACTCCGAAATTTCCACAGCTCACCCGTTAAAAATATTCTATACCCTACTTTGACTTACTTCCATATCTTTTAGAATGGGCGGATTAACTGATGCATTGTCCCGCCATTCGTTAGACTTCATTCACCGGCCGCAGGCTGTTGACGTAATCGCATCGCGATTTAAGGTTATTAACGGTAGCGATTGCAAATTCTGCGAGCATGTTGGTATCCAGTACCATGCCTTTATTGATCGCTTCCAGCATCTCTTTTTTGGTCATCACGCAAGCATCGGGCGGCACCGGCTTTGTATGTATTTTGCCCTCATGATCAAAGCTGATCAGCCAGCGGCCGTCTTTCAGAGCTGGGATAGCTGCGAGAATTACTTGAATCTCTGGATCTTGTTTTGTTTTAGTTGGCATAGCGGCTTCCTTTAAATTGTATTTCTTCCGCTTGCCCATGGTATTCAAAAGTGAAAATATTGCTCCGGAACGGAACGGGGATATGGTTTTGTTGCATGGTATACTCCTGTATTAGCGTTTAAACCTTCCGCTACCCCACTGTCAAATAGGGAGGCGGAACTGTGCAGGTTGACAGACCGGATACAGGAACCGGCGAGCATAAAGCTCCCCCCACAGCCCGCCAGAAACTGGCTTACTGCTGTTAGTTACGGATAAAAAAGGCATTTAAGCAGCTTATCCGCCTGTATTCGGGCTGTCAAACCCGGCGCGGTGTTGACCGCGGCTTTTAATCACTTCGACTCGCCCTAATGAGCGCGTCAAAGTAAATTTCTGAACTCTGCGTTAAAAACGCCAAAAACGCTTTATATCGCGTTAAATAGTTTTCGTATATCCTTTCTATTAATTGTTATTTTCATGCGAAATTAACGCGCGTTTAACGGTGTTCTTGGGGCATGTTTATCTTTGTCATGATGCTCATTTTGCAGCTTCTTGTATTCCTGCCATTTTTCCAACCCGACAATGACATCCGAGATAGATTTTCGGGTAAGGAAACGCGGACTTTCTAATTTTGTAACACGCTTGACGAAAGTTGCAAACTGCGAAGTCGTGGCATTGCCCAATCCCAGTTGACGAGCAAGCGTTTCCATTTTTCGCCATTGAACTTGTGTCGGCCGGTTCGGTGCATTGCCTGTGATTTTGCGTTCAAGGTAGCCTTGTTGCTTTAACTGGTTGACCAGGTCATTTAATTGTTTATCAGTCAAATCCTTGCAACTGGATTTTCCGGTCAGCTTTTCCAGCCAGGCGCGATATTCAAAACTGCCGTGTTCAAGATCAAGATGTTGTGCGGCAATATGCACCATCGCTAACAATTTTGAGTGAGCTGTTTGTTTAGATTGTTTCAAACCATTTGTCCGCATGATCAACCTTTCAATGCCATACTTATACTGGTATAGGTAATCTCATCATACTTATGCAAAGCCAAACGATAAGCATCGGTAAGCGTACGTAAACCACCGTCCCCCGTACCCAGTTTTAAGGATATTTCGCGCTCTGATTTTCCTGAAACACCCCAGGTCGACATGATCAGATCAATATCGTTTTCTGTCGGCTTTTTTGCTTTTATAGGCAATATGCGGCTGGATAATTGGATGCTGTTGCGGCTTTTCTTGGTACGATCGTACACTTCACCATTGCTTAACAATGCGATGCCAAACAAACCGCGATCACAAAAATTGCGCAACGAATTGATGATATTCAAACCATGCGGCCGTACATTACCGTGAAATTGTCCGATATGCTGCGCTTCGTCGATAATCAGTAAACCATGCAACTTACTACTGCACAATTGCGCTATCCGCTCATTCATTCCATATTCCGATGCCCTGTCAGGGTTGCCGTTTTCAAACATGCCGCTATCCCCTTCTATCGCTTTAATGATTTCCCATGTAATCAATCTGTTGCTGATATTGCATTCACTTAAGGTTATCATCCAGACAGGGCAATCAAAACCTTCCGCCTTTTGGCATTGCGACAAATAATGCTTGGCTGCCGTAGTCTTACCGCTACCGGGCGGGGTGGAGATTTCAACTATCCTGCATAATTCTCGCGACATCTGGAATCCTGCGACAATGCTGCGAAAAACACTGGTTTCTACAAACCCGGGATTATTCTTTCTGAGTGCCCGTTCAGCATCGAGGTCGATAAACAATTTTTCCAGTGCCGTTTCAATTTGTTCAGCAAGCGACGGCTCTCCCGTATAACGACTTGGAAGACGCATATTCTCGCTGCTCTTCGACCACTCAACCAGGCGGTCATACCATAAATTTATATATCCCCTGTCATTGAAATCTTTTGGCTTTGTAATGTTTGCAATTTTCTGAAGCGTATTGTTATTTTGTGACAATTCATCAGCCAGGCGATGATTAAGCCTTTCATACCGGGCTATATCATAGGGTGCATGATTTTGCGCTTGTGGTTCGCATCTTCTTATTGCATCCAACTCATTATCCGAGATAGCTTGATTGCCTTGCTCTCTCTTGCCTTCCGTAATATTTTGCTCTAACATTTCCGCTCCTTATAAGTAGAATTAAGTGTCGTATCTGAATCATTCAGGTTGCCGCCTGAATGATTCGCCCCGCTCGTTCTGGCTTCCAATCTGCAAAGCGTTTATCTTCTTTTTCCCGGCGCTTGCGTTCGAGTTCCTCAATTTCACTATTGATATTGTTGTCCGGGATAACTGGTCGCTCCACTGGCTTTATTAATTCACCTGTTTCTGTATTCAGGATACTGCCGTCTTCCTGAATATGAATGATGTTTTCTTGCTCTATTGGCAATGCCTTAGGCAGCTTTAATATATCCATCAGATTTGATTGCAACAAATCCGACAATCCTTCATTTGTTAGAACAGGCAGTGACTCTGTTTTATTGATGCGCTCTTTTACGGCTCTGCCAGAAGCACTTGCCTTTTTCAATTCGAAAGAGCGCTTTTTCAATATCTCACCACCGGCTATTTTATCATTATGCGGTATATGAGCTTTATAAGCAGCTTCTCCCATGTAGATAGCGCCGTCATAAATTAACGCTGGTTCTTTGGGATCGGACGGATCGGGAAGAATATCGTAGGAATAGCCGCGTTTAACTTCGGAATTATCTTCCGGCATATATTCAACCTGTCCAAAGCCTGGGATTGTTAGTTGAAAAACTTGCTGTTTGCTTAGTACGCGGCGCAATACCAGAGGACGCATTGCGCGTATATGCTCTACTGATGCGGGTCTTTTGGTATAGTTTTGCATCAAATGATTGTATAGCTCAAATGGTGACATTCCATTCATGCCCTGCCCTCGATGTTTGCCAAACTCACCTTTTGCCCATGCAACTATACAAGCGGATAAGCGCTTCGTGTATTCTTCAATTGGTATGGCATATTTCTTGTCACAATTTTCCGGCCGCTTTACAGGATTGGAACCTGTATAAGCAGCTCCACATAGCTTATCAACATTTTTGCAATCACATTCCACCATGATTCAATAGCTTTTGCCGCACCGTGATAAGGTGTCGCCCATAATGGCTCAACACCTAAGCGGGTGAGTACTCCGATAGGTTGATTTTTTATTACAGTATAGCGAAAAGGGCTTTTTTGCCCACCAGTGAATGGATTGTTAGAATATTCAGGGCCATTATCAATATGAAAATATGTCGGTATTGTTCCCGTCAACAATACCGCATTACGAAATGCGTCAATGACTAATTCCGCATTGGTGGTTCTGTATACCTTAATTGCAAGCGGCATGCGTGTTCTGATATCCCGAATAACAACGCACCAAGGGCGATCTATTGTGCCGTCTGGCCATAAACAGAATACGTCCGCTTTACGACCATCGGATTCCCATACCTCATGAACTGCACGCGTTGTGTAATCTCGTTTGAGGTGCGGCAGGCTTTCTTTTAATGCGGTTCTGCCCTTACGTAACAGTATTTTTTCATTCTCGGGCACATCATCTTCCCAACGTCTTAAGAATGTTCTGCAACTAGGTAATTCACCCCAGCCATTCTGGACAGCAGCTTTGACCGTTTCACGATAGATGGCCGTTGCGTCCGGTTCAGATAGTTGTCCATACTCTCTACGGAAAAAAAACCATGCATCAGGATGAATTTCTGTACGGGAGCGACCTTTATGATCAGGGGCAAGCATAACTTCCCAATACTGGCGCGGGTGTTTTGCTATGCGTTGCTCCCAACGCCATAATGTGGCCCTGGAAATATCCTTATAGTGTGATTCAATGATTTCTAGTGCTTTTTTCCTCTTAAAGCCGCCTTTCAGTAATTTTAAGTATTCATCAAGAATATAAACCCTTCGCTGTGCTTCTTCTTTAATTCCAGCGGCTTTTCGACTGTATTGGTCTGCTATAGCTTCGTATACTTCTGCATCAAAAGGATGATTCTCTTGTTTGTGTTTTAGTACTGGTAGCGTGGAATTAGCTGGTTTGTGGTGTTTAAGCCAGTATTCGGCTTGAATAGATTCCGGTAGGCTGGTTAAGAGAATTTCATAACGTTTTCCTATTTTACGGAAGATATAGCGCCCTCCTCTATAGCTGCCTTCTCGTTCCGCACAAGATTCACGAATTGTTGCTACGTTCAATCCGTTTAGATAAGAAACTTCGGTAATAGTGAGCCAAATATTCCCATCAAAACCCGCGATAGTTTTTTTAGATGATATTTTTTTTATCTCAATGTTACTCATTGTTCTATATTTATTTTTCTCTTAATCGCTGGTTTTGATACATCCCGCGCAAAACCCGCGATAACTCGTTTCAAGCATCGCGGGTTTTTACTCGATAATTTCCCCATCTTTAATGCCCAAAGTTACTGCAATTTTGTGACCAACTCCTCGAGTACCTGCATTAGTTCCATTCAGAACCTGGAAAACTGTAACAGGAGAAAAACCATTATTTTTTGCCCAACTAGCCATGCTGATCCCTTTGCGAATAAAATCATCGCGTACTTGTTGCGGTGTGCGTATGTTTCGTGTTTTCATGAACACCTCATTATCAAAATAAACACAAATAGTTCCAAATGGAACCAAATATATAGATCCAATCGGAACCTTGTCAAGGATTTTTTATGAATATTGGCGAAAGGCTAGTGCAGGAAAGAAAAAGGCTTGGTCTAAGTCAGGCAGCTTTCGCTAAGCAAGTTGGAGTTTCTCTTAGTAGTCAGAAACGCTATGAATTAGGAGAAAGAGAGCCAGATATCAGCTACTTGGAGCGTGCAATAAAATTAGGGGTAGATATTAGTTATATTTTAACCAATATAAAACATGGACAGGGCTATTGTAGTCAGCTTGGAATTGATGAGTTCGACGCGATTGAGATCTTGGGAGCGATTGCAAAGCTTCTCAAATTTACTAAAGAAGATTTTTCAGCGGTCAAACAATCTGTTGATACAACAATGGAAAATGATATCTATAGAAATTTATCACCAGATGATCGTGTGTTAGCGTATGAAGAATTTATCTTAATAGCTGTTTCTAAGTTATTGAATAAAAAATCACAAACTAAAGAATTTTTAGCTTCTGTTGAAGTAGACTGCACAATGCTTTGCGACATTCTTGAAAGTATTGAATTAAGTCAGCAGAAAAATAATTTCATGCTTTCACCACATAAGAAAGCACGAGTTGCTGTGATACTTTACCGTTCTTTTAAAGCAAGTGGAAAGGTTGATCACAAATTGATAGAGGATACTGTCGCTATATCAGCGGAGCCGCTGAGTAACTCTAGAAATGATATTTGATCATTATTTTCGGATTATTTGGCACTAAGCAATTTTTTAATGTTTTTGCTTCCCATGTCATTAAAAGTTGACTTCATTTCCTAAAAACCATTTTTTTATCAAAAGCGACTCATTTTCGTCGCATTTTTGTTTCATTTCTTCTGACTTTTGTCCTATTTTTTGACAAAATGTTTCAAACCTAAATTTCAGTTTGATTTTCTAAAATTATTTTATTAATAAATACTTACTGCCTTTTTCTTCTTTCTTTTGATGCTTCAAAATGACACACCCCCCTCACCTGAGTGGAGAAATGGTTTTGCACCACATGAAATCAGAGCCTTATTCTGGAAATGCCAGCAGATTAATAGCTTGCAGCAAGAAATTGATTTGCTGAAGAAAGAGTTAGAAAGGAGAAATGAAGAGCTTAATAAGCTTGAGGTTAAAGCTGATTTCTATAGGCGTCAACTGGTACTTGAGAGCCGGTTTGGGCTTATTTTACAAAGGACTTTTTCTTAAACTTTAACTAAAAGATGAAGCACGCTCACGAAATTCATTGGATGTGGCGAGATATGGATGTGGAAATTCTGAGTGTGTTTCATCAGCAATATTTTTGAGTGTCTTGATTGCGTCAATAACCAGATTCCTAGCAGTTTCGAAATCTTCTTCAAATACGCTGATGTTGGGAAATTCAGCTACCCTACCAACATATAAAATTTCATCGTCGATTTCTTCTTTCCGAATCGTGATCGTATAAGCTTCTGGATCAAATTTCATTGTAGGTACTCCTTAATAACTTCTTCGTGTTGCTTTACAAATTTGTATAGCTTTTTAATATACGGACGTTTAACAGCTTCACCCTTATTATGACCACAATTATAGTTAGGATACTCAATTAAAGATACGGCTGGGTGTCTTGCGATTTTATGACCGGCACTTCCGCAGTTTTCAATTTGAAATCCTAGAGCTATCAGGAGATTGGTGAATTCATTGCATGATGTGTTTGCGCTAGTGGTTAGATCATCTAGTTTTTTAAGAAGTTTTTCAAAGTCTGGCATGTACCGCAATAATAGGAATTTATTCGGAGAAATTCTAGTAACAAGAGACGATATCGAAAAATGGGAATATACCAGTAAAAACTATATAGTAAATTAGAATGTAATAGAAAAAATCAAATAGGCTAAAAAGAAATGGGACTTTTCAGTAGTGCTACTAAATATAACATCATATTACTAAATAAAAAACGCCTGAATACTCAGGCGTTTTTATATACATTTCTCCGATTTCACATTTTATCAACAACTAATCTTAAAATTGTCGAAAGATGATTTCAGGTTGCCGTTAGCATCGAGTGTGAGGTGTCCATCAGCGGTATAACGCAGATCCGGCACTTCCCTGTCTAACGAGATAATTACACCACCAGATTGAAAGTTACTAACATATGTTCCATTAAAAGCAGAAAGATGCTCTATGAATGTCCCACCTTCCCCAGCATCGATATACTTGGCGCCGGTGACCAAACCCACGGCAGTGCCGCGGATGCGGATTGAATTTTGTAAATGGAATCCACCGGAACCATCTTCCACCAACACTAGCTGAGATTGAACAACACCAGTTAAGGAAAAAAGCTCTCCATTACAGTTGTTCAAACCAGTCAATTCGATTGGCTCCCAGCCGGTGCGGAAAATTTGCACAGAATTCGTACTTGTAGTGCTCGCAAAGGTGACTGGAGCAATCGCGAAAATAAAAACAAAAGTCATGATTAATATATGCACTCGTTTCATTTTTTATTCTCCTTTGATAGTGATACGTAGCCAGCACGATGAGTAATTTCCAAAAGGAAACAATAGTAATACTCAAGCTATTAATTAAATAATATGACATCTGTCAAAATTTCAAGCTTCACTTGATCAAATCAGTGATTAGCAGTCAACTGCCAATCAGCTAACTAATCAGCACTTATCAGAATAATTCTTATCTATTAAATAAAGAATAAGCAAATAACTCAGTGAGGTAAGCCCCCGGCTTTGCCGGGGGACTCGCAGTGGTTTGACCTATACGAAGGTCATTGAGAATCTTCTATCTCGACCAAGAG
>NZ_FONE01000052.1 GCF_900112825.1 Nitrosomonas sp. Nm166 | reverse complement strand
GACCAGTTCGTCCAGTCGCTGGCGGAACAGGTCATTACTCTTTTGCGTGCACGGCTTTGGCCCCATCTAACCCTCGCTAAATTTGCAGGAAATTGTAGCAATTTTACCAAAAACTGGTGAATTTAATCGCCTTAATTCATCAATTCATCACACAGAATCAGAATGTTGTGGATTGTTCAGACTGAACTACTTAATATTGACTCTAAACTCTCAATCAATACAAATAGTTCTCGATAGATACTGAAAAAAAGAATTGGGTGCAAAACCGAACCAATCCTGAGATTCTGCATGATGAGCACCAATCACAGTATTGGAAGCTTTCTTATCTGGATACAACAGCGTAGTGAGCGATCATGCCTTGCCATGAGAGCAATCAAATTCATACAACGACTTAATTGCATGATATCCGCCTTTTTGCTTCTCATCGTAGCTGGACAATATCCAGATCTTTCTGAATTGATCATTTTTTTGCAGGGTTTGTGGATCAAAATAGTGGGCCTCACCTTGCTTGGCGGCAGAGTTTATGACAACCCATCGGGCCTGCACAGGTGTGACTATCATGAGCAGGAAAATTAATGATAAACACTTTTTCATTACCCATCCTTTTTAAGTGCTCTGTTTCGCTGATATCTCTTGTTCAGAATTTCCAAACGAAAGTAATCAGTGTAAATTTCATTGCTTTGTTGCAGAATGCTATAAAAGCGCATCGCTTTGCTCTGAAATAGTTCCAACTGCCCGTGTTTTCAACTATTCTTAGCATCTATCCGATCTATTGCAAAGGTCCACTTCAGTTGTTCAATGAAATCACACAATAATGTGCTTGTAATTTTGATTATATTGGAATAACAGCAGATTTTATACAGACATTCCTCACACTTCGATTGACTGCAAAGATCTCTTGCGTTCAATAAATTTTCTAATTGATACTATTAATCTATAGCTTTGTGAATATCCTAAATCTGGAGTGATATATGGAAGAATTAAATCAAGCCTGGGTCATGTTAAAGCTCGGCGGAATTATCATTGTGCCGCTGTCTTTATTGGCAGTGATCGCTTTGGCAATTATGCTTGAAAAAGCATTTATTTATTGGCGCTATGCACGTCTTTCCAGCGATTTGCTAAATCTGGTGGAAACATATGGCTTTAAATGGGACGATTTGGAGAAAATACTTTCCGGGTTAGATAAACGCCATTATTACAAGCGTTTCTTTGAAGTGGTGATTTCCAATCGACATAAACCGGCATGGTGGACAGAATCCCGTGCTGCCGATGAAGCGCAAATTATCGAAGAGTCACTGGCGCGTCGGCTCTGGGCCTTGGAAACTATTGTGACAGCCGCGCCACTGCTGGGATTGGTTGGAACCGTGATTGGTATGATGCGTGCCTTCCAGGTCATTGGCAGCGAAGGTATTGTTAACCCTACCGCGGTTACGGGCGGTGTTGCAGAAGCGTTGATCGCCACGGTGGTGGGCCTGGCGATTGCGCTGGTGGCATTGTTTGGATTCAACTATTTTTCCCGTTTGCAGTCGTTGACCATGGATGAAATGGAGCGTTTGGGTACACGGCTAATCGACCACATCCGACTGGATCAACAGGACAATACCCATGAAGCTTCGTAAATCCCGCCCCATTCAGAAAGGCAAAATTGAAATCATCCCGATGATCGACGTGATGTTTTTCTTGCTGGCGACATTCATGCTGGCTTCTTTATCGATGCAAAATCTGGATTCGTTACAGGTCAACCTGCCTGAAGGAGAGGCTGAGAAGCTCAGTGCCGAGAAGCCTGTGACGTTGACGTTGACCAAGGACAGTAAAATTTATATTAATCAAACGTCGGTTACGCTGGATACGCTGGCGGCGACACTCAAGCCGTTACTTGCGGACTCTAAACAGAAATTAATTGTGTCTGCAGATAACGAAGCACCGCAAGGTATTGTTGTGCAGGCAATGCTGCGCGCACGATCTGCCGGTGCTCAGCATTTTCTGATTGCGGTCAAACATAAATAGCGAACGAAACAATGGCAAGCTCCAGATCGACAGAGATTCGCCTGTGGTGGCCACTGCCACTGGCTGCGCTCGTTTGGCTGCTGATCGTTTGGGGCGTGGGATTCTTTTTGTCTATACCGGAGGTAGAGCCGCCACCACCTCCAATTGCCGCCAGCTTTATTGATTTAACCGAAACGGAGGATGCTAAGAACTCGTTGCCAGCTTCTGCACCTTCTGCACCTCGTGCACCACCGCAACCGGAAAAACCAAAGGTTGTGGAAGAGGCCAAGCCGGCACCCAAATTACCACCGCTTCCGGCTCAGAGTCCACCATCGCGCTCACAACCCAAGCCTAAAGCGGCTGAGAAGCCCAGCAAGCCTGCACTAACCCAGCCTGCTAAAGAAAAAGCCATCACCAAAGCGCCACCTAAGGCTGCTCCTGCTCCAGATGCGCCAATGGATCTCTCAGATTATATCAATCAGGCTAAAGCACGCCGCCGTGCGGCGGAAGGAATTTTTGATAACCAGGAAAGCGCGGCCAGTGCTACGCCACCACAACCCTCTGCCGATGAAGTTCGCATGGCGAATGTCAGAAGAAATTTGCAAATGCCCGGTACCAGCGGCATATTTCAGATCCTCCGCATCGGTCCGCGTACGGCGGAATTTTCATTCCGTGCCTGGACTACTGGTCAAAGCAATCCCCGATTGCAAATGATTCAAGTCGACGCCGGGCCAGATGGCGATATTGAACGCGCCATTGTACGCCGTATGATCCAATTAATTCGTCAATATTACAAGGAAGATTTCAATTGGGAATCTCACCGTTTGCACCGTGTTGTCGTCTTGTCAGCACGCGAAAAAGATACAGCGGGACTTGAAGATTTTCTGATACGCGAGTTCTTTATAACGCCGCCACCTTAGCAGAATCTTGATTAGTCAAGACCAGGAATCTGGAATTCATCCTGATCAACGGATAGTCCGGCACGACTAAAGAATTCTTCATTTAATTTTGAGATGGGAATATCCTGACACTCCAGATTGGTAATCAATTGACTATTTTTCTCAACTGCAACTCCGTCTTTTGCGCCCCAGCCCTTACCAATCGCAGTGTATACAATATAATTGTATTGCTCTTTGATAAAACGCAGATAAGCGCCACCACCGCCTGCGAACATCAAGGTACGTGCTTGAATATACTGAGATGATCGAGTTGATTCTGTCAAAGGCGGAAATGCTAGTTCGAGCGCGCCTTTTTCTCCAAACCGATACTGCAGATAACCATTGCTGGAGGAAAAATCATGCGATGCGCACACCGAAACCATCTTCTTACCCAGAGAGCAGGAAAATATGATCTGTTCTGGCTTTTGGCAGTGCGATTCTGCTGTCCCGGCTGCACTGGCCGGTACAGAAACCAGACCTATCAGGCCAATGATGCAAGCAACTGTTTTCAAGTCAGCAAGGCATAATAATTTTTAAAATGCTTGATCCGGTCATCGAGCCCATTGAAGCCGCCGTTCACTTTTTTAGTGATTTTCGCCACTACTTCATCACTTGACCCTTGATCAGCTAATTGATTCAGCGAACGCATATCCCAGAACCAGGCGGCTGACAATAGCGGATATTTGGTGGCGACCAAACTCGGATGTTTGACAACGTCATCACCAATGCTTTGTGCAAATGCGCGGTAGTTATCTTTACCCGTCAATTGAATGTAACCTCTGCCGCGATATTGATAACCTTCTTTGCTGGCTTCGTCGCCATTGCCCATCCTGTTGCCATAAATCCGTGACGCAATTTTCTCGGGTTGACGTGCATAACGATCGGCCAAGTCGCCAGAAAAATATTTAGAGAATTTCTTTTTCAGTCTCTCAGCTGAGTAATTTAAATTCTCTTCAGGTGCTTTAAACTCCGCGCTTTCATGCGCGCATTGCGCCAGAAAATGCGCCAGGCGCAATGGCGTATCGATATTAAATTTTTCTGCACAATCATGAATTTGATCAAGCACAGCATCTGGAATATGGGACTTTAATTTATCTATTGATAACATCGCAATTCCTCCAATGATTTGACGCATTTGAATGACTACCAAAACAATTGAAGCATAAATTTCGATTAATATAATAACAATTTTTAAATTCCTAATTTTCTATGGCCACGATTAAACCACTTCCCGAGTTATTGATAAACCAGATCGCCGCCGGTGAGGTGGTCGATCGCCCTGCCTCAGCACTCAAGGAAATTCTGGAAAATAGCATCGATGCGGGCGCAAGGAAGATTACCGTGCAACTCCAGCAAGGTGGCGTTAAGCAAATTCGCGTCAGGGACGATGGCATGGGTATTGCCAAGGATGAGTTATTGTTAGCGCTGACACGTCATAGCACCAGTAAAATCAGCAGACTGGAAGATCTACAGAAAATCACCAGTCTGGGTTTTCGCGGGGAGGCGCTTGCTAGTATCGCCGCGGTGTCAAGATTGACCTTGGCCAGCCGTCAAGCCGGGCAAGAGCATGCCTGGCAGATACAAGTGGACGGCAAATCCGTCCTGCAACCCATTCCTTCTTCATTGACTACAGGAACGACGCTGGACGTTAACGACTTATATTTCAACATTCCCGCCAGGCGTAAGTTTCTGAAATCGGAAGCCACCGAGTTTGCGCACTGCGACGAAGCCTTCAAACGTATTGCGCTATCTCAATCCGACATTGAATTTGTTTTGCAGCATAACGGTAAAATGCGCCGCCAGTTACGTGCCGCAAGTCCAGCGCAAAGAATTACCTCAATACTGGGTGAAGAGTTTGGTCAAGCTGCTGCACTGGTTGATGAGCAAGCAGCCGATATGCGCTTATATGGCATGGTGGCGCTACCGGCCTATGCGCGTTCCTCACGCGATGCTCAGTATTTTTTTGTCAATAACCGTTTTGTCAACGATAAACTGATTTCACATGCTTTACGCGAGGCCTACCGGGATGTACTGCATTTGGACCGATACCCGGCTTTTGTGTTGTTTCTCGAAATCAATCCGGAAAGCATTGATGTGAATGTGCATCCAACCAAGACTGAAGTCCGCTTTCGGGAACCACGCGCGTTGCATCAATTTATTTTTCATGCGATCAACAAGGCATTGGCTACACCGAAAAGGAGCACGAAAACAGATCGGTCTGCGCCAATATCCCGGTCATTCTCTGCTTATCCTAGTGCCAGTCAGATAAAACCCGGCACGGTATCGCAACCTTCGAACTTTTATGGCACTTTATTCGGTACAACAGAAACCCACTCCTATCCCGTACAGCCAATAAACACAACACCTGCTGTTCCAGCAAAAAAATCTGACCAATGCATCGTAACAGAACAGAAACAGGATATTCATCCGCTCGGCTTCGCTCTGGGGCAATTGCACGGTATCTATATCTTGGCGCAGAATGCCCGTGGCCTGGTGGTGGTGGATATGCATGCAGCACATGAGCGAATTATGTACGAAAAATTCAAGCAAGCGCTTGATGATCAAAACATGCTGATGCAATCCCTATTGATTCCGGTTACTTTTCATGCCAATGGCTTGGAAATCGCCGTTGTGGAAGAAAACCCGGCAACACTACATCAACTGGGGTTTGAAATCGCAATCCTTTCACCCACTACCCTGGCAGTGCGCGCAGTTCCGGCTACCCTGCAGCAGGCCGATATTGTGCAGTTAACCCACGATATCCTGTGGGAAATCCATGAGTACGGCGCCAGTCAGATTTTAACCGCCAAGCGCAATGAAATACTTTCCACCCTGGCTTGCCATGGCGCAATCCGCGCCAATCGCAAACTGACCATTGAGGAAATGAACGCTTTGTTACGTGACATGGAAATCACCGAACGCGCAGATCAATGCAATCACGGCAGGCCGACCTGGTTTGAAACCAGTCTGAGTGATTTGGATAAACTGTTTATGCGGGGAAAATAAAGTAATTCTAGCCATTAATTTTTTTATGAGGTGTAATAGGAATATTAAGCTAATCATCTAATTAATGAGTCAAAATCAAACGATTTATTAACGATCAAATTTTGCCTTTGGGATGATTCCGCCAATTAAGAAAGGATGAATTTCAATGAATGAAAATCAGCAAGGTGAAAATACTACAAATAAGCCTTTTCGTACTTTTCGTAATTTTTGGACATGGATTCTCGAAGGGGCAGGAAAATGGACAGAAGCCAATCCCTTATGGGCAGCCGCTCATTTTCTTAACCTGTTGGCTGGTTTCGTGCTCTTTATTATTGATTCAATAAAAAATCTTCCTGATTTTCCTCCAAATTTTCCCATTCTGCCAGTCGTTATCGCGATGTGTATAATTTTCGTGCAAATTTATACTGACCCGATCGAATCGCTACCCATAGAGGAATCAAATCAAAATGGCAAAGGAAAAATAAACAGAGAAGAAATAGAAAGAAAAAGATCTGTGCAGCGAAACAAGTGGATGATATTTGCTTACAGTTTTATGTTGTTATCACTTTTATTGACTTTCTATCCTTTTATTAATCCTCTTTTCGATACTAAGCCGGATGCTGACAATTCTAGCCCTGATCAGGTCAAGCAAGCTGAGAAATGGGAAGAGGGAAAATCAGGTTCTGAAAAGAACGCGCAAGCTAAGCAGTCTTCCCAGTCTGATAAAAATGAATACCTTCGAACTCTTCGGGAACGGCCGATTGCCGTTTTTATTGGTTGTACTCTGGATAGTAAAGCTAAAAATTTACGTTGCGAAGAATCTAGTTTAAGTGAAAAACAGAATCAACCTCAAGCGACTTCAGGAGGCGGTCAAAGTGATCAACCAACTCGACCAATCCCGTCAACCCAGCCGACCCCGTCAACCCAACCAACTCAGTCAACCCAACCAACCCAGCCAATTCAAGCAATTTCCTCAGTGAGTGTAGGCCATGCGTGGGTTATAAACATCGGTGGATATATACAGGAGTGTAATTCGAATGACAGCAATAGTGAATACGGAAAAACTTTTACTTGCCAGGTAAGTGATGGGCTGCTCATTCCGCTCTATTTTATTATTCTTGCGCTGATGGGGGGTAGTATTAGCCTGACCAGGCGACTGCCGGAGCTTCAGAAGCAGGTAGGATCAGAATATGTAGCCACGGAAACACAGCCTAAATTGACGCAATATGAGTTCCGTGAACACCTGATATTTCATATGGTGCAATTTATCTCAGCCCCTTTCCTTGCAATTCTTGCTTATTATTTGATTGAACCCAGTAATACAACTCAGGCTGTTGTTTTGGCATTTACTGCCGGGTTCGCGTCAGAGACGATCCTGCTGATGATTCGATCCCTTGCGAATAAAATTACTCCGGAAACTGCTAAGTTGCCGCAATACGGGGCAGTTGCTGGCGTTGTTACATTTAAAAAAGGTGATAACACAGAAGGACCAGCAGAGAAAGTAGAAGTGCTTTTATCCGAATCCCCTCAGATACACTCAATCACAGACGAAAAAGGATTTTATGTGCTGGGTAATGTACCGGTAGGCGAACATAGTATCAGTATCAAATCTATCGACAAAAAAGAGATTCTAAAAAAAGACACTGTAAAAATTGACCGTGCACAGGCTATCATTAAGAAGAATATAACCATTGAACAGAAGCCCAGGCAAGTGCATGAATGATATTATTATTTTCTTGTGATAAATCTTATTCTGGTGAGTTGACTAACTACTTTACGAGAACCCTTGAGTGTAAAATGACAGCATATGAGGTAGGGCAGAGTAAAGATTGAACTTTTTGTTTCTTCTGTTACAGTACAACCTGTTATCAAAGCAAGGAGGCACTTATGAAGGCACGAACAATACTAATAATTTCTTCAATCATCATGGCATTGAGTGGTTGCGCAACCATGACGGAATCACAACGCACGACGGCACAGGGAGGGGCGCTTGGTGCAGGGGCAGGCGCTGCGCTTGGAGCGCTCATCGGTGGCGGCAGAGGTGCCGCAATCGGTGCGGGTTCAGGTGCTCTTTTAGGGGCAGGCGCAGGCTATTTATGGTCTCAACGCATGGAAGAGCAGAAAAGACAAATGGAAACAGCCACAGCAGGCACAGGTGTGCAAGTTTCACAAACCGAAGACAATCGCCTCAAGCTTAATATTCCCAGCGATATTTCTTTTGATTCGGGACGATCTGATATCAAACCGGATTTCAGGCCGATCCTTGATAGCTTCGCAACGAGTCTACAGAATAATGCTGGTACGGCTGTTACCATTATTGGCCATACTGACAATACCGGCAGCGATGCGATTAATAATCCTTTATCAGTGAATCGGGCCGCCAGCACGCGCGATTATCTAGTGAGCCGTGGCGTATCCAGCAATCGTATTCAGATTGACGGCCGTGGTTCTCGCGAGCCAGTTGTCGCCAATGACACGCCCGCAAATAGGGCAGAAAACCGCCGCGTTGAAATTTTTGTTACTGAACTTTCAACCTCACCGGAAGCAGCTCCTGCATCACCAAAATAATAGAACTCGAAGTCAAATATCAAATACCCACCGGTTCTGCCGGTGGTTCACAGCTTATGGTAAGTTATGCAGCTTAAAATTTCCGCCAAAGCACAAATCCCAATATGCCGAACTAGCCGCACCTGAACCCCATGATTGTTCATGAAGTTTATGTGCGAGCAAGTGAGAAAATCCTGATGATCATCAGAAAAGTTCATACTGATCGGATGATTTTTTTACTTGATTGTTTGGCTTTTCCGCGAAAGTAATGATAAAAGTAAAGCGCGTTCATATTGCTTATCGGTAAATTGCAGGATATTCACTTTGCTGTCTGCAGGTAAGTCTTTTAACTTGCGCGCAAAGCATATCGGTTTGACTTTGACTGCTGCAGAAGCGCATATCCAGCAAAATATTACGAAAATCTGTAACGTTCAGCTTCTCAACGCTCATTAGAAATTGGTAAGTGCCAATATATACCATTCTTACTATCTTGGACGACGCTATCTAGCGCAAACTGATAATCGGCCAGTTATTTCTCTCCGCATGGCTTCTCAGTGTGGCGTCCGGGTCTACGGCGACCGGATGCGTTACTTTGCAAAGCAAGGGTAAGTCATTGAGGGAATCGCTATAAAACCAGCTGCGCAGAAAGGATAGCCAGGTTAGATTATGCGAATCCAGCCATTTCTCCAACCGCTCAATTTTTCCTTCCCTAAAAGAAGGTGTTCCTGACACCCGGCCGGTGAATTCGCCATCTCTCTGTTCTGGCTCGGTAGCAATTAAATGACTGATACCCAATGCCTGTGCGATGGGCGCTGTGACAAAACTGTTGGTAGCGGTGATGATGATGCACAGATCATTATCCAGCATATGCCGTTCAATCAACTGACGCGTGCCCGGCGCAATCAGAGGCATAATCTTTTTATGCATAAATTCACTGCGCCATGCCTCCAGCTGCGTGCGCGAATGACGCGCCAGCGGCTTTAGCTGAAAATCCAGAAACTCATGAATATCTAGCGTCCCCGCCTTATATTGCTCATAAAATTCTATATTCTTGGCCTCGTGCAGTTCACGATCCAGTGCTTTCTTTTCAATTAAAAATTGCGCCCATTGGAAATCGCTATCACCCGCAATCAAGGTGTTATCCAGATCGAATAATGCTAAGTTCATGAAACCACCTGTAATAATTCTCGTAATAAAGGTATGGTAATTTGACGCTGATGAACCAGAGAATAACGATCCAGCGCATCGAGCGTCATCATTAATGACGGCAGGTCACGCCGGCCATGCCGTAACAGATAAAGACAAACTTCCTGCGGCAAATCAAAGCCACAATCAGCAGCATGGCTTTTCATTGCCTGTATTTTTTCCGCTTCAGTTAATTCATGAACCTGATACACCAGCCCCCACCCCAAACGCGTGACCAAATCTTGCCGCATATCCAGATACATTGGTGCAGCTACGCCACTCATCAGCAAAAAAGTATTACCTTCGTCACGCAATTGATTATAAAGATTAAACAATTCAATTTGAGCTGATGCATTCAGGCAGTCGATGTCATCAATTGCGATGCAATCGACATCGCTATCAATAGAAAATTTGCCATGCTTTTTGGCGGAGAAATATACCGCTTTTAAGTTTTTTTGTGTACAGGCATCTACCATTGCGTGCAACAAATGGCTTTTACCACACCCCAGGCCGCCCCATAAATAAACGAAGCGCTCTTTTTCCAGTTTTGACAAAATATTTGTCAGTGCTTGCAGTAGCTCAGTGTTACGTCCCGGCACGAAATTTACTAGTGTTGGTAATGGCGTGGATTGAATGTCCAATAGCAATTGTTGCATCGTAATTATTCAATGTTCCGGTTTATCTGCTTTATTAATAACAATCATCAATTGTAGAAATCGCTTACGAGATAGCGCTGATGAAGATGGCGTAACCAAACCAGCATCACAGCACTTACTGGAAGTGCCAGCAGGATTCCGAAGAAGCCGAATAATTGGCCGAATGCCAATAATGCAAAAATCACCATGACCGGATGCAATCCGATGCGATCGCCCACCAACCAGGGTGTGATCAACATGCCTTCGAGCAATTGACCGATGCCGAATACGATCCATACCGGAATTACCCCACTCCAGCCTTGAAATTGCATCAATGCGGCAAAGGTCGCCAGCGTCAAGCCAACAATCATTCCCAGATACGGCACAAATACCAGAATACCGGCCACTAATCCGATCGGTAATGCAAATTCCAGCCCCACCAGCCAGAGACCCGTGATATAGCACATGCTCATCAGCGCAATGACCGATAATTGTCCACGCAAAAATTCCGCCAGAATCCGATCCGTTTCACGAGCTAATAGAGAAATCTGGTGATGCCAGTACCGTGGAATCATCTCATCAATCAATTTGATCAGCTTATCCCAATCACGTAACAGATAAAACAATACGACCGGCACCAGCAACAGATTGACCAAAAATTCCACAATCACCATTCCGCCACTGGTTAAAGAAGGCAGTACTTTGGCTGCCATACCGCCCGCGCTTTGCCAGTGCTTCGTGATGGCCTCTTTTAATACATTCATATCCGGCTGCAAGCTGATGTTCAATCTTACTTCCAGCCAAGGAATCACTTGATTCTTAAGCATATCCAGATAAACTGGCATCCTGTTCAGCAATCGCCTCGCCTCTTCTTCAAATAGCGGTACCATGATCAGAATCAGGGCCGCAAATACGCCAAGCAACAGCAGCATAACTAGTATCGCGCCTATCGTGCGCGGTATTTTCCTGTCGACCATGTAGCTAACCATCGGATTACAGATATAAGCAATCACTGCTGCCAGCAGAAAGGGCGTCAGTATTGGACTGAGCAGGTAGATCAGCCCACCTGTCACGCAAACCAGTACCAACCACCACAGATAATGGATGCCGCCGGAATGTTCAGTGCTCATATATTGCTGTGCTAGCCAGCTCTTGCTTTCAATGCATGACTGGCAAGATTTTTGCCGAGTTCCCAAATGGAGCCAGGAACTTGATGAGTAGCTGCAATTGTCTTGGTAAATGCACGAATGATGTGATCAAGGTCTTTTTGAGTCAATATGAATGGCGGCAACAGCTTGACCACATTCATACCATGCCCTGCCACTTGTGTCAGAATTCTATGCTCTTTGAATAGCGGAATAGTAATCATCTGGCAGAATAACCCTTTATTGGCCGCTTCCAGCATCATCCAGGCAGCTTTTAATGACAGACTGCTAGGGGACTTGAATTCAACCGCAATCATTGAACCTTTGCCGCGCACTTCTTTCAAGAACTCATACTGACCGGCCAGTGCGTTCAATCCGCTAATGATATCCGCACCAATTTTCGCGCTGTTTTCGACCAGATTCTCAGCTTTAATTATCTCCAGGCTAGCCAGACCAGCCGCCATCGCCATATTATTCTTGGAAAAGGTGGAACCATGTACAACTGCGCGATCCATCCGGTTAAACACGCTTTCCATAATCTGCTGGGTCATGGCCACAGCACCAACTGGCACAAAACCACCGGACAGGGCTTTGGCCATACAGATCATGTCTGGCTTCACATGCCAATGGTCAATCGCCCAGAATTTTCCAGTACGGCCGATACCGGTTTGAATTTCATCAGCCACGAACAAGGTGCCATATTTCTTGCATAACCGTTCAACTTCAGGGAGATAATGATCATCCGGAATATTCACGCCCTTGCCCTGGATCGGCTCGACAATAAAAGCAGCTACATTCCTGCTGCTTAAGGCGCTTTCCAGCGCTTCGAGATCATTAAAAGGAATCGAGCCACAATCTAGCAACAACGGCCCAAAACCATCACGGAATATTTGCTCGCCATTTAAGGATAATGCCCCCATCGTAAGACCGTGGTAGGCATGATCACAGCAAATAATCCTGTTTCGCTTGGTAACATAGCGCGCGAATTTTATCGCTGCCTCAACCGCTTCTGTGCCGGAATTACAGAAGAAAACCCGCTCTAGATTATCCGGTGTAGTGGTCAAAAGCTCCTTTGCCAGCAGACCGCTCAGAACGGAAACATCCAATTGCACCAAATCGGGCATTTCGAGAGACAGCACTTCTTTCAAGGCATTGATGACAGTCGGATGATTACGACCAAATGCATACACGCCGAAACCGCTCAGTAAGTCAAGGTATTCGTTGCCGCTCTCATCATACAAGTATTGACCAATAGCCCGCTGATAGTTACGATCATAGCCAATTGTTTTCAAAACCTTAACCATCTGAGCATTCAGATACCGCTCGTGCAAGCTAAATTTATCGGTACGATGCTGTGATAACAGGCTGGTTATACTGAAAGACATGAACGACCTCTGCATTTTAAAAAAACCATCAAAAAACTGGCAGCTAAAATCCACACATTCTCGGAAGAGCAAAAACTAATACCGCCCTGTGGCGGTATCGATAAGTAAAATTAACGCTGAATCATACACTCATCTGCTTTATATTGCTGCCAAAATAGCAATGATTGTGTTACTTATCACTGACCTATGCATTAAAAGTTAACTTCGCTACTTCGGCTGATTCTGACGCAAAGAAACAGCATTTCATGCAGTTTTTAATACAGGTTCATAAAAAATGAGAAGCCTCCCATGCTGCCTCAGTATGGGAGGCCAAACAAAATAAGATCGTATTCATTCAGAAGGTTGACTGCCAAAACTTGAAGCCACTCAATTCCGCAGGCATCGCAGAAATGTAAATTGGAATAAATCAACTAAGGACCGGAAAACAGAATATTCAGCTACTTTATGCTTGATTGAAAATGCTGAATACCACTTAATTGTTTCTTTTGTCTTTTTTGCTTTTCCTGTTTTCCGCTTCATCTTCCAATATTATCTCAGTATCTTCATCTTCGATATCAATCAACTCACCGTCTTTATCAACTATTATCCAGGTTTTCTTGCCTTTGAGTCCTTGCACGCCGGCCAAATAAAGGAAAGTTTTATTTTTTTCTCCCGTATCGGTCATTAGGATTATTTTTTCCTGCTTAACCTTGAAAATTTTTCTACCTAGTGCGTGTTCAGTGATTATTTGCTGAGCTTTGAGAGGCACCTCAGGCCATTCGATTATTCTCTCGATTATTCTCTCGATTATTTTCTCTTGTTTAGAGTCAGCATCAGCATAAGTGAAAGATGAAAATCCTGAGATTATCAGTAAAAGAAATCCGAGTACTTTAATATTCATAATATGATTCTCCTGTTCAATGAATGAAGTAAAATTCAGATACTCGATTAAAATTAATACTTAAGTGGATCGAATTACCATCATTATATAATATACTCTGAAATGAAAGAGGCAAGCGTATTATATTGATTACTTCAAAAAAACCAAAAACTTCCATGATGAAGAAGCAAAGCTTCTGAGCTAATTATAAGACAATGAATATCACTCACCCAAACAACTTACACCAGAACTTACGCTTCGGATTACAGTATTTTTCTTTCATTTAAGGAAAATATAAAATATGGGAAGTTTTATTACTTGTTTCTGATGGTCTACAAATCAGCGCAACTGGAAGAAATTTATGAATGCTTTTAAATAAAACAATAGCTTGCTTGATTTTACATATCCACAGCATAAGCATCGCTCATTTGCGGTAAAATTATAAACAGTATTCTTTGTAATCATCGTCTGAGATTTAACTTGACTTCATCAAATTCTGATTGTCCCAACACAATGCAACTAACCTATCGTAATGCCGGTGTAGACATCGACGCAGGAGACCGGTTAGTTGAAAATATCAAACCGCTTGCTAAACGTACCTTACGCTCTGAAGTACTCACAGGAATCGGTGGTTTTGGTGCACTGTTTGAAATTTCCAAAAAATATCAGAATCCTGTTTTAGTTTCTGGTACGGATGGTGTGGGAACCAAGCTTAAGCTGGCTTTTCAACTCAATCGGCATGACAGCATTGGCATTGATCTGGTTGCAATGAGTGTGAACGATATCCTGGTCCAAGGAGCAGAACCTTTATTTTTTCTGGATTATTTCGCTTGCGGCAAACTCAACGTGGAAACAGCAACTGCGGTGATCAGCGGTATCGCCAGAGGATGTGAGCTGGCGGGCTGTGCATTGATTGGTGGAGAAACGGCTGAAATGCCTGGCATGTATCCACCGGATGAATATGATCTTGCCGGATTTGCGGTGGGTGTGGTAGAAAAGGATCAGATTATTAATGGCACCACAATAAAAGAAGGCGATATTGTGTTGGGCCTTACATCCAGTGGTGCACATTCCAATGGTTATTCACTGATTCGCAAGATTATCGAAAATAATCAAATTGATTTATTTGCGGATTTTGATGGCAAAACATTCGCTGATACCCTCCTGGCACCAACGCGCATTTATGTAAAACCTTTACTTGCGTTAATCAAGCGATTGCCTGTCAAAGGTCTGGTGCACATTACCGGCGGCGGTCTGATTGAAAACGTGCCACGTATTCTGCCGGATCAGGTCATGGCGGTTCTGCATAAAAATGCGTGGGAAATGCCACCGTTATTTCACTGGTTGCAGCAACAAGGCAATATCTCCGATCATGAGATGACACGTGTCTTTAACTGCGGTATTGGCATGATAATTGTGGTGGCACCCGAGCATGCCGAGGATGCCATGCACAATCTGCAGGCTTCAGGCGAAACTGTCTGGCAAATCGGTCAAATTAAACAGCGGATGACCGATCAGGCGGCTACTGTTTTGGTGTAAGGGTTGCCTTAACAGCAGCGCTATGAAGTCATTGGTTATTTTGATCTCTGGTCGCGGTAGTAATATGCAGGCATTATTGCAAGCCGAGTTTGAAATGGATCGCATTACGGTAATCAGTAATAATCCAGGCGCAACAGGATTAGCAATTGCCAAAAGATATGGTGTTGAAACCATTATCCTTGATCATCGCATTTTTCCAGATCGTCAGGCATTTGACGCCACGTTAGCGGAGAAAATTGATGCCTGCCAGCCAAAACTGGTTGCACTGGCCGGCTTCATGCGTATACTAAGTGATCGCTTTGTACAACGTTATCAAGGCCGATTGATGAATATTCATCCTTCCTTATTACCTGCATTTCCGGGTTTGGAAACGCATGCGCGAGCGCTGCAGGAAGGGATCAAGATCCATGGTTGCACTGTGCACTTTGTCACACCGCAACTTGATCATGGCCCTATTGTGATGCAGGCTGCCATCCCAGTATTGCCCAATGATACTGAGAAAACGCTGGCAGCTCGGGTTTTACAGCAGGAGCACCGCATCTATCCTCAGGCGATACGCTGGTTTATGGAAGATCGGATCAGGTTAAGTGGAAATCGTGTTGAAGTGATCGATTCTAGTATCTGTGAAACAGCACTTTATTCGCCAGGGTTATCGAAATGAAACTACTACCCTTGATTTTTCTGTTGTGGATATTTCATTCTTCAGGTTTTGCAACTGATATACCGTCACGCATTGAAATTACTTATGCTGTAACAACGGACATCGGTCAAGGAGAAATAAATGAGGTGATGGAAATCACGCATGTTGATGGGCATAGCTATACGATTAACAGCGAAGCACAGGCTACTGGCGTTTTCAAACTCATCGAACCCAACAGCATTGTGCGACGTAGCGAAGGCATCATTACCAAACAAGGATTAAAGCCCTTCCGTGCCTACGAGAAACGTGGCAAGAAAGAACCTATGCTAGCTGAGTTTGATTGGAAAAATCACATCATCACACTGCAACATAAAGGAAAACAGGTACAGGAAAAATTGCCCGAAGGTACGCTGGATCGTCTGAGTTTATCATACAACTTCATGTTTGCTCCCTTATCCAAACATTATATAGAGCGCTATGTCACGAATGGCAATCATCTGCGATTGTCGCGCTACAAGGTGACCGAGGAGGTCATCAATACACCAATCGGAGAAATGGAGGCAATTGTATTGACTCGGCAGGAGGATAAAAACTCTAAACTGAAAAGAAAATTATGGCTCGCGCCAAGCAATCATATGTTGCCTGTTCGCATTGTTTCGGTTGAAGAAAATGGTCGAGAAATCGATAAAATAGTGACCGGAATTAACATCAGCTACAAAGCTGGCCGTCATGGCGGTCATTAATCAGGCTGGTTAGCTGGTCAAACTCATATCACAGAATCCATGCATTTAACTCCTTCTCAGCTGGACGCAGCAGTTGTTGCCCTACGCACCGTACTACCCTTGGAGTATCCCGCTGATGCCATCTTGCGGCGTTTTTTCCGGGAGAATCCGATGCTCGGTGCGCAGGATCGCGCATTCATTGCAGAAACGGTATTTGGTATCTTACGCCATCGTTTTTTTCTTGAAAGTCTGACCAAGCTTATAACGCCTCGCACCCTGGTTTTAGCCTATCTGATCAAATTTCAAGGCATGAATTTGCGCGAATTAGCGCCATTGATCAGCGAAGCTGAAACAAAATGGTTAGCAGAAATCAAGGCGATCCGGCCAGAATCATTGCCACTATCTGTTCAAGCAGAATTTCCTGAATGGCTGGTTGAGAAACTACAGCGTTTTATGTCTGATGCGGAAATTCTTGAGCTAGGGTTTTCCTTGCAAAAACCTGCACCGCTTGATCTGCGAGTCAATACCTTCCTTGCCAAACGTCATCAAGTGCTCGAAATATTCAAGCAGGATAGTATTGAAGCGCAAGAAACACAGTATTCTCCTTGTGGTATTCGTCTTATCGGTAAACCAGCGATCAATCGCCATGCGCTCTTCTTATCTGGAAAAATAGAAGTCCAGGATGAAGGCAGCCAATTACTCGGCTACTTGCTGGCACCCAAGCGAGGAGAAATGGTCGTCGACTTCTGCGCCGGGGCAGGTGGAAAATCACTGTTGCTGGGCGCCTTGATGCATTCCAAAGGCCGTCTTTATGCTTTTGATGTTTCTGAAAAAAAATTGAATAATCTGAAACCACGCTTTAAACGCTCTGGTTTATCCAATTTGCATGCTCAACGCATCATGCACGAGAATGATAGTAAAGTCAGACGGCTGGTCGGAAAAATCGACCGGGTACTGGTCGATGCACCTTGTAGTGGTCTTGGAACATTACGGCGCAATCCCGATTTGAAATGGCGCCAATCCCCGCAAAGTATCGACGAACTGAAAACAAAGCAAGCCGCTATTCTTTCTGCCGCTGCCAGTTTGCTCAAACCTGGCGGCCGACTGGTATATGCGACGTGCAGTTTCCTGCCAGAAGAAAATCAGGCAGTTATTCACGATTTTCTGGCCGCACACCCTCAATTTACCTTATTAAACTGCGCAGAATTATTGTCACAACAGAAAATACCATTGGATACCGGTGAGTTTTTGCAACTATTCCCCAAGCTACACCAAACTGACAGTTTCTTTGCTGCGGCCTTAACACGCACTGAAGTGACAAATCGGAATGAAGCATTGAACCTGGAAACCGCAGCTACTGGCCAAAAAAGTCCCTGAGAATGATTTAATGATCCTTATTTCACCTCAAAGCGAATAAAATCTATCAGCTGCTTCGATTCCGTAATCTCATCGTGCGACACCAGCAAATACCTCCACGGCTTGATGCCAACGGTCGCCGCGTGATTCGAGGCGTGCTTGCACCAACGTGCTGCCGCAGCTGCTTTCGCCTGAACTTCTTGGGTGTTGATGTCGGTTCGCGCCTTCGTTTCCACCATAAAGATCGCCGAATCCGTTTCTGCGACGAAATCAGGGACATACTCCGGCTGTTCGGTGCCCAGCTTGTAGTAGATCTGGAACTGTCCCTTGGCAGGCTTAAACCATGAGAACTTTGCACGGTCAGAGCCAGTTTCAGATGCGATTAATGATATAATAGTGTTTTTAATCATACAATTGAGTTAATTGATATGAGCTTTTCG
>NZ_FONE01000084.1 GCF_900112825.1 Nitrosomonas sp. Nm166 | reverse complement strand
TACTCTTCATCTTCCTCCTCATCGTCATCTTCACCCTGAGCTTCACTTTCTACGGCTGGACTAGCGCCTTCGCTCTCGTCTTCTTCGTCCTCTTCATCTTCTTCCTCATCTCCACCATCCTCTTCTTCTTCCTTCATCAGTACCATCTTGCCAGCCGCAAGGCTTGCATTCAAGTCCGTCTTCGGTGCTTCTTCATGGACCAGATTCTGGTGGCAGTCGATACAGGTCGCGCCTTCTGTCTTCAGCTTCTTGTGCGCTTCCTGCGCATCCGCTCCAGGTGGATTCGGATCCTTATGGCAGTCACGGCAGGTTACGCTGTCCCATTTCTTCAGGTTCATGCGCGCATCATGCGCCATGATCAGGCGTCGTTCATTAAACTTCTCTAAGGTCGAATAATCGTTCACCATTTCCAAGTAGAGTTCCCTGGCTCCATCCACCGCATGGGTATACAGCGCTAAGTGGAAGTTCCTGAATCCCTGCGGAATATGACAGTCCTTGCAGCCTGGATTTACCCCCAGTGCTCCATAGTGGGTCGATTGCTTTAATTCCGTTTGCGTATAGGTCATCGAGTGACAGCTGGTGCAGAATTCTTCGGTGGAGAGCGCTGCTTCTCCTCCAAATACTACCGCTACCAGCAGGATGCCAAGCAAGCCCCCTGTCAGCAAAGTCCCTATCGCGCCTTTTTGTAAGCCTGTCATTCGTCTTTTCCTTTTTTATCTTTTTTGTCCGCTACCTTCTCCTTGGCGTTTGCCTGGAACTCGTCATGATACTTGAATTTGGGCTCTCCTACGAAGGTGCCGTCAAGTTTATAATGTTCATGCATCGCTTTGACATCTTTGACCATCTTGTCAAAGTTGAAGGTGTATTTCTCATCTACTTCCGGTGTGAATGGCGTATAAGGTGGTTTTGCTCCTTTCCACGGTGAGCCTTCGTAGTTCAAGTGACAAGCATTGCAGGCTTCCTCAAAGTGGAAGTCTTGGCCTTTGTCTGCCAAAACTTTACGTTGTGTGGTGGTGCCTTTGCTTTCAAAGGCTTGTCCAGCTTTGCGGTGATCTCCCCGGTAGTTCTTGCCAGGGCCATGGCAGGATTCACAGCCAACCGCTGCCAGCGGTTTCTTCGGCGCGTCTATCGTGTAGCCGCCTTTCTTGCCAAACCCATCAACGTGACAGCCCACACAGTCTTTGTCCTGGGTATAGTCTTTGTCCGGGTCCAGTTTGGCTTTGATCTTGGCTTCTTTGCGTGCGCCAGGTTTGAGGGATTCCATTGCCTTGGCATGTGCGGTGTCTTTCCATGATTTGGCTTGCGATTTGTGGCACGAGCTACATTTCGTGCGGCCTTCATAGGTGTCTGCGAGGGCTGCGCCAGAAAAAAATGCCCACATCGCTAAAATAGCAAGTACATAGGTTATTGGGTGTTTCATCCTTCCTCCTTTATGCTTTTTTAATTCAAGTTTAATGGCCTCGTATTGTACGCTATCACCAGATTGTGTAAATGGTTATGTGACTGCTTTGGCGTCCTTTGTGGCTCTGGTTGCCTCTCTTTCAGAGCCTGGCTACGGTATTTTGTAGACCCAATAGCCGCCTTGCTGGTAAATCAGTTGGGCTACTTCCAGTTCTACCGGAGCTTTTTTTTCTACAAATGGTAGCATGCTTGCCAGGAGTGTTTGGCTGCTTGCTTCATCGCTTAAAAAGAAAACTCTGATTTCTGCGTCTGAGATGGATTGCAGGGTGTAAGTGTCAAAGTCATTTTTTTTGACTTGCACTTTCATGTGGTTGATCATGCCGTGCATGTTGCCTGTGAGCGGAAAATTCTGGTAGGCAACTCCGATTTTGTCCGGGTACATGAGCCCTAGTTTGTAGAGGTCGGTGACATGAACGATCAAATAGGCTTCCCGCTCTGAGCCTATCAGCTTGCGCAGGTGCGCAATTCCTTCTGCTGCAGGGGCTGCCAGAGCTTGACTGAAGTGTTTGAATTGTTCTCGCTCTTTTTGACTGACTTCACTTTCCCAGAATTGGTTTTCATAGGCTTGAATGACTTTGCTTTGTTCTAGCCAGGGGACCGGTATCATCAGCGGTTCATTGAGGTGGCTGGTGAAAAGGGTGTCGTGTCCTGTCAGCAGCTTGATTTGCCGTGATGTGTCCCACCACGAGAGGATGAGGGCGTCTTTGGGAGCGTGACGGCCTATGACTGTAGCCAGTGCGCTGAGTTCCGAGGGCTTTTTGTCGAGGTTGTAGAGCACTTCGTGAGTGCTGTTCTTCCAGTGGGTGAGTACCGGAGGCCCATCGCCTTTGCGCGCTACCATCAGTTCAGCAATGGGTTTGTCAACGCCTTCTGCTTGTACTTGGTATTGGCTGAGCGTCAGGTCTGGCCAGGCATCCAGATCCATTTGCGGGAATCGCTTGCTGTCGCCTTCTGCGATCAGTTGATAGTGGTAAGGTGCAGGTTGCGGCGCAAACCAGAGATAGGTGAACCAGCCCAGTAAAATTAAACCTCCCGTCACCAGGAGTATGCCTACTGACGGGAGTAGCTTGTTTCCTGATCGCGCTGCCTTGGAGGCGCGATCAGTTGTGTTGCTGCTTATCAAGCTTCGCTTTGCTTACGTTTGCGCCAGCCTGCCAGTGCCAGTGTTCCGGCTAGTAGCATGCCTCCGCCTAAACCACCCAGTGAGATCTTCTCAGCTGTGCTGTCTAAGTCCAGTAAACTGGTTTTCTTGGATTCAAGATTCTTGACGCGGTCTTGCAGTGCAAGCATCTCACGTACACGGAAGTTTTCGTCTTGAATTTCTACGTAGGCGCGGTTCATCGGACCCCAGCCTTCGGTATAGGTCCAGCCACCAGGGTTGACGTGTGCTAAACCTACGTGCATCTTGGCCAGGTCATTTTCACCCATTTCCAGAATCTTCAGTTCTAAAGAGGCTGGGTTGTTGCCTTTTGACCAGAACAGTTGTGAGAATATCGCAAAGCCTGGTTTTTCTGGCGGGGGTGGGTCTGGACGGTTGGTTTTTTGTCCAGCCAGCAGCCCTTCGTCGTACAGTTTCACAACCACATCGTGTGCTTCCTGGTATTTAGCCAGTCCTTGCAGCGTGCCTTTGTCCATCAGATCAAGGTAGGAGCGTGCAAAACGTTCTGAGTGACATTGCGTGCAGGTGACAACCCATGAGTCTAAGCGGGCTTCTGACCATTCGCTCGTGATGTTTTCTGCGATCCCAGGTACAAACGGGTAGTTGGCCCAGCGAATCTTTCTAACCATGTTGTGGCTGTATTCGCCTTCGTATTCCATGTGGCAGCTGGCACAGGTGGGAGCACTCTGGCCGCCTACCGCAAAAGCATCTTTCAGCTGTACGTCCCAGTTCCATTGATTGCCCAGCATCGCTACCATCTTGCCGTGCTTGGACATGGAGTAGGCTTCCCAGTTGTTGTGGTCTACGCCACTGTGACAGGTGGCACAGGCTTCCGGTCTGCGGGATTCCGCCGCTGAGAATTCATGACGGGTGTGGCAGGAGTCACATTTGTTTTGATTGGTGTGACACATCGAGCAGCCTTCGGCTACTTCACGTTGTGGCATCGCCGCCCAGACAGTGGTTTCTACGTTGGCTTTGTAGTCCAGCGCATGCGATGGGCGTCCATCTGGCCATTGTCCTGCCGGCCAGATCATCGTGTCGCGTTCTGATTCACGTTCTGCAAATTCCTGCAGGTGACAGGTGCCGCATACGTCTGCCGTTGGCATCTTGATGTCTTTAGCGTGGTCTGCTTTTTTCTTCATGCCAATGTCTACATGGCAGTCTATGCAGCCTACTTCTTTCAGGTTCTCACCTTCTGCCAGCCTACCCATCGAACGCAGGTTCTTCTCTACGTCTTCCAGTTTCGCTTTCTTGTAAAACGTAGGGTCTTCCGGCTTCAGATTGCGAATCTTGTCTAAGTTCGCATGACTGCTGCGCTTCCAGGCTTGCACCCATACCGGCGATTCGTCCGTGTGGCATTCTACGCATTCCTTGCGGCTTGCTATCTCTTTATTAGTCGTCGGTGATTTATAAAATGTGTTCGGGTCTAAATATATCCCATACGGTATCGGTTCCCAGTATTGCGCCATCGTCCCAGGACCTGATCCATGCGCAGGGTCCTTGTAACGCTTCACCAGCGCTTCGTGTAATTCCTTCGGCGTTACCTTCGAACGATCCAGCTTCAGCGCTTCATATAATTCGTTCGGAACGCTCGGTATGTCCGCCTGCGCCGATCCTATCAAGAATCCTCCTAGCATCACCGCACCTATAATCAGCCATCTCTTGGCATTCATCTCCTCTCTCCTTCTCCTTTGTTTTTCATAACTTCCCCCTCTTCTTATTGTTCTAATCTCG
>NZ_FONE01000050.1 GCF_900112825.1 Nitrosomonas sp. Nm166 | reverse complement strand
GAATGCGGCAATATATTTTGCACATCCCTATGCATCATGGGAGCGCGGTACAAATGAAAACACAAACGGACTGATAAGACAGTACTTTCCAAAAGAAACTGACTTCAATCAGGTGACTAATGACCAGATTAAACAGGCTATGGATCGGCTAAACAATCGGCCTCGTAAGACCAGAGGCAACAAGTCACCTAATGAATTATTTTGGGGGCAGCAAGTTGATTTACTTGCTGCATAATTTGTTGCAATTATTGCTTGAATCCGCCAGATGGTTGTTATACTCATAATTACAATAAGTTGAAAGGCTATGAGATAAAAAAGAAATTTGGCATAGTTTTCGTAGAAATTCTCAACTTATTAACAAAGAAGCCTCTAAAACTGATCTGTGCCAGAATGGTAGTGCTGGTAATGAGCAAGAATATCGAAAGTTCATATTCGATCGTTTTTGTCCCCATCGTTAGCCAATTTAATCAAAATAGCAGCATGACATTTGTCTTCGGCATCCGGTTTACCGGGCAGCGGACACCAGCAAGCCAAATTTCTGCCGGCTAACTCTGCGCGAGCCGCTTGTATCAATTTCTCATTATTTAAAGCAAATGATTTATATAAAACATAAGCATGTTGTCTATCTTTAACCATTTGTCCTGGTATAAACGGATTTTCCTTGCCTGGAATGAATGGATTGCCCCATTTAGTAGTTCTGTCAACTTTCATAGTATTTTCCGGCATGCACCAACCTTTAATACGCCTCAGTTGTACTCTTAGCGGTATGGCCATCTCATTCTTCTCCGTTTATTTATTCTGCCTCATACCCACTTTCTTGAGGTTCTATTCTTTAGATGTGGCATTTAAATAAAATCCGGGAATAATGTTCATCCATCTTTCTGATGGTTTAACAGCATAGCTCCTCATTACGAAGTATCGTTACGCTATTGATTTTTATAGCCTCATGTTTTCGGATTTCGTCTTTTTAGAATAGCTACTGCATTTTGATATTTTTCATCGGTTTCTTTTATAAAAGTTCCGTCAAATATAATCCCCTTACGTTTTTTGAGTTCGTTATAGGCCATTGAAAGGCATTTTCCAGGAGAATAATGAAGAATTCTAGTTAGTGCAGTTAAATAAATCAGAAAATATCCCATATTAATATGGATATCTTCATTCATGACAATATTGTTAGCTAAATTTCCCAGATACTTAGCCATTAGAATTAATACATACTGCAAATTCTTTATTCGTACGTCACTTATTTCCTGGGTATGTTCTAAGCACTCATTTAAGGAAACATTTTTCATTCTGCAGATAATGACCATCTCTGCAATACATTTCCCAATGCCATCACAGCAGTCATCTATTTTATAGCTTAGCTCGGCTATCCTGCCAAATTCCACTACTAACTTTAAGGTCTCAGTTTTTAAGTCAGAACCATGCACGAGGTTAGTTTCTTCCGCCCAGCTGATAACTTGATGTATGAGTCTATTCATTTTTATCTCCCTAGCGCTATATATCCTCTAAGCATTTTTTACCTTCTTAGCGTTATATATCCTCTAAGTATTAGAGACTTTCTGTGCGGTGGTGCACTTAATGGGCTAGCTGCGTACCAGTTCATCACCGCTCAACGTGCTGAGTTGGCGTGTATAAGGCACGCAGGCAAGTTGCTGAACTGGATATCGCGAACCGTCGTGCTTTATGCATATGTAGGGAGTTAAACTTCTGGCTTAACTTTAATTATTTTTCACTTTGCAAAGTATATAGAGGCACTTTCACTTGAATGCAATCGCCATAGAAAGATTTTAGAGAGCGAGATGTTTTGACTTTATCGCAACTTTCTTGATCTGCATATGGCCCAAATGTCTGGGCCATATTTTTATTATCCTGCCAGGATGAAATAACCAAAATCCAAACCATAACTGTTTTCATAATATATCCTTAAAGAGTATTTGTTGGTGATGTTTAAAAGGGCTTGCTTGTATGAACATTTTTATGTTTGATAGATTATAAATTTTGAATGCCTTTTAGAAGAAATGGATGATCTTATAGATACTATTAAGGCTCAATTATACGATAGGATCAGTAGCCCTCTGGCAGGGTCATTTATTATCGCTTGGTGTCTCTGGAACTGGAGGTTTATTGTAGTTATTTTCTCTGATATGCCTGTCGAAGAAATGTTTACTTTCCTTGATACGTATATCTACTCAACGCCATCAAAGATGATTTTATTTTGGATTGTTGGGCCACTTCTTACGACATGTTTCTATTTATTTATTTATCCTCATCCAGCTCGATGGATATACGAGTACACACGAAAGCAACATCAAAAAGTAAAAGAAATAAGGCAGCGTATGGAAGATGAGGAACCCCTGACTAAAGAGCAAGCAAGGGAAATAAGGAGGGTGGCTATTGAAGCAAGAGATTATCTGGAATCCGAATTAGAAAAAGAAACAGAAAAAAATAAGAGACTTCAAGCAGAAAACGAAGAATTAAAGAATTTATTACAAAAGAAAGAGCATGACCTTGTTGATACTAAGTCCAATATCAAAAAAGTTATTGAAGGTAAAAATAGTTTTGATACCGCCAAAAGAAGTTTCACAATTAATCTCCAGGATGCACATACCCAATCTGTAATTCTAAAATTATTATCCAATTTAAAACAGAATCCCCTTGTTAGCAAAGAGAATTTTATAAAATATATAGCGATTCAACTGGAGATTGACCCGCTTGAGATAGCGTATTTTGTTGAGTTACTACTGAAGTTCGGTTTTTTAAATCTGGATGAAGGTAACTTGTCGCTTAGCTCTACAGGAGAAAATCTGCTCAGCGAGGAAAATTTTAAAGAACTCCAGCTGGCACTAAATTCTAAATAAGAGACTTAAGAGAATGGATAAGAAATCGCCTGAACAAATTAAATTTTCTCAGTACGGTATCAAATTTTGAGCAAACCGTTCAGGTAGAAAGCTCACTTGGGCTTGTTAAACAAGAAATCAATGAATCGTTGCATTAATTATTTACTCCAGGTGGACTGTTGAAATTGACACGCGGGTGAATTTTATCCGGAGGAGATTTTCCGCTATTATGATTCAAGCCTTGTTTTTCTGTTTTTGGTGGTAAAGCTTTCTCATCCCGATTTTTTTCTTTGGAAACAGGCTCTTCAAAAGAAGGCTCAACAGGATTTTGTTTTTTATTGAGTCTTTCTTGCACTGGAGCAGATTCCGCGAAAATGAAGTTACTCATTATTAAGAAAGACAGGAAGACGTTGAGAGATAAGACATTTATTTTCATCATAAGAGTTGATCCCGTTTTTTGGGTATTTAGAAACCAAATAATTGCTTAAAGCTCACGATTAGCCAGTTAATATTCGTATCTTCAGCGCACTTCCATCATTATTACCTGATGGCACGGTCTAGAAATCGTAGATGAGACGCGAAGTAATCAGCCATTCGGTTCTTTTCTCTTCGTTTAATTGGGAAGGCCCGCCCCCAAACTGAATAACGGCATTTTTGCTGAAGGCATATTGAATCTGCGGCGTTAACCTGTAACGGTATTTGCTTGTTATTTCGTTATTCAACTCGACCCCAAGCGAGAATCGCTTAGAATACATATAAAATAAGCTGTTGTTTGACAAGCCGACGAATTCTCCATCCTCATTGAAAGCTGTACGCCTGAAACCAAACATATTCATCATGCTCCATTTCTCCGAAAATTTATAATCGTTCAGGTAAAGCACTTCTGCTGCATACTCTTTTTCATCGTTTTTTCTTCGTCCTATGGCTTGCCAGCCATGGATCATTCGTCCTTGCAACAACATGCCCAAAGTACCTTGCAGAGAAACCTTATATTCACTTAAAGTCGCATTCTCGACAGGAAGCTCCAATTCAATCGCATGTCCGTTTTTGAACGAATATTCAATCTCAGGCGACCATTGGAACTGCCCGGTACGGGTTGAGTAATCAAATAGTGTATTGATTTCAACCTCACCTTTCTTTGCGCCCAGGGGATCAACCAAATCAAATACCATCGGTTCAGGCCTTCCATCAGGAAGCCCTGTTCGGTCGGCATGGGCGATCGCCACCAGGCCAAACCAAACGAAAGAGACTGACCCGATGATAAGAGAATGAATATGGCTGGGTATCAATGCAGTTCAGAGCCAGGTGATTTAGCCTGAGCTAAGATCAGGCGAAATATATGAACATCAAACATGCTTGAAAGTAGCCTTGATAACTTGTTTGGCAAAGTTTGCTAGGTAAATTTTACGAGCAATGAGCTGCTAGTAACAGCATGAAGTGCATCGAAATGATGACTTTGTTTCCTTTCAATCCTTGCGAGTTGATCGATAACGATCTAGTAAAGCTGGTGCAGCCAGCCCGAGCGCGAATGTTCCATATACCAGGAACAATGAGCGTTTCGAGAGCCGATTCTCAAACCCTGGGGTCAGACGTTTGGGTATACAGTAAAAATCGACCACATAAGCAGCTGCCGTCGTCATGACAGCGGGCGCAAGCGCGGCAGAAGGTTTCTCAGTCGGTGATGAGCGCTCCCGAACTCGTTCATACCAAATAGCCCAGAAGATCGAAGCAGCATGGTGAATAGCGTAACCCATGAGCGTGTAGCGAAGGCTGAAGCGGTTCTTATAGGGTGCATGCCTTCCCCATATCCACTGACTTGGACCGTTAATAGGGGCTGCAAATCTGCCTAATTCGCGTTTGCCCAATAGGGAGAGAGAAATGGCTGAGGCAACACTGGCCACGCTACCTGAAACCAGACTGCTATGAATGATGCGACGCCATGAAATTATATTCGCCATCTTTCAAACTATACTATAGTATGGTTTATTATGAAATATAGATTAAAAAGCCAGCAGATTTAGGCGTATGACTGCTCAGACTGCGATCCTAAAATGTCTATCATATTAATTGTCGGTGCAAATGGGTTTATTGGTAGCCATCTAGTTGCCGCACTCGCGGATGCTGGACATGAAATTGTATGTGCGGTAAAAAAAGTGCCGCCGCGTGAAGAATTGCGCCGCTTTACCTGCATCCCCGTCGACTATACGCGTGACTTTGATGCGGATGTCTGGAAGGCGAGGATATTGGGCATTGATATCGTCATCAATGCAGTGGGCATCATCAGAGAGCATGGGCGACAAACATTTGAAGCGCTGCATGAACGTGCGCCGAGGGCGCTTTTTTCAGCCAGCGCTGCGGCAGGTATCCGAATATTGCAGATATCAGCCCTCGGGGCGGATGAGACAGCAAGCAGCCAGTATCATCTCAGCAAAAAGGCCGCTGATGATTACTTGCTTGCCATAAGCAACCAAGCAGTCGTTGTTCAACCTTCCCTGGTATATGGGGCGGGTGGAGCAAGCGCCAACATGTTCAACCTCATCGCAAGCCTTCCGGTGGTTCCTCTACCTGGCGCCGGTAATCAGAAAATCCAACCTATTCATATTGATGATCTGACCCAAGCCATTGTGGCTTTAGTCGAAACTGATCGATATCAGGGTCAGCGTCTCTCTCTCGTCGGCCCAGAGCCCCTTACACTGCAGCGATATTTGAGTGAGCTGCGGCATCTGATGGGATTGGGTCCGGGAAGATTTGTGCACGTCCCCATCACGCTTATCGATATCGCCGCGCAGATTGGAAAATGGTCCGGGAAGGGCATGCTCGATGTTGACACTTGGCAGATGTTACAACGTGGAAATACGGCAGATTGCGGTACAACCCAAGCACTTTTGGGCCGTGAGCCTCGACCAGTAAGCAAATTCTCGTCCCAGTGGGAAGCGAAGCACTTGGGTCTGTCGGCGCTTCTGGGCTGGCTACAGCTGGTATTGCGCTTGTCGATTGCAGCTGTGTGGCTTGTCGCAGGGGTAGTTTCCATGGGAATCTACCCTGTTGAAGAAAGTTATATTTTGCTAGCGCGCGTTGGTATTACAGGAGCGCTTGCTCCCGTGGCCCTGTACGGGGCTGCTGCCCTGGATATCGCGTTTGGCCTGGGGACTTTATTTCTGCGGGATCGCAGACTGCTGTGGATTGCACAGGCTACCCTCATCGGAATTTACACTATTACGATAACCTTTTTTCTCCCAGAATTCTGGTTGCACCCATTCGGGCCGTTGATTAAAAATCTGCCCATACTCGCAGCCATTCTCCTTTTATATGAGCTAGAAAAGCGCTGATGGATTATGTAACCGTAAAATGGCTTCACATCCTTTCTTCAACCTTGCTCTTCGGCACTGGTCTTGGTACAGCCTATTTTATGATTTGCGCCGTTTTAACCCGTGATGCCAAGATCGCCGCCGTGGTTGGAAAAAATGTGATCATCGCTGACTGGCTATTTACCGCCACTACCGTCGTTATTCAACCTGTCACTGGTTTCTATCTTGTTTATTTGGCAGATATTCCCCTGACAGACCGCTGGGTCCTGTGGTCAACTGGGTTGTATCTTCTTGCAGGGGCCTGCTGGCTTCCCGTCGTATGGTTGCAAATAAGAATGCATCGGATTGCTGTTGCCGCAAGCCATGCCAGAACTAACCTCCCGCCACTGTTTTGGCGCTATTTCCGCATTTGGGTTACGCTGGGTATTCCAGCGTTTATCGCGCTCATCATCGTGTTTTATTTGATGGTGGCCAAACCGATATGAATTCATTGTCCAGTAGCTTGCTATTTGTATGATCATCACTTCACATTTGCATGACTGGAATGTCACTCCACAACAAGCAGTGGCGATCCAGGAGCGCATGCGTCACTTCGTTGAAACGGCTGACCGATTGCCAGAGATTTTTCACGTCGCGGGAGTAGATGTGGGTTTAGAAGAGAGCGGTCAAATCGCCAGGGCAGCAGTGGTCGTACTTTCTTTTCCCAATCTTAAGCGAGTAGACCAGGCAATAGCGCGTCGACCTGTCGAATTTCCCTACATTCCAGGCTTGCTTTCTTTTCGCGAGCTGCCTGCAGTGCTTGATGCGCTAGCACGGTTGCACATTCAGCCAGATATCATCCTCTGCGATGGTCAAGGCATTGCCCATCCCCGCCGCCTCGGCATTGCCTCCCACCTTGGCGTGTTGCTGGATGTTCCTACCATCGGCGTGGGTAAGACTCGCCTGACTGGATACCACATTGAGCCACCAGATGAGCGGGGAGGTTGGGTTCCCCTGCAGGATAAGGGCGAGGTCATTGGAGCAGTGCTGCGCACCCGGCCGGGGGTAAAGCCGGTTTATGTGTCCCTTGGTCACCGGCTCACTTTGCAGACCGCCATCCAGATGGTTATGGCTTGCACGACTCGTTATCGACTTCCGGAGACGACACGTCAAGCACACAAGCTGGCCTCTGGTCACTCGTAGCCGGCAGATCTATTTACTTGGGTCGCATTTCTCCTTTGCGTACCCATACTCCCCGTTCCTCACAACGCAGCAGTTCACTGCCACTTAGCACATACGACCAATCGGATATGATATATTATTGAAGTAACAGGCGCCGATCTCGAGTTCGAGGTCAAGTGAGACATCCTCATACTCATCAAAGATGAGCGAGGTATTGAGTTCCGGGTCTTGTGCGCCGACTTGAGGTATATGATCGGTCATTGTCTCTTTCCTTTGAAGGGCTAACGTTCCGCAAAATGTAGCACACCAAAGCTGCACGCAAGCGATTATTTTTTGAGTGATGCGATGTTGTCGGCTTCTTCAGACTGTCATTGAACTCGGTAATAACGACAGAAGATCGTATCGATGACCAGAAGGACGACGTAGCCTCGACGACATGGTACTTGCCAACCTTCTATGTACGCTTGTGTACATGCCTTCCTAGCTGAAGGATCATGAAGTGATGGCGGTTCCGTAGTGAACAGAGTGGAATCTTTCATGAACTGATCTGTCTTTAAGTAAGTTACTGTTGCCTTTGCGATATTGCCTGATTGGCTGTTTCAGAGATGATGCGCCTTAGCTGTGTTCCGCTTCTAGATGGGTAGATACACACCTTCATGGTGAAGAGGGGGCTTTAAAAATCTGCTCGCAAGCAGTCTAAGGTGATCTGTGGGCATTGGTTGCTTGACCAAGTGTGAATCAAAAGGTGAAGTGTCAGCTAGGCGAGCATCTATATGCGCTGGGTAAACAACTTTACTTTAAGTGTCATTTGCGGATCTGGGTGTGACCGCGAGCAGCGGCTATGCATGAGGAGGATAAGATGAAATACAGCGAACAACTGATTCAGCAAGTATGGGAGAAAGCCCGTGCAAGCACCGATATCAATGCAGATCTGTGGCGAGAAGATGAGTGTGGCGCTTGGATCAACCATCAACATTACGGCGATACTCATTCCGACTTTGGCTGGAAAATAATCAATGTCTCACCTGGCGGGCCAGATACCGTGGAGAACCTGCGAGCATTTCATCACCGCAATACTTACGATATCGGTGGCCGGCATGCCAAGTGCCATGTTACGGCAGATCGAGCCAATCTGGCTACCTTCGAGCATAGCCCTCAGCTTCGCAACCGAAGCGTTTGAAGATCGAATCCCGAGCTCAAGCGTAAAGGATTTGAGCCGTGATGGGAAGAGCGCTTGTTGGAGTTGGTGTTGAAGCGACGTTGGCGGCGAGGGGAGCTGTGGCTTAAGTGAAATCATGACAATCGTAATGGGTTTTCATCTGTCGGGTTACCGGACGTTTAAGCATTATTATCTGGGTCAGGTGTTGAGGTATCAGCGGTCCTAGTCCTATTATCCGGTTGAGCTAGGTGGCCTGATACCCTTGTGCTGTTTTCTGGTTAGTCGCTTTGGGTGCTGGTGGGAATCAGCTTTATTGATTCGACCAGGATCAGTGTGCGCCACAATCACCGCATCTGGTCTCATCAAGTGATGGCAGATTTTGCTGCTCGGGGCTCGGGGAAAGACTCGCGTGGATTGGTTTTATGGGTTCAAGTTGCACTTGGTCATCAAGGACCAAGGGGAATTGCTGGGAGTGAAAATCACGGCAGACAATGTTGACGATCTTGATTTCCTGCCGGAGCTGGCACACTCTTTGTTTGGGAAATTCTTTAGCGACCGGGGTTACATCTCCCAGACACTCTTTGAGCAACTCTGAAGCCAAGGCGTGCAGCTCATCACTAAAGTGCGCATGAACATGAAAAACAAACTATTGCCATTGTTTGACAAAATCTTGCTGCGTAAACGCTCAGTCATTGAGACTGTCAACGACCAATTGAAAACATCTCTCAAATTGAACATTCCCGCCATCGCGGTCCATTTAACTTCTTTGTTAATCTGATAGCTGGGCTGGTGTCTTACACATTCCGCGAGAAGAAGCCTTCCCTTAATATTAGATTTTCTCAGGCTCTTCCAGCCGTAGGATTGTGATCCTTATGTCGAACTCACGTTAAGTAGTAAGAGTGTGTTCTCTGATTATTTACTGCTGAATTGTGGAATTTGAAGCTGAAGTTTTCAAGAAATGTAAAAGGCAGGTATTTATAAAATCAATAGCGTATACGCTATTTGTACAGAATTGGCTCTATAAGTTTTATCTCTGTTATTGCAAATTATAGATTAATGAACGCAATAACAGAGATAAGGAATTTATTAACGCATGTGGGCTTCAACGAAAGTTGTTTCACGGCTAAAATCATCCCAAATAAAGGCTGGCTTGACAATAGGCGTGGTGGGTATAAGGAATGTTGCAATATCAAAAGCGCCGCATAGTGAACGCCCAACGGCATAGGCAATGCCAGTTATGAATCCGACAGTCATTCCATGGACGACACCATCTCTATTGCCGACGATGGTTATTGTTTTGGGTATTTCGACGACACCTGTAACAGCGTTAGCAAGGCCAGTTCCCAGCTTATCAATAACCTTATCCGGATACTGATCTGCAAACGCTGAATTGGAGGTTGCAAGAAATAAAAGGAATATTATAAATAAGCCTTGAATCGTTTTCCTCATAGTGAATCCTTAAATGATTAATAAAAATAATTTCTAAGAATATTGGATGTTTTTTTATTTGCTGCTTTCCCGTTTGGCAGATTGTTTCAGAATACTAATAATTTTTTCTATTTCACGCTCGATCAGATGATCTGGATATTTCCGGGTTTGCAGTTCGGTTCTGATTCGGTAGGCTATTTCCAGAACGAGTAGATCCATTGTATTTTTATCACCTTTTTCTGAAGCTTCCTGATATTCTCCTTGGAATCGATTGATAGTGTTCATCATAGCATCATTCTTAATATCCAGGCTGGATAAAAGAGAATCCAATTCATATTTCAGGTTACCGAACATTATGGGTTGTGATGGTTGAGGAGTTGATTCAGGTTGGTAAGGTATGTATTTCGGTATCAAAACCGACAGCATAATTAGTACGATACCGGAACCCACTGTTGCAACTACGAAACGCCAAAGCTTATATTCTTTTCCACGCAGTTTTATTATATTTATTCGTTGCATTCCAAGCCGGGCATAGACAATTATTCCTACAAGAAACAGAATGGCACCAAGTGCCATAATAATGGGTACAATGGGATGCACAGTTTTACTCCTATGTTCTTATCTTAAAGTCCAGTTGCTGTTTGCAGAAAATTTAAATTGCAGTTGTGATATGCAAAATATTTTAGCCTAATATAATAATACTGAGTTATTATCCGTTTGATAATAACTCAGTATGTACAATATTTTACATCATTAGGAATTTAGAGCTTGTTCATATCAGCCGAATTTTGGCAAACATTGCCTGCCATCGCTTTCCGTAATGAGTAAATAACTAACAGAAAAAATTATCGCAAAGGTGGTGGTGGCGGATTACCAGGGGGCGGGGGTGGTGGAGTGAAATCAGGTGGTGGAGATGAGATGCGTCGGCTGCTGTTTGCGGGCGAATCATCCGTGATTCTTCCGGATATCGGTACGCGGTGGCCTTTGGCATACATACATTGAATATAACTGTTATCGTAACGTTGTTGATTGGCGTATGCGGAAGTGCTGGCACTGCCTGATCCGATTAGTCCACCGCCTAACAGGCCTGCTCCGGCACCGATTGCAGCTCCAGTACCGCTTCCACCTCCGAGCGCTGTGCCCGCCAGAGCACCTAGTCCGGCTCCAATTGCAGCGCTTTCCATACCACTTCTTTGCATTGCTTGCCGTGGTGTTGTTCCACCTAATTGTTCGTATGCATATTGCCGGCATTCGTGTTCATCAATCCGAAACTGATCAAAACTTTTACCGGAGCCGGGCAATGTCATTACACTGGGTCCGCTCGGCAGATTGACACATGCCGTCAAGAGGCAAACTGTTGAAGGTATCAGTATTTGTCTAATTGCTTTCATAGTATTCTCGTTTGTCATTGTGCATAAGGTTGAGGAGCAACTTGCAGCCAGCCGCCTGGACATTCCTTGATATATGGATAATATCCTTGTGGAGTTTGGCAATAATACCAATAGCTGGTTTTTGGTTCAGCAGGTTTGGGTTCTTGCTGTTGTATGTAAACAGGGGGGCGAGAGGGAGCTGTAATGGCGGATGGGTATGTATAATAGGGCCTAATAAAAGGATCTGCATAGCCATAAGGGCCCCAAACTCCGGGACCATAATAACCTCCCCACCTAGGGCCATAGTAACCACCCCACCTGGGACCATAGTAACCACCCCAAAACCAAGGATCGTAATAGCCACCAATCCCAAGAATGAAATGATCATGATGGTGATGATGGTGATGGTCATCGTCATCGTCATGGTGATCACCGCCGTCCATGTCTCCACCATCCATGTCTCCACCATCCATGTCTCCACCATCCATGTCTCCGCCGCTATCACCGCCATCTCCACCGTTCCCCCCATCCCCTTCAGCCAAGGCTAAATTACTCTGCATCAATGCCATAAAGGAAGTCATAATCAACAGCCATTTTAAATCTTTCATGTGAACTCAACCTTGAATCAACAAGTAAGAGAAAGTTTTGTTTTTTTATTTACTTAGATTAACCGTCGCTAAAAACGACTTGCACGTAGTCTTGGTATACAATACCCTGCTTTTAAGCTATTAATCTGACATGATTTAAATTTTATAAGTTCCAATAGAGAAGTTCACTGCAGTATCGCTTTGAATCTGAACAGTGATACTCAATATCAATAAATTGCCCCTGCCAAAGATAGATAGAAAGAAGGTATCATATGGATTTAGAATCTTAATAGTTATATTTTATTCGAGGAGAAAATTAGAATGTCGCAAAAACACCCGGTTATAGCCGTTACCGGATCTTCTGGTGCAGGTACCTCAACGGTGAAAACCAGCTTTGAACATATTTTCCGACGTGAGAAGCTAAAAGCGGTTATCGTAGAGGGGGATAGCTTTCATCGTTATGACCGTGAAGCGATGAAGCAAGCTGTAGCAGAATCAGAAAAAGACGGTGGGCGAGCAATCAGTCATTTTGGCCCTGAAGCTAACGAGTTTGGCAAACTGGAAGCCTTATTTAGAGAATATGGTGAGAGTGGCAGTGGTCAGACACGATTATATTTGCATAACGATGAAGAGGCAGAGCCTTGGAACCAAAAAGCGGGTACATTTACCCCATGGTCGCCTATTCAGTCTGGTTCTGACTTATTGTTTTATGAGGGGCTCCATGGCGGCGTAAAAACTGATACGGTTGATGTAGCGAAGTATGTCGATTTACTGGTTGGTGTGGTACCGATCGTTAATCTGGAGTGGATTCAGAAAATATTTCGTGATACCAATGCGCGTGGATATTCAGCAGAAGCAGTAACACATACCATTTTGCGGCGTATGCACGACTATGTGCATTACATTACACCACAATTTTCGCGCACCCATATCAACTTTCAACGTGTACCAACAGTCGATACCTCCAATCCGTTTATAGCACGTGAAATTCCAACACTGGATGAAAGTCTGGTAGTGATTCGTTTCAGAGACCCCGAAAAGGTGGATTTTCCCTTTTTACTGAATATGCTGCATGATTCATTCATGTCTCGTCCAAATACCATCGTTGTTCCGGGTGGAAAAATGGGTATGGCTATTGAGATCGTATTAACGCCATTAATTCTGGAAATTGTCGCTAAGCGGAAGGTATAGCATTTTCTGATTAGTTTCTGGTTAATTCATGAATCACGATAAGATATTATTTATCTGATTCAGAATTAATCAACAAGTTATAGTTCAAACCTATTATTTGTTAAATTGTTCTAATTTTTTCTAATCTTAGTTTGTTCGATTTGACTATTGTAGTTAGTCCACACTTTTATTGGCAACATGATTTCCCTGCTATCTGATCTGAATCCACAACAACTTGAAGCCATCACATTACCACACCAGTCAGTATTAGTGCTGGCTGGTGCCGGTAGCGGGAAAACACGTGTATTAACGACACGCATCGCCTATTTGATCCAATCAGGACAGGTAAGTCCGCACGGTATTTTAGCAGTGACTTTTACTAATAAAGCTGCCAAGGAAATGCTGATACGTATTAGCGCCATGTTACCAATTAATGTGCGCGGTATGTGGATTGGAACATTCCATGGACTGTGTCACCGCATGCTGCGGGCGCATCATCAGGATGCAGGATTGCTGCAAACATTCCAGATTCTGGATTCTACAGATCAATTAGCCTTCATTAAGCGTATTCTGAAGAGCGCATCGGCTGATGAGAAGAAATTTCCACCTCGCCAAGTGCAATGGTTCATCAATAATGCCAAAGAAGCCGGCTTACGGGCTGCGTATGTCACAGTAGAAGATGCTTTTTCACATCGTATGCTTGAATTTTATCAAGCTTATGAGCAGCAATGTCATAAAGAAAGCGTAGTTGATTTTCCGGAATTGCTACTGCGTAGTTATGAGTTACTGAATCGCAATGAAATCTTATGCCAGCATTACCGGGAGCGTTTTGGTCATATTCTGGTGGATGAGTTTCAGGATACCAATCAGTTGCAATATCAATGGCTGAAATTGTTGGCCGGTGCGGGACACAAAAATACCTCGGCAGTTTTTGCAGTCGGTGATGATGATCAAAGTATTTATGCATTTCGTGGTGCTTACACCGAGAACATGAGAGACTTTGAGTGTGATTTTGGCATCAGCAAAATCATCAAGCTGGAGCAGAATTATCGTTCTCACGGCCATATCTTGGATGCTGCCAATGCACTAATTGAAAATAATCGTGAACGTCTGGGGAAGAATCTTTGGACTGCCGAAGGAAGAGGCGAGCCGTTGCGTATTTATAATGCGCTAAATGATTTAGATGAAGCTGCATTTATCATTGATGAAGTCAAAACATTGCATGCCCAAGGTATTGCCTTGTCAGAAATTGCATTGCTCTATCGCTCCAATGCGCAATCAAGGGTACTTGAGCACAGTTTATTTAATGCCGCGATACCGTATCGCGTGTATGGCGGCATGCGATTTTTTGATCGCCAGGAAATCAAGCATGCGTTGGCCTATTTACGCTTGATCGCTAATCCTGAGGACGACAATGCGTTGCTGCGTGTCATCAATTTTCCTACGCGCGGTATTGGCGCACGCAGTCTGGAACAATTACAGGATGATGCTGGAGTGCAAGGTGGCAGCTTGTGGGCTGCTGCACTACATAAATATGGTGGTGAAACAGCAATCGCGCAAAAATCGTCAGATTCTTTAAAAGGCATTGCAAAATTTGTTCATTTGATCATGACGATGCGCCAGAGCTGTAGTGGGCTACCATTGCCACAGATCGTAGAGCATATGCTGACGCACAGCGAACTATTAGCTTACTATGCCAAAGAACGCGAAGGGGCAGAAAGGCTGGAAAACCTGAATGAACTGATTAACGCGGCAATGAGTTTTGTTCATGAAGCAGAAAATGACAGTCTGATAGAATTTCTCGCGCATGCTTCTCTGGAGGCCGGTGAACATCAGGCGGGTAGTGGTCAGGATGCCCTGCAGTTAATGACGGTACATGCAGCCAAAGGATTGGAATTTCATAGCGTCTTTCTGAGCGGATTGGAAGAAGGGCTTTTTCCACATGAAAATAGCTTGAACCAGATGAACGGCATTGCTGAAGAAAGGCGTCTGATGTACGTGGCCATGACGCGCGCGCGACGACGTTTATATTTAAGTTTTGCACAAAGCCGCATGCTGCATGGCCAAACTCGTTATCACATCGCCTCGCGTTTTCTCGATGAGATTCCGGAGAATTGCTTGAAGTGGTTACAATCAGCACCGCGAGTGAATATGAATTCTTACCACTCTAATGCCGGTAACCAACCCACAACAGTCGTTTCAAGAATTTCGCCCTACTACAGCCAGGAATCTTCCAGCAGTGATTGGAGAATCGGTCAAAATGTGTTACATGCCAAGTTTGGCGCAGGCGTGATTATTAATTATGAAGGTAGTGGCAGTGAAGCGCGAGTTCAAGTCAACTTTACCAAGGTGGGAGCGAAGTGGTTATTGATTGAATATGCAAAATTGATCCAAACCATTGACTGATTTACGCTGGAATCATCGCGGACGCGTCGAGTCTTTCTTCGCTCGATACTGCTGGTGGTGCTCTTCGCTGCAAAAAAACTGCTCTTTATCTTCAATTGCCTCATTACGAGGAATGTGCAAATGACATTGCGCACATTGAACCAGTTCACCTGTATCCTTTGGCTTATTGGCTGCAGTAATTATTTCCCGTTTTGCTTCATTTTCATGCTGTGACGGATCTTCCGCGGTGTTGCTCCAGTTGGCTTTCTGATAGTCGGGTTCGGGTTCGCTATTTCTGAATCGGAGTGGTTCAGCCAGAAAAATGTCTTTATAACTGACATAGATTGAAGCAAAAAGTGTTGGAATCAGGATAACAAGCCCGATGCCATACGGCATCAGGCAAAGAATGGTCAGTATAATGAGTGTAATGCCGTACACCTGGAATGGGATGAAATTTTTCAAGCAGGCAAAAAAGCTTCTTTGCATGGCAACAATCGGTGGCACATTGTGAAATACCACTAGTAAGGGTGAAAACCAGGAAGCCATTATCAACGGGATAGAAAGTGTTAATGCAATTAGTGAAGACGTAAGAAAGCTGCTCATTACGCCCATCAGCTCACTTTCATCGACTCTCTTCCCGTATAACATCATGTCGGTCATTTGAGAGCCTCCGATCAGCATGACTAAGCCAATGATGAGAATCTGCCCGATCAGATAAATACCGCCAATAGTAATTAATGGTGCCGAGTTGGTTTTAAAAGCCACAAACAAATGAGTAATTTCAAGTGATTTGCCTTGTTCCATATCTTTACAGCCCATCATGATACCCGCCAGAAATACGGGTGAAATTAAAGTAAAAATAAATTTACCAATCAGTGGTAATAACGACATTACCATGGCAATCAGCATCAATGTGAAGCAAACAAACACCCAAGCCAGTGGTGCTTTACGGAACAGGTAGAAACCGCTTAAGATCCACTGCAATCCCTGTTTTCCATTGACTTGATGAATTTCCATCGATGTTTCTCCAGTTAATTCGGTAAATAGTTTTGAATAGCTTATATCCAGAGCCGGTGCAGTTTTTCTGGATCTCTTCTATATCTTTTCAATATATCTCTGAAATGTGCCGGATCTTTAGCATGCGTCAATTCTCCAGAACGTGGTAAATAATAGTCATAAAGTCGGGAAATCCAGAAACGCAAGGTACCTGCACGTAGCATAATAGGCCAGGCATCATGTTCAATAGCAGATAGTGGTCGAATCTCGTGATAAGCCTCAATCAGTGAGAGTGTACATGCTTCATTCAAAGTTTTGTCTTCGGTGATGCACCAGTCATTAACGGTAATTGCCAAGTCGTACAGAAAAGTATCATTGCAGGCAAAATAAAAATCAATGACACCGCTTATTTTGTGATCAGTAAACAAAATATTGTCACGGAACAAATCGGCATGGATCACGCCGCTGGGTAAAGCCATAGCTTGTTGCGATAACTGGAAATCCAGTTCCGTCCTCAATAAATCTTCTTCTTCAGCTGACAAGAAGGGTATGAGTTCTGACACTTTCTCCTGCCACCATTTTATGCCGCGTGGATTATCCATTTTATCCGGATAGGAATTTCCTGCCAAATGCATTTCTGCCAATATCTTGCCAACCTCCGCACATTGTGTTGCAGTTGGGTATTTGATTGAGTACCCGGGCAAGCAGGTAACGATAGTGGCTGGCTTGCCATTCAGTTTACCCATTAATTTGTGATCCAGCCTGGGGATCGGTGCGGGACAGGGAATGTCATGGCGTGACAAATGTGCCATCAGATTCAGATAATAAGGCAACTCGTGGCAGGTCAGCTTTTCAAACAGTGTCAATACAAATTTGCCTTCTGTAGTGGTGACAAAATAGTTGGTGTTTTCAATACCCGAGGAGATACCCTGTAACTGAGTGAGTTGGCCAAGCGCATAATTTTTCAGCCAGATTGTGAGCTGGCTATCGGTAACTGGTGTAAAAACAGACATGGGCGAGTAGCGTAAAAAGCGGAAAAAGAGTAAGAACTAATGAGCCTGGGACTATATTTTACCTTTTATTAAAATTTTAATAATTGCCACATGGGTGGGCTGACATTAATACCGGGTTCGCCCTCATGGGTAGGGTTGCTTCCAACGGTATTTTTCTTCAGGTAATAGGGCGGACCAATACGCGGAATAACCTTGATCATGATAAGTTCGCCATTCACCCGATGCTCTTCAATAGTATCTTCTCCGCGCTTGATAATGGTAACCTGTGTTTCCAGCTCAGAATCGGGCTCAATATCAGGTAGAAGGGGTGGTGGCTCGGATAAAGGAGGCAATTCAGGAACTTCAGGTAATGGTATTAAATTATCCGGCTGCGAGGGCTTTTTTGATTGCTTTGGCTGTTCGGATTGTGCCATGACAGGTATTGTAGAACTTAACAACAGTATAAAAATAAGTCGATACATGATAGTTCCCACTGGGTCATGATTATGTTGTATTCTACCTAAAATCGTAGATGGCGGTTAGAGATTGAGCTGAATTTCTCTTTCTGCAGCAGTTGGTTCAAAGCCACTGGTTTCATAATACTTGAAAATTGCATTGACTACTTGACCAGGTTCATCAATTACCTGGATCAGGTTCATGTCATCAGCTGAAATGAAACCTTGGGTGATTAATATTTTCTGAAACCAGTCAAGTAACCCGCGCCAGAATTCTGAGTAAACTAAAATAATAGGCATCTTACGGGTCTTCCCAGTCTGCACCAGTGTCAAGGCTTCCATTAATTCGTCCAATGTTCCAAAGCCGCCTGGCAATACAACATAGGCAGTTGCAAATTTAATAAACATGTACTTACGAGCAAAAAAATGCCGGAAAGTTTGACTGATGTCCTGATAAGCATTGCGATGCTGTTCGTGCGGCAACTGAATATTCAAACCGACACTGGGCGATTTCCCGAAATAAGCACCTTTATTGGCAGCTTCCATGATGCCAGGACCGCCGCCGGAGATCACGGCAAAACCAGCATCTGAAAGTTGTTTGGCAATTTCCTCGGCTAATTGATAATGCGGATTATCAGGAGTGGTGCGTGCACTGCCAAAAATACTGACGGCAGGTTGAATGGTATCAAGACGTTCCGTTCCTTCAACAAACTCTGCCATAATTCCAAATAAGCGCCATGATTCTTTTGCTGACCAGGGTTTATCTCCAGACAAGGGAATGGCTGGTTTATCTTGTAGGCTCATAGGAATATTTTTATAAATGAAAACATTGTTGCTGGTTGATGGTTCATCCTATTTATATCGCGCATTTCATGCACTGCCTGACTTACGTAATCGAAAAAATGAACCGACAGGTGCAATTCATGGTGTGCTCAATATGCTGCGCCGCTTGCACAAAGATTATCATGCGGATTATAGCGCGTGTGTGTTTGATGCAAAAGGTAAAACTTTCCGGAATGAATTATATGCTGACTATAAGGCGCATAGACCATCGATGCCATATGATTTAGCCGTTCAAATTGAGCCATTGCACGCTTGTATCCGTGCAATGGGTTGGCCGATGCTGATTATTGATGGTGTGGAAGCAGATGATGTAATCGGTACATTGGCAAAACAAGCGGTTGAAAGAAATATGCGCTGCATTATTTCAACAGGTGATAAGGATATTGCGCAGTTGGTTAATGCAGAGATTACCCTCGTAAATACGATGAATAATGAAGTATTGGATGAGGCGAATGTGCTTGCCAAGTTCGGTGTACCGCCAGCGCGTATGCTGGATTACCTGATGCTTGTTGGTGATGTGTCTGACAACGTTCCAGGAGTCCAGAAAGTAGGGCCAAAGACCGCTGTGAAGCTGCTCACCCAGTATGGGTCTTTGGATAATATCATGATGCATGTTGATGAAATTAAAGGGATCGTTGGTGATAATTTGCGTAAAGCAGTGGATTGGTTCGAGACAGCGCGCCAACTGATTGCGATTAAATGCGATGTGAATTTACCGATCCAGATAACCGATCTCGCACCTCAACCACAGGATACTAAACAACTGATCCAGCTCTACGAACAACTGGATATGAAGATGGCATTACGAGAATTGCGTCAACAGTTGACTGCGAATCAATCCGAATTGATTACCTCGAATGGAAATCTGATCATGGCGGAGAATAACAAAGGTGCTGATGTAGTTCTAACCCATTCAGGAACTTATCAAGCTATTTTTACAGAAACAGAACTGAATGATTGGCTCATCAAACTGGATGCCGCGCAGCTGGTATCAGTGGATAGTGAAACGACCAGCCTGAATCCCATGCAGGCAAAGCTGGTGGGTATTTCCTTTTGCATTGAGAGCCATCATGCAGCCTATCTTCCACTGATGCATCATTATACGGGTGCACCGCAGCAGCTTCCCCTCGATATGGTGTTAAATAGATTGAAGCCCTGGCTGGAAGACGCGACAAAACCTAAATTGGGCCAGAATTTAAAATATGATAAGCATGTTTTTGCCAATCATGGCATCCAACTGAACGGTATTGAACATGATACGCTGCTTCAGTCCTATATCCTGGAATCCCATCGCCCGCACAATATGGATAGTTTGGCGATGCGCCACCTGAATATTAAAACGATCAGTTATGATGATGTGACAGGAAAAGGAGCCAATCGGATCGGTTTTGATGAAGTGGCGATTGATACAGCTACTCAGTATGCAGCAGAAGATGCAGACATCACATTGCGCGTGCATCAGACTTTATATCCTGGCATTCAAAGCGACGCCCGGCTGAATTATATCTATAGAGAGATAGAGATGCCCATTCTAGGCGTGTTGTTTGAAATTGAGCGTAATGGTGTTTTACTGGATTATAAGCTTTTACAAAAACAGAGCCATGAACTTGGGGGAAAATTACACGCGCTGGAACAGCAGGCTTATGCGATAGCCGAGCAGTCATTTAACCTGAACTCCCCCAAACAGATACAGGAAATTCTGTTTAATCAACTCAAGTTACCTGTCATCAAGAAAACACCTACCGGCGGTCCTTCTACTGATGAAGATGTATTACAGCAACTGGCGCTGGATTATCCATTACCCAAATTATTGCTTGATTATCGTAGTCTTGCCAAATTAAAGTCGACTTATACCGATAAATTGCCGTTGATGATGAATCGAAGTACGGGGCGAGTTCATACTAATTATGCACAAGCCGTTGCTGTGACAGGACGCTTAGCCAGTTCAGATCCAAATTTGCAAAATATTCCAGTACGCACCAGTGAAGGCCGCAGAATCCGTGAAGCGTTTATTGCACCGCCAGGTCATCAAATTGTTTCAGCAGATTATTCACAGATTGAATTGCGGATCATGGCGCATATTTCCCAGGATGAAGGTCTTCTGAAAGCTTTTGCAGCGGGTGAGGATATTCATAGAGCCACTGCTGCAGAAGTATTTGGTATTTTGCCAGATCAAGTGAGTCAGGAACAGCGACGCTACGCCAAAGTGATTAATTTTGGTTTGATGTATGGGATGTCCGAGTTTGGTTTGGCGGCGCAGTTAGGCATTGAACGTAGCGCTGCCCGTGCTTATATGGAGCGATATTTCGCGCGTTACCCGGGGGTAGAAAGGTTTATGCAGCGTATCCGGGAAAAAGCCCGACAACTCGGTTATGTCGAAACTGTGTTGGGACGAAGACTGTGGCTGTCCGAGATTAATCATGTCAATGGAAATCGCCGGCAAGGCGCGGAGCGGGCAGCCATCAATGCACCAATGCAGGGAACTGCTGCTGATATCATCAAACTGGCGATGATCGTTGTACATAACTGGCTGCACAAGGAGCAATTGCGCAGTAAACTAATTATGCAGGTACATGATGAATTGGTTCTCGAGGTGCCTGATGACGAAGTTGCGTTAATGAGAGATACTTTGCCGGAACATATGAGTAGTGTTTTGCAGCTTGATGTGCCGCTATTGATAGAGATTGGTGTTGGAGATAGCTGGGAACAGGCACATTAGAGCATTCTGCATTTAAGTACGTCCATACCCTGAATTCAGGAAGTAATTTCTGCATTCATATGCTGAGAAGAGCGGCAGTATGCTGCCGATGG
>NZ_FONE01000088.1 GCF_900112825.1 Nitrosomonas sp. Nm166 | reverse complement strand
CTCTTAAATATTTCCTCCAGCGGAATTCCTTCCAATTTTCCTTCCCGATAAGCTTTCAGTCGCCTTTCCGATTCCTCTGCCCAGATTTCATCCAATCTCTTGTCTGGTTCGTCCAGACTCTGGATCAGCCCCTCCACTAGGGTGAGCCGTTCCTCGGGTTTTAATTTCATTGCCGCATCTAATAATTCTTTTGTACTCATTGTGTTGTACCTCTCAGTTTCATGAAATATACCGTTTGAGCTCAAGCCGTGGCCCGTCAGGGATGTCGAGACTGCTGTGAATTGTTAGCCGCTGGTGCTCAGTATCATCATGTATTTTAATAGAATGAACAAGACAAATGATGTAAACAAATGCGACAATGCTGCCCGCAAAAATTGCTGAATCCAGTGTGGGGAAAAAATTCGTTTCAAGTATTATGGTTTAACTATGGAAAATGGCGCGATTGCTTGAAGCATCTTTCGCGTCGGATTGATCTAATTATTAAGCTGTTAGTTGGCGACAGCGTACAATTATTTTTCTATGAAAAAATTATCTCCCGATGTAATCACAAGCCGGTTGGCAAACCTACCCCAGCCAAGCTATGCGGAAGATTTGCCCGTTCACGCCCGGCGGGAAGAAATCAAGCGTGCCATCGAAAATCATCAGGTGGTGATCATTTGCGGCGAGACCGGATCGGGCAAAACTACGCAAATCCCCAAAATCTGCCTGGAGCTCAAGCGCGGTGTGACTGGCCTGATCGGCCATACGCAGCCACGCCGTATTGCGGCACGCACCGTAGCGGCGCGTATTGCTGCCGAGCTCAATAGCGCCGTGGGGCAGGCGGTCGGTTATAAAATCCGCTTTACGGATAAAATCAGTCCGGATACCTATGTCAAGCTGATGACGGACGGGATTTTGCTGGCCGAAACGCAGAGCGATCCGCTGTTGCAAGCTTACGATACACTCATTATTGATGAAGCTCATGAGCGCAGTCTGAATATTGATTTTCTGCTCGGGTATATCAAGCAGTTATTGCCCAAACGGCCTGATCTCAAACTCATCGTCACTTCCGCTACTATCGATGCACAGCGTTTTTCCGGGCATTTTAACGATGCGCCGGTGATCGAAGTGACTGGCAGGCTATATCCAGTGGAAATCTGTTACCGTCCATTGCTTGCCGATGACGAGGAAGATAATGATATGCAGCGCGCCATTCTTCATGCGGTGGATGAACTGATCGCGCTGGGTCCAGGCGATATTCTGGTCTTTCTCCCCGGCGAACGAGAAATCCGCGAAACCGCCGAAACGCTACGCAAGCATCATTTTAATTATTTGCGCTCCGTATTGTACTGGCTACCAATGTGGCTGAAACTTCATTGACTGTTCCGGGCATTCATATGTGATTGATACCAAGTTGTTTTTCTCTGTCCATATATATCCTGGTGCATTCTAACGCTTAACGCCTTGGCTTCAGCGGGCGGGTGCGAAGCAACTGATCCGCTGCAAGCCGTTAGGCATACATTAACTTGCCCTTCGGCTCAGGAATGGAACGGCCTAAATTTTTGGCTGTCTCGATCCACTCCTGAATTACAGTTTCTGCATTAGCTACGGCTTCTTGATACGTTTGCCCATCAGCCATGCAGCCAGGCAGTTCTGGAACCTCAACGATGAAAGTATGATCTTCATCGCTCCAGTAAATGACCATTTCATATTTAATCGACATCGTGTCCACCGAGCCGGTATTTGAGTATCAGATTTCTGACTTGTTTGACTTGGTACACCTTTGCTTTGTTTCCTTTGGGCTGGAGATTGATAATTTCGGCTACACCGCTCTTTGTGAATATATGGTGATCTCCTCTAATCCTCTCGTCAAATCCAAGACGCTTGAGGAGTTGGCATAATTCCGAGAAGTCGATATCTGCATCCGATGCACCACTCAGGAGTTTTTGCCGAAGCTTGTCATATTTTCCCATTCACTATTTTCTTTCTGTTCACTGTATGGTCCTGCCTAACGTCCCGTGTAACCGGCCGCCGACGAGCGAAGCGAGGAGGGTACCCAACAGCGAAGCAGTTAGGCGGTCCGGTTCATGCGGATGTTAGATACCGATGTCAACATGACTTGCGTGGCGGTCACGCCCTCGTGTGAATAAGGGGGTTGGCTAGGCTTCTCGAACTCGGGGCCCCAGAAAGTAATATGCTCGGAGGCAAGAGAAGCATCGCCAGTGAGTTGCCTTCGAGCCAATAGAAAGATTTCGAAGATGCTTTTCGCGGTCGGCTTAAGCTGAAGAGTCTTGCTTAATTCAACGGCGAGTTCCGGAGGTAGCCAGAGAGAAGCCTCAAACAACAGTCGGTTTCGGTCCTTGGGGATCTGCTCGCCTCGCGGGACTGCGATCCATTCAGCGAGGAGCTCTGACACGAGTGCAATCTTCTGTCTTTCGTCGAGCTGGCGTTTGAAAATCTCGAGGCGTTGATTGTATTCGTGCTCGATGGACGCCTTGGCGCGAGCTTCGGTCCATGTCTTCAGCAGGAACGCGACCACGGTCCCGGCGAGGCCGCCGGCGAGTAAGGAGGTGAGAACCTCAATCATAACTATCCTTCGGGATCTAACTAAAATTAGGCGTCCGAAATGACGTGATACATTACGTCATAAAAGATATCTAATACGAAAATACTCATCATATCTCCTTATGTTTTAATATCATTGGTCGAATTAGCTGTCATCATATCAAACTTGTTTAGACCCACAAATAGAATGAATAAGCCCATTGAAAATAAACCTCGGCTTTTGGGCCAAGTGCGGGATAAACTTCGACTAAAGCATTACAGTTATCGCACCGAACAATCGTATATTGACTGGATCAAAAATTTTATTTTCTATCAGCCTGATACGATAGGGAAAACGAAATTGAGTCGTTCTTGTCTTACCACGTTTGCACATCACGGATGTGGAATTTTCCCGCCATGAAATTATTGTGCTCAATCGGCAAAATCTCAACGCTTAACACACGGCTTGTGTTTCATAAGCGTTCATACGCTGATCCCCATGTTATCAATCGAAACAAGCAGCGCTACTATGCTTATAATTAGTAGGTATTTCTCATACCTGGTAATCGTACTCGGCATGACGGCCGATCCAGACCCAAAGAAAGCCGCCGTCAATCTCCACCGCAATCGCCCGATAGTGCAGCCCACGCGGACAGACCAGACCTTCCCCAGTTTCTTGAAGTGAAGGGATGGATGCGATGGATCGGTTTTCATCAGGCGAAAGCTCTTGTCCGCGAGATCACGCACGTCTTTTGGCAGTGCATGGTATTGTGTCCAGAACCGCGAGGATGCAGTGTGCTTCAAAGGGGCTTAGTCTTTCCGGCGCGATGCTCGGCGAGTGCCTCGTCGATTAGTGAGTCTAGCTTTCCCGAAACCGCATCAGCCTCGATCTGTCGATCCCATCGGGAATTCTCGTACTCGATGAACCAATCGCGAAACGCCGCGAAAGATTC
>NZ_FONE01000049.1 GCF_900112825.1 Nitrosomonas sp. Nm166 | reverse complement strand
GACAGCCGGTGTGCCGGTTTTTTTATGAGTATGAAAGCAAAGTAAAAATCTAGGCATCCTGGAAATGAACAATCAAATCAGCAATATCAGGAGTGTTTCATTGTCTGTTAAAAAATTTTCAGGAATATTGATTGAATATCATCTTCTCAAGTTTACGATTTTCTCAGTAACTGGTTGATAACAAGTGTTTAATACAATAACTTGTAAAAAAATTGCTGGGATAATTCCCCTATAAAATGTTTTTGTTTGAGCTGCTAAATGAGCAATGCTATCAAACTATAATTCCGCCATATGCGCTTCTTTCTAATAAATATAAATTCTTAACATTCCCCCCATATTTTTACTAATGACTACAACATTCTTGCAATGGCTAAGGCTCTTGACGTTCCAATGCTTTTGTCCGAATCCGGTGGATGCTATGCGACTCAATTGGGAATTCGACTGGATGATCTGAAAGCAGAGGAAATCTACAAATGGTTGCTTGCCGCTATATTGTATGGTGCGCGTATTTCAGAAAATATTGCCACACGTACTTGGCAAGTATTTGAGCATGAAGCGGTCTTAACGCCGGAAAGTATTATTCGTACAGGTTGGGATGGATTGGTTGCGCTTCTCGATCAAGGCAGTTATACACGATATGATTATAAAACAGCGACTAAATTGCTTGCAGTCAGTCAAACTTTGCTTGATCGTTATGCAGGCAATTTAAATTGTTTGCACGCTGCAGCTCGAGACTCTGATGATCTGGCACAACGTGTCATGAGTCTAGGCAAGGGAATAGGGCCAGTGACTGCACAGATTTTTTTGCGTGAATTGCGTGGCCGCTGGAGTAAAGCAGCGCCCCCGCTGGCTGCTTTGGCTTTTCAAGCAGCTCAAGCTTTGGGATTTCTTTCACAGAATTGCCATGACAGTGATCAGGCGTTGATCAATCTACAGAAACTATGGGACAAACAGAGGATACCCATGGCAAGTTTTCCCGATTTTGAAGCTGCGTTGATTCGTTACGGGCTACGGTTGCGCCGTCAGAGAAAGAAAGTAAGATCTGAAATATGAGGCTGAATACCCGAAAATATTAAAAAATTTTAAGTAAAGTAAGTTAAAACGAATAGAGTGGTTGCAATTTTTTTCTTGAATTTGTGTCAGATGTTTATCAATGACATGACTAAGAGACGTGATGACAACTATTCGTTCGCCTGCGGTAGCAGGTCTGTTTTATCCCGCTGATGCACGATGGCTTGTGCAGGATGTAAAGCATTTACTTACGAAGGCTAAGCCACATAATTTAAAGCCAAAAGTGTTAATTGTTCCCCATGCTGGATACAGGTATTCTGGCATTGTCGCAGCCACGGCTTATGCTAGTTTGTATTCTGTGGCTTCTATGATTGAACGTGTAGTATTGCTGGGTCCCGCGCATCGAATGGCAATTCATAACTTAGCTTTGCCAGGGGTGGATGTTTTTGATACGCCCTTGGGTGGGGTGAAACTAGATACCGATTTAATTAATGCAATTATAGACTTACACCACGTAACTGTCAGCCGAGATGCACACGCCTTGGAGCATTCCCTGGAAGTACAATTGCCGTTTTTACAAAACATGCTGGGTAATTTTACCTTGCTGCCCCTGGTAGTTGGTAAGGCGTCTGCTGAAGTAGTGGCTGATGTACTGGACCATGTATGGGGAGGAGAAGAAACTTTGATTGTGATCAGTTCCGATCTTTCTCATTATTTGCCCTATACGGTAGCTCAACAGATGGACGCTGAGACAGTGCAATCCATACTGCAGTTACAGTACCTCACTGACTATGATGGTGCGTGTGGAAGTATCCCCATCAATGGTTTGATCATGGTAGCCCGGAAGCATCAACTTACTCCGCATTTGCTGGATTTGCGAAACTCTGGTGATACTGCGGGTCCACGCCATCAAGTAGTTGGCTATACTGCGATTGCGTTTGATTAAGGAATATGGGTATGCCACTTGAGAAAAATGAGCAACAAGGAAGAGCACTGTTGCGCATTGCACGTACTGCTATTACTCGTGCTTTGCGTGTATCTTGTGCGCCGGCAGCCATTGATGAATATATGGCCTGGCTCTCTCGGCCGGGAGCAACCTTTGTCACCCTAACGCAATGGGGCGAATTGCGTGGCTGTATCGGCTCTTTGCAAGCTTGTGATCCGTTGATTGAGGATGTGAGTAACAATGCGGTATCAGCTGCGTTGCATGATCCTCGTTTCCTGCCATTGGCAGTGGGTGAGCTGAATACGATCAATTTAGAAGTGTCGCTATTATCTGAACTGCAACCGCTTACTTTTATCAGTGAAGCTGATGCCTTAGCGCAATTGCGCCCGAACATTGACGGGATTGTGCTTGAGTATGGTCCTTATCGCAGCACATTTCTACCTCAGGTATGGGACAGTCTCCCGCAACCCCAGCAATTTCTTGCAAAGTTAAAATCCAAGGCCAAATTATCTGAGGATTTCTGGACGGAGGAAATCAAATTATCCTGCTATACCGTAAGTAAATGGCGTGAGATAGATTATTCTAAGGAGTGTATATATGGATGAACCGATTGGTGCGGCTGAGCAATATCCAGCCAAATATTGGCATCAGCTTGATGATGGCCGGATTCAGTGCGATCTGTGTCCGCGTGATTGCAAATTGCACGAAGGGCAGCGTGGGGCCTGCTTCGTCCGTGGTCGTGTTGGGAATGCGATGGTATTGACAACCTATGGACGTTCATCTGGGTTTTGTGTTGATCCGATTGAGAAAAAGCCATTGAACCAGTTTTATCCTGGTAGCAGTATTTTGTCATTTGGCACTGCGGGTTGTAATCTTGCCTGCAAATTTTGCCAGAACTGGGATATTTCCAAATCCCGGAGTTTTGACAAGCTGGCTGATCAGGCCAGCCCGGAAGATATTGCTCGCTATGCGGAAAGCTGCGGCTGTAAGAGTGTTGCGTTTACTTACAATGATCCCGTAATCTTTGCTGAGTATGCAATGGATGTAGCAGATGCTTGTCACGACAGAAACATCAAAGCTGTCGCTGTGACAGCGGGTTATATTCATGCATTACCACGGCGCGACTTTTTTGCCAAGATGGATGCTGCCAATGTTGACCTTAAGGCATTCACCGAAGAATTTTATGTCAAACAAACCGGCGCGCATCTGCAGCCTGTGCTGGAGACATTGCAGTATCTGAAACATGAAACGAATGTATGGCTTGAGTTGACAACATTATTAATTCCAGGTCTAAATGATTCCGTGCAGGAAGTCAGCGCAATGAGCAATTGGATCGTTAAAGAACTGGGTACCGATGTGCCGCTGCATTTCAGTGCTTTCCACCCGGATTACAAGATGAAGGATAGATCCTTTACACCAGCCGAAACTTTGATTCAGGCCCGTAAGATTGCGCTGGATGCCGGATTACAGTATGTATACACCGGTAATGTGCATTATCTCGAAGGTGATACGACCTATTGTCCGGCATGTGGAAGCGTCTTGATTGTGCGAAACTGGTATGAAATCAAACAATACCGATTGACACAGGATGGTCACTGTGAGCAGTGTAACGCTGCGATTGCAGGTCGTTTTGAGCAATTCTCCGGTCAATTCGGGAGACAACGTATTCCAGTCAAGATTGGAGCATCAGCATGACTACTATAAAGATTCCAGCAGATTCAGTTGAACTCGGCGGCGAACTGATATTGCCGCCTTCCGCATCAGGTATCGTGTTGTTTGCTCATGGCAGTGGCAGCAGTCGCTTCAGTCCCCGCAATACCTTTGTTGCCAATGTGCTGCAGCAGCAGGGCATCGGTACGTTGCTATTCGATCTGCTGACCCGCGCAGAAGATCAGGATTATGCGGTGCGTTTCGATATCGATCTGCTGACGCGCCGCTTATTAGCCGCTACCGCCTGGCTACAAACGGTGCCTGAAATCAATACCTTGCGCATGGGTTATTTTGGGGCCAGTACCGGTGCAGCTGCTGCGCTGCAGGCCGCGGCAGAGAAAGGAAGCGCTATTGCTGCTGTCGTATCACGCGGTGGGCGCCCTGACCTGGCTGGAGAAGTGGCTTTAAACCAAGTGATCGCCCCGACATTGCTTATTGTTGGCAGCGCGGATTACGGTGTGATCGAACTTAACGAAGAGGCTTATGCCTTGTTAAATTGCAAGAAAGAGCTAACGCTTGTACCTGGTGCAACACATTTATTTGAAGAACCAGGTACATTAGAACAGGTTGCACAACTCGCAACGAGCTGGTTTTTAAAATATTTTCAATAAATAAGATCGATATCTTATCGGATAAGCTCATTCAATTTTGTTGGGAGGAAACTGAAAATCTCTTTCATCAACATCAAATGTTTCTAATTCATTGTCTATTTCCATCTCTGCCTCAAGCCAATCTTGTACGGCATCAGCTTCATTGCCTTGAAAGCCGCGCTTTTCTGCCCGGTAATAAGCAGCATTGGCGATCATTTCCCGGCGATCAATTGCGTTTTCCTGGTTAACAGCCTGGTTTGCGAGTATATTTTTCTGACTTTTAGACAATCTAGTACCGGATTTCTTAATACCCACTTCATTTACTTTGCTTGGCATTTGATATATTCCTTTATGTTATGAGTTAAGTAGATGCGTTCTTATTTCAACCTCAATATCAGGTCGGTAATAAATATAGGCTGTTTATTAACTGCAAGATAAATGTATTGATTCAGGACATTTATCGGTCTTTAGTACTAGTTACGGAATATAAAATTTGCGTTCAGTAGCTGATGCAGAGCGAAGAGTGATATTTTTTCTATCATTTGCTGCATCAATAAGGCGTGCCGCATGCATTTTAGTACGCCTTAATTGGCCAACTTCATAAAACGGATAGTTATCTTTCTTTCTGCTTAAGTGATTAATAATATTAAAACTAATTGGTATTTCATGTTGTTCCATTTGAGTTTTCTCCTGTAGATGGTTATACCCCTATCCCCATCACAAACAACATCAGTTATATTGAAATTATTAATTAAATAAGTCAATAGGTAAATATTTATTTTTTACATAGAAATTTACAGATAAAGATAAGAATCACTTCAGTGTTATCCGTACGTGGGGTATTCCTCCTTATTCATAAAATCAGACGAGCCTAAATTCTGAATTTAGGGAATGTGTTCCAGTTTGGCTTAATGCAGCCTGAATTGCATCATCCGCGGTTTCTAATAGAATAAACTGCATGGCCATTCGCGTTGCTTCCGGTACTTCGCGCAGATCCTTCTGGTTGCGTGCGGGAAGCAATACCGTTTGCAGACCGGCGCGCTGTGCTGCCAGTATTTTTTCCTTAATGCCGCCCACAGGCAATACCAGTCCCCGTAGACTGATCTCGCCAGTCATTGCAACATCATGGCGTACTGGTCGATTGGTAAATAGTGAGGTAAGGGCAATAAACATTGCAACACCAGCGCTCGGCCCATCTTTTGGGATAGCACCAGCCGGAACATGCAGATGCACGTCAATGCCATCAAACATAGATGCCGGAATATTAAGATCGGTAGCGCGTGCTTTGGCTAAGGTGAGCGCCGCTTGGGCGCTTTCTTTCATTACATCACCGAGTTGTCCGGTTAGAATCAGTCGCCCGCTGCCATTCACTCGTGTAGCCTCAATAAACAAAATATCGCCGCCTACGGGTGTCCAGGCCAGACCCGTGGCTACCCCGGGCAAATCTGTGCGAAGCGCCAATTCATGTTCAAATTTTCTCGGACCTAAAATCGCATCCAAATCGGCTGCATCAATGCAAACTTGCTGGAGCTCGCCTTCTGCGATTCGTAAAGCGGCATGACGCATAACCCGGCCGATTTCTCGTTCGAACTGCCGCACACCAGCCTCTCGAGTATAATTTGCGACAATACTTTCCAGTGCTTCAGGCGTCAGTTTGCACTGTTCCGCGTGCAGACCGTTTGCTTCGCTTTGGCGTTGTACTAAATAGCGTAGTGCAATTTGAAGCTTTTCTTCTTGAGTGTAACCAGGCAAATCAATAATTTCCATGCGATCGCGTACCGGCGGTGATACATTGTCGATGACGTTGGCTGTTGCGATGAAAATCACCCTGCTTAAATCAAACGGTACTCCTAGATAATTATCCCGAAAGGTTGAATTCTGCTCCGGATCCAGTATTTCAAGCAGGGCGGCGGATGGATCGCCCTGTATACTGGCTGACATTTTGTCAATTTCATCAAGCATCATGACACAGTTGCGCGAGCCTGCCTTGCGTATACTTTGTATAATATTGCCGGGCATGGCACCGATATAGGTGCGGCGGTGACCGCGCATTTCAGCTTCATCATGAATCCCGCCTAACGATACCCGTACAAAAGATCGTTGCAATGCTCGCGCAATGCTTTGGCCCAGCGAGGTTTTACCCACACCCGGCGGTCCGACAAAACAAAGAATGGGCGCACGCCCCTGAGGCTTCAGCTTTTGTACGGCCAGAAACTCAATAATGCGCTGCTTAATACGCTCTAACCCAAAATGATCGGCTTCCAGGATCTGACGCGCGGCATTCAAATCGATCGGTACTTCCTCAGGTAATTTCCATGGTAATTCAGTCATCCATTCTAGATAAGTATGCAGCATCGAATACTCGCTGGATGCACTCGGCATCCGTTGCAAACGTTGTAATTCTTTGCGCGTCTGGGCTTCGATATCACTGGGCATACCGGCTTTAGTGATTGCTTCATTCAATTGTGCAATTTCTTGATCGTTATCGCCCTCTTCACCCAATTCTTTCTGAATCGCTTTCAGCTGTTCGCGTAATAAATATTTACGCTCACGATCTTCCATTTGTTCTTTGGTGCGTTCGCCGATTTCCTGGGACAGTCTTAAGACCTCGATACGACGGGACAGAATCTGCAGCACTTTTTGCAGCCGTTTTTCGGTGTCGATAGTTTCTAGCAGCATTTGCTTTTCACTGATTTCAGTATCCAGCAGGCTGGCAGTGATATCGGCCAGATCCGACGGTGCCCGTGTGGCTTGCAATGCATGGGCGAGTTCTGCTGGTACGCCAGGCAATAAAGATAGAATTTCGACAGCGCGTTCCCGCAGTTGCAATGCAAGCGCCTCTGTTTGCGTCGTGATGGGCGCCACTTCCTTGAGGCGTTTCACCCGGGCTGCAATGAATGGATAGCCTTCGATAATTTCTTCAATCTGGAAACGCTCCACGCCTTGGCATACGGCATGATGAGTACCGTCATCTGACGCGATATGACGCACCACGTTGGCAATCGTACCGATGCTGCACAACGCCTCAAGCCCTGGATCATCGACAGCGGCATCTTTCTGCAGCACGATACCGATGGGTGCTTTAGATTGCAGTGCATGCTCTACCGTGGCAATTGACTTGACTCGGCCGACCGTAATAGGCATTAACACATGAGGAAATAACACCACGTTACGCATGGGAACCAATGCGATGACATCGGCGGGCAACTCAAATTTGGTTGTAGTAGAGTGTTCCATAGCAACTCATCCTCCAGAGATTGAGATTGAATAACTGGTTTCAATATTCAATAAAATATTTGAGTGCTTGACTAGGAATTCAATAAAATTTTTAAATTTTTGGTTGTTCTCAGCAATGGGGCAATGAGTGTAATTTCCCATTGCCTGGAATCAATATCCGTTACGGGCGATGCCGTATTTCTTTCTTGTGCTCGTACCTTACCAGCTTGGCAAGATCAAGTATTTCTTCTGATAGCAATTGCAGGGCATCGTCTAACGTAAAAATACCAACCAGCTCTCCGGCTTCATCTACAATCGGTAAGCGTCTGACCGTTTTTCGGCGCATAAATTCGATCGCTTCATAAGTTGGAGTACTTTCTTTAACGGTAAATATGTCCGGTATCATAATATCACCGACGGTAATCACTGTTTCATCCAGTTCTGTAGCTAGAATTTCCACCACAAGATCGCGGTCAGTGACCATTCCCACCGGGACTCGGCGTCCATTCGGTTTGTCGACGACGATGATAGCGCCCACATGGTATTGGCGCATCAGCTTGGCTGCCTCAAGAATTGTTTCATCCTGTTGAATTACAATAACTTCACGATTGCAAATTTCACCGATGGTCATAATATTCTCCTTTACTTTTTGCTGAAAACGTAAGTAGTAAATTACTTTGCCAAGGCTAAGCTGCTGCAAGTAAATTGGAATAATTCTTTTAATCTATCGTTTAATCTATAGCTTAACGCGACCAATCTACCCGCACCAAGTTTTCGTCCGGGTTATAGTGAATTTCCAGATCACCTTGAAAGGCATTGTGGATAGCTTCGCCGAGACCACTGGCAAGGCGGAGATCGGTGGTTGTTATCAATACGGCGTTATCCTTTTCCTCCATTGCCATGATTCGCTTCAGCGGATGTTCGGCTTTTTCTCTTTGTTCTATATTGTGTATCAGGTTGACGATTTCATCACGATGCGCAAAGAAAAAATCACCTTCTAAGGTCAGAAATCCGGCCGGATAGTGATCAAGAGCACGCTGACAAGCCGGACAGGTATGCTGATGCGCATTCAGAGGTTTCTCAAGCCATTGCCATCGTCCTTGCTGAAATACCGCGCTGCAGTGTGAACAGACTGTCGGTTCCGGAAGCTTGCCCTTAATTTTATAAGTATCGTGGATGAGTTCCTGCAAAATACCACTGCGACGGGTAATTTGATGAAAACCGGGGTGTGTTGTACTTTTTGTACCCATGATAAATCTCCTTTTTATGCAACTTACTTATTTTGGACTAGATTATTCATTCGGATGACAACAACTCAATCTTGCTCGCTTTGATAATTTTGTCAAGCATTTTTACCTTGTTTGGTACGAGGTTTTGAGTCGGCAGAGGATTGGCCAGAAAATTCAGGAAGAAGATGGGTGGCTGATCAGCTGAATAGCTGTACCAGTGGTTGACTCAAACAGATCAAGGATAATTGAAAGTTGTTTGATTTAACCTTGCCGTTGAATGTGCCATATCTAGCTGATTGGCCATCGCTCTTAATGCCCCGGAAATCGTTACCGGATAGCTGGGCGCTGGATCGAGGGAAACCAGAGAAGGAGGCAGGCACTTGTAATTGGCTAGCGTTTGACTGCGTATTGTCTGCAGGGATGGACTGGAGGAAAGGCGTTTACCTGCTCGCATGAAAGGCTGAAGGAGCGGCTTGCCTGGCTGGAAATCGCTGTCTTCCAGCGCGATGATATCTCCTGTCATATGGCCATTGCTGTGGTAGTTCCGGTAAACCTGTTTTCTTCCTGGCCATGTGGCTTTGCCTTCCGAGCGTTTGCGACGTGGAATACCGGCATATTCCTGCAGCTTGTATGCACAATCCAGTGCGGGTGCATCAATGGAAATATCCAACGCAGTGCCAATGCCAAAACCATCAATGGGCGCATGGGTGGATAACAAGGTATGCAATTTGTATTCATCTACATTACCGCTGGCAAAAATAGTAATAGCTTCCAGACTCCCTGCATCGAGTATCTCGCGTACATTGCGGGCATGCACAGCCAAATCGCCGCTATCCAAGCGAACGCCCTGAATGTTGATTTTGTCGGCTTTTAGTTTCTTGGCCAGCACAACTACTTTATTTGCTGCAGCCTCGGTATCGTAAGTATCGATGAGTAAAATCGTATTATCCGGATGAGAGCGCGCAAAATGTTCAAAGGCTTCGCTCTCATCACGGTGAGCCTGAATGAAAGAGTGAGCCATCGTACCGTATAATGGAATATCGAACAGTGCACCAGCCAGCACAGTTGCCGTGCCAGAAAATCCAGCCAGATAACTCGCTCGCGCAGCCAGTAATCCTGCTTCTGCACCATGCGCCCGGCGCATACCAAAATCGACCAGCAGTTTGTCCGGTGCTACCAACACCGAGCGGGCCGCTTTGGAAGCGATCAATGTTTCAAAATGCATCAGGTTAATAATGCGTGATTCTACCAGTTGGGCTTGTGGCAGTTTAGCAGTAATCCTCAAGATGGGTTCATCGGGGAAAAAAAGCGTGCCTTCCGGCATCGCATGAACATCTCCATCAAAGCGAAATTGCTCGAGATATGTAATGACATGCGGCGGAAAACGTGTGGCGAGCCAGTCCAGTTCTTCCGGCGAGAATTGCAGGTTTTCCAGGAAATCTATCACTTGCTCGAGTCCGGCCGCGACCATGAAATTTCGACCGGGCGGCAATTTACGCACAAACAGCTCGAATACCGCGACTTCCTTCATCTCCTTCTCAATATAGCTTTGCAGCATGGTGAATTGATAAAGATCGGCCAATAAAGGGCTGGATAGCGGATTCATGGCGCAAGTTCCTCATAATGGATGGAACGCGCACCCAGATGAATCATTTCTTCAAGTGCCTGTTGACCGTCTTCTGGCCGCTGATTGATCGCGCCCACAGCATCCTCAAGTATGAAAGTGGTGTAGTGGAATCGAAGGGCATCCTTCACCGTATTGAAGACACAATATTCGGTAGCAATTCCGCCAATGAAGACTCGCTGAATGGCAAGTGACTGTAATAATTCGTTGAGTTGAGTATCGGTAAAACCGGAATAAGCATCTTTCTCCTGTGTAGTTGCTTTGGAAATAATGTGAGTGTTGATGGGTAATTCAAGATCTGGATGGAATGCTGCGCCCTTTGATCCAGCGATGCAGTGGGGCGGCCATATGCCACCTTGCGCTTGAAAAGAACAGTGATTCGACGGATGCCAGCAACGCGTGGCAAAGACGGGTAGTTGATGCGCAGCAAAATAAGCCATGTAGTGGTTGAGCAGCGGAATAATGTCATTTCCTCCTGCCACAGCGAGGTTGCCGCCTGGCAGGAAATCACTTTGCATGTCAACTACAATCAAAGCGTCCCCTGAAGCAGGTACAATTTTCATGACTGAATGAGTACTCAATACCCATCATTTTTCAGCAATCGATCATTCACTGCCAGGAATATGGTGCTTGCCTGTGCTGATGCGCTTTGCCTGGTAGCCTTCGCTTCCGATATCTTCAAGAAATTGCACTTCATCGCCTTCTGCCAACTGATCAAAATCATGACCTGCCAGATTGTCACGGTGAAAATATAATTCGAGACCATCCACGGTTTCGATGAAACCATAATCTTCCGTTTTAAACAGATGTGTTATCTTGCCATGGAGGACCGGTGCATGCACTTTTGTATCGCCGCGCTGACGGCGGGCATAGTCTTCCAACTGCCGCTTGGCGGCATCGAAAGCATCCCGCACGGCAACATACACATCTTCATTGGCGACCCGATTGACTACTAACTCACTCCCGGGCACTGTAATGTCAATGTGCACATCAAACAGCCGTCCCTGATGTTTATGCTTATGCGGAAGCTCGACGGTGATCCGGCAGCTCATGATATGAGGATAAAACTTTCCAAGTTTTTCCGCTTTTTCCCGGATATGGCTTTCAAGTGCTTCAGAGTGGGGAACATCCCGCGTGGTGATTTGCAATATGAGTGCCATGGCAATTTCCTCCTGATGGGTTGAGTTATAACGTTATTTTGCAAAAGTTATCCTTTAATGCATACTTTCGGACGCAGGAAAGCCACCCTGCGCGCCAGTCCGGCTTGTTCCGTAACTACGGCCACCTCATCGACATCCTTGTAAGCGCCCGGCGCTTCTTCTGCCGCGCCGCGCATCGAGCGGGTGCGAATCAGTATGCCTTGTTGCCGCAATTCGTCAATCAGTGCGCGGCCATGCCAGCGCTTTAGCGCTTGATTGCGGCTCATCGCGCGACCTGCGCCATGGCTTGATGACGCAAAAGCTTGATTACCACTGTTACCAGCAAGAATATAGGAGCCAGTGCCCATACTACCGCCAATGATGACAGGCTGACCCACGGCACGATACTGCGCCGGCAGCTTGGGATGTCCCGGCGCAAAGGCACGCGTCGCACCTTTGCGATGCACATGCAGCAACCTGGGCTTGCCATCCACTTCGTGCATCTCTTCCTTGCACGTATTATGTGAGACGTCAAACAGCGTCTCCAGTGTGGCATGCGGATAAACTTCTGTAAACGTTGTGCGGGTGAGGTGCGCCAGGATTTGCCGGTTAGCTAGCGCACAATTAATGGCGGCTTTCATGGCACCGATATATTGCTGGCCTTCCGGGGATTTCACCGGTGCGCAAGCCAATTCCCGATCGGGCAAGTGGATGCCAAGCCGACTGGCTGTCCTTGCTAGTGTTACCAGATAATCGGTACCAATTTGATGTCCGAGTCCCCGCGAACCGCAGTGAATGGAGATGACGAGCTGGCCTTTCTGCAGGCCAAAAGCTTGCGCAGCCGTACTGTCGTAAATATGATCGACTACCTGCACTTCAAGGTAATGATTGCCTGAACCTAGTGTACCCATCTCGCCGTGTTGGCGTTTTTTTGCCAGTTCAGATACATTCTCCGGCACGGCGCCGGACACACGTCCATTTTCCTCAACGTATTCCAGATCAGCGATGTCACCGTAACCCTGTTTTACCGCCCACTGTGCGCCGCCTTCGAGCACCTGGTCGAGTTGCTGCGGATTCAGGTTGATATTGCCTTCTTCGCCCACGCCAGCAGGAATGGTTTTGAACAACCGATCAGCTAGCTGATTCAAATGCGGCGCAGCATCATCCAAATTCAGATTACTGCGCAGGCAGCGAATCCCGCAGGAAATGTCAAAACCGACGCCACCTGCTGAAATCACGCCGCCTTGTTCAGCATCAAATGCCGCTACGCCGCCGATTGGAAACCCATACCCCCAATGCGCATCCGGCATGGTCATCGCTGCACCGACCAAGCCGGGTAGAGCAGCTACATTGGCGATTTGCTCTAACACCTTATCATCCATACTTTGGAGTAAAGGCATGCTGCCGTAAAGTAAAACTTCCGCACGTTTCTCATCGGCTGCGCGCGGCAGTGTCCAGAGATACGTGTGCAACTGATGTAATTGTTGTATGTTCATACGTCCACCACGCAACGAGATTCCCATATCGGGCCAATTTGTTTTACCGCCAGCATGGTCAGGGTTGCGCCTTTGACTTCAACACCACGCTCCATTCCATCATGCCACTTTTCACCAAATGCAGTCGCATGCCATTGATCACCATGCCGTTGAACGTGAAAGCGACTGAATACCATGCCGAGCTCCCGTGACTTTCCCAGAATAAGATTAAGCCAGACAACAAGTGCCAACTCAGGATCAGATTCTTCAAATTCGATCGTTACCGCAATATTTGGTTCTACTGCCTCAAGATGGGTAATAATCGCAAATACGGCACGTGCAGCGTCTTCAAACGATTGTTCGATGGTTATGCCTTGGCCGATAATCCCTATGTCGGCATCATGTTCAAAATATGATGAGTTCATGTCTTAGCCATTTCGAGAAAATGCATTTTCATTGTAGTGGTTTTATGACATAAAATGCATTAATCTGTTTGAAAAAGTATTTTCCTATACCTGTCGATGTAGCCGTGTACGAAGTTCAAACGGGAGAATCTGCATGCCGAAACACAATGCTGATATTGCCATTATCTTCGAAGAAATTGCGGATTTACTTGAAATCCAGGGAGCGAATCCGTTTCGTATCCGTGCTTATCGCAATGCTGCCCGCGTGGTGGGTGAACTTTCTCAGGAAGTATCTCAGTTACTGGAAAAAGGCGATGATCTCACCCGCTTACCGGGTATCGGCAATGATCTTGCAAGTAAAATCAAAGAAATTGTTGTCAGCGGCTACTGTGGCTTGCTGGAGCGCTTACACGCCGAATTGCCGCCTGCCATTACCGAGCTTCTGAAAATCCCTGGCCTTGGTCCAAAGCGGGTAAAAGCGCTGTATCATGATCTGGATGTACAAACGGTCGAACAGTTGTACCGGGCTGCGCGTGATGGACGAATTCGGGCTGTACCCGGCTTTGGCGAAAAAACGGAGAATAACATTCTGCAAGCCATAGAAGCCCATACCCATCAGTCGCAACGCTTCAAACTGGCCGTGGCGGCACAGTATGCGGAAGCATTGCAAAAATTTTTATTAGCAATCCCGGGCGCGGCTCAAGTAACACTGGCCGGTAGTTATCGGCGCATGCGTGAAACGGTTGGAGATCTGGATATTCTGATCGTAGCCTCCACGTCAAGCCCGGTAGTGCAACGTTTTACCACTTACGATGAAGTGGTTGAGATATTATCGGCGGGGGCCACCCGGGCCAGCGTGATGCTTAAATGCGGCCTGCAAGTGGATTTACGCGTTGTCAAAGAAGAATCCTATGGCGCAGCCCTGCATTATTTTACAGGCTCCAGAGCGCATAACATTGCAATCCGACGCATCGCCCAGAAGAAAGGATTAAAAATCAACGAATATGGTGTTTTTCGGAACAACATTCGCATCGCGGGTAAGAGCGAGGCATCGGTATATGCCGCGGTCGGCCTCCCTTATATTCCTCCTGAATTGCGCGAAAACCGCGGGGAGATTGTGATCGCAAAAACAGGGCAATTACCCCGGTTGGTGGAGCAAACAGACCTGCGCGGTGATTTGCACGCGCACACCAAAGCCACAGATGGGCATAATACATTGCGCGAAATGGCGCTGGCAGGCTTATCCCATGGCTTTGAATATCTGGCAATTACCGAACACTCGCGTCGGCTGGTTTTCACCCATGGTCTCGATCCGTTGCGATTGATGCAGCAATGCGATGAGATTGATCAACTGAACGCCGAATTGAAGGGAATCACCTTGCTCAAGAGCATCGAGGTGGATATCCTGGAAGACGGCAATCTGGACCTGCCGGATAGCGCCCTGGCACGGCTTGATCTGGTGGTGGGTGCAGTGCATAGCAATTTTAACCTGTCACGTGCCAGACAAACAGAACGTATATTACGTGCCATGCAACACCGGTATTTTACTTTGCTGGCACATCCCACAGGACGCCTGCTTCAGCGGCGTGCCCCCTATGATGTTGACATGCTGCGCATTATCCGTGAAGCCAGGAAGCGGGGCTGCTTTTTGGAATTAAATGCACATCCGGAACGATTGGATTTGCTTGATACCCATTGTCAAATGGCTAAGGAAGAAGGGGTACTGGTTAGCATTAATTCCGATGCTCATAGTATTTATGATTTTTCCAATCTGCGCTTTGGCATTGGGCAAGCACGGCGTGGCTGGCTGGAAAAACAGGATGTACTGAATTCCCGCTCGCTGAAGCAATTGCGCCTGCTGATCAATCGTACCATGTCATAATTTTATGCGAAGGAGTAAGCTATGATTTTTTCCGACCGTATGACAGCAGCCAATAAACTGGCGGAAGCACTCTCTGAATATCGTGATAAAAATCCTTTGGTATTGGCCATTCCCAGAGGTGCTGTACCGATGGTTAAGATTATTGCGCAACAATTAAAGGGTGAAATGGATGTGGTGCTGGTGCGTAAATTGCGTGCACCAGGCAATCCGGAGTTTGCTATCGGGTCCGTGGATGAAAGCGGCTGGGTTTATCTGGCTGACTATGCCGGACAAGCTGGCGCAGACCAGGATTATATCGATCAGGAAGTATCTGCTCAGATGGAAGTCATTCGGCGGCGGCGTGCTCAATATACTCCCCAGCGTCCGCCAGTGGATCCTACTGGCCGCATCGCAATTATCATTGATGATGGTTTGGCCACAGGTTCAACGATGATTGCTGCACTGCATGCCGTACGTAACAAGAATCCGGCGGAACTGGTCTGTGCCATCCCGGTGGCACCACCTGATACTTTGCGAAAGCTGGAAGCAAAAGCTGATCGAATTGTGTGCCTCTCATCGCCCGACAATTTCTATGCTGTAGGACAATTTTATGTGGATTTTCCACAAGTGACCGATGAAGAGGTGATTGCCTGCCTTGCCGATTCAGCTTCGGCCAATAGCCCAATAGCGGATGAATGAGTATGCTGTTGGGAGAAGTTACATACCCCTGAGTATGCTGATGGTATGAGATATAAATAAACGCTATTTTGCAACCAGCGCATGTGAAATGTATATCGATAAGGAGTTTGCCATGATACGAAATCCGATTGATGTCTCAACACGGGTCAGCCCTAATTTATCGGCGCTCATTGAGAATAGAGTAAATAGAGCAGAACCTGAGCAGCTTATTACACTTGCCACTATTCATGACTTTGTTACCGGAGTGCTTACTCATGAATTTACTGAAACAGAACAGTTACATCATTTTGATATCAATGAATCGTTACTGGATGAACTGGATGCATTGATCGAGGAATATGGCGAGACGGCATTAGCCATCGATTTTGTGCAGGAAATGGCCAGTGAACCCTTGTCGCGAGTTATTGATGCTGTAATCAACGACAAGGATCGAGCGTATCCACCGACCTTGGGCATCGTAAGAGATGCCATGGTTTCTGGTTTGGCTGCCAGTTTGATAGGCGACGGGGTGTTGGATGAGGATGAAGACGATTTTTTGCTTGCAGAGATTGAGGCCTTGATCGACCGTCATGGTAAGGATGCGCTGGCAGAGGAATTTATCCGTTACGAATAAAAAAGTTCCCCCTGATGCTGTATTTGATGAGAGCAATCTGGCAAGAGTGATGTAGTCTTAGGGAATTTCCGTAGGAGCTCATGCAACTTAACCTACGGAAGCATCGATCCGTGAACTTTAGTGCATAAGATAGAGATAGAGCTGGAATTCAGTCTGAAGATGATACGCGCCAATGATTTACAGTTTTATGCGCTTATTAATTGCTTGCTTAAGAGAGTACTGAGGACACTGTATATATCACCGGTATTACAGTTGCTGTGACTGATCCTATTCAACAAAAGGTCGTGTGTGAGCCAGATAAGTAAACGATGATTAGGATGGGAAACTAGGTTTCTCGGATTTTTCTTTCAAGAGAAAAATTTCTGCTTTCTTCAGGTGTTGCAGGGTAACGTACCCATGGAATAGGGATGCGATGCTTTTTTAATGTTTCTGCCGGTTCAATTCCTAATAAGCGGTCTGATTCTGTTTTAACGACGTGGTAGCATTCACAAACTCGAGCTTCAAGTCCTATTCTATCCAATACCGTAATATGGCCTCGCCGGTATTGAATCAATCCCGCTTGCTGTAGCTTCCTGGCCGCATCTGTAACTCCCTCGCGGCGCACGCCCAGCATATTAGCAATCAATTCCTGAGTCATGAACAATTCATTGGCATGAAGTCGATCCAGGCTTAACAGCAACCACCGGCAAAGTTGCTGATCAATCGAATGATGACGATTGCAAACGGCGGTCTGTGCCATTTGGGTGAGGAGCACTTGCGTATATTTCAACATAGTGCAAAGCAAGCCAGTGTGCCGGTTAAATTCTTGCATAAAGTGTTTGTGTTTTATTCGATAGGCACAACCTTTGCTTTGCACGACAGCCCGATGGGGCATGGATTGACCGCTCATGAAGAGGGAAAGGCCAATTGCACCTTCAAAACCGATCACAGCAATTTCTGCTGACGAGCCATTTTCCAATACATACAGCATTGATATGATGCAATCAATCGGAAAATAAACGTAATACAGATTTTCTCCCGATTCGTAAAGAACTTCCCCTAAAGACAGCTGGACAAATTCTAAATGAGGGGAAATATGCTCGAAATCTTCTGAAGGAAGCATATTAATGAGTTGATTCTGCTTAGGATGATAAGAATTACTCAACATAAAATATACCTCCTTCAATTATTTATTCAAATAACTTACTCAGTATTTGAATGATTATTATTATCTTAATAAGGCAACAGTTTTTACATAATAATAGCTGTGCTTTGTAATTACAATCAATTCATGGAAGTTGGAGGTCATTACCAGAAATTTTTTTAAATTCAAACCTAGAACTGAGAAGAAATATCCTATTCCGAATTCCGGAGTTAGTGATTGATAATGATCAATTTTTATAAATTACCTCGAGCAGATACTGTAAGCTTCAACGATTCAGTGCAATAGAATGAAATATTGTGACGTCGTTTGTTTAAAACTTAAGAAGGAGTTCTAGAAATGAGAACAATAACCCGCTTAGCTTTGATAGTATTTTTGCTATCGCTTTTTTCATCTCAAGCCCAAGCTACAGAAGAAATCACTTCCAGAATTTATTTTAACAGGGCGGGTATGAAGATTTTAAGCGGTGTAGCCAATCTCACCACTGGATGGATGGAGCTGCCAAAAAATATTATTTTATGGCGTCAAAAGGAAGAGAATGTATTAATTAAATTTATTGAGGGCGTAATGATGGGTGTTTTTCATACCGCTAGCCGCACGGCAAGCGGGGCAGCGGACCTGGTTACTTTCTGGTTGCCAACCTTTCCAAGTCCGAACCCGGCTTTCATTTGGGAAGATTTCTCACAAGAATCCGAGTATTTTGGATGGCGAATGGGTAGATAATCTAGACGAAAATTTTTTCTTTTTAATCTCTGCGGGTTCAATTCCCCGCTCTTGGGGCGGAAGCTGGTTGAAAACCAACAGATTGAAAAACGCAGTTATTACCCCGTTGCTTGCGACGGAGTGCTTTATTAGGCTGGGAGATACCCATGAGTGAAGAAATTAGCTGGATAAAATGCACTGATCAGATGCCGCCAGAAGATACGGAATGGACGCCTATGATAAAGATGTAGGGAAAAATTTGAGCAAATAATACGTCCATACCTCAAATTCCGCCATTATCGACTAATACAAGCTGTCCATAAGTACCTGAGCTGATTATCGGTAATGTTCTATACCGTACAGATGAGTATGAGAAGAATGGGCATTATTAACTATGTATCTTGTTAAATGTCGGGTAAGTGAATTTAAATTAAGGAGGTATGTTAATGAAGTTATTTAGTTTTTTTCTGATGTTGACTATAGGTTTGCTTTTTTCAACTACCTATGCGACCGAAACATTATCTGAAAAAGGTAGAGCAGTTTCAAAAGATATAGAACGCGATGCTAACAAGTCAATTAATCGCGTAGAAGAAGCAACTTGTACGGGTACTGATACTGAATGCGCGAAGAGGAGAATTGAAAATCGCGCTGAAGAAGGAAAAGACTTAGTTAAAGACAAGTCATCGGAAATGAAAGACAAAGTAGATTAATTAAAAACATGTCCATGACAGTCCTTTTGCCCAAGGTGGGATTATCCGGTTTGATAGAGGTGTAAAAAACTTTATCAATTAAAACGCGCAAGTGCAAAGGAATAATCCCATGAATAGTTTTCAGCAGAACATCATCAAATACAAAATCGGTTCGTTAAATTTGGCAGCCGAGCTAAACAGCATAATCCCGTGCTTGTAGAGTAATGGGCTTTCTGGTGGAATCGAAGCGAGTGTTTTGCAAGGGGCCAAGCTACTTTAACTCACCTTGTTTTGTGGTCGTATGAAACTGTTCTTGTTCCCAGCAAGTGTTTCAAGTAATAATTTTTTATAAAAAATATAGTTTGAAACTACATTCGAAATCAGGAAGGTTCTCGTGCATTCTGGAGATTTCTTGAAAGTTATTTTATAGCCACTGCGCCCACAAACGCGCCATTTTTTCTTTGAGGCGAGCACCTGCTGAACGCTCTCGCCATTCTTCGAGGGTTATTAATTTAGAGAATTTCAAGTCCTTATTGAACAAGGAATTCATTTGAGTACAAAAATCCTCTCCGATTATTATGGCATTAAGTTCGTGATTAAGGCGTAAGCTACGCCTATCAAAATTGGTTGATCCTATGGTCGACCACACTCCATCTACTAACACTGTTTTGGCGTGTAACAATGCATCTTGACGGGTATATATTTTTACTCCGGCATTCAACAGTTCATCATAATATGAGCGTATTGCATACGATACAATTATCGAGTCTGTTTTTTCGGGTAACAATAACCTCACATCTACCCCTCGTTGAGCAGCATCTTTCAGAGCATTAAGCAAATGCAGATCGGGAACAAAATAGGCGTTGGTCAATAAAATCGTGCTTTTGGCATTGTGGATAACCGAAAGCAAGATTGAATGAATTTGACTGTAAAACTTGTCGGGTGTACTGCTAATGGCCCGAACTATTTCATCACCCTCACTGACTAGGTGAGGGTAATAGTTTTTAGATACTAATGTTTCGCCTTTTTGCTCGAACCAAGATGACATAAATAGTTTCTGGAATTCTCTGACAACTGGTCCAGTTATTCGTAGATGGGTATCCCGCCATGGCTGGTTATTTTTACTTGATTTAGATTTGCCAAATGAACCACTGGAGTATACGCTACTGATATTTATTCCTCCAAGAAAGGATATTCTTCCGTCTACTATCAACAGCTTACGGTGATCTCGGCGATTAATATTCCAGCCTCTGCTAACTACAAGTGGATTAATTGGATTGTATTCCAGAACATTTATATCACTCTCTTTCAGCTGTTTGAAGAATGCTTCTGGTGTATTCATTGAACCAAAACTATCATAAATAATATTTACTTGTACACCGCTTCGCTGCTTGTTTATTAGTAGCTCAGCAAAATGTCGCCCTACCTCATCATCATCGATATTGTATATTTCTATATTGATATGATCCTTTGCATTCTCTATGGCTTCAGTCATAGAACTATAAGTCGCCGGGCCATCTACAAGTAACTCAACTTTATTGCCTATCACTAATGGATGGTCTGAGACCTCCTCTTCAAAGCTCAAATGCTTACCAAAGATAATGGTCTCTGGGTTATTACTTTTAAGTTTGTTAAGAATTTCTTCGCTTTGTTTAGGAGTAAGGGGCCCATATATACTCTCGAATCGAACAGAATTGGAGTGTGAAGCAAGTTGGGGTGAAATCACAGGAATTGATTCGCAACCTAAAAGTAATACTATCCAAAGCGACAAAACAATCTTTGCAGAGTTAATAATAAAAATTTTTTTAATATTCATTAGGTCTGTTGACATTTCACATAGATAGCCAGAGATATCCACATGCAATAGTTACCATACGCTCAAAATTTCTCTTCAGCTTGTCATACCGGTGGCCATTGCCAGATACCGCTTGAGTCGCGCAAAGGTATTTTTCCAACAAATGCCGATACAAGCCTGTACGGCATTTCCCGATGGGCCTGCGCTTCTTGACCTGTCGCTCCCGCATTATGGTTATATGCTTTAACGTAGCTGCCATTAATGAATTCCCACTCCCAATCCGAATCAATCATCAGGGTTTTGAAAATCCTATTCCACTTGTTACTTAATGACCAAGCATTGATCTTTTATAGATTGAATTCCAGCACTCAAGCGCTTAAGGTCAAATCTCGCCACGGGCAACCCACTCGCACCCAGTAAGCATACCTTCTGCCGTTATGGGCAGATTGCGCTTGTTATAAATCGCTTCTTAAAGCAGAATCTTCTCTAGTTTCGACCAGAACTCATCACTGAGTATCAATCGGGTATCTCAAGCTCGTCTTATGGGTGGTATGGAACCTCAATATTGGGAATTTGTTTTTATGTATGAAATTCTTACCTCAAAACGTCAACAGACCTAAATAGCTCCATAATTGAAAGCAAATCGATGTTATTTTAATTTATTTTGATTAAATCAATGCAAGTCTGTTCAATAATTAATGATGCAATCATGCGAATACTCTACGGGAGCCTGCGCAGAATGCTCGTTATCTGATTTCCTTTTATGTTTGCTTAGAATAGTTATTTGTTCACATTGTAGCGATTTAATAGATGAGTTGTCAGGTAAAGCCAATACCATCTAATAGTTTTCCTAATATCATCTAATAGTTTTCCTAATATCATCTAATAGTTTCCCTTATCAAAATACAAGCGTTTCCCTGATATGCTCGATGTGTTGAGTAAAATAGAATTACTCATTGCATATCAGAGCATATTG
>NZ_FONE01000022.1 GCF_900112825.1 Nitrosomonas sp. Nm166 | reverse complement strand
CCAATCATTAAATATCAGGGCATGCGGCAGAATTTATCTTTCTCTTAACATGTTCTCATAAAATTATTTTAAACAACACCTTTTCGGACTCAAAATAAAAATTGCACTCCCATATCAGATAAAATTCAACATTTACTTAATTTAATACCTTTATCCTTTTTAACTACATGTCATCATCTAAACATATTGCACAAAAAGTTGGTTTTATTTCCTTAGGTTGCCCAAAAGCACTGGTTGATTCCGAGCAAATTCTGACACAGTTACGGGCTGAGGGTTATGAAATATCCCCTTCGTATGAAGATGCCGATTTGGTGGTGGTGAATACCTGCGGTTTTATTGATAGTGCCGTTGAGGAATCACTGGATGCGATCGGCGAAGCGTTAGCTGAAAACGGTAAAGTCATTGTCACTGGCTGTTTGGGTGCCAAGGAGGATGGAGATGTGGTAAAAAAAGCCCATCCTCAGGTATTGGCTGTTACCGGACCCCATGCACTGCCGGAAGTCATGTCCGCAATCCATACGCATTTGCCGCAACCCCATGATCCTTATACCAGTCTGATACCGCCGCAGGGAATCCGGCTGACACCCAAACATTACGCGTATGTAAAAATTTCTGAGGGCTGCAATCATCGCTGCACGTTTTGTATCATCCCTTCAATGCGCGGTGATTTGGTAAGTCGACCAATTCATCAGGTCATGCAGGAAGCGGAACATCTGGTTAATGCTGGTGTGAAGGAATTGTTAATTATTTCTCAGGATACTAGCGCTTACGGCGTTGACGTGAAATATCGCACCGGCTTCTGGCAAGGCACACCGATTAAGACCCGGCTGACCGAGCTCGCACAGGCTTTAGGTACATTAGGGGTGTGGGTGCGATTGCATTATGTCTACCCCTATCCGCATGTGGATGATGTGATTCCACTTATGGCGGAAGGCAAAATACTGCCTTATCTGGATGTGCCATTTCAGCACGCCAATCCACGTATCCTGAAAGCCATGAAACGACCAGCCAATGCCGAGAATAATCTGGCGCGTATCCAGCAATGGCGAAAGATCTGTCCTGAGATCACATTGCGCAGTACCTTCATCGTGGGTTTCCCCGGTGAAACCGAAGCGGAATTTGAAGAATTATTAGATTTCTTGCGGGAAGCTCAACTGGATCGCGTCGGATGTTTTGCTTATTCACCGGTGGAAGGCGCGGCAGCCAATCAGTTACTCGATCCTGTACCGGAAGAGCTCAAGGAAGATCGCCGTGAACGCTTTATGCAATTGCAGGAAGAAATCAGCCGCCAGCGCTTGGCAGAAAAAATAGGTCAAAGAATGACCGTAATGATTGACGAACTGACTGAGGACGAGATGATTGCCAGAAGTAGCGCTGATGCGCCAGAAATCGATGGGCTGGTTTATGTGGAAAATGCCGTCAATGCACAACCCGGCGATTTTATTGAAGTTGAAATCACCGATTCAGATGCACATGATCTTTTTGCCACAATGATTTAGGATAAGCTCAGTTTCCAAATTTCCATCAATACCATGCAGCGCCGCTGGGATATTTTTTGCACGATTATCGATAATTTTGGCGATATCGGCGTCTGCTGGCGTTTAGCCAGACAACTGACGCATGAGCATCACCAGCTGGTGCGGTTATGGATTGACGATCTGGCCAGTTTTTCCTGGATTGCACCAGCCATTGATCCAAATCTCGAGCGCCAAATGGTATATGATATTGAAATTTGCTGCTGGCAGCAGATGTTCTCAGAAGTTGAGCCTGCAGAAGTCATCATTGAAGCGTTTGCCTGTGAATTGCCTGAGTGCTACGTGCAGGCAATGGTACAGAAGAAAAAGCAGCCGGTTTGGATTAATCTGGAATATCTCAGCGCTGAACCTTGGGTGGCTCAATATCATGCGCTGCCGTCGCCGCATCCACGCCTTCCGTTAATCAAAACATGCTTTTTCCCCGGTTTTGTGCAAGGCACCGGTGGATTGCTGCGTGAACAGGATTTGATTGCGCAAAGAAATTTCTTTGACACAGCAGCAGAACATGCATTTTTGCAACGCAAGGGCTTACTTGAGCGCAAAGCAGGTGAGATACGCGTATCATTGTTTTGTTACGATGCAGTTTCGGTCAAAGAGCTGATCCATATATTTTCAGAATTTTCCGAGCCGATTTTATTAATTGTGCCAGAGGGAAGGGTGGCTGAGCACATTGTATCGCTATTCGCTCATATATCATTGCCGACCAAGGGATTGATCAAATATCAGCAACTAACCATTCAGATCATTCCATTTATGGAACAGTCTGATTATGACCGGCTGCTTTGGAGTTGTGATATTAATTTTGTGCGCGGCGAAGATTCCTTTGTACGTGCCCAATGGGCAGCCAATCCCTTCGTCTGGAATATTTATCCGCAAACGGAAGTTGCACATTGGAAAAAACTGGATGCATTTCTTGATTTGTACACTGCCGGTATGTCAGCGGATATGGCGACTGCAGTGCGCGAGATGTGGAATAGCTGGAATGGCAGGAGCGCGATCAATAGCGCTATCTGGGTGAACTTCTTCTCTTTCCGAGAGTCTTTGAGGCAGCATAATAAGAACTGGGTCAACCAGCTCCTGAAACAAGATGACTTGGCATCCAATCTGGTGAGTTTTGCTGAAAATCGGCTATAATTCGCTGCTTTTGAATTTGATGCATCGTAAATAAAACAACATCAATTTTGTGATAACTTAATTTTGGAATTTGAACTATGAAAACCGCAATGGAACTACGCTCAGGTAACGTCGTAATGGTTGGTAATGATCCCATGGTCGTGCAACGGGCAGAATTTACCAAATCTGGCCGTAATGCATCTGTGGTTAAAATGAAGCTGAAGAATCTGTTTTCCAGCACCACGACAGAAACTGTCTACAAGGCGGATGAAAAATTCGATGTGGTGGTTCTGGATAAAAAAGAATGCACCTATAGCTATTTTTCTGATCCGCTGTATGTTTTTATGGATGCCGATTATAACCAGATCGAAGTGGAAGCCGACAATATGTCAGATGTTCTGAACTATCTAATGGACGGGATGGAAGATGTCTGTCAAGTGACTTTTTATGATGGCAAAGCGATTTCCGTTGAATTACCGAATACGATCGTACGCGAAGTTGAATACACCGAGCCTGCGGTAAGAGGGGATACCACTGGTAAAATCATGAAACCAGCCCGCCTTTCGGGAACAGGATTTGAAATTCAGGTGGCAGCTTTTGTGGAGATTGGCGATAAGATTGAAATTGATCCGCATAACCACGAGTTTAGAAAGCGGATTTGAGATTTGATACATAACCGAACTTAAAAGAGCGGTATAAGCCGACTTTTTATTTGGCTCTAGACTAACAGATTGTATCTCCTAGTCTAGAGGCCATAACAATTTAAACGATTATCTTGTTCTCGGGCTCACCGAGGACTGTGATATCCGTAGCGATATTAAGGGGGGCTTCCCAGTCAATTTGCAGAAAAAATTCGACCCCGCCTGTTATCGAATCACCAGGGTTGGGACCATGCGGCCTAACATTTTTTATCCAGATTGGTGCCTCACCACGATGTCTTATTACGCCTTCTGCCCCGAAGATGCTCCCCTCTGGGAAGATACATTCACACGCCGAGATGTGTACGACGGAGTTTGGTGTGATTACACCATTCCAATTAAAGTTGAACCATCCAGTATGAGCATTGCGCCAGAAAATGCGAATTGTTCGAGCTTCCATAGACAACCTCCAAAAAGTTCAGGTGCATTATTGAGTCAAAAAAATACATAAGCTTCAAGATCAATGTTCAAGATCGTCACCTAAAGCGAAATTGAAGCAATGGTTTAAACCAATTTTTCTTATTGCAAAACAATAATAAGGGAGAGCAAATAAGCAAACAATACTGCAAATGCATACAATTTTTATCCCTCAGCACTAGAAAAATCAAAAACAGCTATATGCTCTGACTGGTATGTCAAGAGTAAGAGATAAGAGATATATGGCATCTGATTAATTCAGAGTACCAGAGAATAGGTAAATCAATACACCGTTCGCAGCTCTCACGAGAAAGTTGTATTTCATAACTCTGCCTCGATGACGGCGACTCCTTGTGAATGGAGCCGCCGTTTGCGTGTTAGCGCTCTAACTCTTACTACGCTGTCACAGCGATTTGAGATATTCCACAAGATCTGCTTTCTGCGTCGTTGTCAGATTCAACCCGAAATGCCTGTCATAATGGTTGACCACCGCAGGGAGATCTCGTGCGCTTCCATCATGAAAATAGGGCGGATGCTGCAGGAGTCCTCGCAATGGTGTCGTTCGGTATTTCTTGTTAGCGGTTCGCATGGCGTATCTCGGGTCTGTGCCAACTTCGGACGGGTCATGCAAGAGTGGTACGTCCCGATCTGGACCGCGCCGTACGTCAGTGAAGTTCGGCGATTGATGGCAAGTGGCGCAGCCAGCTTCGTTATGGAACAGATACTTGCCTCGATGAGCAGCTGCTTGATCGAAGCTTTTCTCTGGAGCCTCTGGAGGCTGCAAGCTCAATTGATAATTAAGCAGGGCCGGTAGCTTCGGTGAGACCAGATCAGGGGTCTGCGTAATGGTGATGTTGATACGCGGATCGCTAAAGCTTCCATGGCCGCCCATCTGTCCTACGCCAACGTAGCTGTTCCAATAAGAGATGCGTCCATCTGCTGTGTATGTTTCGAAGCCGACACCCTTCAATCCGTAAATTGGTGGAATGACAACCGGCAGGGACGGACTATTGAGCGGAATGATGTTGGTACCGTCAAAGTAGTGGTGCCGCGGATCGTACATACCCGGACCCCAGCTGTTGAACTCTGCCTTCGTCGCCTCGTCCAGCGCTGGCGACAGGGCAATGATAGCACCGACGTTCAAGTCGGTATTGGCCCATCCGTCGAGCCGCTTGCCAATGCCCGGTGCGAGTGAGTTGTCAACAGAGGAGTGGCATAGCGCACAGGTTATGCCCACTTTCATGGGTTGCCCTATTTCGTTGATACTGCCCTTCACCCCGACCACTGCATTCAGGCGCAGCAGTTCCACTGTCACTGCGGGATCTGTCAGATCAACCTGACCTGCCCGAAGCGCTGCGACAATTTCCTGCGGCAAGGCCTCGACATCGACCTTGAGGCCGACAGCCAATGCAGTCGCCGGATTGACCGTTGCAATTACCTCATGCATCCGCAACACGTCGGTCCATAATTGCTCGTCGCCGAAGGTGTCGAAGCGAAAAATTGCTTGTCCATCAAGATGCTCCTGTTCGTCCTCATAGGAAACATGAGGCCTGTCAGGTAGAATAGGGTGTTTCCTGCCATGGTGCTTCTGTTCGTTATCGCCAGAGGTAGTAGCTCGCTCCTCCGCCCAACTTACCGGGGCGGTTCCTAAAATGGCAAAAACCATCGCAAGGGCAAATACAATAGCGATCCGAGTGATGATACGATTTTCCTCTAAATACTTATTACCAGATATGCTGCCTATAACCAACGCCTTCTTACTGCTATTCTTGATAAGTGGTTCAGTAGATTTCATGCAGCCTCCTCGTGTAAGTGAAATAACACCAAATAATTGAAGAGATAATTGTGGCTTAATTACATCCACCTAATCATTATTAAATAGCAGAACACAAAAAACAACGCCAAGATAATTGTGGTTATACCTTGTTATGCTATTGATCACATTTGATAATTTACCAAAAAACAGAAATGAAGAACTCCGTCCCAAGGGGATGGGATTCTCCAAAAAAACTGGAGTTAGAAAAACGCTTACTGGCCTTTCGGATCAATATGAAACATTATTGATCGCAAATTCATGGCTAGATAGTCAGCTCATCTCCGCTTTTGCGGATCAATCCTTTTTCTTCTGCTGTTCGCAATGCCTCATATCTGCAGTGTACATTCATAAATATTAGAATTCGCTGGAATTGAGTGCGAATGGTTGCGGGTGAGCGGCATAGGTATGTTGCCAGAGCTTTAGTGTTTGTGGTTTTTCTTTCAAGACATGCTTCTAGCAATGCGTGTAGCGCTGGCGGAAGTCGCTTTTCATGATTGTGATTCTCATCTCCTTTCTAAGGAAGTTGCAGGTCAGTTGCTCTCATAAAAGCAGAATTTCCTGACGATAATACAAAGACAAATACCATTAAGAGCCATCAAAATACTAAACAGCTGACAAACCTGAGAATACTCCATTTTCAAAGGCACAGGTAGAGTATAGCTACTTTATCTGAATTATTTGTGAAGTGATTTCCTTCTCAGCTTAAGTCTAATTTGAATTTGAATTGGGATTACAGAGAATTGAATGTTCTGGTGGGGAAAATTAACGCAATTTTGTTATTTTCACGGGATTGACTTTCACTTTGTTGCATTGGTTAAAAAGCTGATGCTGACTGTCATCAGCATCTTCTGATGATTAATTCGAAAATCTTCTGAATCTTAACTGGCAATGACCCGGATGTCAGGTTCGATGGTTTTTAGCATATTTTCAATCCCTCTGAGGGTGCCTGATATGGAACTGGGACAAGTGCCACATGCTCCTTGGTAATGGATGCGCAGGATGTTGCCTTCGAGTCCTAATATATGCAGATCACCGCCGTCGTGCTGCAGATAGGGACGTACTTCTTCATCCAGCATGATATTGATTTTTTCCAGGCGCAATTGATCTTCCGGACTTAAGTCAGCAAGCACATTGTTGGCAGCAGCTACCGTTTCGGCAGATTGCGCCGAGGCAGCAGGGGCTGCACGGATAGGATCGGCAATTTCGCGTGCCAGATCTTGCCAGTTGGCCTCACCATCTTGGGTGATGGTGATCCAGTGATCGATGTAAAAAACATTCGTGACGTGATCAATATCGAACAACGCAGAAGCTAGCGGGTCATCTTTAGCGGCTTCGGCATTATCGTAAGATCGCGCAATACCCCAGGTTAGAGGTTCTTTGAGGATGAATTTCAAAGCATTTTTGTTAGGGGTTCCTTCAATATCAGCAATTTTGGGCATTTTAGTTTTTATGAGTAGTTACTTTATCAAACTTAGATTATTTACTCGATACTGCTTGCGCTGGATCATTATCGGCTTCAGTCGACGCGCTGCTAATTGAATTGAGTGCAGCATGTAATGTATGCCACGGCAAAATTGCACATTTAACGCGCGTTGGGAGATCACGTATACCGGAAAAAACTGTCAACCGTCCAAGGTGATGCGGGAGATTGATATCTAGTTTACCAGTGGCTAAGTCACGAAACTCATGAATGAGTGTTTCTGCATCCAAACGGGACTTTCCTTTGACGGCAGCCGTCATCATTGAGGCGGATGCCTTGCAGATTGCGCAGGATTCACCTTGAAATGCGATGTTATTGATCTGCTCATTTTCAAGTTGCAGGGTAATATCCAGGCGGTCACCGCATAACGGATTGTGGCCTACAGCCTGATGGCTGGCGTGATCCAGTTTGCCATAATTGCGGGGTTTCCTGTTATGGTCGAGTATGACCTCCTGATATAGGGAATTGGCGTGCATTTATAGAAAAACCTTTTGGACAGTTTTAATGCCTGCTACCAAGGCATCAATTTCTGTTTTCTTATTGTAGAAGGCAAATGAGGCGCGGGAAGTGGCCGGTACATTGAAGTACTGCATCACAGGTTGTGCGCAATGATGTCCGGTGCGAACTGCAATGCCGTCCTGATTCAGGATGGTACCGATATCATGCGGATGAATGCCATCGATGGCAAAGGAAATGACAGCCGTTTTTGCTGCAGCCGTACCGATGATCTTAACACCCGACATTTCACTGAGGCGTTCAGTTGCATAAGCCAGTAAGCTGGATTCATATGCAGCAATACTTTCGATGCCAATGGCCGTCAAGTAATCAATGGCAGCGCCAAAACCAATCGCAGCGGCAATAGGTGGCGTGCCGGCTTCAAATTTATGCGGAATGGTGTTGTAGATTGTTTTCTCAAATGTGACGGAAGCAATCATGTCGCCACCCCCTTTGAAGGGTTGCATTGATTCAAGTAAAGCCGCCTTGCCGTAAAGAATGCCCACACCGGTTGGACCGCAGAGTTTATGCGCAGAGAAAGCATAAAAATCGCAATCGAGCGCTTGCACATCAACGGTAAGATGAGGTGCTGCCTGTGCGCCATCAATCAGAACAGGGACTCCGTGTTGATGTGCGAAATCAATCATTCTCTTGATGGGATTGATGGTGCCCAGCGCATTGGATACATGAATTAAGCCAACAAACTTGGTGCGCTCGTTAAACAGTTTTTCATATTCATCAACTTCCAGTTCGCCCTTGTCATTGATCGGAACGACACGGATTTTTGCATCTTTCTCATTGGCCAGCATCTGCCACGGCACGATATTGGAATGATGTTCCAAAGTGGTCAGGATGATTTCATCGCCAGTTTTGATAAATTTGCGTCCATAACCGTGCATGACCAGATTGATGGAATCGGTTGTGCCGCTGGTAAAGATAATTTCCCGGTCTTCCCGTGCATTGATGAATTGTTGCAATTTGCAGCGTGCATTGTGATATTCGGTCGTGGCAACTTCGGATAAGTAATGAACGGCGCGATTAATATTCGCATGCTGCGTAGTCTGATATTGCACCAGGCGGTCAATGACTTGCTGCGGCATTTGGCTGGACGCAGCATTGTCAAGATAGACAAGTGGTTTACCGTCGATCTTGAGGTTAAGAATAGGGAAGTCGGCACGAATTCTTTCCCAATCGAGACCGGAAGAAATTTCAGACTTCAGAGAAACATGAGCTGGATTCATAATTATTTACTTTGAGTCTGATTAAGAACGGTTTGTTCCAATTGCCGCTTAAGCGAAGTGACAGGGATACGGCTGATAATTTCTGCACCAAATGCGTAAGTGAGTAGATTCCGTGCAGCCATCTCTGATAAGCCACGGCTTTCCAGATAAAAAATTTCTTCTGGATCCAGTTGCCCAACCGTAGCACCATGTGCGCATTTGACATCATCAGCAAAAATTTCCAGTTGCGGTTTGGTATCTATCTGTGCTGCTCTGCTGAGTAGCAGGTTACGACTGGATTGCGATGAGTTAGTGCGCTGCGCATGAGGACGCACAATGATTTTTCCATTAAACACGGCATGGGCTGCATCATCGACAATACATTTATGTTGCTGATGGCTGGTGCCATTCGGCTTAAGATGGTCGATACAAGTATGTGTATCCGCCAGTTGACGATCTGAAATCAGAGTGAGTCCATCAATGACGCATTCTGCAGCTTCATCAGTTAACCGAACATCCAGGTTATAGCGGGAAATCTGCGATCCCAATGAAATGCTGACAGACTGATAATTGCTCGCATGTGCCAATGACACTGCGCAATTTGCCAGATGAAAAGCCTGCGTGCTTTCACGCTGGATTCGAATGTGACTGGCGTGCGCACTGGCGGCCAGGCTGATTTCCGTCACTGAATTGGTGATATAGGCTGCTTGCTGAAGGGCTACATAATCTTCAATAATGGTTACCTGACTGCCGGTTTCACCGATCAATAAGCAGCGCGGATAGCTGGTGACTTCATTTTGTGTGGCGATAAACAGCAGGTGAATGGGCTCAGCGATAAGAATGTTCTTTGGAACATGTATCAATGCGCCATCACGTAGGAATGCGGTATTCAATGCAGTAAATACATTGTCGTCAAATTGAGCATATTGCCCCAGGTGAGATTGCAGAATCGATCCTTCTGCTGATAAGAACTCGGGCAAGTTGCCAATCACAAGTGCTTTGTCGTCCGTAATCGTCGACAATTGCGGGGAATAATGGCCATCAATAAACACTAGGCGATTCTTTGCTTCATCCAGGAATAAGTGCTCAATATCATGCAATTGCAGATCGTATTGCGGCTGTGACGACTGATAAGGCAGACGGGCTAATGGAGAAATATCTGTAAAGCGCCATTCTTCATCACGCCGAGTTGGTAGTTTTTGCGTACTCACACGGTCAATGGCTTGAGCGCGTAATTGGTTCAACCAAGACTGCGATTCGGCTGATTTTACCGACCATGATTTAAGCAGGCATTGGAGATAATCAGTATTGACTATTTCACTCATGCAGTAACCCCGGCAACGGATTGCTTGTTTGTATTGATCCAGTCATAACCCCGTGTTTCCAATTCTAGTGCCAATTCCTTGCCGCCCGTCATAACGATGCGTCCTGCCTGCATGACATGCACAAAATCAGGTACGATATAATTCAGCAAGCGTTGATAATGAGTGACTAGAATTGTTGCATTGTTTTTATTGGCGAGCTGATTGACGCCATTGGCAACAATTTTAAGTGCATCAATATCCAATCCCGAATCCGTTTCATCCAGAATGCTCAGCCTAGGTTCCAGTAAGGCCATCTGTAAAATTTCATTGCGTTTTTTTTCACCGCCAGAAAACCCTTCATTAACGCTACGTTCCAGGAAATCAGGTTTCATTTCCAGTAGTTTCATTTTCTCGCGCACAAAGTCATCAAATTCTAGAGGATCCAACTCTTCTTTGCCGCGCTGTGCTTGTACGGTATTGTAAGCGAGTCGAAGAAATTGCGTATTAGCCACGCCAGGGATTTCAATGGGATATTGGAAAGCCAAAAATAACCCGGCACGAGCGCGTTCTTCAGGGGGTAATTCCAATAAGTTTTTACCTTCAAATTGAACAGATCCACCGGTGACTTCATAAGCCGAATGGCCAGCTAATACTTTGGCAAAAGTGCTTTTGCCTGATCCATTTAAGCCCATGATGGCATGTATTTCTCCACTTTTCACTGTGAGATCAATGCCTTTCAAAATTTCGGTGCCATTGATGCTGGCACGCAGTCCTTGAACAGAAAGAATGGTTGTACTATTTTTATCAATCATCCAACACTTCCCTCCAGCTTGAAACTCAAAAGTTTCGTGGCTTCAACAGCAAATTCCATCGGTAATTGCTGAAACACATCTTTACAAAATCCATTGATAATCATCGAAACTGCTTCTTCTGCATCAATGCCGCGCTGGGAGAAATAAAAAAGCTGATCTTCGCCAATTTTAGAAGTAGATGCTTCGTGCTCAACTTTTGCACTGTTATTTTGCACTTGAATATACGGAAACGTATGTGCACCGCATTGATCACCGATCAGCATGGAATCGCATTGCGAGTAGTTTCTCGCACCCTCTGCAGTTGGAGCGATGCGTACAAGGCCACGATAGCTGCTATTCGAATGTCCTGCAGAAATACCTTTACTGACGATAGTGCTACGCGTATTTTTCCCCAGATGAATCATTTTTGTGCCGGTATCAGCCTGCTGATAATTATTGGTAACAGCAACTGAATAAAATTCTCCGACAGAATTATCTCCGCGCAGAATGCAGGATGGGTATTTCCAGGTAATTGCAGAGCCAGTTTCCACTTGTGTCCAGGAGATTCTGGAGTTAACGCCTTTTGCTAACCCTCGTTTAGTGACAAAATTATATATGCCGCCAACGCCATTCTCATCACCGGCATACCAGTTCTGGACAGTTGAATATTTAATTTCCGCATTATCTAAAGCGATCAGCTCAACAACGGCTGCGTGCAATTGATTAGTATCAAATCGGGGTGCGGTACAACCTTCCAGATAGGAAACGGATGCCCCTTCTTCAGCAATAATCAGAGTCCGTTCAAATTGCCCGGATCCTTCCGTATTGATGCGGAAATAGGTGGATAGATCCATAGGACATTTCACACCCTTCGGAATGAAACAGAAGGAGCCATCGGTAAATACAGCAGAGTTCAAAGCTGCAAAGTAATTATCACCGACTGGAACAACAGATCCTAAATATTTCTGTATGAGTTCGGGGTGTGCTTGTACCGCTTCTGAAATGGAACAGAAAATAATACCCACTTCAGCAAGTTTTTGCTTGTAAGTGGTCGCCACTGAAACACTGTCAAAGATAACATCGACAGCCACACCGGCGAGTGCCGCGCGTTCGTGCATAGGCACGCCGAGCTTCTCAAATGTACGTAATAGTTCAGGATCGACTTCATCCATACTGGCTAATTTCTTCTTTGGTTTCGGTGCTGAATAATAGCTGATTTCCTGAAAATCAATTTTCGGATATTGAACGTTCTGCCATTTTGGTTCAGTCATTGTCAGCCATTTCTGATAGGCTTTTAAGCGAAATGACAACAACCATTCGGGTTCATTTTTCTTTGCCGAGATTAGTCGGATGATTTCTTCATTCAGTCCTTTAGGTGCAATGTCGGACTCAATTTCAGTAACGAAGCCATGTTTATATGGTTGGTTAACCAGGCTTTGCAATACTGCGCTCATTGTTTGTTCCTTTTAATATCTTTAGTTTGAAGCAGATATTTTAACCTGCCCCACAGTCAGATTACCCAAAAAATTAAAAAGGTTGTAATCGAAGCTGTTATTAGTTAAATCTTCTCTTTTACGCTGAAACTATCTCCACAACCACATGTGTTATCAATATTAGGATTGATAAACTTGAAAGAACTGTTGAGACCTTCCTTCGTAAAATCAATTTGAGATCCATTCAGATAAGGTAGGCTGTCTGCATCTACAACAATTTTGGTTTTATGCGATTCAAATAACTGATCATCAGATTTAACTTCATCAGCATAATCAAAAGTATATGAGAATCCTGAGCAGCCTGATTTCTTAATTCCGACTCGGAACGCAAGCCCCTTACCCCGCTTGGCAAGCTGTTGCTGAATATGTTTTGCGGCGTTTTCAGTTAATGTAATTGACATGGTACTCACTAAAACAAATCTATTAATTTCTTTCGTACAATCTAGAAATGCTTATCTACAATTCAATGTATAAGCCTGTTTGACAGCAGGCTTAATAAAATTGTTCTGTAATCACATAGATGCCTGATTTACGCCATACTGGTTTTGCGCATATCAATCAACGGTATAATTTCAGCATGCTGTTGATTCTTCTGGTTATCAACCAGTTCTTTCAGTGTTACCGCGCCCAGATATTCAAAAATTAAGTCATTTAATTTTGCCCATAAATCATGAGTCATACATTTGCTATCGTTATGGCAGTTTTCTTTGCCACCACATTGTGTTGCATCAATTGGCTCATCAACAGCAAGAATAATGTCAGCAATAGATACTTTATCCAAATCTTTAGCAAGACAATAACCACCACCAGGGCCACGTACACTATCAACGAGTTCGGATTGGCGTAGTTTTGCAAATAATTGTTCTAAATAAGATAGCGAAATCTTTTGCCGCTGGCTGATATCCGCTAAAGTTACCGGATGGCTAGTTTGTTGCAAAGCAAGATCAAGTAGGGCGGTTACTGCAAATCTACCTTTTGTTGTTAATCGCATAGTCAATTCCTTCTAAAAATCGGACAAAATAAATATAAAAGCTAATAGTTAAACTGAAAATACCTGATTGATTTAGTCAACTATACAATACCTGATTGATTTAGTCAACTAATAGAATTGAGTCGCTAATAATGATAAATAAGTGTTTGATTATAATTAAAAAAATTTGAACACCCTAAAAAAATTCCGCTGTGGCATTGGCAGAATTTCTACATGACAGTTTTTAGGTTTTTGTGAAGCAGAAAAGTAAAACTTAGGACTCCTGCACAACTTCTCCCATTAGCCAAACAAACAACTAAAATAGCGTTAAGCAAAAGACAGTTGGAGCGAGAAGATGCAGATGAGTTTTGGGTCGATAGAATTGGCGCAATGCCTGAGGCAAGACAGCTCTTAGAACCTATTTGCAAAACTAATAACGTCGTCGCAGAAGCAATTGAACGAAGGCAATTTGAATCCACACTTCCAAAGATGCAGGCAAGATTTCATGATCTTTACATAAACGTCGGGAATGATTGAGCCAGGCAAAGCTGCGTTCAACGACCCAACGTTTTATTAAAACTCTGAACGTATGAGCTTCATTTCATTTGATCACCCGCAACAACCACTTAAACATAGCCATTCCCCAAATCAGAAGCTTTCCGCTGTAACCACCATCAACAAAAATCGTTTGAATCCCGGCTAATGTGCTATGCAACCGAATCAGTACAGCCCTGATACCAACCCGATCTTGAATGCCTGCCGAATGCACCACACCGCCAATAGCAAACCCAGTGTATCTACCGCAATGTGGCGTTTGCGTCCTTTAATTTCCCTGCCGCATCATAGCCGCGCTGCCCCCTTTTAAGGTCGTTTTAACCGACTGAGAGTCAATAATGCCAACCTTCGGTGTCGGTTTTTTACCAACCTGCAATCGTTCTTCTTCACGCAGGCTTGCAGAACACTCACATACTCCGGCTAGCTGCCAACGTCTAAAACAAGCATATACCTGATTCCAATGCCCAAAATCCTTGGATAATTGACGCCACTGACAACCTGTCTTTAGCACATACAAGATCGCATCACTTCTCGCCGTACGTCTTGTTTAGGTGGACGCCCACCCATAGGCCCCAAGCTATTCCTTGTTATCAATAGCGTTTGGCGCCGCTCCCATTGAGGTTTAGTTAGATCTGTTGGGTACAATTTTCTTTCTATGTGAAATAATAAAATATCCATCTTTCTATAATTACTTGAGTTTTGCAAACAAATTTTTAGTGAAGATTGATGCGCTGATTGGTTGGAAGAAGTTACAGCCAAGTCTTAGAGTCTGTTTTAAAAATTGACATACCGAGCGATCCTGCGAGACATGAGTTTGATCATAGCTGTGAAAATGAAGGCCACGGTGGTTCTGGCGTGTTTTTCAAAGTCCCTTGCAAGTCTGCGGTTGATGCCGCAGCCATGCGGAAGTTCGTTCTACAACCCATCATTTCGGTAACATGATAAAGCCCTGAGCAGCATTGGTTGGAACGCTTAACGATTTCAAGCGGGCGCGGCCTGTTTTCCTGGGCTATTGGCCCTGCATATCTGCCATCGGCCATGATTTTTTCGATGAACGGAAACCGTGCTGTAATTTTTCCAGCATCAAAGCCGTACCGTCGCGGTCTTGTATTCCTGCAAAAATGCATCTCGGCCTTGAGCACTAAATATCGACGACGATATGGCGCTTGCGTCCCTTCACGCTCTTGCCGGCGTCAGAGCCAACGTCGCCGCGCGCATGCGGGCCGGTTTTCTACAGACTGCGCGTCGATGATGGCCAACGTCGGGCTTTCCTCCCGTCCTGCGAGCGTTCGCACAGCCTTCTTTATAATCGGAGACTTAGGGAGATCTCAGCATATATCTGTGTTTCATCCAATAGAATTCATGGTATCCGGATTTTCTCAGGCTGATTCTTACAGTATGTTATTTAATTAATAATACTGTCTCTGACAATGATATTATTATGGGGCTACAATATTGGGTGGAATGAGCAAGCAATTGATAGAGTAATGGGCAATTGCAAGTGATTTTCTGCCTTTTCTTTTTTGTATAATGTTTGAAGTTCTCGATTAGAGAAGCTAACAATCAAGCCTAGGCCAATCAGTTATTTTAACTGCAAAAGCTAAGGTTGCAAGCCTTAATGGTTCACAAGTTTTCTCCTCAGTGTCATAACAAAAATAAGATTGCAGAGATAAAATAGTTTATTTCGCAGTAAGGGAAATTCAGAACTGTATTAACATAACTCTCGTTCTAATAATGAAGGATAAGGAATCATTTATCATGTTGACACACTTACAGCGCCTTGAAGCGGAGAGTATTCAAATCATGCGGGAGGTTGTTGCGGAGTGCGAGCATCCGGTGATGCTTTACTCTATCGGCAAAGACAGTGCGGTAATGCTACATCTTGCAGTGAAAGCCTTTTATCCATCGAAGCCGCCTTTTCCATTGCTGCATGTGGATACAACGTGGAAATTCAAAGAAATGATTCAGTTTCGTGATGTGATGGCGAAAAAGCTCGGGCTGGATTTGATTGTATATATCAACCCTTACGGAATTGAAAAAAGTATTAATCCATTTACACATGGTTCTGCAGTTCATACGGATATCTGGAAGACAGAAGGATTGAAGCAGGCACTGGATAAATACGGTTTTGATGTGGCATTCGGGGGAGCGCGACGGGACGAGGAAAAGTCGCGTGCCAAGGAGCGCATCTTTTCAATTCGGTCGGCGCAACATCGCTGGGATCCCAAGCTGCAGCGCCCTGAACTCTGGCGGCTGTATAACACTCGTAAAAATAAGGGTGAGAGCATTCGAGTGTTTCCTTTGTCCAATTGGACCGAGCTCGATATCTGGCAATATATTTATTTGAATAATATTCCTATCGTACCGCTGTATTTTGCTAAAGAGCGTCCTGTTGTGGAACGTGATGGCACATTAATTATGGTGGATGATGATCGTTTGCCTATGAAAATGGGAGAAGTTCCAATGATCAAGAAAGTACGTTTTCGTACCCTCGGTTGTTATCCATTAACTGGGGCAATTGAGAGTGAGGCGAGTTCTCTGACGGCGATCATTCAGGAAATGCTGCTTACAAAAACATCTGAACGGCAAGGCCGACTAATCGACCACGATTCTGCAGGTTCAATGGAGAAAAAGAAACAGGAGGGTTACTTCTAATGGCGCATGTATCTAGTTTGATTGCTGAAGATATCGAGCTCTATTTGAAATCTCATGAAAACAAGAGCTTGCTTCGTTTTATCACTTGCGGCAGTGTTGATGACGGGAAAAGTACACTGATCGGCCGAATGCTGTACGAGTCAAAAATGTTATTTGAAGACCAACTGACTCAGTTGGAAATGGATTCAAAAAAAGTTGGTACACAAGCAGGTGATCTGGATTTTGCACTGTTGGTGGATGGACTTGCGGCAGAGCGTGAGCAGGGTATTACCATTGATGTGGCATATCGCTTTTTTTCGACGGATAAAAGAAAATTTATCGTAGCGGATACTCCCGGACATGAGCAGTATACGCGCAATATGATCACCGGTGCTTCAACGGCAGATGTTGCTATTATTCTTATTGATGCACGCAAAGGAGTATTGACGCAGACTCGGCGGCATAGTTATCTGGTATCGTTAATAGGGATTCGTCATGTGGTGCTGGCAATTAATAAGCTGGATATGGTGGGTTATTCGGAAGAAATTTATAACCAGATTGATCAGGATTATCGCGCTTTTGCAAAAGAAGTAGGGCTGCAGAATATCGTGACAATCCCTATGTCTGCTCTGAAAGGCGATAATATTACCGAATTCAGTTCAAATACGCCGTGGTATCAGGGAGAGACATTGATGGGATATCTGGAGAACATTCAGGTAGAGAACGTGGCTGAGGAATCCGGTGTTTTTCGCATGCCTGTACAATGGGTAAATCGTCCTAATCTGGATTTTCGCGGCTACTCAGGTATTGTTGTCCGTGGCAGCATCAAGCCTGGCGATTCTGTTCGTGTGTTGCCATCGGGCAGGGAGAGTCGTGTGGCACGTATTGTGACCAGTGACGGTGATCTTGAACAAGCCATTTCGGGGCAATCCATCACATTGACACTAGCGGATGAAATCGATATCAGTCGGGGTGATATTCTTGCAGCGACCGATTCACCGCCGGGTGTGGCCGATCAATTCGAAGCCACCATCGTATGGATGTCGGATGAGCCGATGCTGCCCGGCAGGCCTTATTTGATGAAGATTGGAACGAGGACAATAACTATCAATGTTTCGGCACTGAAATATAAGGTTAACGTCAATACGCTCGAGCATGTCGCTGTTACCAAATTAGCGCTTAATGAAATCGGTGTTTGTAATCTAGGCACCGATCAGTTGATAGCTTTTGACCCGTATAAAGAAGATCGCGATACGGGGGGCTTTATCCTGATTGATCGCTTGACTAATAATACGGTTGGTGCAGGTATGCTGCATTTTGCTTTGCGCCGGTCGCAGAACATTCACTGGCAGGCCATTAACATTAATAAGCGAGCGCATGCCGCCATTAAAGGGCAAAAACCTTTCATACTCTGGTTTACCGGATTATCTGGCAGTGGTAAATCGACTATTGCCAATTTGATTGAAAAAAGGCTCTATTCGCTGGGAAAACATACCTATCTGCTGGATGGGGATAATGTACGCCATGGCCTTAATAAGGATCTTGGTTTTACTGATGCGGACCGGGTTGAGAATATCCGCCGTATCGCCGAAGTCGCCAAGTTGATGGTTGATGCGGGACAAATTGTTTTGGTATCTTTTATCTCTCCATTTCGCTCGGAACGGCGAATGGCACGGGAATTGGTAGAGCAAGGTGAGTTCTTCGAGATATTCATCGATACGCCCATTAATGTGGCTGAACAGCGAGATCCGAAAGGGTTGTACAAAAAAATGCGACGTGGAGAATTAAAAAACTTTACTGGCATTGATTCACCTTATGAGATGCCAGAAAATGCAGAGATTCGCGTTGATACTACAATTCAAACTCCAGAACAGGCGGTTGAGCAGATTATTAATTATCTGACTGATGCAGGTGCATTGAGTCAGCCTTGATTATTATTTATTCATTGCGACGAGTCCTTGTTGATCAACCCTCGTATAAAAATTACTCATCATATTAATATGAATCATTACTATGTATTTAATGGCGATGCGGATGGATTGTGCGCCCTGCATCAATTAAGGCTGACTGATCCAACAACCGCGAGTCTGATTACCGGCGTTAAGCGTGATATCAAGCTGCTGGACCGAGTAGAAGCCAGTGCGGGAGATCGGGTAACAGTGCTTGATATTTCTCTGGACAGTAACCGCAAAGGACTCATGCGCTTATTGGAGTGGGGTGTAATCGTTGAGTATTTCGATCATCATCATGCCGGAGAAATACCCCATCATCACAATCTGACACCACACATTGATTTATCCGCCGATGTATGCACCAGTCTTCTGGTTGATCATCACTTAAAAGGAAGGTTTCATCTATGGGCAATTACTGCCGCTTTTGGTGATAATCTCATTCAAAAAGCCCAGCAGCTTGCGGCTTCAGCAGGGCTCTCGAAAACGGAAATAGAACAACTTGCGCATTTGGGTGAATACCTGAATTACAACGGCTATGGCGACAACTTGTCTGATCTTCACTTTCATCCGGCAGCTCTCTACGAAGAAATCAAACCTTATAACAATCCTTTTAATTTTATTGCTCAATCGGCTGCTTTTGCCAAACTTGCTGCAGGATTTAAAGATGATATGAGTCGGGCAGCGTCTTTAGAGCCATTGACGAGTGACGATCATGGGGCAGCTTATTTACTGCCGGACGCGCCATGGGCAAGACGTGTAAGCGGTATTTTTGCCAATAAACTGGCCAATGAGAATCCAGGGCGTGCACATGCTGTAATTACACGTAATCAAACTGGAAACTATACGGTAAGTGTGCGAGCTTCACTTGCAAACCCGCAAGGGGCTGATGTATTGTGCTTGCAATTTGAGACAGGGGGAGGGCGCAAAGCTGCTGCAGGTATTAACCATTTGCCAATAGATTCGCTTGATTATTTTGTGACCAATTTTAAGCAGCACTTTCACAATTAATTGAGCAGCAGCTTGGAAAATTTAAGTAGGTTTCGGTGTGATTGAGTAAATCTATCATTTCTTGTCGAGGCTTATCATCATGATTCTTGTTACCGGTGGCGCTGGTTATATTGGGTCGCATACTTGCGTTGAATTGCTGAACGCAGGTTTTGATGTGACAGTTTTTGATAATTTCTATAACAGCAATCCTGAAGCATTGGTACGAGTAGAACAAATTACTGGCAGAAAGCCGGAACTAATACAAGGCGATTGCCGTGATCGTGCTGCTGTGGTAGCTGCTCTTAAGCAAAGTCAAGCCAATGCTGTTATCCACTTTGCCGGTCTTAAAGCAGTTGGAGAATCGGTTGAGCAACCTCTTTCTTATTACGATAATAATGTAGTTGGGACGTTACGCCTGCTTGAGGCTATGCAGGAATGTGGTGTCAAAACTCTGGTATTCAGCTCTTCTGCTACAGTTTATGGTGATCCTGTTCAATTGCCGCTGACAGAGAGTCATCCGCTTGCACCGACCAATCCTTATGGGCGCAGCAAATGGATGGTCGAAGAGATGTTGCGCGATCTTTATCGCAGCGATAATACATTTCGCATTAGCATTCTGCGCTACTTCAATCCGGTGGGCGCACACGACAGTGGATTGATCGGTGAGGATCCCCAGGGAATACCGAATAATTTAATGCCTTTCGTAGCGCAAGTTGCAGTAAAACGAAGAGAAATTCTTAATGTATGGGGTAACGATTATCCAACTCCAGATGGAACCGGAGTGCGCGATTACATTCATGTAGTCGATCTGGCACTCGGGCATCTCAAAGCGCTGGAAGCTCTACGCAACCCGCAAGTCAATAAATTTCCTGAATGTCTGACAGTAAATCTCGGTACTGGCCGAGGTTATAGCGTTCTGGATGTGGTACGCGCTTATGAACAGGTAAGCGGACGTCCTGTTCCCTACCGGATTGCGCCACGCCGTCCCGGCGATATTGCCTCCTGCTATGCTGATCCGAAACGCGCCCTGGAGTTGCTGAGCTGGCAGGCAAAACTGGGACTGGACGCGATGTGTGCAAGTAGCTGGCACTGGCAGAGCATCAATCCCAAGGGTTATCAAAGCTGAGCTGAATTATTTTCCTGCTTTATCAGTAAATGCATTAGCCTGATTTATATCTAATATTAAGGAGATATCTACATTGAAAGCGATAAGAAAAGCTGTTTTTCCTGTTGCCGGATTAGGAACGCGTTTTTTGCCAGCAACCAAGGCAAATCCAAAGGAAATGCTACCGATTGTTGATAAACCTCTGATCCAGTTTGCTGCAGAAGAGGCAGTCGCTGCAGGGATTGATGTGTTAATTTTTATTATCGGACGCAACAAGAGCTCGATCCCTGATCACTTTGATAAAGCCTTTGAGCTAGAGGCAAAGCTGGAAGCAAGCGGTAATCAGGAAATGCTCGACGTTGTACGCAACATCCTGCCATCGCATATTGATTGTATCTATATTCGACAAGCTGAAGCGTTGGGATTGGGGCATGCAGTGTTATGTGCACAATCTGTGGTGGGCGATGAACCCTTTGCGGTATTGCTAGCGGATGATTTGATCGATGCTGGCGAGAGAACATGTTTAAACCAGATGGTCGATATCTATAACCGCCATCATTGCTCAATACTAGGAATTGAACAAGTTCCTCGCGAAACAGCAAATCGTTATGGCATTATTGATAGTTCACTAATGGCTGAGCGCTTGTCAAAGGTCAATGCAATTGTTGAGAAACCCCCCATCGATAAGGCGCCTTCCAATTTGGCTGTAGTTGGTCGTTATATCCTGACACCGCGTATTTTTAAACTTCTAGAGAAGACAGAACGTGGAGCTGGGAATGAAATTCAGTTAACTGATGCAATTGCAAAGTTATTAAAAGAAGAAACAGTTCTAGGCTATGAATTTGAGGGTAAACGGTTCGATTGTGGAAGTAAATCTGGCTATTTAAAGGCAACTGTAGAATTCGCATTACAGCATCCTGATCTTAAGGAGGAATTCGAAGCTTACTTGCACGATCTAATAAAAGAGTAATCTGGATATTACTGAAAGGGTTTGCTTAATATTTATCGACATTTTTAAAACCTTTTTCTTAAAAGATAGATAGCATTTTTTCTGAATGATTGTTTCTTTAAGAAATTATCATTATTTATTATGTGCTTGAGATTAAATCGCTATACGGATTAATTACGGTTTATTAATGATTCATCAATTCTCTGAGCACATAAGGTAGAATGCCGCCATGCCGGTAATAATCCACTTCTATAGCAGTATCAATGCGGCAGAGCAGGGGAACTGACTTACGGGTACCATCTTTACCTCTGATAACCAAGGTCATATCTTTTTGTGGTGAGATGGTATCCAAGCCCAGAATATCAAACTGTTCATTACCTTGAATGCCGAGTGACTGAACATTGTCATTGCCTTTAAACTGTAATGGAAGAACTCCCATGCCGATTAAATTGCTGCGGTGTATGCGCTCAAAGCTGACTGCAATGACCGCTTTGACCCCTAACAATTGAGTTCCTTTGGCAGCCCAATCGCGACTGGATCCTGTGCCGTATTCCTTACCGCCAAAGACTAGCGTGGGAATTCCTTGGGACTGATATTTCATGGCGACATCATAAATACTCATTTGTACAGGTTCGTCACTGTCAGCTTGATATAGGGTGATACCTCCTTCACTCCCAGGGATCATAAGATTTTTGATGCGTACATTGGCGAATGTACCGCGCATCATCACTTCATGGTTACCACGCCGAGCGCCATAGCTATTAAAATCGGCCTTAACAACATGGTTATCCTGCAAATATCGACCAGCTGGTGAAGTGTCTTTGATCGAGCCAGCCGGACTGATATGGTCTGTAGTAACAGAATCACCAAAAATACCTAATGCATAGGCATTTTTGATATCATTTGAACCATTGCAGACCGCGGGTTGCAGAGAAAAACTCTGAAAAAAAGGAGGTTCGGCAATATAGGTGGATTGCGGCCAGTTATAAGTTTGACCGGTTACAGAAATGATATTATTCCACAGGAAATGATCCTTGGTCAGATTGCTATACAGTTGCCGGAAAGTATCTGCGTTAGCGGCAAATCTCATCAATGCATGAATTTCTGTACTACTTGGCCAGATATCCTTAAGCCAAACAGGCTGATTGTCTTTACCGATACCAAGAGGTTCGGTGGTGATATCCTTTAAGACAGTACCCACAATGGCGTAAGCTACCACCAATGGGGGTGAAGCTAAAAAATTGGCTCGGATATTTGAGTGAATCCGGGCCTCAAAATTGCGATTTCCTGATAATACAGCAGCACAAACTAAATCACTTGCCACAATGGTTTCTTCAATCGGATCAGCCAATGGCCCTGTATTGCCGATACAGGTAGTGCAACCATAACCAGCCACATTAAACCCAAGTTGTTCAAGGTAAGACAATAACCCTGTGGCGGTCAAATAATTTGTTACTATACGCGAGCCCGGTGCCAGTGAAGTTTTGATATGACGTTTAACCGACAGTCCTCTCTCGACAGCTTTTTTGGCCAATAAGCCTGCCGCGATCAGCACGCTGGGGTTGGATGTGTTGGTGCAGGAAGTGATAGCGGCAATTAATACATCGCCATGACCTAGCTCAACTGAGCAACCGCTAAATTCATCAGTGCAGTCACTGACCGTGTTTGGAGTCGGGCGGTTACTGGTCATTTCAGTAATGTGGCGGGATACCATCCGTCGTTCTTTCAGACCAACTTCCTGTGTTGAACGGCGATCGTCGGTTTCATGAGTAGAGTGTAAACCAGGCGGTGACCCGCGATTTTCATCCATATTAACAGAACCAATATGAGTATTAACAACTGGCTCTTGGGCAGAAGAACGGGTTAGATAACGTTGATAGATATCATCATTATGTTTTCCATAACCACTTTCTTGAATAGGTTTATGGAAGAGTTCTGTAAATTTAGACTTAATAGCGGAGAGATCGATGCGATCTTGAGGACGCTTGGGACCTGCCAGCGAAGGCGAGACTGAACTCAAATCAAGCGTTAGCTCTTGTGTATAGTCGATATCTCCTTGTCGAGGAATGCCGTATATTTCCTGCGCCTGGAAATAAGCTTGGAATACTGTAATTTCTTCTTGAGTGCGCCCTGTATCTTTGAAATATTGGATGGTGACATCATCTATCGGAAAGAAACCCATGGTTGCGCCATATTCAGGAGCCATATTGGCTATCGTGGCACGATCAGGTAATGTCAATGAGGCAGTTCCTTCCCCAAAGAACTCTACAAATTTACCGACTACATTTGCTTTCCGTAACATTTCGGTGATCGTTAAAACCAGATCAGTTGCAGTAACGCCTTCACGTAATCGGCCTGTCAAATTAACACCCACTACATCAGGCGTAAGAAAATAAACCGGTTGTCCCAGCATACCGGCTTCAGCTTCAATGCCGCCAACACCCCAGCCGACAACGCCGATGCTGTTAATCATTGTAGTATGTGAGTCGGTACCTACTAAAGTATCCGGAAAGACTAGCCCGTCTTTTTGATGCACGCCGCGGGCTAGATATTCAAGATTGACCTGGTGCACGATACCAATTCCAGGCGGTATCACTTTGAAAGTGTCGAAGGCCTGCATTCCCCATTTAATAAACTGGTAGCGTTCACTGTTACGGGAAAACTCAATTTCCATGTTGCGATGGAGTGCTTCTTTAGTTCCGTAATGGTCCACTTGAATGGAATGATCAACTACTAGATCCACTGGTACCAATGGCTCTATCAATTTTGGATTTCTTCCTAATTTTATCGCTGCGCTACGCATGGCGGCCAGATCCACTAAAAGAGGTACGCCAGTAAAGTCTTGCAAAACAATACGCGAAACGACAAATGGTATTTCATCAATTCTTGGAGCATGGGGTTGCCAGTTTGCCAATTGCCGAATATGAGCTTCGTTTATTTTTTTGTTGTCGTAATTGCGCAATACTGATTCCAGAATGATGCGAATAGAGACTGGAAGGCGGGAAACTTTTCCAACCCCGCTTTTTTCCAAGGCCGGAATTGAATAGTATTTCGCACTTTTTTCTTGTGCAAGGGATAGTTCCTGTAGGCTATTGAATAGATTGTGATTCATTATGGTGTCCCTGAACAATAATGCGAATAAGTAAGTATTCTACGATAATATATATTTTTGAGCGAACAAAGTCACGCTTGGATTGCCTGTAGTGCAAGCAGATGCCTCAGCCTCAAGTAATCGTATATTTGATTTGATTAAATTGAATGGAAGGGGTTGAATAGGGGAGGCAAGAATGTTCAGGTTTAACATTGTTACAAGAGTAAGTGTCGGTTAACTCAACGATTAGCTCCATTAAAGAGAAATGCGAGCCCAAAGTGCTGCGAGATTATCCTTGTGACATTAATCAAAAGCGAGGATATCCGAGGAATCTTACTGATACCCAGAAGAGCCTCCTGTCCCACCAGTAGGGCTGCTTTGATCCACCCCTGCAGGATTGCTGGGGTTTATTCCGATAGGGCTGGAAGGGTGTACAGTAGAACGGGGCGTGCTCATGTCAGAAGGGTTTATAGGATTTACTAAGGCAGGATTATTTTGCGTACCATTGGTTGAAGAAGAAGTGGACTGCGATTTCTGATCTATCTTTTTCCTATCATCATGCTTATTGAATGGTGAAGTAGGTTGCGCTAAAGCAAATACGCTTAATAGTAAAAGTGCAAGGGTTAGAAGAATTGTCAATATAAAGTTTATAATTTTGAGCATGATAATCTCTTGTTGATGAAGTATATTGCTTCGTTAGAAGGTGATAACTGTCTCATCGTTTCTTATCTATTTTAATAGTTTATTTGGGAAATTATTTTCGTAGCATGGTATTACTTTTGTCCTGTGCCATCTCATTTAGTTCATGGTCCACCTCTCCGAGATTTGAATTATTCCTCTAGTCTGCGTTGTATCCCTTACTCGGCTCGTGCCTCGATTTTTCGCCTTTTTATTTACTTATCAAGCGTTAAATCTGAATTTAGCTAAAGTCTGTATATTATTTTATTAACTAAAAATGGAAATACAGAAATTCAATATAATCTGAGACCTTGCACGGTTACAATCTTGGGATAATGGGGCGGATGATATAATTATAATTACGTTTTAAAACAACAGCATTGAAGTGATGGATATGAGTTTCTTGGAATACGATGTAACCCGCCGTATCCGGAAAGAGAATTTCTTGAAGCAAATCGATCAATTGATAGACTGGAACTCGATAGAGAGAGCGATCGCAGTTCATTATGCGCCGGTGTCGGATGCTGCAAGCCGTCCGGCATATTCTGGATTGCTGCTGTTCAAGATGCTGCTGGCAGGAATCTGGAACGGTGGTTTAAGCGATGAGTCGGTGGAAGACATGGCGAATTCGAATCTGCACGTGATGCGATTTTTGGGTTTGTCGTTGGAAGATGATGTACCGGACCACATTCCGTACTATCGCGCTTCAGAACCCGGCTGACGGCAGCAGGTGCGTGGGATGAATTGTTAGCGCAGGTGAATGAGCAAATACAAGCGCACGACATTACGCTCAGGAAAGGCTGCCATGGCGTAGCGCGCCTTTCAGTCAAACTCACAGGTTTCACTGCTAGGAACGCCAGAGGAACAAAGGCTTGGCTAGCCGATGGCCGATGTGGCGCTTGTTGTTTCCAATCCAGCACAAACCGCTGCACTGACCTTTGAACCCTGATAACCTTCAACCTGCAAACATTCAAATAATCTTTGTGCAGTCCTGCGTTGGCGTCTGGGCAATTTCGCATCCTTTCAAGCCATTCAGCTAGTTGTGATTTAAAAGCACCTAATTTCGGTGTTGGTTGAATTTTACGTTGGTATATCGATTCCCCTCACTCCTTAATGCCTTGCGAATCGTTTGTCGTGAAAGATTCAGACTATTTGCCATCACACTGATGCTTCTTTGCTAATGAAATGTCGGTATCTGATGCAGGCTTTTGCTCTATTGATATCACTCCAGCGTTCTCCCACTAAATGCCGGATTTTCTCATCCATAGGGTAGTAACTTTTCAATGTTGATTTTACTCTTTCCCTGGTAATCTTTGCATGTTGATTAACAAAAAAGGATTCGTTACCGCGCAGGCGGCTTAGAAATTGCACGCATTTTATCACGATGAAAACTGCGTGGTCCTTGCTCGATCTTTGCCTCAACTTTAAGATTGATTTTGCGGATGATTTTTAAAATCACCCCACAGCACAACCTTAAGCCATATTTTTCTCGATTGATCTCACTTTGTGTCCGAATTCCAAGCCTACGAAATACCGAAACTGGTGGACATCAGCCATGTAAAGCATGCTGTAATAAGAATCCTGCCACACCGGTGGATAACCACAGCCATTTTGGGTGGTCAGTCTTAGCTAATAATATAAGATAAGGCAAAACTTGCAGCATTAGTCTCCAGTACACGTCAATATCCCACTCCTATCCAGTTCATCAATTCTTTTAGAGATTTCTTCATTATTTAGATTTGAATAAATTTAGGAATCAATAAAATTATTAACATCGGAAGGGTATGTCAAACACGATCCATTTCTTGAGAATTTGAGATTGTCATTGCTAATCCTTTATTTTTGAAAATTAGGATGCATCTCTACTTAGACAAATTTTTATTTATTACTTCACTGTCTACTACTCCAGAAAGAGGCATAGTAGATTTAATGAACTTTTCCTTAAGTGCATCGACTCCCGATTGCGGTCTTGCAAGCTGTGTCAAATCATTTCGTTCTTGGCGTTTCTCCTGAGTATTTACACCCAACCGCTGGTCCCGTTGTTCAATTAAGCCAGGAATCTCTTCTTCATCTCGGTTAAATGACCATTCCAGAACGGGGCTACCGAACGGTAACTTGTCGCCGTCTTTTCCAAATGGGGCAGAGTTCCAAACATGCCAGGTTTTGCCGTAACTGTTCATCTTGCCCTTCATCAATTCCATTTCAGCTATATTAGGTAGATTAGGAGCAATGAGCTGACCTGATAAGATTTCGAAATTATGAGGATGCCAATATTTTTTCTCATTGTCGGGCAAGGATTCAAATAATGTTTCTGAAATAATATATTCAACACCGATTAGATTTGCCCCCTGTGTATTACCATCGAATATCACGCATTGAGCAAAATCTTCATTAACTTGATTGCAGAAATGATGTGCTTCCATTTGATGAGATGGGTCTTCTTTTGCCACATGAAAACCAACCAGATAGATATTCAAAGGATCTAGAGGTGAATCAGTTTGTAAAATTGTAGATCCTGTTTCAAGAACTCTTGTTTTTGCGGATTTCTCTTGTCCTTCGGGTTTTATAGATGGTTGCATAGATGGACTACAAGCTGCGATTGAACCAATACAAAAGAAAGCTAAGATTGCGAGGCAAGGTTTCATTGCTTTTCCTTTATGGATTCATTTATTAATTTTAATCTACTGACTCATATCCTTTTTATCTGTACGATATCGAACTCTGGTTTTCGTAAATCTGCGCGATAATTTATGTTAATTTTCTTGCTACTATTAAAGGGCTGCGCCGCCGACTGACGCAAGGTACATGAAGGGCAAAGCCAGGAATGCTGTCCGAACCCAATCAATCGTGTAAGAACTTTGTTCCTGACTGCATCATATTGCAAAGCAGCTTTTAGTAACGGTATTGAATCATTTTGGAGTTTTACCAAGCGGCGGCTTGCAAAGTTTAACGGTGTGTCAGTTAACTTTGAGCTGCATTTAAAAGAGTCTGAATGTCGCTGGAAGAAACAGCCTGAGGAACGTGCCAAGAGCCATGCTTATGGCTGGTTTTTGACAGTTAAAAACCAGAAACATACTAGCTTTTTTATTTCATAAGTTACACACAAATTACGCATGAGAAAAATAAAAAAGCCTGATCGTATACAAGCCTTTGTTTTTATTGGCGTCCCCAAGGGGATTCGAACCCCTGTTACCGCCGTGAAAGGGCGATGTCCTAGGCCTCTAGACGATGGGGACTAAGATTTTGTTATAGCTTTGTATTATCCAGAAAACTGGTGGAGATAAGCGGGATCGAACCGCTGACCTCTTGCATGCCATGCAAGCGCTCTCCCAGCTGAGCTATACCCCCTGATCAAAGGAAGAAGGATTATACTGATGCCCCGGTTTATTGTAAAGAAAAGATCAATCGGTAAATTCGTTAAGACGGGCATTTATACGAGTAAGTGTTTCTTCACGACCCAGTAATTCCAATACAGCATCTATTGAAGGGGTATGAGTTTCTCCGGTTACTATAATCCTCAATGGCATTGCAATCTTAGGTAATTTAACATCATGATTATTAGCCGCCGTTTTTATTTCATGATGAATAGATTCGCGTGTCCATTCAATATGATTAAATTTTTCGGTCAAGCCGCTCAATAAAGATCTTGTTTCTGCATTAAAATACTGGGCTTTTAGTTCATCCGTAGGCTCCAGCGGACGGTAAAAGTAAACAGCCGCGTCAGCCAGTTCCTCAATGGTATTGACTCTTTCTTTGAGCAAATCAACAATACGCATCAAATTTGGACCATCGGATATATAGCACTTATCTTTATTGAGAAAAGGAACCACTAATTCAGCGAGGCGTGAGTTATCCGTTTTTTTGAGATACTGCTGATTGATCCAATGCAGCTTCTCAGGGTTGAATTTGGCGGGAGAGCGGCTGATCGATGATAAGTCAAACCATTCAACCAATTCTTCCCGATTGAATATTTCTTTGTCACCATGCGACCATCCAAGCCTTGCCAAATAGTTTAATAATGCTTCAGGCAAATAACCATCCTCCTGATATTGCGTTACTGAAACAGCACCATGGCGTTTGGATAAGCGCTCGCCATTGGCACCCAGGATCATGGGGACGTGCGCATATTCCGGTAGCGGCGCATTCAGCGCTTTGAGAATATTAATCTGCCGCGGTGTGTTATTGACGTGATCATCGCCTCGTATGACATGACTGATGCTCATATCCAGATCATCCACCACTACGCTGAAGTTATAAGTAGGAATTCCGTCGCTTCGTAATAACACCAAGTCATCCAGCTCATTATTCGCTACACTGATACGGCCCTTGATGAGATCATTGAGTACAACATATCCTTCCAATGGATTCTTGAAGCGAATGACGGGCTTTACGCCGGTGGGCGGAGTTTGTTTCGAATCACGCCAGCGTCCATCGTATCTGGGTTTTAATCCGGCAGCCAATTGCTGTTCCCGCATTTCATCCAATTCTTCCTTGGTGGCGTAACAGTAGTAGGCCTGATTATTACGTAATAATTGCTCGGCAATGTCATGATAGCGCTGTAATCGTTGCATTTGATAAAATGGGCCTTCATCATAATTCAAATTCAGCCATGCCATGCTGTCAAGAATTGCTTGCGTGGATTGCTGAGTAGAGCGTTCCTGATCAGTATCTTCAATGCGCAAAATAAACTTACCACCATGCCTACGTGCATAGGCCCAGGAGAAAAGAGCTGTGCGTGCGCCGCCAATGTGAAGATAGCCTGTTGGGCTGGGTGCAAATCGTGTGCGTACCGTCATGATTGGTGATTGTTGTGTCAGTAGTATGCTGAAAATAAAAACTGGATAGTTTACGCGATTCTATAAAGGTGGTGTTTTTATTATCCGGCCTGGTAGTAAGGTATTGAACAATTAATTTGCGATAAGGATGTCATCTAAAGCGGTATAATGTTAACTATTTAATTAGATTGATTTTTCTTATTTCTTGACAATGATGTGTTTTACAAATGACTGACCTAATACATGAGCTGATTTTTGCTGCTGCTGAACGTTCACCAGATGCTGAAGCATTATCATATCAGGATCAATATATGCGTTATGCTCGTCTGGCCGAAGAAATTGAGGCAAAAGCGGGCGGGTTGCATACAATGGGTTTAAGTCGCGGTGAGCGCGTCGCTGTTTATCTTGAGAAACGCTTGGAGGCTGTGGTGGCATTATTTGCTGCATCCGTAGCTGGCGGAGTATTTGTTCCGGTAAACCCAATGTTAAAACCTGAGCAGGTGGCTTACATTCTGATCGATTGTAATGTGAGAATATTGATTACTTCATTGGAGCGATTGAAATTACTGCAAACAATTTTATTGTCCTGCCATGATCTGCATGTCGTTGTTGTAGTGGATGCCAAGGATAATCTTCCGCGTATCAGCGGCCTTGTTGTTATCAGCTGGGAAGCAATCCATCTGACAAATAGGTTGCGTCCCTCGGCAGCTACGATCGATAGTGATATGGCCGCAATTATTTATACTTCGGGCAGCACTGGAAAACCCAAAGGAGTCGTGCTTTCACATCGTAATCTGATGGCTGGTGCAAAAAGCGTAACACAATATCTGGAAAACCGCTCCGATGATCGGATTCTGACTGTGCTGCCTCTGAGTTTTGATTATGGATTAAGTCAGCTCACTACTGCCTTTTATGTTGGAGCGATGAGTGTCTTGATGAATTATCTGTTACCACGAGACATTATTAATATCGTTAAAGAACAACAGATTACTGGTCTTGCGGCTGTGCCGCCGTTATGGATTCAACTGGCTCAATTGGATTGGGGAAAAGTGTCTTCATTACGCTATATCACCAATTCGGGTGGCACCATGCCACGTACGACACTGAATCAACTGCGCAGTGCACTGCCGACAACACAAATTTTCTTGATGTATGGCTTTACCGAAGCCTTTCGTTCAGCTTATCTGTCACCACAAGAAATCGATCGGCATCCAGACTCTATCGGCAAGGCGATACCTAATGCTGAAGTGCTTGTATTGCGTGAAGATGGATCGCATTGCGTGCCGGGTGAGCCCGGAGAACTGGTGCACCGCGGTGTTTTGGTAGCAATGGGTTATTGGAATGATGCAGAAAAGACAGCTATATGCTTTAAACCCATCAAAGCACGTCAGGCTGGATTACCAATTACAGAAATTGCCGCATGGTCAGGTGATACCGTGCAAATGGATGAGGAGGGGTTTCTCTACTTCATAGAACGTCGTGATGAGATGATCAAAACTTCGGGTTATCGTGTCAGCCCAACCGAAGTGGAAGAAGTGATTTATGCCACAGGGCATGTCGCAGAATCTGCTGCGATAGGGGTTCCGCACCCTGAGCTGGGGCAGGCTATTGTCGTGATTGTGATTGCCCGGAAGGATATAAAGTTGGATGTGAATATTTTGCGAATAGCATGCAAGCATCACCTGCCTGCCTATATGCTGCCTCACCATATTGAGATACGGCAAGGCAGCTTGCCGCGCAATCCGAACGGTAAAATAGATCGCAAATCTCTTTTTCAGGAAATGCAGCATCTGTTTATGGGAAATGATCAGTGAACAATTTGCCTCCAGAACATGCGCCGCTTGTACAGTTTCCTGTACAAAATGATTGCCTGCAAGTCGGTGGTATTTCACTGACCCGCTTGGCTCAGCGCGTTGGAACCACACCTTTTTACGCCTATGATCGGCAAAAAATCACTGAACGAATCACCTTATTACGCCAGCACTTACCGCCCGGGATTTTGTTGCATTACGCGATGAAAGCCAATCCTATGCCGGCAGTAGTGCAGCATTTGGCAGGGCTGGTTGATGGAATAGATGTCGCTTCAGCCGGGGAAATGAAAATCGCACTGGATACGATTTTACTTCCGGATAAGATCAGTTTCGCTGGACCAGGAAAAAGAGAGTATGAACTGGGCAGCGCTATCGCCGCAGGCGTGGTTTTGAATATCGAATCCGAGCAGGAAATGGAATTGATCGCTCAATTAGGAGAATTCTTGGGTGTTGCACCCAACGTGGCAGTTCGTGTTAATCCGGATTTTGAGCTCAAATCTTCCGGAATGAAAATGAGTGGTGGTCCTAAACCTTTTGGTGTCGATGTAGAGCGTGTTCCTGGGATGTTGAAACGATTGCATAAACTTGGACTAAATTTTATTGGTTTTCATATTTTTAGCGGTTCTCAGAATTTGAATGCAGCAGCGATTCAGGAAGCTCACACAAAAACTGTGCAGCTTGGCATTCAACTTGCAGAATATGCACTATCTCCAGTGCGATTGTTAAATATGGGTAGTGGTTTTGGCATTCCTTACTTTCCTGGAGAGCGAGCATTGGATTTGTCTGCCATAGGTAAAAATCTGCAACGTCTGCTCCTGGAAGTGGAACGACAATTGCCGGGTATCCGCATCGCAATTGAATTAGGCCGCTATACAGTGGCAGAAGCAGGAATTTATGTTTGTCGTGTTTTGGAGCGAAAATTATCGCGGGGTCGGGTTTTTTTAATTACTGATGGTGGTTTGCATCATCATTTGGCTGCATCAGGGAACTTAGGTCAGGTCGTCCGTAAAAATTATCCAGTCATCATTGGAAACAGGGTGCAGGGCGCAGAACAGGAAGTTGTTTCTGTGGTCGGACCACTTTGTACTCCGCTGGATATATTGGCAGATCAAATGCAAATGGCCAAGGCATCTGTGGGTGATCTGGTGGTTGTTTTGCAGTCAGGCGCTTACGGTTTAACAGCAAGTCCCGTCACATTTCTCAATCACCCTAAGCCAATTGAAGTGTTGGTATAGGTTATGTAATTTAAAGTTAATAAGCAGCAATACCCTCTTTGTGCAGTCTATTTAGTACTGCTTTAATCTGACCGAATTTAATATTTTAGGAAGAAGTTTGTGTTGTATTTTATGCACAAATTTGTATTGTTGTTGTGATTTTCACACTAATCGATATGGATCAGTTGAGTATTCGCTTTAAATAGCTAATATAATGAGCCAGCATTAGCACTAGTATTAGTTATTGAAGGAACAAGCATTTATTTTGTTTAAGCTATTTTTCTGGCTATATGATGTTATCAAAAGAGTAAAAATAAATTCTGGTAAAAAATAGAGCATTGTTTTCATGTTTATTCATGACTGTCATAAAAATAACTTCATTTATATTTCTTAAATATTAATAATTAGGTGCTTGTTATTTTTGTTTTTGAAAAAATGAGCATGAAACACCGGTTTCAAATAGGTATTATCAAGTAGAGCTAATTAAGGAGACGACTAACTAGGTGATACTATGACTATGAGTGTGTTATATGAAAGCTTTCAAAAATACTTTGAAATTGTAATAGCTGATACACCTGAACTACTTGAAAATGTTTATAGAATTCGCTATCAAGTGTTGTGCGTAGAACAACGCATTCCCGGCTTCGAACCTTCACATTACCCAGATCAATTAGAGAAAGACGATAATGATAGTCATTCTGTACACAGCCTTTTACGACTTCGCTCATCTGGGGATTTTATTGGCACAGTTCGTTTAATATTATTTAATCCGTTACAGCCCGAAAAACTTTTTCCAGTTGAATTAAACACTCAATTCGATCCAGAGCTTTGCAATATGAAAAGCTTGTCACGACAACAAACTGCTGAAGTTTCACGCTTTGTTGTAGTAGATCGCTTTAATCGCCGTAAAGAGAATCGCCGTAAGAGGGATAGTACGGTAAGTGAGAATAGCCCTGTTTCAAGTGAACGGCGATCTTCGGATCGCCGTTCTGGGCTCAGTATAGCACTGATGCTTATGGCGGGTGTTATGCGTATGTCAGTTCAGCATAATATCAAAAACTGGTTATCAATGATGGATTCTCCATTGAATAGGCTGTTAAGTTTTGACGGATTGGATTTTATTCAGATTGGGCCACCTGTTGATTATCATGGAATTCGTCGTCCTTATTTTGTGAGAGTAGAAGATGTATTAAATAGAATGTACAGAGAACATTACGATGCTTGGGAAGTAGTAACAGATTGTGGCAAATATAATCCATCCTCATCTGCTCATGGAAATGTATTGAATCAGGAACACATTTTTTGAGTCAACCCCAATCCTTAATACAATTTTCAAGATGCTGTTTGCTTAAGCATAAAGTCTGTTTTTTTTATGCTCTATTGATTTGTTTATGGTGTGTGAACGCCGAAGTCTGGGCGGATAATCATTATGAGATTGTGACTTATCCAGGAGTTAGCGAAAAAGTACTCTCGGTAAACTCATTACGTTCTATCTTCAGTATGCACTTAAAAACCTGGCCAGATGGGACTAAGATCAGAGTTTTTGTATTACCCGATGATGATCCGTTACATCAAAGCGTTTCCAAGGAAAAAATAAACGTATTTCCTTATCAACTAAGAGCCATATGGGATCGACTTGTATTTTCAGGTACTGGTCAAGCGCCCATCAAAGTAAATTCAAGTGAAGAAATGTTAGCAAAGGTCGCTAGTACACCTGGGGCGATAGGCTATTTATGGAGAGCAGATATTAATGAAAATGTTAACGTGCTCGAGATTAAGTAGCTATCTTCTCGATTCTTCCAAACGGCTGGGTAGATGGTTAGTTTTGTTATTGATTATCTTTGCGGGAGCAGTTCAAGCTCAGGGATTCGATCCTAAAAAAGTGCAAGCTGAGTCCGATAGGTCGTCAGCCAAATGGCTGCAAGCGTCAGAGTTGCCTGCAGAAGCTTCAGGGAGTGATACTACCAAGAAAAAGTCTGGGTTAGTAAACAGTGCGGTTAATTGGTTTCGTAACACGAATCTTCCCGCAGATTTGCAAATTCATGGGTTTGCAAGTCAGGCATATATCACAACTTCAGACAACGATGTTTTTGGTAATAGTGATAATGGCGGTAGTTTTGGTCTTACTGAAGCAGGGCTGAATGCTTCAATACGGCCGTTACCCAGGCTTCAAATATCAGCCCAAGTATTATCTCGTCGCGCTGGTAAAGGAAACTCAGGCATGCCGCGGCTTGATTATGCTTTCCTGGATTATCGACTTTATTCTCATGAGGTGAACCAATTTGGTATACGAATTGGCCGGTTGAAAAACCCATTTGGTTTTTACAATGATACTCGAGATGTGGCATTTACTCGTCCAGGCATCTTATTGCCGCAATCCATTTATTTTGATCGTACTCGCAATCTAGGACTTTCAGGAGATTCTGTACAATTGTATGGTGAAACCGCCGTAGCTAATATCGGTACAGTTTCTACTCAATTTGGTGTATGGTGGCCGATCGTGAGTGACAAGGACACGGAACTTTCAATTCTTGGAGCTCTACCAAGGGGGCAACTGAACCGGGAAGTCTCTTTCATTGGCCGTGGAATTTTTGAAACGAATGATAAACGTCTTCGTCTTGGTATCAGTGGAATATGGTTAAATACATCTTATGATCCTGAGTATAAGTCAAATGATCCAGTAGGTCCTGGATCATTTCAATTTACCCCTATCTATTTTTCTGCTCAATATAACGCAGAGAGGTGGAGCTTAACCTCAGAATATGCGATACGTCACCTTAAATTTGATAATAATTTTGGCTTAACAAATGATGGTAAATCCAGAAATCCAATCAATGGCATGAATGTTCTTGGTGAGAGTTATTATTTCCAAGGTGAATATCGATTTACTCCAAAATGGGAAGGTATAGTACGTTATGATGCTTATTATGCAGATAGATCAAATCGAGACGGTAGCGGTTTTCGAATACCGTACGCTCATTTTGCCAAGGATATCATGGTAGGTATACGCTGGAATGTTACGCCACAATTCATGCTGCGCGCTGAATACCATCACGTCAATGGTACAGGATGGCTTTCAAAATTAGATAATAATCCTGCGAAAGAAGGTCCCTTAAGTCAACACTGGGATCTTTATGCAATTCAAGCTTCATATCGCTTTTAGTTAAAATCTGATGGGTATAAGTTCAGAGAAAAATCCAGTAAACCCTTATATTGCTTCTGGCTATAAAAAAAGAGGATTTCGGAGTTTAAGGTGGAAGATTTCATTGAGCAGCAGTTTGATACTGTTGGCCGTCGTAGCATTATTTTGCTTTATCAGTTACCTGGGCTTAATGGCAAATTTTGATAATCAGCGAGATACCGATTATAGACGTTACTCAAGAGAAATCGATAATTTAATCAATAATACTTCACAAAATCTATATCAGCTTGCCGAAATAATCCCCTTCTTGGATAGTATGAAAAAAGTATTATTGACCAATGATGGTGAGAGTATTGATAGGGCTTTTGATCAACACTGGGCATTATTGCAATTGCATAATAATGTTGAGTTTGTTTATTTTTATAATCAATTCAATCAATTTAATGCCGGCTGGGATAATTTAGAATCCAGACTCAACGAAAATGGCTTACTGTTAGAGTGGGTAAGTCAAGTCAATCAGTCAGAACAGCCAATTAATCCCTTGCTCTGCAGGGAAAGCTGCATACAATTCATTGTAGCGCCACTATTGGTTGAAGGGCGTAAAGTGGGCGCAGTGGTATTAGGAATTTCATTAGCTGATGTACTCTTAGCATTTAAGCGTATATTTAGCGCTGATATCGGTTTATTGGTAGAGAAACAAAGTCACTCACCACATCAAGATGACCTGGATATTTCCCCGTGGGATGTACAGATTTCCGCACTGACCAACAAAGACAGAAATCATCAGATTCTCAACATGGCTTCTCAACTGTATCCAGATATGGATGTACTGCACAAGGGTATACAGGTGCACTGGAATGATTTGCACCAACAAATAAAATTGTTTTCTCTGGATCCGGTCAAATCTGATAATGCGCATTTGGTGATCATTACAGATGTTACGGCTGCAGTAAATAATATTCATGATTCCATTTGGAAGATTGCATTAACTGGCTTTCTTGGGCTGATCATTTCTGAAATTTTACTACTTCTGATTTTCGCAAGGTTGCTTTCGCGATTAAAAGATGTTGCTTTTGCGCTTCCGCTTCTTGCGAGTGGACAGTTTGAAAATTTTCGTCTGTCGCTCGCCGCGACTGATCGGGTACAGCGCTTTAATGACGAGGTAGATACGCTATCAGAAGCTGCAGTGGCTTTATCTCTACAACTGGAGAAGCTGGAGCTCAAGGTTTCTACCCGAACCAAAATGCTCATTGAGCAGCGGGATGAACTTAGTAAAGAAAGAGACTTTGTAAAGAATCTGCTCGATACGGCGCAGGCAATTGTATTAACCCAAAATTCTGAAGGAAAAATAATCTCGCTCAATGCCTACGGTGAGATGTTAACCCGCTATACAGAAAAGGAATTGCAGGGTAAATCCTTTCTAACGGTATTAATTCCAGAGTATGAATCACAAGATTCGCTGGCTCTCTTTAAAGAAATTCACACTGGACAGAAAATGCAGTTACGTCATGAGGCGATTACGCATTGTAAAGATGGATCAACACGCCATGTGGCCTGGCTGCATTCGCACCTGAGCTGGAATTCTGAAGAAGATCCATCCATACTGTCAGTAGGCCTGGATGTTACCGAATATAAGCGGGTTGAAGGTCACTTGGCATGGCTGGCAGATCATGATCCGTTAACAAACATGTTTAACCGGCGTCGTTTTAGCGAAGAGCTGGAACAAGTGTTAAGCCGGGCGGAAAGATATCGGCATCCGGGTGCCTTGTTATTCTTTGATCTGGATCGGTTTAAATTTATTAATGATACCAGTGGACATCACGCGGGTGATACATTGCTTAAAATAGTTGCGAACATGCTGGCTCAGACAATTCGCGCGGATGATATTACTGGCCGCTTAGGTGGCGACGAGTTTGCAATTATCTTGCCAGAAATTAATGTTGATGGTGCAATAGAAGTGGCCAAGAAGGTGTTGAATCAATTGGATCAGGCGCAGTTAACGATTGATAATCGTACCCATAAAATCTCAGCCAGTATCGGTATAGCATTATTTCCTGAGCATGGCGCTAATATTCATGACTTATTGGCTGCTGCTGATCTTGCCATGTACCAGGCGAAAGCCATGGGGCGCAATGCCTGGTATTTGTTTTCAGATAATGATCGTAGTCGTGAGCGTGTCCAAACATTGGTGTATTGGAAAGAAAAGATTGAATATTCACATTTGCACGATAATTTCATGCTGTATTTGCAGCCGATCATGAGCATCAAATCAAAGCAGATTTCGCATTACGAAGTACTGCTTCGTATGCAGGATACTGATGGCACAATCCGATCGCCTGGTGATTTCATTCCGGCTGCCGAACATACTGGCCTAATTCATGCCATTGATCATATGGTATTGCGCAAAGCGATTGCGCAGGCCGCCAAAATTTATCAGGCTGGATACTCAGTTAATTTTTCAATCAATTTATCTGCACATGCTTTTAATGATCCTGAATTACTGCCGATCCTCAAACAACAATTGATGTTATATCACATAGAACCGGAAAATTTAATGTTTGAAATAACAGAAACAGCAGCATTGGAAGATTTGCCTGGTGCGCGTGGATTAATGAGAGAAATCAAGGAGTTAGGGTGTGGTTTTGTATTGGATGACTTTGGTGTCGGTTTTTCATCTTTTTATTACTTGAGAGAATTGCCAGTTGATGTCGTGAAAATAGACGGCTCGTTTATCCGAAATTTGTCTGGAAATAGTGATGACCTGATCCTAGTCAATGCATTGTGCAGTGTGGCCCGGGGTTTTGGCAAGAAAATTACAGCAGAGTTTGTTGAAAGTGCAGAAACGTTATCATTGATTGAAAACATGGATATTGACTATGCACAAGGTTATTACATCGGAAAACCATGGCCAGCGAATGAATTTTTAATGAAGCACATTAGTGTGTGCTGATTCTCAAAGTAGAGTTTATCCATTTTTTTTACTCTGCTCGTAGCGCATCGACAGGGTTTAATTTTGCAGCCCGCATTGCCGGTATCACACCTGCCGTAAGACCAATCAATAGCGACAAACCCAAAGCGCCAAAAACATAATCCCATGGGATATTGACTGGCAGGCCGCTGATCAAAAGCTTGAGCAGCCATGCGATACTTGCTCCGATAATGAGTCCTGCCACGCCACCCATGCTGGAAAGTGCAATCGATTCCAATAGAAATAAGACGCGAATACGGGCGCGTGTTGCGCCTAATGCGGTAAGCAGACCGATTTCCGATACGCGCTCCGAAACCGCGATATGCATCAGTGTGACCATGCCAACAGCACCGACCAATAGGGAGATACCTCCCAAAGCAGCGACGGCGAACTTTAATAAGCTTAATACAGTGGACAGGGTGCTGAGCATCTGTTGCTGCGACTTAACGGTGAAATCCTCGCGCCCATGCCGCGCAACAAGAATGCGCTGAATATCGTTTATTACTGCTTGTATGGGTGTATCCGGGAAATATGAAAAATTGATTTCCATCACGCCTTGCCGATTGAATACTTCCAATGCACGGGTTGTGGGTATGAAAACTGTGTCATCCAGATCAAAACCGAGCAACTGGCCTTTAGGTGCCATCACCCCGATGACCCGGAAACGCGATCCGCCGACTTGCAGTAATGCACCGAGCGGATTGGCATCACCAAATAATTCTGTACGTACTTTTGCACCCAGCACCACATAAGCACGCGGATTACGCGGATCGTCGGGGGGTAAGAATTGCCCGGTTGCTACCTGCATATTAAAAGCTTTTGCAGAATCTGGTCCTTGGCCATAGACCGTGACTCGTCGACTGCGTCCTTGTGTCCGAATTTCTGCGTTACCGATCACATTGGCATTGGTATATTGGGCATAACGGCTTTGCTTCAGCGCAATCGTATCTTCAATCGTCAACAATCGAGCGCTGCCAATGGCACCTATTGAACCGCCATGCGTACTGATTTTTCCAGGAGTAATCGTGATAACGTTGGTACCAAATTGCGTGAATTCCGCTAGCACAAAACGCTGTACGCCATCGCCAATCGCGGTCAGGAGAATGATTGCGGCAATTCCGACAGCGATTCCAGATGCCGACAAAATGGTACGTAGGCGGTGCGCTGTCAAGGAACGAAAAGCAAACTGGAAGGTATCGACTGCGTTCATTTTTTACTCAGCGCTTTTACTGCATCCAGCCGCGCTGCTTGGCTGGCGGGCCATAAACAGGCGAGGATACCCGTGATCACCGTGACAAAAATACCTGCAATCGAAGCCCAGACGGGTGCCCAGGCAGGAAATTGCGGATAAGCCAAGCGCAGCATTAAACTGCCGAATTGACCTAATAACAATCCAAAAATAGCACCAGCAAGAGACAACCAGACTACTTCAGCTAGAAATAAACGACGTATGTCGGCGGATGTGGCACCGATTGCTTTCAACAAGCCAATTTCTGCAGTACGCTGCGTGACTGCAACCAGCATCACATTCATTACCAGAATACTGGCAACAATCAAGCTGATACTGACGATACCGGCACCTGCTAAAGTCATGGTATGAAGGATTCGATCGAAAGTCGCTAGGATAGCGTCTTGCGTAATGACAGTAATATCCTCTTCTCCATCATGGCTCTGTTTCATGATTGTTAATATGGCTTGCTTGGCAGACTCAATTTCGTCGTGACTTTTTGCCTCCACCAAAATACGAAATAAAGATGTGGTATTGAACATCGCTTGTGCGTAATCAATCGGAATAATAACAATTTCATCCGTATTGAAGCCCATCGATTCACCTTGTGGTGCCAGAACTCCGGAAACCAGGAAGCGCCTATCGCCCAGCCGGACTCGCTGTCCAATTGCCTGACTGCGGGGGAAAAACTCATTGGCTATCTTTGCACCTAAAACAATTTGAGCGCTATGCTCGGCGCCATGTGCCAGGAAGCTGCCCTGCGCCAGTTTCATATGCCGGATCGGTATCAGGTTGGCGTTGCTGCCTAAAACCGTTACTTCACGTAGGCGGGTGGCAGCGGATAATTCGGCGGCGCCGACATTGAGTGGCGCATAACGCCGGATTTGCGGCAACCGACCCAGTAGTTGTGCATCTTTCAACGTCAGATCGCGCGGTGTTTGACCCAATATCGCACCGGGAAATGCCCCTGCGGTTTCCGCTCGTCCTGGCAAGACGACGAGCAAATTGGTGCCGATGGAAGAAAACTGATTGATTACGTAGTTTCTAGCCCCGTCGCCCAAGGCGGTGAGCATGACCACTGCGGCTACGCCGAGCGCCATGGACAGTATGATCAGCAATGAGCGGATGCGATAGCTCAACACCGTTTTAAACGAAACCTGTAGCGTATCAGTCAGCGTCATGACTTTGATCTGTTAATATTTTTCCATCGCGCATCGCGATTTGCCGATGGGCACGTGCGCCCAATTCACGATCATGCGTGACGACAATCAGCGTGGTTCCGCTTCGATGTAGCTTTTCCAACAATAACATGACTTCAGCGCCGATCTGATGATCCAGATTGCCGGTCGGTTCGTCGGCCAGGATAACGCTGGGTTGCATGATCGTCGCCCGCGCGATTGCCACCCGTTGGCGTTGCCCGCCGGATAACTCGGATGGTCGATGGTTTGCGCGTTGTTTTAACTCAAACGCTTGTAGCGCTTCATTTACGCGTATTTGCCGCTGTGTGGCGGGTATGCCGCCAAGAATCAACGGTAGTTCAATATTTTCTGCGGCAGTCAGGCGCGAAACGAGATGAAAGGATTGAAAAACAAAGCCGATTTTTTCACGGCGAATTTGCGCTTGCTCGGTTTCCGATAAATCACTGATCAGCCTGTTATCCAATTCATAACTTCCACTGTCGGATTTGTCCAGCAAGCCGATGATATTGAGCAACGTGGATTTTCCGGAACCAGAAGGTCCCATGATTGAAACATACTCACCCGAAGCAATATGCAAGTTGATATTATTCAATGCATAAACCGTCTGGTCACCCATATGAAATGTACGGGTAATGGCTGTGAGGCGAATCATGACTATTTATTCAGTTTTGGGTTCTACGGTGATACCGGCCTTGATATTGTTCTGATCAAATGAAATCAGGACTTGATCACCTGCTTTCAGGCCGCTACGAATCTCAGTGAAGCTCCAGTTGCTAAGGCCGGTTTCCAGCTGCCGTTCCACCAACCGGTGATTAGCATCAACCATCCATACTGTGTTATCTTGCCGTATGGCTTGTGTGGGGATGCGCAAGACGTTGTCCTTGCGTTCAAGAACAACTTCAACATCAGCACTGTAGCCTACCAATAAAGTATCTGCAGGGCTTTGCAGAAAATCCACTTTGATATCCACAGTGCGCGCCTGTTTCTCGACTTCAGTCACATACGGTGCAACGCGTCGGATTTTGCCAGGAAAAATTTTTTCCGGCATGGCATCCAAAGTAATACGCGCTTCTTGCCCAATCCTGATTTTTGGTGCATCGATTTCATCCATCGGCGCAGTTACATACAGACAAGTGTCGTCGATTAAATCAATGGTAGGGGGAGTTGGAATACCGGGTGGCGAAGGCGTGGTGAATTCACCCAGTTCACCACTGATATGCGCAACAACGCCTGAAAAAGGCGCAATGATAACGGTTCGATCCAGTCCAGCCTGAGCGACGTGGATTTGCGCCTCAGCGCGTTTAATTTCAGAAATGGCTGCATCACAACTGGCCTGTCGGGCGCGTGCGTTGGCATCGACATCCTCTGCACGTTGTGAACTGACGAAGCCTTTCGCAATCAATTGCTGCGTACGCAGCGATTCGCGCCGGGCATTTTCTGCCAAAATACAAGCTTCGTGACGGCGTTGCTGCGACATGGCAAGTTGCCGCTGCGCCAGTTCGTACTGGGCTCGTAAATCCTTATTCCATAGTTCCAACAAAATTTGACCTTTTTGTACGCGATCGCCTTCTTTAACCCAGATTTTGGCAATTTGCCCGCCAGAAGCTGGTGCCAGGTTAGATCTTTGGCAGGATTTAATCGTTCCTGCCCGCGTATTGACAATCGTTGCTTCAACATGGCCGAATGTGATGATGGCGACATCCACTGGCAACGGCTGCGGTCGGGTGAAATACCAGCTGGCAAGCGCGATGGCAGTTGCTGCCAAGGAGAGGATGGTTAATCGTAATGGTTTTTTGAGCGTCAGTATCATCAGAAATGATAAATCGGGATGGAATAGGATGACATTGTGTTGTATTTCATTGCAAATATGCGTATTTTACACGCTCATAAAAACCATATCGCAAGCTATCTCTATGAATGATATTTGGCGTAAACAATTCATCTTATCCGATTCAGATCGACCTACCCGTATGCATGATATTCGTCCCACTCAGGCGAATTATGAAGCGCTTGATCCCAAAACATTTGAAGCGATAGAAGTCGAAGCATTGTTTGATGCGATTGATCACACACAAACCGAAATAGGCCGCTTGGTACTGTATCGATCTATGGCTCGTCCCGACCAGGATGCGCAAGTATTGCAACAAAAGCAGATTGAGTTGCGTGAAATTGAATCAAATCCGGAACTATATGATGCGCTTGCCCAGTTTGTTGGAAAAGTTTCTTCGGGTGAGAAATTGCTAAAACACCTCCTGTATGGTGAATTTTCTGGCGGCTTGGCTACAGATGAACCGAGTGAGCGTTCGGATAGACTCGAATTCGGCGGTTACGGTTACCAACAATTTAAGGATGGTACGCAATTTGCAGTGGATCTGGTTGAATCTGCTAGCCGATTGCCACATCCGCAATCAATTTATTTACGGACACTACTGGATGCTATCTGTGATTTTGGTCAGTCACGCATTTACGCATTGATGAAAGGTCCGGTATATTCGTCGGGGGGCAAGTTCAAAACGAAAAAGGAAAAAACAAATTTTGATCTCTATTCGCGCTTCCGGCCATCGCTGCTTAAAATGATGCCGACGCTGATTTTCTTTGCCGCCTTGTATGGCATTTTGTTTTTCTTTGAAAACTTCATGCCTCAATTTAATGCGTCTTATATCGGTTATGGCATTCTGGCGCTCACCTTACCAATTTTTCCCATTGTTTTGCTGGCAATGGGTGTTTCTGATCGTGATTCGATCATTTATCCACTGCGTAAACAGTTTCGCGAAAGCATGGAATTGGCTAAGGCAATCGAGGCATTGGGATTGATCGATGAACTACTGTCTTTTTATCGCTATGGGCAATCGCTGACTAGTGACAAAGTGTTGCCGGAAATTCTCGATGAGAAACAGCATCGACTGATCGTCAATCAGGCCAGAAATCCGTTACTGATCAAGGTTATTTCAGATTATGTGCCGAATGACATTCGCCTTGAATTGACGGATCGGCTGCTGATCATTACCGGCCCGAACAGTGGCGGTAAAACCGCTTACTGTAAAACTGTCGCGCAGATCCAGTTGCTGGGGCAAATCGGCTGCTACATACCCGCCACGCAGGGGCAACTGGTGCCGGCAGAACATATCTTTTATCAAGTGCCTGAACCAGGTCAACTCAGCGCCGCTATGGGGCGTTTCGGCCATGAGCTCAAGCGTACGCGCGAAATATTTTTTAATGCTACTGCGCGCAGCCTGGTAGTGCTGGATGAGCTATCCGAAGGCACGACATTTGAAGAAAAAATGACTATTTCGGAATATATTCTTAAGGGATTTCATAAACTGGGTGCGAGTACCTTGCTGGTAACCCATAACCACGAGCTCTGCGAACGTCTGCAAAGCGAAGGGATCGGCCAATATTTGCAGGTGGAATTCATGCCTGAGGGTCCAACGCATCGCTTGATTGCAGGCATATCGACGGTGAGCCATGCAGACCGGGTTGCCCATGCCATCGGCTTCAGTCAGAAACATGTAGAAGCACATTTGGAACGTCAAGCTGACACACGCCAGAATTTGGGTGATTAACTGACAAAGGAATTGGAAATGTATACAGGAATCTTTATACGAATGGGCAGATGAACTAAGTAGTGCTTGTGAATTCAGATTAAGGTAAAAATATGCCAATATAGGATCTTAATCCGGCTTTAAGTGAACGGTGCAAAAATCATTTGGGAGGTGTCATGTATCAGAGAATTTTAGTACCGATCGATGGCAGTGCGATTTCCGAACAGGCATTGGACGAAACGATTAAATTTTCCCAGCATCACAATGCCCAGGTGGAGTTGGTGCATGTGTTGGAAGATATCTGGTATTTTAACGATGAGAATTATCTGAATTATGCAGAATTAGTTGATGCAATGAGACATAGTGGAGAAAAAATCCTGGCACAGGCGCAGAACAAACTCCAACAAGCTGGGGTAGCGGTGGAAGGAAAGTTGCTTGAAGCTCGGGGTGAGCGGGTTGCGCATGTGATCGTTACCGAGGCAAAAAATAGCTCGGCAGATTTGATCATCATCGGCACTCATGGCCGATCTGGTTTCAATCGCATGCTATTGGGCAGCGTTGCGGAAGGTATCGTACGGACAGCGCATATACCAGTACTTTTGATTCGTAGTAGTTAAAAATTATTGGCGCATCCAGTCGCATCATTAATTTTAGAAGCAAATTTTTGTTGAATTCAAGATATGGAAAATTATGAAACTTTATTAGCAACGGTTGCCTTAATGATGGGTGCTTCGTGGGCTAGCGGCATTAATTTGTATGCCGCTTTATTGGTGCTTGGCTGGGGTGGCGCATCAGGTCATATTGTTTTGCCTGATGAATTGTCAGTATTACAAGATCCCTTGGTAATTGCTGCTGCAGGTATCATGTATTTTATTGAGTTCTTTATGGATAAGATACCCGGAATGGATTCTGTGTGGGATTCCATTCATACGTTTATTCGTATCCCGGCAGGTGCCATGCTGGCGGCAGGTGCGGTCGGTGATGTGACGCCTGCGCTAGAAATTGCTGCCGGGATTCTAGGTGGCGGTGTGGCTGCAACTACTCATGCTACCAAAGCAGGTACTCGCCTGTTAATCAACACCTCTCCGGAGCCGGTTACAAATTGGTCGGCATCTCTTACGGGAGATTTTCTGGTATTTTCCGGATTATGGACTGCTCTGAAGCACCCAGAAGTTTTCCTCATATTATTTATTCTTTTTTTGGGCGCTGCTGTTTGGTTGTTACCCAAGTTATGGCGTTTTATAAAAATAATCCTGTTTAGAATAGGAAAATTCCTGGGAGTAGTACAAGCACAACCTGCTCTATCCAATGGGCACACTACTTCTGCAGTAGAAGCACTAGAGAACCCGCAAGTAACTGCGCTGGAACGCTTGCAGCAATTACGGGATAAAGGGACACTTACGGAACAGGAATTTGAACAACAAAAAGATAAGATCCTGAAAAAAAATGTTTAAAGAGCCTTACAAATTAGTCAGGCCTATTTTCAAGCTTTTTCAGCACCATGGTTTGTAATTCGTTATTTACCCAAGCCTCTTGCGGTAATGCCCAAAGCGTGTCTTTTGCAAAACGCAGACACTGTAATGCATTCTCCTCTGGCATAAGAATCACATCGGTTTCAGGAAAATGGGTATCCTGTTCAATGAACCGATGATTTTCTGCATGAGAGTGCAATTCCGCAGTTAAACCTGCTTTCTGGATGAAATTAAAGAACCATTGCACATTGTCTCCGCTGGCGATTGCATGCAATCGTTTGTTCTTAAAGTCTGCAACGGGTTGGCGGATTTCTGAGTGGAGTACCTGATAAGCCGTTTCATTGACGAGCTTCATATTGAAGGCCTTTCCCCATTGGCTAGCGTCCACATAGTTCTGTTTATCATTGGTGACGATAATATCGATTTTTCTCAAATATCGGAGGCTTGCTCGCAGAGGGCCGGCAGGTAATACTAAACCATTACCGAAGCTTGGTTCGGAGAAATCAACAACCGCTATTTCGATGTCGCGTTCAAGCCGGTAATAATGTATTCCATCGTTGCAGATGATGATATTGCAAGCAGGGTGCGCATTCAGAAGTGCTTGAGCCACTTCAGTTCTATCATCTCCAACCCAGACAGGGCAAGCATCCCCACAACGTTGCGCCAATAGGAATGTTTTCTCTCCTATCCAATTGGGGTCACTGGCAGAGGTAACTGCAGCAGGTAAGCCGGGATTATCAGAATTGCCACGAGTTATGATGCCCGGGCGGTAACCCTGCCTGAGCAGACAATCGATCAGCCAGATTACCAGCGGTGTTTTGCCACCATCCTCTACACTGATACTGTCGACCATAATGACAGGGACTGGCAGCTTAACTGAAGGAAGAATATCCAGCCAATAGCATAATTTCTTCAGTGTTAGATAAAATTCATATACAACACTTAATGGCCATAAAAGAAAATGTAATGGCGTGATACGATGCCAATAAAGCTCTGACAATTTCATATTTTGCTTCTATTCAATAGTTATAAATTTTAATTTAAAATCTGTTTGCGCTGAAATTCCAATCAAAACGCGCTTAACTGAAATAAGAACAAAAATAACATAAATTATGGAAGTACTTGTAAAACGATTACTTGTGCCTACGCCTGGCAGCGATGGCGAGCAAAAAAAACCACACTCGATTGCTTATACCGACTGGGGGGATCCCCAAAACCCGCATGTGGTGATTTGTGCGCATGGCTTAACACGAAATTGTCGTGATTTCGATTATCTGGCACGCGCCCTACAATCTGACTGTAGAGTGATTGCTGCAGATATTGTAGGGCGTGGCCAAAGTGATTGGCTGGAGCAAGCACATGACTATGATTATTACCCATTATATCTTTCTGATGCGATATCTTTAATTGCGCATATCAAAGCACAATATCAGGTGAAGATTACGCTGGATTGGGTGGGTATTTCTCTAGGGGGCTTAATCGGGATGTTTTTAGCGATACAACCGAATATACCGAATCCAATCACCAAACTGGTGATGAGTGATATCGGTCCGTTAATTCCCGAAGCTGCACTGAGAAGAATCGCTGATTATGTCGGTAGAGATCCCCGCTTCAAAAGTTTTGAAGAATTTAAACAGTACATGAAAGCAATATCCGTTTTTTTTGGTCCTTTAACAGAAGATCAATGGAATCATATGGCTCTACATAGCGTTTGTGAATATACGGATGGATCCTGCGGTTTTCGCTATGATCCAAAAATCTCGATAAGTTTTAAAGAACATGAGATTAAAGATATCGATTTATGGCAACAATGGGATCAATTAAATATACCGACGTTGGTCCTGCGCGGCATGGAGTCGGATGTATTGTCAGCTGAAACGGCTGCGCAAATGCAGAAACGTTGCGCAAAAGTCAAAATTGTCGAGTTGCCCGGCATTGGTCATTCACCCATGCTGATGGATGAGAACCAAATAAAAATTGTGCGGGACTTTATTCTCAGCTAGCAGCGCTAGGAGAAATACAGATCAATTAAGCAACCCAAGCTTGAATGATAACGGCAGCCGTACCAGACTGCCGTTGTTGTTTAATCCAGACCGAATTTAGAAGCGTATGTTGTACTGAACATAGAAAAGATCCGGAGAGATTCCTGGGACCTGTTTGTCCAGGAAAGTGCCGCTCCACATCTTTGAGTAGCCAACCAGCACATCCTGATGGCGGTTGACATGGAGGTTCAAGCGGAAATCAATCTCATCTCCCACATGGCTTCCTGACTGACCTGTGATATCTCTGAGTGTGGCTGCGCCAGCCGCGTTGTACAGATAATCGCGGTTATTGGCCAGGTAGAACCGATGATATTGGGTGATAAATGTGATCCATGGCATCGGTTGCAGCGTAAATTGTGCATTGAAGTCATGAATATTCTGGCGTCCTACTCGATCCAGGTAACCCAGGTAATAGTGACCAAATGGAAATAATTGATTAAATGTATTGCTTCT
>NZ_FONE01000054.1 GCF_900112825.1 Nitrosomonas sp. Nm166 | reverse complement strand
CTCAAGGCCATTTTGAGAAAAGCCATGGCACGGTCATTCGATGCTTTGTGGAAAACCATCGGCAGCATACTGCCGCTCTTCTCAGCATATGAATGTAGAAATTACTTCCTGAATTCAGGGTATGGACGTACTTAAATGCAGAATGCTCTAATTCCAATCAAATCCCAGCCGTGCTGGAAAGTCTGCTAGCCCCTGCTGCTGCAACCATAACCAATTGCCGCTTACTGGTCAGCTTCGACAGTGAGGGCAAAATGCACATCATGCCAGTACCACCAGACGCATCCGTGCTGAGTAAAAGGGATATGCTAGAGGCAATCAATAAAGGCTTGGTGCTGGATACGGACACACTCGCTGAATTTGCAATGGCAACAATCAAGAACCTTCAGCATCGATGCAAGCCTTATAGAAAGGCGGTAACAGTTGAAATTTAAGAAAGTTAATTAGTAAAGCTAAAAAGCCCGCGCTTGGTTAACTGAGCCGGGCTTTTTGTTGTAAACTACCGTTAAATTTAGTTAAAAAATATTAAATCAATGCCGATAGGCATAGTCTAATAATAAAAAATGGCAGGGATGTTTTTTGGACTCTAGAAAGAGCAAAGCCGAATTACTTGCTGAGAATCAAAGCCTAAGGGCTGAAAGAAATTCAGCAGGTATTGCCAATGTTGTAATGTATTTAATCAAATATGGTGCCTTTGTATGGATTTCTTACCATATTTATTTGATGGTTGCAGAGCTTGCGGGTAAGCATACGTTTGCCGATATTGGTTTTGCTGTTTTTAGTAATTTGGAGCTATCAGTAGCACTTGGCTGGTGGTTTGGCATAAGTGGCATTATTTATGGATTATGGCAAGCAAAGCTGAGAAAAGACACCGTTGAAAGACTGCAAAACAGAATTCAATTTCTTGAATCAAAGTTAGATACGAAGAGAACATCCAGTCAATTAACACCACGTGGAGAAACAAGAAAGGAGGATGAATTATGAATGAGCTGCATACTTTGACTTCTTTAATATCAATTGCTTTATTGATGATATTGTTATTCTGGCTATTTCCTCAATATCGAACTGATTTGTTCAGGCAAAAAATGTTTAAATTGAGAGATAGCTTATTTGATGAAGCACTTAATGGAAAAATAAGCTTTAACGATCCGGCATATAACATGCTTAGAAATGCAATGAATGGATTTATACGTTTTGGCCATCAATTAAATATATGGCAAGCGTTGCTGTTTACATTGATTATAAAAAACAATAAACAGATTGATCACCCATTTACGCGTGAATTTGATAAAAACACAAAGCAATGCACTGATAATCAAAGACAAATATACTTGTCTTATTATTTCAAAATGAATTTGTATATCTTGGAGCATTTAATACTTTCATCAGTGATCCTTGTGTCTTTGATTGTGCCAGCAGTGTTTCTTTTTCTCGCAAAGAAACATATTGAAAAATTCGCAAGTTTGTTAAGGGCTCAGCTAGATAAGCTAAATACAGTAGCGCTTACAACAGGTAAAGCTTAATTCAGATGCATATTAACCCGCTTCGGCGGGTTTTTATTTGGTGAATTTGACACTATCATCAATCAGTACTAACCTATTCTCTCCCGCCAGGCCCATCCGGGCGGAAACCCTTCCGCCTTAATCTCTTCCCCGTCCGCTGCCATCATGGCAGCATGAATACTCGAAAAATCACCGGCATCGTCATTCATTGTGCAGCTACGCCGAATGGCCGCTGGCACGACGTTTTTGACATCGATAAATGGCATCAGGAACGTGGCTTTAAGCGTTCAGATGAATTTCGTAGACAATTCAATCCCAGGCTTTTAGCCATCGGCTATCACTTTATCATTTACACCAACGGTGCGGTTGCAACCGGCCGTAGTCTTTCTGAAATAGGCGCGCATGCGCAAGGTTTTAACAGCAGAAGCCTGGGCGTGTGTTTGATTGGTACTGATAAATTCACAATCGAGCAGTGGGATTCGCTGCGTGACAATGTCCGGGCATCGCTAAAGCTGTACCCGGAAGCTCGTATCGTCGGCCATCGTGACCTGCCGAATGTGCACAAGGAATGTCCCGGCTTTGATGTCAAGGATTGGCTGGAAAACGACATGAGGCCACGGCCTGGGCGAATCCTGGAGCAAGCCGCATGAGTCGCATCATTGAACTCATCACCGATGCTGGCACCGGCCAGCTTTCTCACACCAAGCTGTGGACGCACATCGCTTATTGCGCCGCTACGCTCGCATTCCTGCGCGCAACATTATTCTCCGACACCCCGCCAGATTCAGAAATCTGGCTCATTTATTTAGGCATTGTCGGCGCACATAACGTGTCCAGCAAAATCCTCTCTTTAAAATACGGAGCATCCAAATGATCCTATCACCCTATTTTTGGCTAGCGGCCTTGATTTTCGTTTTGTTAACTGCTGGTGGCGGATATGTCACTGGATATAAACATGCGCGTGAATATGCGGCTGCACAGCAATTGCAGGCCGTGGAAAAAGCCAGACAAGAAGCCATCGAACAAGCAAAACGCGATCAGCAAACCGCGCAAAAGTACGAGTCAGCACGGGAAACTGTTCGCACTGTTTATGTAAAAATCAAGGAGAAAGCCCATGAAAATATTAAAAATCACCCTGATTATGATCGTTGCGAGCTGGATCCTGTCGGCCTGCAGCTCTATAACGCCCGCCCCCCAGACGCCCAGGATTCCACCGGCAGCACTGACCGCCGAGTGTCCGGATCTGCCGAGCGCACCGGACGGCAAGCTCTCGACAATCCTAGCGAACAGCCTGGAGCGAGCGCAGATGTATTACGACTGCCAGGCACGCCACAAAGCATTGTCGGAATGGGCGGCCACATCACCGTAGGGGCGAATATATTCGCCCGGAGAACAAATGAAACCGGAGGATTTTGCTCAGGAAATTGAGCTTAAAGAATACGAAAACACACAAAAGCGCGCAATCCTGCCAAGGCGGCCATCATTATCACACTGTGAGGATTGCGGTGAAGCAATCCCGCTGGAGCGACAAAAGATAGCAGGTGTTACGCGCTGCATATGGTGCCAGGAAGATTTTGAAAGCATGGAAAAGAGAGGAAAGTTATGAACGAAGAACACATACTGTTACTGGGCGAGATCAAGGGCAAGCTTGATCAGGTCATTCAGGGCCAGGCAGAACAAAATACCCAATTGAGCGGTATCGATAAACGGCTGCGCAAGGTAGAAACCAAGTCGGCGCTGACCGGAGCTTTGGCAGGCGGCATGGTATCCGTAGGTGTTGCCCTTATGATTGAAAAAGGCAAGCGCACCATAGGCTTGTAGAACCAATGCCCTGCTATGTTAAACATACCAAAAATGGAAACACATTTTTGTCTGGCAAATTGGGGCCACACTGCGCCGATTGTAGCTGGGTATCCGGATATCTGTGCGATTACCCGGTAGGCAAAGGAAAAACCTGTGATCGGCCCCTATGTGAAGATCATGCCAATGAAATCGCTCCTGATATCCATTATTGTACAGCCCACTATCGCGAGTGGGAGGAATTCAGAAGTAGCGGCGGCGTAGAAAAAGAACTCAAGAACGTGATTCCTTTCGTTAAAAAATAAATGGCCCACTCTCCCGAAACCATCTCCGCAGTCCGTGCAGCCTACGTTTACGAAGCGTTAAATCGTGAAGCTATTTCAGACCGCTTTAACGTTCCGGTGAGCACGATTACGCGCTGGAAAAAAGATGCACTGGAAAAAGGCGACGACTGGGATCGCGCTCGTGCAGCTGCAAGGCTTTCTGGCCAAGGCATGGAAGCAGTCACCACAGCGGTGCTGGAAGATTTTGTGCTGATGTTCCAGAGCGCAATGGAGGAAATTAAAAACGCCAAAGACATCAAGCCTTTTGATAAAGTGGAAATGCTAAGCAAACTCTCGGATGCCTATGCAAAAACTGCTGCTGCAATGGCCAAAGCCAATCCAAAGCTGGATAAGTTAAGCTTTGCCGCCGACATCCTGCGCGACCTGGTGCAGTACGTCCAGCAGCACTACCCGCAGCATTCAATGGCTATGGAACAAGTGCTGATGCCGTTTAGTGAAGAAATAGGCAGACGCTATGGCTAAAACCACGCGCAAGGAATTCTTAAATCAAATTGCACAACTGGCCAGCCAGTTCCGCGTGCAGATTGAAGCGGAAGTCGATGGTTTTGCGCCTGATCCTGCCGCAAGGCTCGAGCGTCAAACCAAGGCCAAGAATGATTTAGAGTTTTTTGCACGCACCTATTTTCCGCATTACGTCAAACACCCGAACGCAGTGCTGCATGAATTCCTTTATAAGCGATTGAAAGAGATTGTTGACAACGGCATCGGCGATCATGAAGCGATCGCCGCCCCGCGCGGCAATGCTAAATCAACATTAGTCACACAAATATTCGTGCTCTGGTGCCTGGTCACCGGCCGTAAAAAATACCCAGTCATCATCATGGATGCGCTCGATCAAGCGCTGCCGATGCTGGAAGCCATCAAAGCCGAGCTGGAGTTCAATCCGCGCTTGATGATGGATTTCCCGGAAGCCACCGGCCAGGGGCGTGTGTGGCAAGTTGGCACCATTGTCACGGCCAATGATGCCAAAGTACAGGTATTCGGCTCAGGCAAACGCATGCGCGGCCTTCGGCATGGTCCGCACCGGCCAGACCTGGTCATTGGCGACGATCTGGAAAACGATGAAAACGTGCGAAGCCCAGAGCAACGCGACAAGCTGGAATCCTGGCTTAAAAAAACCGTACTGTCACTTGGGCCTGCCGATGACAGCATGGATGTCGTGATCATCGGCACCATCCTGCACTATGACTCAGTGCTGTCGCGCTTACTCAAAAATCCACTGTGGAAATCCAGAAAATTCAAAGCCATCATCGAATGGCCGCACAACATGAGTTTGTGGGACAGATGGGAAGAAATTTTATTGAATCAGGGCGAAGAAAATGCGCTTGCTTTCTACCAGGAACGCAAAGCCGAAATGGAAGCGGGGGCGGTTGTTAGCTGGCCCGCCGCCAAATCGCTTTATAAACTCATGGTCAAGCGCGCCCGTGATGGCCGCCCAGCCTTTGATTCCGAACAGCAGAACGATCCGGTATCAGGCGATGATGCACCTTTCGCAAACTGTCTCAAAAATTTCTGGGTAAACCGTTTACCAGAGTGGCGTTTCTTTGGTGCATGTGATCCGAGTCTTGGCAAACACGGGGCTAGCCGTGATCCATCAGCTTTGATGGTTGGCGGTTTTAACCGGGCCACTGGTGTTTTGGATGTGGTCGAAGCGCTCATCAAAAAACGCTTGCCGGATAGAATCATCGAGGATGTCATCGCCTTACAGATGGAATACAAATGCCTGTTGTGGGCTGTGGAAATAGTCCAGTTCCAGGAATTTCTTAAAACTGAACTTGTGAAACGCTCAGCCGCGCGCGGTATGCCGGTTCCGGCGGTGGGCATTAAGCCAAGTACAGACAAGCTGCTACGCATCGAAACCCTGCAACCGCACATGGCAAATGGCCTGATTCGGCTGCATCCATCACAAAACACGCTGATCGACCAACTGCGCCATTTCCCCAAGGCGGATCATGATGATGGCCCTGATGCATTGCAGATGCTGTGGATGCTGGCCACCACCCGAAGCGTAGGCATCGACTATCAAAGTGCAAAAAAATCAACAAGTGAAGGTGAACGATTTGGAGGTAATGGCGCATGGTAAAAATTCTCGACGCAAACGGTAACCCAATCGACACCGGCAAAATGCGCAAATCGCAAAGCGCAACAGTCGGCAGACTCAATCAAACATTTGCCGGACACCCTAGCCGTGGGCTGACACCAGCCAAACTCGCCCGAATCATGGAATCAGCCGAACAGGGCGACATCCAGTCCCAACATGAACTGTTCATGGATATGGAGGAGAAAGACGGCCACATTTTTGCCGAGATGAGCAAAAGAAAGCGCGCGTTGCTGACGGTTGACTGGGACATTATGCCGCCGCGCAACCCTTCGGCCAAGGAGCGCAAATCAGCGACCTATATCAAAGATCTGTTAACGGATGTTAACAATTTTGAGGACGTGATTCAGGACTGCCTGGATGCGATCGGTCACGGATTTGCCTGCCTTGAAATCGAATGGCAGATGCTGGGAAGTGAATGGCTGCCTAAAAACATCAATCATCGTCCGCAAAGCTGGTTCCAGACCGATCGGGCAACTCGGACACAGATCCGGCTAAAAAACAATTCGCAGGAAGGTGCAGAACTTCAGCCGTTCGGATGGATCGCCCATGTGCACAAGGCAAAATCCGGTTATTTATCCCGAGCCGGTCTGCATCGGGTTCTGGCCTGGCCGTTCCTGTTTAAAAATTATTCTGTCCGAGACTTGGCGGAATTCCTGGAAATTTATGGCCTGCCGCTTCGCCTGGGCATTTATCCGCAAGGCGCAAGCGATGACGAAAAAAACACTCTGCTGAATGCCGTTGCCGCCATCGGCCACGATGCTGCCGGAATCATCCCGGAAGGCATGATGATTGATTTCAAAGAGGCAGCCAAAGGTGCATCAGATCCCTATGCATTTATGATTGAATGGTGCGAACGCATTGTTAGCAAGGTGATTCTCGGTGGCACACTCACCAGCCAGGCGGACGGCAAAACATCAACCAATGCGCTTGGCAACGTGCATAACGAAGTGCGCCACGATCTAATGATATCGGACGCCAAGCAGTTATCCGGCACACTCACGCGCGACCTGGTGTATCCGCTCTATGCATTAAACGTTGGCGGTATTGAAGATATCCGCCGCTGTCCGCGCCTGGTGTTTGATCTGGGTGAAGCGGAAGATTTGAGCCTGTACGCCGATGCACTGCCCAAGCTGGTGGATGTCGGATTGACTGTACCGGTTTCCTGGGCGCGCGATCGGCTGAGAATCCCGGAGCCGGAGGGCGATGAACCGGTACTCATGCGATCGCAATCAACCAATCCAACAATTCCACCAAGCACAACTCAGGCGACAAAATGTCATCCCGAGCTTGTCGAGGGATCTTTATCGGTCGCAGCCGCAACCGCAAACCAGGACCAGGACGAATTCGATATTTTCGCCGATGAATTGTCCGGGGATTGGGAGCGTTTAACGGATCCACTTGTATCGCCCATCCTGGAACTGGCAGCAAATTCAAAAAATTTTGAAGATTTCCAGGCAGGTCTTGCAGGGCTGATCCAGTCAATGGATCCGGAAAAATTGGCCGAGGTGCTGGCACAGGCGCAATTTGCTGCAGCAATTTACGGCCGGGTAAAAGGCCAGTTAGATCAGAATGATTAAATTCCAGGCATTGCCTCCCAAGGAAGCGATCGAATTTTTTCGGAGTAAAGGCTACAAGATCGGCTTTAGCTGGGAGGACGTCTGGCAATCCGAACATCAGGCAGCGTTTACCGTCGCCAAGGTGATGCAGCTCGACATTCTGCGTGATATCCGGGCAGGCATTGATTCGGCACTTGCAGACGGAACCACTTTTGAAACCTTCCGTAAGCAGCTCAAACCACTATTGATGCAAAAAGGCTGGTGGGGAAAAGCGGAAATGACCGATCCATTAACCGGTGAAACCAGGCTCGTGCAACTGGGCAGCACACGAAGGCTTCGGACCATCTTTGATACTAACCTGAGAACGGCACATTCTGAAGGCCAATGGGAAAGAATACAAGACGCTAAAAAGCGTTTTCCGTACCTGCGCTATGACGCCAACAATTCCGAGCATCCGCGCATGCAGCATTCCGCTTGGGATAACCTGGTGTTGCCCGCCGATGACCCGTTCTGGCAAGCGCACTTCCCAGTCAAAGCTTGGGGATGCAAATGTAACGTCACTCAATTCAATCAGCGAATGTTGGATCAACGCGGCCTGAAGGTTGGCGAATCACCCGAAGTGCCACAATATACTTATGCCAACAAGCGCACCGGCGAAATCCAGAAAATCCCGCTCGGGGTGGATCCTGGATTTAATTACCCGCCCGGTGGCCGCCTGGATAATCTGCCCAGGTTTGTAACCGACAAGATCATCCAGGCTCCGGCTGATTTGGCTGCTACCTGGTGGCAGACAATGTTGCCACTGCAAGCGCCAGGCATCACCAAAACATTCCAGGAATTTGTTGCGAAGACGTTTGCCGATGCCACTCCCAGGGGCAAGTTTGTAGTGGCCGGTTTTGCGCACCCGGACGATATCGAGTTTCTGCGAGGCCAGGACAAAACGCCGGTGTCCGCTGAGATTGCCGTGCAAGACCGGCTGATGGTCGGCAGAAAAGCAGACCGACATGAATTGGATGGCGATGCGTTAAGTGAAGCTGAATGGATGGAATTACCCGTTAAATTATCAGATCCCAAGGCCGTGCTATATGACAATGAGACCGGGAATTTGCTGTATATAATGGACAGCCAAGATGATACCCGCGCTCAGAAGCTGGTGGTGCAGATGGATTTTGTGCCAAAGAAGCCAAAGCGGAAACTCAATATGGCAAGAACTGCTTTTAAGGTAGATTCGGTCGCATTAAAAGGAAGAAAATATACTCTTGTCAGAGGAGCTGTTGAGTAACGGGCGGGAGGCCGGACGTCCCTCCATCCAGGGGTGCTTGAAGCACTCAAGCCTGTGGACTCCGAATTTTCCACAGCTCACCCGTTAATTAAAATTGTATGCTCATCACACGGAAAACGCAAAACCGATTTAAACGCGATTTGAGCGTTTCTGATGAGTCACAGCTACCATGATAAGGATCATTCAGAGATCCCCGCGTTAAACCCGAGTTAAATTCAGTTTAAACGATATTTTTATATTCCAGATGATCCCCGGTTTGACGTTTAAACCATAAAAATGCTAGTCTGACTTTTAGTCAATACCTTTCAGAGCGGAAATCTTTCCGCCTTAACTCAATGATTCCCCGCTTTTATTATGGCGGCATGAATCCAAAAAACACCCAATTCAAGAAAAACTCATCCGGCATTGCCGCGTGCGCGATTATCGTCACGCCTGGCAAGGAAATCCAGTTATTTCCTGAAGGTCGATTTCGGGCTAGTGATGGCCGTCCAAAAGACGCGCCGCACTGGAAGATTGACGCGGAACTGGCAGCAAGCATCATCGCAGACTTTTCAGCTCGTGAAAATCGTACTGTCATTGACTACGAACACCAAACCTTATTGACAGCTCAAAACGGTCAACCTGCGCCAGCATCGGGCTGGTTCTCTAAGCTCGAATGGCGCGATAGCGGTCTGTATGCCATCGATGTGGAGTGGACGGAACGCGCCACCACCATGATCGAGAGCGGCGAATACAAATACATTTCTCCGGTTTTTACCTACGATAAGAAAACAGGCGCAATCAAGAGCATTTTAAATGCCGCGCTGACCAACAACCCGGCCCTGGACGGCATGGATGCCGTCGCGGCCAGTCAATTTGCCCAACTAATTAACCAACAAAATGACCAGGAGAAATTATCCATGGAAGAGTTATTGAATAACTTGCGCTGGATGTTGAACATGCCAGTAACCACAACGCAGGAAGAAATTGTCGCCGAGCTGCAAAAAGCCATCGACCAGATCAAGACGTCCGCAACCGCAGCAACAAGCGCAGCCGGTTTTAACGTTGCCAACCTGATCAAATCTCAAGCCGATCAAATCGCTTCCTTAAGCCTGGCTGTAAACAATCCTGATCCTGCCAGGTTCGTGGCAGTGGCTACGATGAAAGCAATTCAAGATGAATTGACTGCGTTGAAGAAAAAAGAACTTGAGCGCGAGGTCGGTCAAGTGATCCAGGAAGCGCTGACATCAAGCAAGTTATTGCCACCGCAAGTGGATTGGGCGCGCAGCCACGGCATGAAAGATTTGGAATCACTCAAACAATTTATTGCCGATCAACCTCCAGTAGCTGCGCTGACCCAAACGCAAACCGGCGGCAACCCGCCAGAAGGCATCCAATCGGTCGATACCCAGGATTCCAAAGCCATTGCGGAAGCTGCACTTAAATACCAGACGGAAAAAGCTTCTGCCGGTATTACGGTGACGACCGCCCAAGCTGTGGATGCGGTGCTTGCGCGCAAATAAAGCAGCCCCGAATTATCAATTAGACATAGGAGCAAAAGCATGGCCAATGAAATGCTTAACAAAAACTATACCGCAGGCGGCGCGATTAGCGCGTACCGCATCGTCAAGGCGGGCGCAAACGACGGTGAAGTGCTGCAAGCCGCTGCTGCAACAGATTTATTGATGGGCGTGTGCGGTGCTATCGCCCCAGCATCCGGCGAGCGCGTGGATATCGTGAAAGTTGGTATCGCGCAAGTCGAATTCGGCGGCACCGTTACACGTGGCCAGCCGGTAACGAGTGATGCCAATGGAAAGGCTGTGGCGGCTGCACCTGCAGCCGGTGTAAATAACCGCATCATCGGCTTTGCTGAAGTGTCCGCAGTATCTGGTGATATTGCCGACGTGTTGATCGCCCCCGGCTTGATGCAAGGTTAATCATAAATCGTAGCCAAAAATATATTCAACAAATTAAGGAGAACCAGATGCGCATAACCAAAACCAGTGGGTTTCTATTTCTAACAATTGCCACCATCCTGTGCGGCGCGGCCTTTGCTGGCATGACTCCGCCGCCAGACATAGGGTATGGAGAAAGCTTGTTATATGGAGCGGCATTTGCCGGCGCTGTCCGTCCTTTCCCGGTCGATCCACGTTTAACCGCCATTGCAATCGCCTACCGCAACCCTGATATTGCACTGATTGCCGACGATGTGCTGCCGCGCACGCCTACCGATGCGGAATTCAAATATCTGCTATTCGATAAGGGCCAGGGCTTTACCGTACCGGACGCAAAGGTTGGCCGTAAAAGCATGCCGAATGAAGTGGAATTCAGCGCGACCGAGGTGCAGGACAAGGTGGTTGATTACGGCCTGGACGATATCGTGCCCAATGAAGATATCGAAGACGACAATCAAAAAACTGATCCCCTGGGAACGTCCACTGCTTATCTGACCAATCTTGTCAATCTGGCCCGTGAACAGCGTGTGGCCAATCTGGTTTTTAATAATGCAAGTTTCGCCACCGGCAACAAAACCACGCTATCCGGCACCAGCCAGTGGTCTGATCAGGTCAATTCCAATCCTGTGAATGCAATCGGCGATGCGCTCGATGTGCCCGTGATGCGCCCGAATATTGCAGTATTTGGACAGCAAACGTGGACGAATCTGCGCCGTCATCCAAAGATCGTGCAGGCTGTATTCGGTACCGACCAGGGTGCGGGCATGGTCAGCCGGCAGCATTTTGCCGACTTGTTCGAGCTGCAAGCGGTGTATGTCGGCCAGGGTTTCATCAACAGCGCCAAGAAAGGCCAGGCGGTGACATTGGGCCGTGTCTGGGGCAAGCATGCCGCATTTCTGTACCGCGATCGCGCCGCTGGCCCGCAACAAGGTGCAACGTTCGGATTCACAGCCCAGGCTGGCGACAAAATAGCCGGGCTATATGATCGGCGCGGTAACCTCATATAACAGCAGCACTGGGGCATTGGTTGTTAATGTCTCGGGAACAGGTGGCTCAGGAACTAAAACAGCCTGGACGATCAGTTTAACTGCGCCGACAACCGGACAATATTTGCTGTTAACAGGCGGGGTGATATCAGCTAATAGCTCATCTGATGCGCTTAGGATTACTCAAACGGGCAGTGGTAATGCGCTTGTTGTTGAGGATAGTACAAATCCTGATGCTACGCCGTTTGTAATAACTAATAGTGGAGCAACCCTTATAGGACATACAGCTTCCCTAACTGTACCAGCTGTTGCGACATCCTTATTACAAATTAATTCGTCAGCCTCAAATGGGCAACAAGCAGGTGTTAGCGCATTCGCTTGGGATGCGGACACTACCGGAACAACATTAACCGCGGCAACATACACATTTAATCGTAGCGGATCTGATACTACCGGAACACATACAGTTGTTACCGCCAATAATACACTAGGCAGTATTTATTTCACTGGTAGTGATGGAGCTAGCTTTACTCCTGCCGCTCTCATACTTGCCGCCGTCGATGGTACTCCTGGTACTAATGATATGCCAGGCCGTTTGATATTTAGCACCACCGCTGATGGCGCATCGAGTCCAACTGAGCGGATGAGAATTGATAGCTCTGGCAGGATTGGTATCGGTGGAACTCCATCGGCAGGGCAAATTGTAGCAATACTAAAAAATATTGCTGGATCTGCATTTTCAAATGGCATTGTCGTAGATTCACAAGTTCAATCTGACGTGTCAAGCCGAGCTGACTATTTTCTCAGCTCATCTAAAGTGGCGTCCGGCAGTTATCCGCTTTTAAATCATTATCGCGCCCAGCAAGGAACATTCACTGGAACAGTTACGACGCAGAATGGATTTGAAGCTGGGAATAGCCTTATCGGGGCAACAAACAATTACGGTTTTTATGGAGATATCCCGGCAGGCACAGGGCGTTGGAATTTTTATGCAAATGGTACTGCTCGTAACTTCTTTGCCGGAGGGGTTGAAGTCGCAGCCGGATCAACAGCGCAAATAACAGGATTTATCAATATTCCAGCAGCAGGCGGCGCCCCGACCGGAACGCCGACAAATCCAACGGGAAATGTCCCGCTTTATTACGATACAAGCAACAACAAACTGTACGTCTATAACGGCGGCTGGAAAGCAACCGCAGCATTAACATAGGAGATACTAAATTGCCACAATTAATCGTTGACCTAACCCAAGATCAATACGACCGATACAAAATCGGATTCAAACAAATTCAAGGTATGGAAATGGATCCCACTGACGAGCAGCTTACAGCACAGTTAAAGAGAGAGGCCGCAGCAATAACGTATGCAGCGGAAGTCGGCAATGGCAATGGTTCAGGCTGGACATTTTAATAGGAGAAAAAATGCAAAACATCAAGTTACACCTGGACGAAGTCAACGGCATTCTGCAGATCCTCGGGCAGATGCCTTCGTCAACTAACGTCTGGCCGCTGATGCAGAAAATTCAACAGCAAACGCAGGTTTCGCTGTAGCAAGCTGAAAACAGTGATGCAGGCAGTCAGAAATAGAAATAAAGAGAGCGATCAGGCCATCCTCCGAATTATGGCCTGACCACTATAACCCACAGATTGCGCCTGTGAGCCACAGCCAAGGCTCCCTGCCAAGTCGACCGGCGGAATAAGCCTAGCACATACTAAAAATAGAGAGGCTTACAGTATGAACCAGAATTACCCGATTATTCCATGGATTGGCGGCAAACGCCGCCTGGCCAAATATATTTGGCCATTTTTTCCAGAGCATACCTGTTACGTAGAACCATTCTGTGGCGCGGCAGCGTTGTATTTCATGAAAAAACAAACGCATGTGGAAGTGCTCAATGACATCAACAGCGATCTGGTTAACATGTACCGCGTGATCAAGCATCATTTGGATGAATTCACAAAACAATTCCGATGGGCGCTGACCAGCCGAGAGATGTACAAATGGCTGCAAATCACGCCGACAGAAACACTCACCGATATTCAACGCGCGGCTCGCTTCTACTATTTACAGAAGCTGGCTTTTGGCGGCAAGGTAGCCAACCAGAACTTTGGCACCGCTACCACTACCGCACCACGCCTGAACCTGCTGCGCCTCGAGGAAGAGTTAAGCCAGGCGCATCTGCGGTTATCGCAAACCTATATCGAGCACTTGGCATGGCACGACTGTGTGCGTAAGTACGATCGAGAATACACCTTGTTTTACTGTGATCCCCTTACTGGGGTACGGAAGGTTATGGCGTGGATTTTGAGCTGAAGCAATATGCTCAGATAGCCGAGCTAGCGAGGACGATCAAAGGCAAGATGATCATATCAGTCAACGATATTCCGGAAATGCATGAGGCGTTCAAGGAATTGACGATGCAGTCGGTGGCGATTAGTTATACTGTGGGCGGCCAGCAAGGGCGCGGACAACGCACCGAGCTGGTCATTCAGAATTTTTAACGATGAAGCAATGTGCGGGCTTGATCAAACCCAACCCACTTGCCGGATAGATCCAAGCCACGGTTGATTAGCTCACCTATGGCCATATCGTTAAGATCAATTTCCCCATTGGCTGCAGCAAGCGGCAAGGTTTGAATGGAGAGTAATTCATCGTGGATGAGTGTCGTTTGTTCCGTGTTCATTTTAACCTCCCTGTTAAGATGAACACATTGACGCTCTACCCGTTAAATAAGTCAACTAGCAGTGCCCAGTAAAGCAAAAATTAGTGTCAAATTGCGCGAGAAGTTACATTTACTAGAGCAATACGCGCCAAGCTATTAGATAAATCAAGCAGCTTCGGAAAAGAATATCTTAAGCTACTAATAAGTGAAATCCGTATAAGGGGCAACCAAGCTGAAATAACTGGCAGCTATTCAGCATTGGCACATGCTGTTACTGAGAATGAATTGAACACTCGTGATAGAGTGCAGATTTGTACCGAATTGGCTCCCCGACCAGGGCTCGAACCTGGGACCTGCGGATTAACAGTCCGTCGCTCTACCGACTGAGCTATCAGGGAACTGCTGAAAAATGCATGTTAACGTTTTGAAGCTTATTGGTCAACTATCAATTCACTTATTTAAGTAGTTTAGACCCGATCTGGCGGTTATCCGATTTGACGAAATACGTGTCAATTCAAATTCCAGTATAGTGATTTTATCGTACCAAACCTCCTTTGCGTCAATTAAAATTTGCATGGAAAGCACTGATCGACGCCCGACGCCAATTGCCGCAAGCCCAACAACAAGAACCGGTCGAGGAAGTCACTGAAAGTTGCAGTAGTTGCGTTTGCTTTGGACAATCTACATTTATGACCGGTTTCATGAAACCATCTTGCAAGAATTCTATTAGGTGGTTCTGGAAAAGATCTATCTCTAAAAGAGAACTACAGGCCGATCTGGAAGTTTGGCTGACTTACTACAGCAATGATCGAACCCATAGAGCAGGATGTGTTATGGACGTATACCCATGCAAATCTTAATTGCCACCGCAGAGTGATAACGATAAAAAGTATCGTGGGAAAACCATTACTCCACGGGATATGCTGTTTAGCTCGGCTGCTGCCAAATTTAACAAGCCGATCTTGTGCTTGATGATGTTCTATTTAAAACTATCCATGGGGTTACTTATATGGACGCCTCCCGGTATGGCAAGAGATATTTCATGTTCTGGCGATGCGAGGAATCGGCTGCAGTCTTATATCCGGCCTTGTTGCAGAGT
>NZ_FONE01000032.1 GCF_900112825.1 Nitrosomonas sp. Nm166 | reverse complement strand
GGTCAAGAACAAACCACTAACGCAACGACAATTACAACGCAATAGCCTGATTGCCAAAGTTCGCTACGTGGTAGAACGAACCTTCGGCAGCCAGGCACGATGGTTCGGATCCAAGGTACTGCGTTATCGCGGTAACGCCAAAGCACATGCTTGGCATATTTTACCAGCCATAGCCTACAACCTGAAAAGATTGCCAAAATTGTATGTCGACAAGCAAATACAGGCACAATCATGGGAATAATCCGCCCGTCTAATCCGATAATGATCGGTTTGAAGCGATTATCCCTGGAATTTTTGCGAAAAGCTTACAAAAAGTACTTCATTGCTCACAAAAAAATCTGAACTGAATACGCTTCAGGTAAAGTTATGTTTTTGCAAAGGTCTCAGCGCATATGGAAGAATAATTTCAAAGTTTATGGCGCCAACGAAGTCTGGCAGCAGTTGTGAGAAGGCATTATTGCTGCTCGCTGCACGGCTGATGAAGAAACTTGGATTGCAAGGTGTCAGGCGCAGCAAACGATATTGGACAACCACTACAGAAGATTGCTTGCCCGGCTAACAGATAAAGTTAATCGGCAATTCGTGGTAACTCGGCCAAATCAATTGTAGATTGCGGACATTACATTTGTTGCGTTGTGGACAGAATTTGTTTATGTCGCTTTTATCACGGATGTTTTTGCACGGTTTATGGTTGGCGAGTCATGGCCATTGCATACTGATATGGTGTGGGATAGCATTGGAACAGGCATTGTGGGCACGGCGGGAAACCAAGGAACTGATCCATCATAGCGAGACAGTAAGAATACGTGTGCCAGATTTCAATAATTGGTTGACTCAACCATTGAATAAGTAATTATCTGAGTTCTGGTGCCATAAGAGTTGCCTCGTTTCCTGACCTCCACAGCGATCGATCGTCATTTGTATCATTCTTCGAATTGCTGGGATAATAGTATAGCATCGATGGGAGCTTGAGAAACAGGAACGGGTGTAGTGGCGCCCTTATCAACTCGATATGAAGCTTAGCAGGATATATTGAGTTACGTTCCTATGTTCTAAACAGCCATTACCTAATTCTTAATTCAATAATAGAAGTCCAATCTAATTTGGAACCGAAATGGTAGAACTTAAAAAGTCGCTTAGCTGGATTGTTACAAAGTGCCTGACCAAGTCAATCCAGGCATTTTCCTAAGTCTGAGATTTTGATTTTTCAAAGATTCATCTGGGAAACTTTAAGCAGGTAATAAGAGTAATATTTCCTTTCTATCAGGCGTTAGTATAAAATTTTAATGCTAAAAAATAACAGACCAAATACTTAATGTACAGTAAATGGGGTTTTAAATTATTAGTATGTTTATTGAATTTGATGGTTAAGAATTAGTCTATTTTTATTCGAGTAGGTTTGTACCTTAGCGGGTCTTTAAAAGGATAGTAATTATATGATTTCTGATTTTCTTACTTTAATCTCCGGTGTAATTGATATGCCGTGGTGGGGGTATATCGTTGTTACCCTGGTTCTTACGCATATTACAATTGCTTCTATCACAATTTATCTTCATCGTCATTCAGCGCATAGGGCGCTGGAATTACATGCGATACCCAGCCATTTTTTCCGCTTTTGGCTGTGGCTGACCACTGGAATGGTTACCAAGCAATGGACTGCAGTTCATCGCAAGCATCATGCGAAATGCGAAACCAAGGATGATCCGCATAGCCCAGTTATTGTGGGTATTAAGAAAGTTTTAAGCGAAGGCTCAGAACTTTATAGAATGGAGGCAAAGAACGAAGATACCCTGAAACGGTATGGATATGGTACGCCTGATGATTGGCTTGAGCGTAATATTTATAGTAAATATAGCGCAAAAGGTGTTGCCTTGATGCTGATTATTGATGTGATTCTGTTTGGTCCGATCGGTATTACAATGTGGGCGGTGCAAATGATGTGGGCGCCGGTTTTTGCTGCAGGCATTATTAACGGTGTTGGCCACTATTGGGGATATCGTAATTTTCAGGCAGAAGATGCCAGTCGGAATATCGTACCTTGGGGTATTTTAATTGGGGGTGAGGAATTGCATAATAATCACCATGCTTATGCAACATCAGCGCGGCTATCCAATAAATGGTATGAATTCGATATTGGCTGGTTATATATCCGTATTCTGGAAATGGTTGGATTGGCAAAAGTCAAAAAAATTGCGCCCAAATTACGCATCGATAGGGAAAAAACTCAGTGCGATTCAGATACATTGCAAGCTGTTATTTCTCATCGCTATGAAGTGCTTGCGAAATATACCAAATCGTTGAAAGAAACTTTTGCAAAAGAAATCATTTACTTAAGAGAGGCTACCGCACAATATGGCGTAGATAAATCTACTTTAAAGCGTTGGATTCTGGCTGACTCAAAAACGCTGCTTGAGCATGAACGTGAAAAACTTAATCAAGTGCTAAGTAAAGCCAAAACACTGGATAAAGTTTATACCATGCGTGACGAATTAGCTGGAATCTGGCAACGTTCTACCGCATCAACCGAAGAGCTGGTTAAGGAGTTGGAAGATTGGTGCCGACGTGCAGAGGAAAGCGGTATCGAAGTATTGAGAGCCTTTTCTCAGCGATTACGTTGTTATGCTTAAGGGTTAATAACAGAAATATAGCTAAAAAAACCCGCTTCGGCGGGTTTTTTTATTGACTAGCTTATAGCCATTTATTTGAGCTTTGTTTCTTTATATTTGACATGCTTTCGTGCAACAGGATCAAATTTCATTAATTCCATTTTCTCGGGATTCGCACGTTTATTTTTAGTGGTTGTATAGAAATGGCCTGTTCCAGCCGAAGATTCAAGCTTGATTTTTTCACGCATGTTAATGATTCCTTAACTTATACTTACCTTAATGACTCTCTTAGATGCTTTTGCTTTTCGAATGCATTTTAGCCAATACTGCATCAATACCATTCTTATCTATTGTGCGTAATGCAGCATTCGTTAATCTTAAGCTAATCCAGCGATTTTCACTTTCAACCCAGAACTTGCGGCGTTGCAGATTAGGCAAAAAACGTCGTTTGGTTTTGTTATTTGCGTGAGAAACATTGTGACCGGACATGGGTTTTTTGCCGGTTATTTCACATACTCGTGCCATAGTAGCGCACTCCAGAATTCTTGAAAAAAGATAATTATATCCTGATTTAAGACATTTACTCAAATGTAACTGTCTATATAACTATTTCTACTGGACGAAAATATTTATCAATGACAGATGCTACTCTTATTCTCTAAAATAGCATTCTTATTTATGCGCTTGTACTCAGATTAAATCATGTTCGGCAAATGAAAGGGTAGTGCCGTTCCCCACAATAAAGTGGTCCAATACTTTGACATCAATCAGAGCCAACGCCTGTTTCAGAGATTGCGTAAGTATTTTGTCAGCATGGCTGGGTTCTGCGACGCCTGATGGGTGATTATGCGCAAAGATTATCGCGGCTGCATTATGGTATAAGGCGCGCTTGACGACTTCTCTTGGATAAACGCTGGCTTGGGTTAGTGTGCCACTAAACAGTTCTTCAGTAGCAATGGTGTGATTCTTGGCATCCAGAAAAATACCAATAAAGATTTCATGTTGTTTATTTGCTAAACTTAAACGTAGAAAATCTCGAACCAAATCAGGTGAGGTCATCGCATTGCCGCTTTTTAATTCTTCACCCAGTGCACGGCGGGCCATTTCTAAGACAGCTTGCAGTTGTGTATATTTTGCGATACCCATCCCTGGTAATTGACAGAAACTGGTCTGACTGGCTGCAAATATATTAGTGAGACTGCCAAAATGCGTGAGTAATTCCCGTGCGAGATCTACTGCGCTTTTTCCCGTTATGCCGGTGCGCAGGAATATGGCCAGCAGCTCTGTATCTGAAAGGGCGGTAACGCCTTTCTTCAATAGCTTTTCACGCGGTCGTTCGGATATCGGCCAGTTTGTAATCGCCATAAGTGAATAACCCAGTCATGTAAAATAAGGCTGTGTCGCAATTAAAAATAATACGGAGCTACTTTTTTTTAATTTCACTATAGCGGCATCAATGCAGTCATATTGAGTAAAATAAGCAATGAGGGTGCTTATGAGGAGATATTTATTTTTGCTGAATCAATCTATTGATTTGATTAAGCTTGTTCAGAACGATTTTTTAATATGACAACAGGTGCATCTCATGTATTAAAAAAACGTCTGTTGCTTGGCATAACAGGCGGAATAGCTGCTTATAAAGCGGCCGAATTGGCGCGCCTCTTAACTCAGGGTGGAATTGATGTGCAGGTGGTGATGACGCAATCTGCCTGTCGTTTTGTCGGGCCGGTGACTTTTCAGTCACTGACAGGTAATCCGGTTTATTCCGATTTATGGGAAACTAATGCCGCTCAGAATATGGCGCATATTAATTTATCCCGCACTGTTGATATGATTCTGGTGGCACCAGCCAGTGCGGATTTTATTGCAGGACTTGCCCATGGTTTGGCGGATAGTCTATTAGCGACATTATGCCTGGCACGGGATTGTTCACTCATGATAGCACCTGCTATGAATCGGCAAATGTGGGAAAATCCTGCCACACAGCGTAATTTAACGATGCTACGGCTAGATGGGATAAAAATAATAGGTCCAGCCAGTGGTGAGCAAGCCTGTGGTGAAATAGGAATAGGGCGTATGGTGGAAGCCAGCGTGCTGGCTGAGACGGTGCAAGCCGCTTTTCAAACTAGCAGCTCGCTAGAAAGCAAAAATGTTTTGGTGACAGCCGGACCAACCTTTGAGGCGATTGATGCTGTGCGTGGCATCACCAACAAGAGTTCCGGAAAAATGGGATATGCCATTGCCCAGGCAGCAGTGGAAGCGAATGCAAAGGTAACGCTTGTTTCCGGCCCCACCTGTTTGGCACCGCCAGCAGTAGATAAACTTATTCATGTCGTAAGTGCAGACGATATGCTACATGCTGTGCAGGCAGAAATCTCAGAAACCGATATCTTTATCAGCGTCGCTGCTGTTGCCGATTATCGGGTGGCAAAAATCAGCTCGCGTAAGATTAAGAAATCTGATAAAAAATTTTCCGTCGAACTGATACCAAATCCAGATATTCTGCTGGCTGTAGCCAGTTTGCCAAGGCCACCTTTTTGTGTTGGTTTTGCAGCAGAAACAGAGGATCTTGAGAAGAATGCAGAAATGAAGCGTCGTAAGAAGAATCTGCCTTTGTTGGTTGCCAATTTAGCGCAAGATGCTATCGGTTCCGACGAAAGTGAGCTGATTTTACTGGATGATACTGGTAAGCATGTACTTCCCAAGGCATCTAAGACGGAACAGGCACGGCTTTTGATAAAGCATATCAGCTTACTTTACAAGCGATAGAAGAAAATACTGACCTTGAGCATATGAAAAAAATTGATATTAGAATTCTCGATGAACGTTTAAATGAGCAATTTCCAAGCTACGCAACACCGGGTTCAGCCGGTCTGGATCTGCGCGCCTGTATTGAGCAGCCTGTTACCATCAACCCAGGAGAAACCAGTCTCATTCCTACCGGAATCGCAGTGCATCTTGCCGATACGGGATTAGCTGCGTTGGTATTGCCACGCTCTGGGTTAGGCCATAAGCATGGGATTGTACTGGGAAATCTGGTCGGTTTAATTGATTCTGATTATCAAGGGCAAATTCTGGTTTCCTGCTGGAACCGGGGGCAGGCATCTTTCCATCTTAATCCACTCGAACGGATTGCGCAGCTCGTGGTAGTTCCTGTCATACAAGTTGAATTCAACAAAGTGGATAGTTTTGATCAAAGCCATCGGGGGGGAAATGGCTTTGGCAGTACGGGTAAGCATTGATGCGTTGTCTGAGAGTAACTTTAGCTTCTTTGATGGTAATGGCTTATGCAAATGTCAACGCCTTAGAATTAAGTATTCTGTCATTGGAAATATCCGGGTATGTCATTTCTGCAGAAGTGGCACATACCCAATTATCCCGCTCGCAAGGGTTGATGTATCGGGAATCATTAGAAGAAAATTCAGGTATGCTGTTTATTTTTCCTCATGCAGGTCACTATAGCATGTGGATGCAAAATACCTATATTCCTTTGAGTGTTGCTTTTATTGATGAACAGGGTGTCATTCTGAATATTGTCGATATGCAACCGCAAACCAGAACTGCACATGATTCAGCGGGCATGGCGAAATATGCACTTGAAATGAATAGAGGTTGGTTTTCAGCAAGAAAAATCGCTGCAGGTGCCCGAGTCGTTGGGCTGGAGAAGGCGCCTGCAGCCAACTGAAAATAGATATTAATGTACGCGAGGGAGCATTCCCTTCAATCCGCGCATCATTTTGGCTATTCCACCTTTATTCATCATCTTCATCATTTTCCGGGCTTGTTCGAACTGAGCCAGTAGGCGATTAACTTCCTGCACGGAAACGCCGGCGCCTGCTGCGATTCTTCGTTTGCGTGAAGCCTTGAGGAGCTCAGGTTTGGCGCGTTCCTGCTTTGTCATCGAATTAATAATGCCTTCCGTCCGATTGATTAGCTTGTCGTCCACTTTTACACTTTGTGCTGCTTGGCTTAACTGGGCAGGTAATTTATCCATCAAGGCACTCATACCTCCCATGTTGCGCATTTGCTGAAACTGTGCCTTGAAATCATCGAGGTCAAATGCCTTGCCCGATTTCATTTTCTTAATCAGTTTCTCAGCTTCTTGCTGATCGGCACTGCGTTGTGCTTCTTCAATCAAGCCGAGCACGTCACCCATTCCTAAAATACGTGAAGCCATCCGATCGGGATGAAATGCTTCCAGGCCAGTTAATTTCTCTGCAACCCCAGCGAATTTAATCGGTTTTCCCGTGATATGTTTAATTGATAATGCCGCCCCACCACGCGCATCGCCATCGAGTTTGGTGAGTATGACGCCGGTTAGGGGTAATGCATCGGAAAAAGCTTTGGCTGTATTAACCGCATCCTGTCCTTGCATGGCATCTACAACAAATAAAGTTTCAACGGGTTTTAACAGTGCTTCAAGCTCGCTGATTTCCTGCATCATGGCTTCATCAATACCTAACCGGCCTGCAGTATCCACGATCATGACATCATGATGATGTCTGCGTGCGTAATCCAAACCAGCTGTAGCGATTTCTCCCGGTTTCTGGCCGTCTTTAACGGGGAAAAAGTCTGCTCCTGTTTGATTAGCCAGAAGTTCCAGCTGATGTATAGCAGCCGGACGATAGATATCACATGAGACTAATAGTACTTTCTTTTTCTTTTGTTCCATTAACCACTTTGCCAGCTTGCCGCTACTGGTGGTTTTGCCGGCGCCTTGTAATCCGGCCATGAGGATAATGGCAGGTGGCACTGTAGAGAGATTAAGATCAGCCTTTTCTCCACCCAGAATAGTAATGAGCTCCTGATGAACAACACCCACTAAAGCTTGGCCTGGTGTGAGACTGGTCATTACTTCATGACCAATGGCTTTTTCTTTGATACGTGCGATGAAATCTTTAACTACCGGTAAAGCCACATCAGCTTCCAGCAATGCCAGGCGAATTTCGCGCAATGCTTGCTGGATATTGCTTTCAGTAATTCTTGCTTCACCACGTAATGTTTTAATGACACCGGCGAGTCGACCGGTTAAATTATCAAACATATTTTAAATCCCGAAAAATAGATAGATGTAGAGTAGTGTGAGGACGCAAAATTAAATATTATCTAGGTCGGCACTTGAATTTGTTGACGTGCCATGTAGACTAAACAGTTCTTTCTGTTTTTAAAAAATTCATGATATCCATGACCAGCATTTTAACTTATCTCACAGCTTTTTTGCTTTACATACTGGTCGGCTGGTATTTCTGGAGAAATACGTGGAATCAATCGCCATTAACTGTTAATGGTCGTGAGTTCGTTACAGCTAAGTGGGTGCATTATGTCATGCTTATACCTTTAACGTTGCATGCCATAACGCTATACCAGTCAATATTTGTTGGCGCAGGGCTTAGTTTTGGTTTAGGTAATGCGATTTCATCCATTATCTGGTTGACAGCATTTATTTATTGGTTCTCAGGATTTTTCAGTCGCTTGCAAGGGTTGCAAACCTTAGTTGCACCCATTGCAGCAGCAGCGGCAATTGCGATTTTATTACCTGTGGTTTTTCCATCTTCCCGGCCTCTTGAAAATACGGAATTACCGGCATTTAAAGCGCATTTATTAGTGGCTTTGATGGCTTATAGCCTATTAACCATCGCAGCGTTACATGCTTTGGTCATGACTGTAGTGGAACGCCATTTACATCATCCTGTGGCGCACTCTATACTGACAAATCTACCGCCACTTTTGGCGATGGAAAAATTATTATTTCGGATTATCTGGGTTGGATTTGTTCTACTTACTCTGACACTGCTAAGTGGTATCGTTTTTTCAAAAGAAGTGTTTGGTCAGCCACTTACATTCTCACATAAAACTCTGTTTGGCATTACCTCCTGGGTGGTATTTGCTGCATTACTGATTGGCAGGCAGCTTTACGGATGGCGGGGCAGGATAGCTATTCGCTGGACATTAACCGGATTTGTAACATTACTGCTTGCTTATATTGGCAGCAAGTTTGTATTGGAAATTATACTAAACCGTTAGTTGTGCTTGTTATTGTCCTATGATCTAGAGTTGCTAATGAATATTCTTAATAAAAATATAAGATTGTGTGACTGGGCTAACCGGCATTAATTTATAGTTGCTAATAGCTAATAATAAGTGATGAGAAAAATTACAACCCAGTACGTGCTTAATAGTTTATGGAGAAAGAGGATGAAGAGATTAAGGCCATTGACACAAGCAACACCTTTTTTCCCATTTAAAATTTCTAACTTAGCAGTGTATTCAGCTTTTTTCTTATGTGCTTTAAATTTGGTTGGGTGTGCTACAAAAGAACCGGTAGCTGATCCACTTGTTGGACAAGAGCCAGCACCAACGCCTCAATATGAAGATTTGAGAAATGAAATTGCGCGCCTGGAAAAAATAATTGTCGAAAAGGACGAGTTAATCAAGAATCAGAAAATTCGTCAGCAAAGCCAGGCTCATGTTCTCCGAGAGGCTAATAAGGAAGCTACTCGTACCCAGGTTAAATTACATCGGTTAGCTACAAAACCGAGCACAGCTTCTGCTATTGCAGAGGTGGAAGCTGCTTTAGAACATTTGAAACAAACAAAAACTTCCTCTTTTGATCAAATATTACGAATCCAAGCACAACGGCTATTAGAGACAGCGACACTGTTTTACTCAAAAGATCAGTATGTGGCTGCTATGAATCATGTATCACAAGCAAATAATTTTATTGCTTTAATAGTAGATCAGAATCGTAAGAGAGTGACACAAGTAGATTATTCTCTGCTTGAGTTTCACATGCCGATGAGATTACGCACCATTAAGAATGTTTTTTTACGTAAAGAACCGAATCAATATGCTCAAGTTTTAACTACGCTGAAAAAAGATACCTTATTGACGGCAAGCGCAAATCAAGGACCTTGGCTACGGGTTCAGACTGATAAGAATCAAGGTTGGGTACTTAATACCATGCTTGAAATAGAAGAAAATCGCAATCCATAATATTGTTGCACTATGCTGCGCTAGGCTTGGGTTGTATACAGTAAGCTTGGTTGCGCCCTGCATGTTTAGCTTCATAGAGTGCACTATCGACTCTCGAGAGTAGGATGGTCAATGAAGTATCTTCTGGTTCACTTTGTATGACACCGATACTTAAAGTTACTTTAATTGTTTTGTTAATTGCATTGCAATAGATATTGGCCGTGTGAGACCGTATACGCTCGGCCGTTTTTATTGCTTCGTCAACTGTCGTTTCAGTTAGAATAATAATAAATTCATCACCACCGTATCGAGCGGCAAAATCCACACTTCGAATACAATGAAAGATCTTTTTGGCTACCGCAGTCAATATTTCATCGCCAGCGATATGCCCTAAGCTATCATTGAGCGTTTTAAAATGATCAACATCAATCATAAGTACGGCAAACGGTCGTTTGTTACGTGCATAGCGAGCGAGTTGATCGTTAATAATTAGATTAAGCTTGTTACGATTATAAAGCCCAGTAAGACTGTCTGTTATTGACAGAGTTTCCAACAATTGATTTTTCAATTGCATAGCAGTGCTGGCTGCATTAATTTCAGCTTGATTCTGGCGCAGCTTATCAGTCATTTGATTAAACATGAGGGTAAGCTGACCCATTTCATTACGTTGTGTAATAGCTAATTCGACATTAAGATCTCCTTTTACGATTTTCTTAGTCGCATGAATTAATTTTTCCAGAGGAACAACAATGCCATGACCCATTCTAAAGGCGATTGTGGCTACTATGAAAAGGATCACGCTAATTAAGCTGATAAATAAGTTACGTTGCTGCTTCCAAGCGGCATATACGGACTCATAACTTCTACTCGCGATGATGGTGATAGGTGGTTTGTCTGCCATATAGGCTAAGCCAATCACTTTTTCTTGAAATAATCCTGGGAAGATTTCAGATTCACCTGGTTTATCTTGTAATTGGCGTAGTATTGCGGGGTCAAGTGACACAGCATTGCCAGCAACAGGCATTAAGATATTACTGGCCAACATGATATGGCCCTTTTTATCCAACAAAAGAACTTCACCTGGTGGTGATTTTACGGAATCTTTTAAACTTGATTGAATATTACGTAAATCAAACGTTACGATCAGAGCGCCCAAAATAAAATCATCAATCGATAATACCGGAACGGAAATACTTAGTGTTGCAGTTGCGAAATGTGGGTTCCAGTGAGGTGGAACAATCACACTTCCTTGGGTTGATGCACTTTCTGGCCAATTTTTTGGAAGTGATACTGGGGTAGGTGATGCCATATTACTAGCAATTACTTCACCTTCTGTATCAATTACCATTAACTCTAGCACCGTGTCTAATTTCTTATGCACAGATTTCAGGTAGTGTTCTAAAATTTTCTGGTGTGCTAAGAATTTATTTTCTGAAGATTGATTTGTTAAAGAAGATAGCCCTTCAATAAGAATCTTTGATGTGGAAAGCTCTCGAGCAATATAAATTTGATCTTTAGTCCATAAATCTAATTCACGGCTAGCATGATTTGCCAAAGCCCGTAGCTCACGTGTTACGTTTTCGCTGATCATCGTTTCGTTTTGTCGAAACGAGAGTATTCCTAATCCTAATGAAGGAATTAAGGTAGCGAAGACAGAAAAAATAATAATTTTGCTTTTTATGCTTTTCAATGCAAATATCCTCTTATGACAAAAGAATATTACAGTGCTGTCCGTATAAAAACCTAACTAAATAAGGATATTTTATTATCCCTTTTTATTTTTGATCTTGTAAGGCTAAAACCTTCGCCCTTTAAGGCGAAGGCTGACTAGAAAAGCTGAATTGATTATGGAATGGCGCAGCCAGAGTAATAAGCTGCGCACTTTTTATCTAGCTATGCTAAATATTTATATGCTTGAGTACTGAAGTGTGCATAAACACTCAGCTAATTAAATTAAACAATACGAAGCGCTACTGGTTGATGATCGGGGTAATTACTCATTTGATAACCCTGCCATAATCTGGTTGCAATAAATGCAGCAATTGCATTGGCATGTTGCTGCAGATGCGGGTTGCCAAGCTCTTCAGTGGTTTGTTTGAAAATTTGCAGCCAACGCTCAAATAGCCCGGCTGTAAGTTCTGGCAATGCAATATGCTTAGGCATGGGTGCTCCACGGAATCGGCTGGTTCCACGCAACTGAGCAGACCAGAAATTAGTCATTTGCACAAAGTGTGCATCCCAATCAATCACATGTGCTTCAAAAATGGGACCTAGCGAAGGATCTTTTCTAGCTTTTGCATAAAAGGTGTGAACAAGTTTTGTAATTTCTTCTTCAGTATATAAACTTGGATCGGGTGTTGAAAATGGAGATTGATTCATATTGTTATATTTTTGGACAATTCTTCTAAATAACTAACGACGAACAAACGTTCGAAGCATTTTTCAGACAAGTAAGTTTATCTTTCGTTCCTCGAATTGTCCAATTATGAATTAATTTGGACCATTTGATACCAATAAACATAAAAATTATGTAGGTGAGGGAAATTTGCATGAAAAATTTATATGGAAAGGCGCTGTTGACTGATCCAGCGCTTACTAAATCAACAGCATTTACGCGAGAAGAACGCGAACATTATAGTCTGCGCGGGCTGCTCCCTTATGATGTCACAAGTATTGATCAACAAATAGAACGCGTACTAGGCAGTATGCGTTGCAAAAGTAGTGCTATTGAAAAATATATTTTTTTGAATGCATTGCTGGAGCGTAATCAACGGCTTTTTTATCGGACAATGATTGATCATATTGAAGAGGTTATGCCTTTGGTTTATACCCCGACAGTGGGTGAAGCGTGCAAAGAGTTTGCTCACATTTTTAGGAAACCGCAGGGATTTTATATTACTCCTGAAGATCGCGGAGAGATTGCAACAATTTTAAAAAATTGGCCTGAAGAAGATGTACGGGTGATTGTTGTGACAGATGGTGAGCGGATTCTGGGTTTAGGGGATTTAGGTGCCAACGGCATGGGTATTCCAATTGGTAAGGTTGCTCTGTATGTAGCCTGTGCTGGTATTAATCCAGCACAATGCATGCCGATCATGCTTGATGTGGGCACTAATAATGTATCTTTGCGCGAAGATCCGCTATATCTCGGCTATCCCTATTCACGGATTACTGGGGAAGCTTACCATTCCCTGGTGGATGAATTTGTCAAAGCCGTTCAATTTCGCTTTCCGCATGCATTGATACAGTTTGAGGATTTTTCAACACCCCATGCATTTGAATTTTTAGACCGTTACAGCAGGCAGGTACGCTGTTTTAATGATGATATACAGGGCACAGCGGCGGTTACCTTGGCAGGTATCTATAGTTCATGTCGTATTACCGGGAAGAAATTCGCTGATCTGAATATCATGTTTCTAGGTACGGGCTCTGCGGCATGTGGTGCAGCGGAATTGATGGTAGATGCATTTTGTGCAGCGGGATTCAGCAAATCACAAGCACAGAAACGGCTGTGGTTTATCGATAGAAAAGGATTAGTGGTCTCAAAAAACGAAAATATCAGACCGCGCATCAAACCTTTTGCCCATGAATATCCCGCCTGCAGTTTTGTTGATGCCATCAGGAACATCAGGCCTGATGTACTCATTGGTGCCACTGGTGTGGCAGGGACATTTAATGAGGCCGTTGTGCGTGAAATGGCTGCTGTAAATGAGCATCCGGTTATTATTGCCTTATCGAATCCGACTTCGCATACGGAATGCACTGCCGAGCAGGCTTATCAATGGAGTGATGGACGAGCTGTTTTCGCCAGCGGTAGCCCTTTCGATGCTGTGCAATACGGCAATAAATTATTCAAACCAGCTCAGGGTAACAATGCGTATATTTTTCCGGGTATCGGTTTAGGTGTCTATGCTAGTGCTGCGCGTCTTATCACACAAAGTATGTTTCTGTCTGCCGCCGAGGTGTTGGCAAATATTGTTACGGAGCAAGAAATTGATATGGGAGCGATTTACCCTGCGCTTACGCGCGTGCGTAAAGCATCACAGGCTATCGCAGTATCTGTCTGTCAAGTGGCAATTCGCGAAGGATTAGCCAGTACCAAATTACCTGACGATTTGAATAGTTATGTTAGCTCACTGATGTATGATCCAAGTTACTAATAACTTAGCGGAATAAGTTGATGACGCCATCCAGGCCTACATGATCAATTGAATAAGTTGCATGATCTTTTACGATCGGTTTGGCGTGGTAAGCAATGCTAACCCCAGCTTCAGCCATCATATCCAGATCATTGGCACCATCGCCAATAGCAATAATCTGTTCACGTTGAATGCCCAATTTATCGCGGACTTGCCTTAATACTTGCGCTTTTCCTTGTCGACCAAGAATTTCACCCACTACTTTTCCGGTCAGTTTCTCATTGGCAATTTCCAATACATTAGCAGCTGCATAATCGAATTCCAGTTTCTCTTGAATGCGATCCGTAAAAAATGTGAACCCTCCTGAAATCACCATTGTCTTTAAGCCGGATATTTTAGCTTGTTGTAGCATTTTTTCAGCGCCCGGATTAAGACAGACACGCTCATCATAAACTTTCTGTAAGGCATCTTGATGCAATCCTTGCAGAAGTAAGGTGCGACGTGTGAGACTTTCTTCAAAACTTATTTCACCTCGCATGGTTTGCTGTGTAATTGCTGCTACTTGGGGTTTTATGTTGTTCATATCAGCAATTTCATCAATGGATTCTATGGCCAGGAGCGTTGAATCCATATCCATTGCGATCAATTTAAAATCAGAGAGATTGAGGTTAGAATTTACAAAAGCAAAATCCAATGCTACCTCAGCGCAATATTCCGCGATATCTTTCGTATCTTTGGTATAAGTGGCATTTGTCAATCGAAAGGCTTGGCCCGTAATTCGCTCAATCCCATCCGCACGGGAAAGTTTTGCGAGAGCCCGTAAGTCACTGTTATTAATTTCCAATCCTTGGATAATCAGATTCATGAGTTAGTTTTTAATTGTTCAAATGATCAGATGATAATAGAAGAGGTATCCGGACTCCACTCGATAATCTGGTTGCGACCAGCATGTTTGGCTGCATATAGCGCAGAGTCAGCCGCTTTAATCATGTCCAGTGGCGCTTGAAAATGTGCTGCGCCCTCATTATTGGAAGCAACACCAATAGAAGCAGTGATATGGATTGCATAGCGATCGTCAAGTTTATATTCAATTGCCGCAATCGCATCTTTTAAGCGGGATATGATAATTCTTGAAGCGGTAAGTGTTGTGCCTGGCAGAATCAAAGCAAATTCTTCACCGCCATATCGACTCAGGGTATCATCTTGACGGATCTGTGCAAAAATAGTGCGCACTACGGTGACTAAAAGAGAATCTCCTGCTAGATGTCCATAGGTATCATTGATTTGCTTAAAGTGATCAAGGTCGATAATGGCAATGGTCAAGGGTAGATTATATTGTGCAGATAGATGAAACTCGCGTCGCAGTGTTTCATCAAAATATACCCGGTTATAGGCACCCGTTAATCCATCGCGCTGAGATTTCTCCTCTAATTCTTTCATTCTCGAAAGATTATGAATCATCAGTAGTTCCTTGGCCTCAGCCAGAACTTCAGTCGCTTCGGAGTGATGAATATTGATGTCAAATAGCTCTTCAACAGATTTTAATCCGATCTCCATGAGCTGGATGACGTCTACAAGCGCAGTATTGTCGAGCGCGAGCCAATCTTGGGCTGCTTTTGTCAAAGCCGTCATTTTTTCGGCCTCTTGTGGGTAAAGAAAATACTCAGCTAAATAGCGAGATACAGCGACACAGGATTGTAAGTTTGGTCCTAAATCTTTAGGTTCTGGTTGGCTATGACTGGTAATACACGATAAAGCGATATAATCGGGGATATGCCATTTGTGCAGAAGCTCGTAACCCAATTCATCATGTCCAGCACCAAATGTTTCACGTTCTGTTTTAAGTAAAACATCGTGATCAGAAGTTGATGAAAAGATTTTGCCGTATTCTTCAGGCATGATGACTGAATAGGCCAGAATGCCAATATCTTGTACTAATCCGGCTAGAAATAGATCATCCAGGAAATTTAGCGCCAGCTTTTCTCCAAGTGCACGACAAGCAAGCGCAGATGTGATAGATCGGCGCCAGAAAATATCATTATCAAAAGCAGATTGTTTAGGCACGGGTTTTTTCATTAACGAATGGGTTAATGAGAAGGATAGCGCAATGACAATCACTGAGTGTGTGCCCAGTATGCTTACCGCCTGCCGAACATTTGTTGCAATCCGTCTTGATTTATATAAAGGTGTATTAGCTGTTTTAAGTAATTTTGCAGAAAGTACCGGATCCAATGAAATATATTGACAGACTGTCCTTATATCCGCATCAGGATCATTAGCCAGTTCGATAATTTTAATAGCGACTGCCGGCAGGCTGGGTAATGTCGTGCAATAATTTAGTCGCATTTTCAATTTATCATCAAGCACTTCGTTATCCTTACTATTAGATGATGCTTATATAATTGAAAAATTTATTATTTTGTTATTATAGTATAAAGATAGCGGCAGTTTGTAAGAATTGACCTTCTTGTTCCTAGTATATAAGGAAAGAAGTATTCATTTTTTCCAATTAAGCTGATGTTATGCTATCAAACTGTAATTGAGATAATTTTGATCGTTTGAAGCAGAGCAGTTATCAAAGAGCCAGCATATAGATGATGCATTGGTAAATGTCTGAAAGAAATATTTAAAAAAATAAAGGAGTCAGATGTGGAGTTTGGAATAAAAATAGGGACACCTGAAAAACAACGTGGAGCCTGTGTGGTAGTTGGTATTTTTGAATCAAAAAAGCTAACAGACTCAGCTAAAGTTCTGGATAAAGTTACCCAAGGATATATTAAAAACATTCTCGCACTCGGTGATATGGAGGGAAAGATGAACACTTCACTGATGCTGCATAATGTACCCAATACACTCTTTAAAAGAGTTTTGTTAGTTGGATTGGGTAAAGAGCAAGAATTCAAGGAAAAAGCGTTTCTGACTGCCATCAATACTGCTCTGAGCGCTTTGCAAAAAACAACAGCTACCGATGCAATGCTGTTTTTATCGGATTTCTCTGTCAACGGACGAACAAATGAATGGAAAGCGATGCAGATTGTCATTGCTGCAATCAGCAGCGGCTACCGGTTTGATCAACTTAAGAGCAAGCCGGACAACGACCAGAGCAGTTTGCGAAAGATAGTATTATGTATCGATGATCGTACGGAGTTAACTGCCTGTGAAGAATCTCTGCAACAGGGTATGGCTATTGCGCATGGCATGAGTCTGGCCAAAGATCTGGGCAATCTTGCACCGAATATTTGTACGCCCACCTATCTTGCCAAGCAAGCTAAGGATCTCGCCAAAACACATAAACTGAAGGTATCCATATTAGAAGAAAAAGACATGGAAAAGCTGGGCATGGGTTCTCTTCTGGCTGTTGCAAAAGGTACTGAGCAACCGGCGAAGCTAATTGTGCTGGAGTATCACGGATTAGGGAAAAAGGAAAATCCAATTGTTTTGGTAGGAAAAGGGATCACTTTTGATACCGGTGGTATTTCACTCAAGCCTGCCGCTGACATGGATGAGATGAAATTTGACATGAGCGGTGCTGCCAGTGTTTTAGGAACGCTACACGCTGTTGCTGAAATAAATTTGCCAATCAATGTGGTGGGAATAATTCCTACCACTGAGAATATGCCCAGTGGTAAAGCGACAAAGCCAGGTGATGTGGTAACCAGCATGTCTGGTCAAACCATTGAGATTTTGAATACCGATGCAGAAGGGCGGCTGATTCTATGTGATGCTTTAACTTACGCAGAACGTTATAACCCGAAAGTAGTGATTGATATTGCTACCTTGACGGGTGCTTGTGTGATTGCTCTAGGGAATTTCACGACCGGATTGATGAGTAATGATGACAAACTGGCCGAAGAATTGCTATCCGCCGGTGAGCAAGTCGGTGATCGCGCCTGGCGGTTACCTTTATGGGATGAATATCAGGACTTACTGAAAAGTAATTTTGCGGATATGGCCAATATCGGCGGACGAGCTGCAGGAACTATCACAGCGGCTTGTTTCTTGTCACGTTTTACTAAGAATTATCACTGGGCTCATTTGGATATCGCGGGTACCGCGTGGAAATCTGGCAAGGAGAAAGGCTCAACCGGCCGGCCTGTGCCGTTATTGACACAGTTTCTGATTACACAAGCTAAGGCAGCTAGCTAGCATCACTGTTAGTTTAATAATTAATTCATTCACTTATATTAAGAATCAATCAGCAATAACAGGTTTCTAGGCACGAACGATGTAGCGAGTAAACGGATTATTTGATGACGCAAATTTTTTTCTATTCAGGATCCAGCGATAAGTTGAAAACAGCTTGCCGGCTTTGTGCCAAGGCTATACAGCAGGACCTGAGGGTAATGGTTTATACACCAGATGCGGCATTAATTGAGCAGTTGAACGAGTTGCTTTGGACTTTTTCTCCCATTAGTTTTATTCCTCATTGTAGTGTTCATGATGATGAACAATTGGTCAGAGTAACGCCAGTCATACTGAGTGATCAGATGCCATCTAATGACCGTTTTGATGTTCTGCTCAATCTTGATCGACAGCCTCCGCCTTTATTTGATCAGTTTGATAGATTAATAGAAATTGCGGGGATTTCTCATGAGGATAAGTCGACTGCCCGGGAACGCTATCGCTTCTATAAGGATGCTGGTTATGAGATACAGCATTACAATCTGGATGATTAATTGAACCGAGGTAACCACTGATTTACTTAGCATGGATGAAAATAAATCTACAACAGACCTTGATGATGCTCAAATATTGAATAAGTTCAATAACTTGATGAATAAATACAAGAATCAAGGCAAGATGACAAGCGTTCCGCATACAGTAGCCTCTACTTTGGCTACTGCTTCTCAAGCTGACCAAATAACGCAGGCAATAGAATCAGACAAAATACCTACCTTAACCGAGGTTGTGATACTGCATCCATCTATTATTCAACCGCAACCGAAGCGGTTGACACCGATCTGGCAAATATTGAATGCTGCGCTGGAAGATGCTCATATCGAAATGGATATTTCGGATAGAAAAGCTTTGGCGCATGCATTAGAAGTTCGCCTGGCTGACCGGAATAACCGCACATTGTTCTCCTCCGGAAGAAGCCAGTCTATCCAAACATATCAGGAATAGCGCGCTTCTTGTCCAACGCGCCAAAATGCATCCGTTATAATGGCGGTCCTGTTTTTCCATTCAATCCAAGTTTAAATTTCATGGAACTCGAAAAAAGCTTTGACCCGAAACGTATTGAAAACCGCTGGTATTCTATCTGGGAATCGGCAGGTTATTTCAAACCATCCGCTTTAGCAGACCAACTTGCCTATTGCATTATGCTGCCACCCCCTAATGTCACAGGCACGCTGCATATGGGGCATGCATTCCAACATACGTTAATGGATGCATTAACGCGTTACCATCGCATGCTGGGCGATAACACTTTATGGCAGCCAGGTACGGACCACGCCGGTATTGCGACGCAAATCGTCGTTGAACGCCAATTGGATCAGCAAAATCTTGATCGCCGTGAGTTGGGGCGAGAAGCATTTTTAGAACGGGTGTGGCAATGGAAAGAGGAATCCGGTTCTACAATTACTCGACAAATGCGACGCCTGGGCACTTCCTGCGACTGGACGCGTGAACGTTTCACTATGGATGCCGCTTTATCACGTGCAGTAACCGAAGTTTTCGTGCGCCTTTATAACGAAGGATTAATTTATCGGGGCAAGCGGCTGGTAAATTGGGATCCGGTGTTACAAACGGCGGTTTCGGATCTGGAAGTGGTATCTACCGAAGAAAACGGTTCTTTGTGGCATATTCGTTATCCTCTGGAGCAGGCGGATGGCCATGGAACAGAGCAAACAGAAGCCTTGATCGTCGCCACCACCCGACCTGAAACCATGCTGGGAGATGTAGCGGTTGCCGTGCATCCTGAAGATTCCCGCTATCAACATCTGATTGGGCGCCATGTGCGTTTGCCCTTGTGCGAGCGAACAATTCCGATTATTGCAGATACCTATGTCGAGCTGGAATTTGGCACCGGTTGTGTAAAAATCACCCCGGCGCATGACTTTAATGATTATCAGGTAGGGCAGCGGCATCATTTTGTGCCGATCAATATTTTCACACTGGATGGAAAAATCAACGATCTGGCACCGAGTAAATATCAAGGATTAGATCGTTTTGATGCCAGGAAAAAGATCATTGCTGATTTGGAAATGCACGGCTTTCTGGTTGAGACTAAGCCGCATAAACTGATGGCACCGCGCGGTGATCGTACCAATACCATTATTGAACCCATGTTGACCGATCAATGGTATGTGGCGATGGAAGGACTGGCCAAGCGCGGACTGGAAGTGTTTGCGCAGGGGGAGGTTAAATTTACGCCGGATAACTGGGCGCATGTTTACAATCAATGGCTGGAGAATATTCAGGATTGGTGTATTTCACGCCAATTATGGTGGGGACACCGCATTCCCGCGTGGTATGACGAGGACGGCAATGTCACCGTTGCGCATGATCTGGAAGAAGCGCAAAAGCTTTCTGGAAAAAATAATCTGCACCAAGACGACGATGTGCTGGACACCTGGTTCTCATCAGCACTCTGGCCATTTTCAACCTTGGGCTGGCCGGATGAAACACCGGAATTGAAGACATTCCTGCCGACTTCGGTGCTCATTACAGGTTTTGACATCATTTTCTTCTGGGTTGCGCGCATGGTCATGATGTCATTGCATTTCACCGGTAAAGTGCCGTTTAAGGAAGTTTACATTACTGGCTTAATCCGGGATGCCGAAGGCCAGAAAATGAGTAAATCCAAGGGCAATGTACTCGATCCGCTGGATTTGATCGACGGCATTACTTTACCTGATCTGATTGCAAAGCGCACGGCAGGATTAATGAATCCAAAACAGGCTGAATCCATTGAAAAGAATACCCGCAAGCATTTTCCCGAAGGCATTCCGGCTTTTGGAACCGATGCCTTGCGCTTTACTTTCGCCAGCCTGGCTTCGCATGGCCGGGATATCAAATTTGATATGCAGCGTTGTGAAGGTTACCGAAATTTTTGTAACAAGCTGTGGAACGCAACGCGCTATGTGTCAATGAATTGTGAAGGCAAAGATACTGGATTGGATGATACGTTGCCATTGACCTATTCTGCTGCAGATCAATGGATTATCAGCCGCTTGCAGCAGGCAGAGTATGCTGTTGAGCAGGCGTTTGCCAATTATCGCTTTGATCTGGTAGCACGAGAAATCTATGAGTTGGTGTGGGATGAATATTGTGACTGGTACGTTGAATTTGCCAAAGTGCAGTTAAATAACGACCAAGACTCGGTGCAGCGAGCAACCCGCCGAACTCTGGTGCGAGCATTGGAAGCCATGCTGCGGCTTGCGCATCCGCTCATTCCGTTCATTACCGAGGAGCTTTGGCAAAAGGTTGCACCACTGGCAGGGAAAAAAGGTGCAAGCATTATGGGGCAGCCCTATCCAAAAAGCGATGAGGCAAAAATAGATCAAAATGCCATGCAGACCATTGCTTTGTTAAAAGACCTCATCAATGCTTGCCGTACTCTGCGCAGTGAAATGAGCCTGTCTCCGGCAATCAAAGTGCCCTTATTGGCAACAGGCAATCAATCCGTTCTGACTGAATTTTCACCTTACCTATTGGCATTAGCAAAGCTATCGGAAATTGATTTTAGACAAAACGAGCTGCCCAATGTCGACGCACCGGTTTCTATTGTCGGCGAGTTCAGGCTAATGCTAGAAGTTGAAATTGATGCAGAGATTGAACGTGAGCGCCTGGCGAAAGAAATTGCACGCACTGAGATAGAAATCGCTAAGGCTGCATCAAAGCTGGATAATCCCAGCTTTGTTGAGCGTGCGCCGGCAACTGTGGTGGCGCAGGAAAAAGAACGCTTGGCAGGCTTCAATGCAAAACTGGGGAAACTGAAAGAGCAATTCAGCAAATTGGGATAATTATTGGGTGAACGTGAGGAATCAGCTTCCGTTCATCTTGAAGTAGCTATAATCAAAATTATATTAATTACTGATTGTATCGAGTACCTGCAGTGTGCCATTCACTAGCAAATCCATTTCCTGTTCGTTGATGATATAAGGCGGCATGAAATAAATGGTTTTTTCCAATGGGCGCAGGACTAATTGCTGCTTTAAGCCCGCCTGAAAGCATTTCGCCGCAAAGTCTCGCTCATCCGTATCGACTTCAAAAGCCCAGATCATTCCACAGTTTCGGAAATTCTTTACTTTGGGGTGAGCTAACAGCGGTACTGCAATTTTGTTCAGATAAGCTGCCTTGGCTTTGTTGGCTTCAATTACCTGATTCTGTTCAATGAGATCCAGTGTGGCTAATGCTGCCCGACAGGCTAATGCGTTGCCAGTATGCGAATGAGAGTGCAAAAAGGCACGTGCTGTTTTGTCATCGTAAAAAGCCTGAAAAATTGGATCAGTCGTCATGACCACCGAAAGTGGCAAATATCCGCCGCTCAGACCTTTGGACAAGCATAAGAAATCTGGGGCTATATTGACTTGATTACAGGCCAATAAAGTGCCAGTCCGACCAAAGCCGACTGCAATTTCATCGGCTATTAAATGTACCTGGTATTGAGTGCAGATTTCTCTGGCGCGTTGCAGATAAATCGGATGGTACATGCCCATGCCGGTTGCACCTTGCACCAACGGTTCAAGAATCAATGCAGCGGTTTGCGCGTGATTTTCTGCCAGATAATGTTCCAGGCTTGCTGCCGCACGAATAGCATAGCTCTCCGGCGATTCACCCGCTTCTGCATAACGCCAGTCCGGCGTAGGAACATGCGCGCATTGCCGAAGGAGTGGTGCATAAGTTTCTCGAAAAATGGCGATATCGGTGACCGATAGCGCACCCAGTGTTTCACCGTGATAATCATTTTGCAGACTGATGAAACGGCTTTTCTGCGGTTGATCGTACAGCTGCCAATAGTGAAAACTCATTTTTAGCGCGATTTCAATAGCTGAGGCGCCATCACTGGCGTAGAAGCAATGCCCAAGTGAGCCGGGTGCCATTTGCTTGAGTCGTTCGGATAAAGATACCACCGGTTCATGGGTGAAGCCTGCCAGCATGACATGTTCTATTTTTTCAAGCTGATCGCGGATGGCTGCATTGATATAAGGATGGGTATGTCCAAAGAGATTGACCCACCAGGAACTGATGGCGTCCAGATAGCGCTCACCAGCAGCATCATAAAGCCACACTCCTTTGCCGCTAACAATCGGGACAAGGGGATAAATTTCGTGTTGCTTCATTTGCGTGCAAGGATGCCACACAGCTTCCAAGCTTCTGGATTGAAGTTGAAAGGAAGATAAGGGAATATCAGGGGTGGTATTTGGCATTATATTTTTAATGAGTAATTAAATCCGATGAATTAAAAGCTTATCTGAGTACGAAAAGAAACAGCAGACAGATTATCTTTTCGCGTGGGTGTGCCTGGGCCTGTATGGCCATTCGTGGCTTCAGAAAAGTAATAATTCAGCATAAAGCGGATATTCTGATAGGGATACCAATTCAAACCGAGGGTGATCACCTGAACCTGACATTTTGAAGTGCCTGTTCTGCAGGGGTCTGCCGTGAGATTTTGATTGATGTTTTCGGCGAGATCAAAGCGTCCGGCAAGTTCCAGTGCGCCCCATTTACCGATCGGCTGGGGTTTGCCAAAAGCGCCCCGATCTTTTTTATAAACTGCATTTTCACCGGTTATAAACCAGCTGGCCTGCACATAATAGGCATGAATGGTGGAATCTTTGTTATTTCCAGCTACTTGATGGGTATTGTCCAGTCTTGAGATGGCGTATTCCCCCTGTAGAGTGACAGGCCCGAGAGAGTAGGCAGCTTCTGCAGAAAAAGTGGATTGGCTATTGTGACTGGGTGCGCCAGAACTTGCGCCTGCAATTCCCAAAGATTTATTAATTCCCAAACGACCACCATAAACATCAACTATCCTGGCAGACAATGAATCTTTATTGCTGGTATCTCTGCTGAGAGAGAATCCGAGATGCAGAATGTGGCCTTCTTTGTCTATTGGCAGCCAGACAGCGCGCCCGCCATACATGATGCCTTCAACAGGTAAACCAAAATGCGACAAACTCATTACGTTAACGCCTACGCCGAGATTGTCCCTGATCATTGAGCGGTAACCAATTCCCGTTAAAAATTGTCGTCCGCCATATAATCCAGTCGATGAAGTCGATGGGCGTTCCATGAGTGTAATTTCATTGGAACTGGTTATTTCTTCTAAGCCCCGATAGGGTTTGAATTGACCGATGGTAAGCTGGCCTGGACCCAGTTTTGTCGATACCCAGGCTTCACGAAGGCTGTGCGGAAAAGCGGTGGTAGCATTGACTGCAAAGTCATTCTCAAATTTGAAATTGAAACGATGAATTTTTCCGGTTAACGTGGCGTAAGTTCTGCGCCAATTAAACCCATCTCGATCATGACTGCTTAAAAGCTGGCTACCAAACGGGGGATAATTTGGATTCGCTGTATCTGGATATAATGAATGTATATCGAAATGTCCACGACCGTTCAATCCGATTTCAAAGTTACCATCATCACTCTTTATTCTGGGGCCACCTTTATAGGTAAAGTTGATTGCATAGCATGAAGTAATACTCATATTTGTCAGTACCATAAGACTGCAAAATTTTATAAGGTATTCATGCTTCATCTACACCCGGATATGGAATATCGTTTGGTATATAAGTGATTCGATTATATATCAATATAAAGAATGCAAACGATATTAAAGGTTTGAACAATGCAGTGTTGATACCTTTATGACTTGTATTTATTTTTTTGCAAAAATTATATCCCATACGTCATGCCCGAGCTTGAGTCCTCTTTGTTCAAACTTTGTTAATGGACGATAGGCGGGCCGTGGCGCATAAGCAGGGACGGTGTTAATTAGTTGTGATTGCTGGTTCAAAACTTGAAGAATTTGGATGGCGTAATCTTCCCAGTCAGTAGCGATATGCAGATAACCGCCGGGTTCTAAGTGTTCGCCCAAACGGGCGACCAACGCTGGCTGAATCAGGCGGCGTTTGTGGTGTTTGGCTTTAGGCCAGGGATCGGGAAAAAAGATATGGATTCCTTTTAAGCATTCAGTCGGTAGCATGTATTGCAATACTTCGACGGCATCGTGCTGAATGATGCGCAGATTAGTCAATTCGAGTTTCTCGATTTGATTGAGCAGACTACCCACTCCCGGTGTGTGTACTTCAATTCCCAGATAATCATTTTCAGGATACCTTTGCGCGATAGCGGCTGTGCTTTCCCCCATTCCGAATCCGATTTCGAGGATTTTGGACGTTTGCCGGCCGAACACCTGATCCAAATCCAGCCGATTCTGGCTAAAAGGGATACCATATTTGGGTAGCAATGTTTCACAAGCGCGACGTTGCGCATTGGATAAGCGCCCCTGACGAAGAACGAAGCTGCGTATGGTGGATTGCATCAGTTAATAAAATGACAGAGCAGGCAATGAAGTGATCAGGCAGATTTATCCGTCGTCTTTGTCGTGGCGGTATTTGAACGGGCAATTACGCCTTCTGTTGGGGAGCTGGGGCTTGCGCTGTACAGTTTTTTTGCCATGCGTCCAGCCAGATAAGCTTCCCGCCCGGCTTCTACGGCTTTACGCATGGCGGACGCCATCAGCACAGAATTTTTGGCTGCGGCAATGGCCGTGTTCATCAGCACGCCATCGCAGCCCAGTTCCATCGCAATGGTGGCATCGGATGCAGTGCCGACACCCGCATCGACCAGCACGGGGATTGTGGCATTGTCGATGATGATCTGCAGATTCCATGGATTCAAAATGCCCATGCCCGAGCCAATCAAGGAAGCCAGGGGCATGATGGCTACACAGCCCATGTCTTCCAGTTGTTTGGCAATGAAAGGGTCATCCGAAGTGTAAACCATCACCTGAAAATTTTCCTTGATCAGGATTTCTGCTGCTTTAAGCGTCTCCACCATATTCGGGTAAAGTGTTGTAGGATCGCCCAGCACTTCCAGCTTGACCAAGCTGTGGCCATCCAGTAACTCACGCGCTAAGCGTAATGTGCGCACCGCGTCTTCAACGGTATAACAGCCTGCTGTGTTGGGCAGGAGTGTGTACTGGGAAGGCGGCAGAACATCCAGCAGGTTGGGCTCGCCAGCGTTTTGCCCGATATTTGTGCGGCGAATGGCAACCGTAATGATTTCCGCACCGCTGGCTTCAACCGCCGCACGCGTTTCATTGAAATCCTTGTATTTACCTGTACCGACCAGTAAACGTGATGTGTATGTTTTATCGGCAATAACTAAATTATCCATGAAATCCTGTTATCAATATTCATATGCTGACCTAATCGTGAGATTTAGCCACCGCCAACTGCTACCACGACTTCCAGTTGATCTCCGTGAACCAGAATTTGTTCTGAGAACCGGCTGCGCGGAATAATTTCACCATTGCATTCGATGGCTATGCGTTTACCGTGCAACGCGAGATGGTCAATAAGCTGAGTAACGTTAATCGGCGTTTCAAACTGCCGCGGTTGTCCATTAATGGTGAGTTGAATCATGGATAATAAAGCTGGGATTAGAGTTTTCAGATTAGCTAGATAAACAAATATCAGAAAGGAATTTTATCATGCAGGGGTTGGATTATTGGAATAATTTATCAGAACTAACGATTAAAGTCGTCTATTCATAGTGGCCGACCGCCCAGCAATGCCAGGCGTTTGGCACTTTCCCGTTCAACTAGAGCCAACAAGCCTTCGCGCACCAATGCGGTTTTTTCATGCACGCCGGTCAATTCGACCGCCTGCGCGTATAAATCATCATCGATATTCAACATGGTTTTCATATTTAGCTTATCAATCTGTCAAATAAGGCACCATTTTATGGCAATTTGGATGCATGAAATGGCGTATGGAGGATATAGAATGTAATGTTAAGAACTTGAATTACCAATTATCAAATTAGACAGATACTTAAATGACAACGGCACCTTATTATCGATACTGGGGTAAAGCGTCTAAAGAAGGCAATAGCTACCATTTGTTACCGTATCATTGTTTAGATGTAGCAGCGGTGGCAGAAATCTGGTTGCAACTGAGCCCGAATCTTTTGCAACGTTTTATTACGATGACCGGTTTAGATGAAACAAAATGTCGTGCCTGGATATTATTTTTTATTGCAATGCATGACTACGGGAAAATGGATCTTCGTTTTCAGCGTAAAGCGCCACATGTTTGGAAAGGTATAAATAATGAATTGAATCTTATTCCAGACACGTTGAATGGATTGGATATTAAGGGATATTTTCATGGGTCGGCAGGTTTATATTGGTTTTATCAGGACTTAAAAGAACGTTTCGCATCACCTGAAATTCAAGATTTCAACTTTGATGACAGTGATGATTGGTCTGCTTGGTATAGCTGGATGGCTTCTGTTGTTGGTCATCATGGTATTGTGCCCGACGACTATAAAAAAGAAAGTCATGAATATGCTTTAACCAAGGTAGCACAAGAAGTTTTAACCGTTTTTGAGAATGCAAGGCTGCAATGGTTAAGTGTTTTAGAAAAAATGTTTTTAATTCCTGCCGGTCTTTCTATTAAAGATAATCCTCCTCAATTAGAAACCGGAAAACACAAACTTACTGCTGCAACGATGCTGGCAGGATTCTGTTCTGTCTCCGACTGGCTAGGTTCTTCAGATTGTTTTACTTATGACAATCAAGCTTGTGAGGGTTTTACCCAATTACAGGCATGGTACAAAAGACGACTTAAGATTGCAGCAGATGTACTTCAAGCATCCGGTCTGATAAGTTACACAAAAGCTTATCAATCGATAAATTCCCTTTTGGAAAATTATGCACCTCGCCAACGTCAGTGCTTGGTCGAACAATTACCCAAAACCCCAGGTTTGACATTGATAGAGGCATCTACTGGTTCCGGTAAAACTGAGACAGCCTTGGCATATGCTTGGAAACTGATTGATGCTGGCTTTGGCGATAGCATCGTATTTGCCTTACCAACCCAAGCAACGGCTAATGCAATGCTGAAGCGCTTGGAAAAGGCAGCGCAAGTATTATTTACCAACCAAACTAATGTTGTATTGGTGCATGGCCGTGCCAAGTTCGTTCAAAATTTTATTGATTTAAGAAAGGCTTGCCTACCAAATACCATACAGGGAAGCGAAGAAGCCTGGGTTCAATGCGGTCAATGGCTGGCGCAAAGTCGTAAACGTGTTTTTTTGGGTCAAATTGGTGTTTGTACGGTGGATCAGGTTCTGGTGTCGGTTCTACCGGTTAAGCACAAATTCGTGCGTGGTTTTGGTATCGGTCGCAGCATACTGATTATCGATGAAGTGCATGCCTATGACAGCTATATGTATGGTTTATTGGATGCTGTTTTGGAACAACAGCGCCTGGCTGGCGGCAGTGCAATTTTATTGTCAGCTACCTTGCCACAACAACAGAAGCAGCAACTAGCCAAAGCATGGGGCAGCCAATGCCTAAATAGCAGTGAAGTTTATCCATTGATAACGCATATTGGAACTGGTGGCTGCAAAAGTTTTGATTTGCAAGAGTTACCCAAGCAACAACCTGAACCATACTCAATTAATCTGGATTTGCAATATATCCCGCAACTGTTACCGGACGATACTTTAATTCAGCGGCTGCTGGGTGCTGTGAAACAAGGTGCCCAAGTTTGTGTTATTTGTAATCTAGTCGATGTTGCACAGGGATTGTATCAACATCTTCAAGTCTTAATCGAACAATCGAATGTCTTACAGGACGACCAATGCCTGTTATTTCATTCACGCTATTTATTTGCCGATCGGCAACAAATTGAACGCGAGGTGCTGGATTTGTTTGGTCCAAATCCGGAACCGGCAAAGGCTAGAAACCAAGGACATTTACTGATTGCCACTCAAGTGGTCGAACAGTCTCTTGATCTCGATTTCGACTGGTTAATTACGCAACTCTGTCCGGTCGATTTGTTGTTTCAGCGCATCGGCCGTTTACATCGTCACGCCAAAAATCAAACACTCAGACCGAAACAATTTGCAGCACCCATCTGTACAGTATTACTGCCAACGGATGAAAGCTATGAATTGCACGAGCTGATATATGGCAACAGCCGGGTATTATGGCGGACAGAACAATGCTTGCAAATGGCTGTGCAACAACAGAATGCACAGATATGTTTTCCCCATGCTTACCGGGAATGGATCGACAAAGTTTACGACGAAGATTATTGGCCTAACGAACCGGAAAAAGTTATAAAGAGCTACGAGGCATACGATCAAAAATGTTATGTCAGCCAGATGACTGCCCGGCAACTGATTAATAGTTCCATGACCGAACTAGCCGACAATGACAGCAATGTCGCTGCACTGACGAGAGACGGCGAGATGAGCCTGAATGTCGTGCCATTCTATATCGACGAAAATTGCCTAAAGCACTTGTTGGACGATTCTGTCGTGAATGAATTGGATCCAAGCCAGTTTTATGAAATGCTTAATCTAAATACAGTTTCTGTCCCAAAAAGCTGGGCAAATAAAAACAGATTACCATCGGTAGATCAAGAAGGCTTGATATGGCTACCAATGATTGCTCATGGTAATGGGTATTTTGTCGGGTCTCATGCCACAACCGAATATTGTTATCACCGCAGAACAGGGTTATCCCGAAGGGAAGTTGTCAAGGAGGATGCATGAACTTATTAACAGAAGCCTGGATTCCTATTCAACATAACAGTCAATTCCAAAAAATTACGTTGCAGCAGTTATTATGTGGCGAAAAAACCGGCGAATTATGCCTGCCGCGAGACGATATGGAACTGGCCTGTTTGCAATTGCTTTGTGCGATTACGCAAGTGTTATTTACGCCTAAGGATAAGAAGGAATTAGGGAAATATGTAACGCAACCGGTAAGCAGTGACGCTTATGAAAATGCTTGCAAGGGAAAAATGGATTGGTTTGATTTGGATCATCCTGAGACACCATTTATGCAAATTCGTAATGTTAAAGCCATTCAACCGACGTTAATGGATAAGTTGCTTGCTGGAGTGGCTGATGGAACAAACAAAAGTTTTGTTAATCCCCGAGGTCTGGGTGATTATCTTTGTGGTAGCTGTGTGGCAATTGCATTGTTTAACGTTGCCAATAATGCACCAAGCATGGGTGGTGGCTTTAAGGGGAGTTTGCGTGGTAGCACACCCATTACGTTATTAATTAAAGGAAATGAACTTCATCAAACAGTTTGGTTGAATATATTGACCGAGGAGACTTTAGCAGAAATTATGCCTTGGTATCAGGAAACAAAGACCCAAAAGCCAAATTATTTAGATAGAGTTAGTGCGGATAGCAAAATCCTGGCATCGTGTATCGGGTTAAATCGCGGTTTACTTTGGCAACCAGCATATTTTGAATTGTTGTCACCTAAACCTAAAGGAAAATGTGTTTGCTGCGGCAGTATCGAACCAGTCTATGCGGGTTTTAACAAGGCTAAATTCAATTACACAGTAGAAGGAATCTGGCCACATCCTTTATCGTCACGATTTTTTTCAATTAAAAAAGGTGAGAAAGAAGAGCGCTTTCCTTCTTTTACGACGACTGCACCGACCTGGACACATTTGAGTCGGCTAGTGGTTGACCAACAAAATGAAAAGGAAGGGCAACAGACTGCTCCAGTTATTCGTCAGGCACGCACATTTATGCAAAATGACAAAATACAGTTAATTGTCGGCGGTTACCGTAATAATCAGGCAACTGTGTTGGAACGGCGGCATGAATTTTTTAGTTTGGCGCAAGGCTGGGCTGAGCATGGTGAAGTAATTCGACGCATAATAACCGATGGCCTAGCCTATAAAACCATACTTCGAAAGGCCTTATATTTATTTGCTGTAGGTATCAAAGATAAGATTCACGGCTCAGGTGTCAATTTGTGCGATTTTGCTGAAGCTGATTATTACCATCAAACTGAGAATTGGTTACATCAGTGTTTGGCAAGCATCAATTTTGACGCACCAGATAGTGATTTGAAATCCTTAAACTTCCAACTGAAAAAATCGGTAACGAACATTTTTGACAAAGTAACCGAACCCTACCGACAAGAACCTAAAATGCTGAAAGCCTTGGCTCTGGCCAGGCGCTCTTTGCATAAATCCTTAAAAGAACTGGAACCCCAAGGAGTTGCTTGTGATTGAGAAAAATGAACTGCCTGATTTTAAAGATTTATATGAACGTTACCAGCAACTGAAACCCGGCTCCAAGGCGGAATTGAAACGAGTGATGACTCCTGCCGATCTGCTCGAAATACCAACTTCTTACCGGGTGGGGGTATGTTAACTTCTCCCAAAACGCCGTACACTTTTGACTTGATACCCAAACTTGCCGAGATTTAGGTACCGTCGCCAACTTATCGCTGCGGTCTGATTGTTAAATGATTATTTTCTGGTTTGCTAAATATTGAGTGTCTGTTGAGTAGCAAGCTTTAATGGCTTATCACCAAGCCGCTTAAGCAGCCCTACATAAGCATTAATTTCGTCCCGAATTACGCCATCAGGCAATAGAGCTTTAGTAACCACTACCCGGGCCAATTGTGGATGCACTCTAATCACACCTTGCCGATCCAATACAAAATCACTTCGACGCCATCGTTGATTAGCCACCCAAGTAAAAATAGTCCTGTCAACTACCGGTCGCAGTGGCTCCACCAAATCAAAAACAAGAGAAGCTCGTCCATCCTGATCAGCATGAAGGTTTCCCACGGCCACATCGAGTCCTGCGATCTGTAAAGCTCGTTCTACCTGCCCGGCTAATATCGCATACGCATAATTCAATATTGCATTGACTGGATGTGTGGCTTTATAGCCCTTGCCCGAAATAGAGGATGCCCGCTGAGTAAAACTTTTCCATTCAATCGGTACATCTTTTTCTTTCCATTTAATCGCAATATTCCAGGTAGACCAATAGATGTCAATGACAGAGCAAAAAGGTACCGGCGTAGCGCGCGAAAAGTGTACCAGTTAGGTTAATAAAAAAGAGGGATTTGACCTCTGGTTTTCGCTTCTGATTTTTTGTTTCTTGGGTTTCAGTCAAAGCGCAGTGTACCCCTAAAATCTTTTAAATTGGTTTGGAATTCTCCTTTTCTATCGGTTTGGTTTGTAAAGTCTGCTTTTGCCGTTTCTTGCTTGTGGCCAGGCGATATGATTCTCCATTCATTTCCAGAATATGCACATGATGGGTCAGACGATCCAGTAACGCGCCGGTTAATCGTTCCGATCCGAGAACACTTGTCCACTCATCAAACGGCAAGTTGGATGTAACCAAGGTGGCACCATGTTCATAGCGCCGGCTGAACACCTCGAATAAAAGTTCTGCCCCCACTGCGGTAAATGGTACATAACCCAGTTCGTCGATGATCAGCAACTTGACGTTGACCAAGTGCTTTTGTAAGGTACGCAATCGTTTTTCATCGCGTGCCTCCATCAATTCATGTACCAGCGCTGAAGCTGTTGTGAATAAAACACTCAGGCCTTTCTGACAAGCAGCCAATCCTAAAGCTAATGCAATATGAGTTTTGCCAACGCCTGAGGGACCCAGCGCAATGATGTTTTCGCGCTTGTTGATCCATTCACAGCGCATCAACTCCAGTACCAGTGATTTATTCAGTCCAGGAATAGTAACAAAGTCGAATGTATCCAGGCTCTTAATTACTGGGAATTTGGCCTGACGTATGCGCCGTTCGGTATTTCGTCGTTCACGATCGATGCATTCCAGCTCGCAGAGCCGTAATAAATAGCGTGCATAGTCAATATCCTGTTGAGCGCATTCGATGCCTACTTTCTCATATTCACGTGCAAAGGTCGGTAACTTCAATGTCTTGAAGTGATTGATCGCAAGACTTGCGGCGCAACCGTGGTAGTGATAAAGGTATCAGTCATAGCGCGCCTCCGCAGCCTGCTGGTTTGCTTTAGCCAGCAGACTTAAGTACGCTCGTGGTTTAGTGGATTGCACGCTGGCACGGGGTAAATAGGGATAGAGCGTCAAGTCGAGCTTGGCGGGTCGTCGTTCGATCGCACATAGAATCAAATGCTTGATGGCATCAAAACCAATCGTGCCGAACCCCAACGCTTGTTTAATTGCCTGCTCAACTTGCGCTAGGCTGAAATTCTCTAGCAATCGTAAGACTTGGATGTATTCCTTACGGCCCCGGCGCTCCATGCGGACTTCCAGCAGTCGGCGCAGCCGATCGAATACTTCAGGCAGAATCCAATCTTGCAGCGGTGCTGCCTGATCGAGCGCACGGGGCTTCTGTTCCAGCAGTGCTAAATAGTGCAAGGGGTCGTAAATAAACTCTTCCCGTTCGTAGCTGCGCACATGGGGTGCAATGGTATCTGTGCCCATGCAAATGTCGACATGATCCACATAACCTTTGACCAATACTTCCCGGTGACCGTATTGGGTAGGCACCGAGTAATCGTTACTTCGATAACGTACCAGAGACAATGAAGATACGCGGGTAGAAATCTTATGGCAGGCATCAAAAGGAACTGGAGGCAAAGCCATCAGTGCAGCCGTATCGCGTTTCATACGCTCAGCAATGGTTTCAGTTTGGCCACGTAGCTTAGCTTGTTGGCGTTTGATGCACCCATCCAGCAATTTTGAAAGCAAACTGAATGAGAAAAATAAAATCCCGATAAACTGCAATCCTCTCTCACAGGCCGGGAGGCTTTCGACTCAGTAAAAAAACTGTCCGTCAAAATGGGACAATTCCACGCCCTGAAAACAGGGACCTATCTTCCAAAGTTAGTAAACCCCCTTGTAACGGCAGGCTTCTAGTTTATTGCTGCCAATAGTGTGGAGTGTGAGTGAGGCACAAACTATAATCTGCAGTGGCGATTGCTATTTCAGCTCTGGCCTAAACTTCGGATATCGGAGGCGTTAACTCTCTTCCGCTCCGACTACCGCTAGTTAGTAGTGATCTGACGAACGTTAGTACCCCCTAAGGAGGTCCAACTCTCCTCGTTCCATCCTCCATTCGGTTCGCGCTGCCAGCGGTGGTATACAGCCTTGTCACCCCCGATGGCAAATAATTCCATGCGTCCATCCGCGTTGGCGCTAACCGTAATCTGGCTTATGTTTGTCCCCCCGAGAGAACCCCATCCCTCTTCGTTCCATTCTCCGTTCGGTTCGCGCTGCCAGCGGTGGTATACAGCCTTGTCCCCCCCGATGGCAAACAACTCCATGCGTCCGTCCGCGTTGGCTCCAACTACAATCTGGCTTATGTTTGTCCCCCGGAGAGAAACCCAGCCCTCTTCATTCCAGGCCCCATTCGGTTCACGCTGCCAGCGGTGGTATACGGTTCCGTCACCCCCGATTGCGAATAATTCCATGCGTCCATCCGCGTTGGCGCTAACCGTAATCTGGCTTATGTTTGCCCCCCCGAGAGAACCCCATCCCCCTTCGTTCCAAGCCCCATTCGGTTCGCGCTGCCAGCGGTGGTATACAGCCTTGTCCCCCCCGATGGCAAACAACTCCATGCGTCCATCCGCGTTGGCTCCAACCGCAATCTGGCTTATGTTTGTCCCCCCGAGAGAAACCCAGCCCTCTTCGTTCCATCCTCCGTTCGGTTTGCGCTGCCAGCGGTGGTATACAGCCTTGTCCCCCCCGATGGCAAACAACTCCATGCGTCCGTCCGCGTTGGCTCCAACTACAATCTGGCTTATGTTTGTCCCCCCGAGGGAACCCCATCCCTCTTCATTCCAGGCTACTCCATTCGGTTCATGCTGCCAGCAGTGGTATACAGCCCTGTCGCCGCCGATGGCAAATAGCCCTACACGCCCGTCCCCGGTGGCGCCGGCCGCAATCTGGTTTATATTCGTGCCTCCGCGGGAGTTCCAGCCTTCGCTCCATCCTGCGTTCGGTTCGCGCGGCGAACGGTGGTATACAGCCTTGTCACCCCCGATGGCAAACAATCCCATCCGTCCACCCTCGTTTGCTGCGACCGTGATCTGACTTATATTTGTGCCTCCGACGGAGCCCCATCCCTCTTCGTTCCATCCTCCGTTCGGCTCGCGCTGCCAGCGGCGATATACAATCTTGTCGCCACCGATTGCAAACAACTCCACGCGTCCGTCCCAGGTAGCCCCCACCATGACCTGAGTTATAATTGTCCCCCCGAGAGAACCCCATCCCTCTTCGTTCCATCCTCCGTTCGGTTCACGCTGCCAGCGGTGGTATACGGTTCCGTCACCCCCGATTGCGAATAATTCCATGCGTCCATCCGCGTTGGCGCTAACCGTAATCTGGCTTATGTTTGCCCCACCGAGAGAACCCCATCCCTCTTCGTTCCATTCTCCGTTCGGTTCGCGCTGCCAGCGGTGGTATACGGTTCCGTCACCCACGATGGCAAACAACTCCATGCGTCCGTCCGCGTTGGCTCCGATGGCAATGTGGCTTATGTTTGCCCCCCCGAGAGAACCCCATCCCTCTTCGTTCCAAGCCCCATTCGGTTCGCGCTGCCAGCGGTGGTATACGGTTCCGTCACCCCCGATTGCGAATAATTCCATGCGTCCATCCGCGTTGGCTCCAACCGCAATCTGGCTTATGTTTGTCCCGCCGAGAGAACCCCATCCCTCTTCGTTCCAAGCCCCATTCGGTTCGCGCTGCCAGCGGTGGTATACGGTTCCGTCACCCCCGATTGCGAATAATTCCATGCGTCCATCCGCGTTGGCTCCAACCGCAATCTGGCTTATGTTTGTCCCGCCGAGAGAACCCCAGCCCTCTTCTTCGCTCCAGCCTGCGTTCGGTTCACACTGCCAGCGGTGATATATGACGCTATCACCACCAAGTGCAAAAAGCTCAATAAATCGTAGAAATCCGCCATAGATCGTTGAAAGAACGAATCGACTTATTTCTCGGGCTAACCATCGTGGACGTTCGTCATGAATGGAATGGCCTGTATTCTGAACGAATACAGCTCGTCCTGGATTATTAACCATTCGTGGAGCAAACTCACGAGTGTAATCATAAATCCTATAATATATCTGATTATCTTTTGAGCCCGCTATCAGCAACAAAGGAACCTCCGAGGCTTCAAAACAAGGTCTTCCTCTGCTGTCAAGCACTTCATCAGTGTGGCTAAAAAGGAGTTGCTCATAAGCTACTCTCCAATGCATGCGTCGTCTTGTACTGGAGTAAGTTTCAATCAGAGACATTAATGCACCCATCGTCTTAATAGATTTTGTGGATTTGTATTCTCCTGCACAGTCTTCTCGCCCAAGCCAAGTTTCAGATTGCGTAAAGCCTACACGATTGGCATAGTGTTCAAAGGTAACGTTAATACCCGGTACGAGTGCAGGTGTAAAAGGTCCTAAAGTAGGCCCTAAAACAGGTACAAATTCAAGTAATGGGACTCCTACTGTACCTCCAAAGTGTACAAGTATTCTAGTCCATGCTTCAAACTCTGGAGTCCCATCATTGATAATCCGTTCTCCCGCTAGTACAAGACAAATAAACTCACTACGAGATTGAGAACTTTCAGTATCATCACAACGATCTCTAGGACGGGATAATACTGTATGCCCAACTGCACCAAACTCATCCTCTCCGGGGAGGGAAATTAGCACATCTTCTCCGGGAGAAGGAACAAAAGGATCCCATCGCCCGAGAGACTTAGGTGCAGAAGCTGGAGACCATGCAACAAGAGCCTTTAGCCATGAAGGATTAGTAACTAAGTGTTCAGAAAGGCGAAGACAAAGATTTCCGCCAAGACTGCCGCCAATAATGGCAGAGATCCGATGCAGGATTCCGGCTTGACCCGCTCGTTTCATTTCTGCATCAAGTGCCTCAACGAAGGACACGATACAGGATTCAAAAAACTCAAGTATTCCAAACCGACGTTCTCTTGGGCGATCAGGTACAAAGTTGGTCTCAGGCAGTGGTGAAATCACTTCATGATCAATATACTCTGAATACCCGTGTGTTGGTAAATCAAAAGAAATCAAAGCTAGCTTATGAGAAGAGCAACTCGACCTTTCTAGACTTAAGGCTTCGTAGATTTTGCCTGCCTCTTCTAGCCTGGAGCTGTGTCCATGTATAAAGATAATTATGTCAGCTTCCGCATTAATTACTGGAGGAATGTTCAGGTTTGGAAGTCCACCTGAAACCGGAGCAATTGTAGAAAAATCCCTCGCTCCTGCAATGGCGTATCGGATTCGACATCTGGTTTCACGTCGATGATGTGCGACGATGATATCAATGTCACGGGTAGGCCAAACAGTTGAAGGAATATTGACTGGGCGTGATGGTTGGTCATGTTCTGCACTCACAGCAAGCCATCCCAAGCTCACCCGATTGGCTTTGCGATACTCTGAAGGGCCATGCAGCGCCCAAACAATCAAGATGGCACGATCTATAACCGATCTAACCGCATCTTGATTTTCCGTGGAAAAAAGTGACCCTATTGAAGTGCTTAATCTACTAGCAGCATTAATCATCCCACCCAAGACCCGCGCTCTAAGTTGCTCGATATCAAATTCACCCGAGCTATTTATCGCAATACGTCGAAAGTGGCCGTATCCTTTTGTTCCGGTAACACTGAGGTCAGCCAGGGCATTAGATACGAGCCCAGCTAGAGATCTATCTACTCCTGATATGGAAATATGACCATGTTCCATTAACTTAAACACTGCAGCCGATGAAAGAGTACGACTAGCATCTCCCCATACTACTGCAGATATTACTACTTCATGCAATCGTCCATCACTATAAACCAATCTTTCTGGGGGAATAAAAAATCCATCCAAGTTAGCAGTTGGACAAGGTTCCGTTCCGGGATTTAAAACATCTTCAATTAGCATAATAGTTGATCCTCAAGTATAGGAGAAAATAAATATCAACCTTGAATTTCTTACAGAGAAGTACATGTCCAATTTCTTTCGTTTTACGCCAATAGCTTTATTTTTCAGAAGAACCCACCAATAATTAGTCGATCAAAAGGTATGGCACAAATGCGGTCCACATTCCAAATGTCTGCACTTACTAGCAACGAATAATTCGAATTAACCCAAAACGTCGCTTTTTCTAATCCTATAATAAGGCCTTCTCTCCTCTTTCCTGTTCACCAATTAAAACCAAAACAAGCACCACAAATATATGTAGAACAACTGCGCCAAGCGCCCGTGTATTCATAAGAGCCATTATCGCAAACTTGTATAATTCCATAGCACGATGTATTGGTTTGTGCAGCATTGCAGGTGGGTTCTGAATTTCTGCATAAGACTTTATACCCTGTCCAGCATGGAGCGCCATCTCCGAAATTGCTCGTCGCAATTTGTGCTTCCCCAGGCAAACAGCGTCCTTCACAAAAAGGAGCCGTACCTCGCCATGTATCAGCATTTACACTAGGTGTCAGCGAGAAAATGAATACACCAACCATGATTATCTTCAGATCAAAGAATTGTATCGGCGCTGATATCTTGCGTAAAAATCCCATTTCTCTCCTCCTTATCAAAAGATCATGTTAAGAAGAAAAACTTAACCATTAACCACCCAAGTAATGATTAAGTCGCATCCTTAATCTACTTACACTCCTTGTAACTCTTCTCCAAGATTTCAAGCTCGGCTCTCAGGAACTTTGCGCTTTCTTCGAATTGTTCAGCCAACTCTCCTACTACTTTCATCTCAATACAAGACCTTATTACTTCATTAAAAATTGAAGGTGTCGAGGTAGGTCCTGACCGGAGCCGATCGATAAGTAATTCGCTAAGAATGTTTAAATTTGACTGGGGGTCTGTGTCACTAAAAAGAGCTTTGTTGAGACCAAACTGAGCGATGTTAAAATCAAAAATGAGTTCAGGAGGGTCTGGACGAGGGATTTTCCATAACCAATAATATCTTTCTTGATTGAAGCATTTCCAAGAATTCCCTGCATTTTTTTTGCCCTCAGGTCTTGCGCTACTACCACTAGCAATAACTCTGCGACATGCATCAGGATCGAATCCCATCGCTGTCTCCTCTAATTTTAGTAAGGAAAAGCTAAGCTACTAATAAATAAGTCAACAAGGAATAGAATAAAATTTTCTACATTATGAACGTATTGTAAAACGTATGAGCTGTCAAGTATATTTAAATTAATTAATTTTTCTGTAAAGATCTATAAAGGCTCTGTTGCAAACACATGGCAACTAGAGTTAACTCTAAGATATGTTTTATTATATGCGGCATAAATACCATACCGAACTGTCTTTCAATGAGACAGATTTCACCTATTAGCCCTTGTCCATATTTTATGCAATCACCTCCTTTTTTAAACATATTCATGAGCTCAAATCCTTTGATCATTGCATAAAAAGTCTTCATGGATTTAAAACTATGCACTGGATTGATCAGCTATTTAAGCTATCCTCGGTCGGCTTCAATAATGTTGTTAGATATTTCTCTGCTTGTGCATAGTAACCAGAGAACAATTTTCTTTTGATTTCAATTCCGCTACAGCAGGTCTAAAAGCCAATGCTCTGTCCGTATTGATGGTCTTCGGATGCCCTAGGCCCTTATGGATTTGAGTGCTCAACCCCAGAGCTGTTTTGCGTGGCCAGCCAGCATTATCTCGTTTTTCACCTCGATTTAATATTTCATTGCTTCAAATTTGAATTTCGCTCCCTATTCAAACATGACTATTTTTTTCGTTAATAAGTTAGGGTCTGTTGACATTTCACATAGGTAACCACAGATATCCGCATGCCATGGCGACCATACTCTCAAAATTTCTCTTCAGTTTGTCATATCGTGT
>NZ_FONE01000034.1 GCF_900112825.1 Nitrosomonas sp. Nm166 | reverse complement strand
CTCAAGTTGCTCCGTTCCACTTGCCTTCCGTGCCATGATGACCTCTACCAAAGGTAAAGGCTTATATTATTACTGTTTCTATCTGTAATTGGAATAATATATGAACAGCTACGGAAGGAGAAAGCATGGGACGAATACACGATGGTAGATATACCCAAGCCCTCAGACACAGAATTATTGACACTATCCATTCGCAAGATGGTCCGGCGCGCGCTTGCCGAGGGAAGCGGAATGGGAAAATGCAGCATCGCGACAAGACGTCCACGGGTGTCTTGCAGAGAATAATCGTTTCACCCATGCCCGTCCAAAAAGTCCATTCCTATTAACGATAAAGAAGAGCTCCTTCAAATCTATGGCGATACTTGGGAATGGACGCAATCAAGCTATTCGCCTTATGCGGGCTACAACCCCGCCAAATCCAACCCGAGTGAACCTATGTCCCTCGTCAGGGATGAAGTGGTAGGAGAATATAATAACCGTTCCATGGTGAACCAGTATGTGTTGCGAGAAGGGTCATGCGCTACTCCGGTGACACATATACGCTCAAGCTTTCGCAATTTTCTGCCAGCCAAGACATGCTGGCAGTTTTCCGGCATCCGACTGGCGCGTGATGTAGAGATTGAGTCCTAGGTTCTCATTCAGCCGGGTGAGTTCACGATGAGCCAGGTATGGCCGTTGGCATCGTCGATATGTTGCTACGGCTCTAGTAGTCGAATAGCAGGCTTCGATTAAGCATGATTGTTGCTGGTTTTTAAATCCAAATTCGGTCAATATTCCGGATTTTTTACTCCATCGGCGGCAAGTGAAGCACCTACTTTCGAGGCCACATCCATCGCAAGGCGCTGGAGCATGCCGGTTTCAGCGAGGCCATCCAGGAAGCGCCTGGGTATACCAGATAGCCCGGTCTGAGCCCCGACGAGCGCCCCGGTCAAGACAGCGCGTGCCTGATTTTCACCGCCGCCATTCACAGCGTGGAGCACAGCCAATTCGAAATCGTTCGGAAAACGGGCGGCAAGATGATAGGCGGCGGGAAGCTGGTGATAAATGGCGCAGGTCATGCCATAAACGATGGAGACTTTCCACGCGGGCTCTATGCGGACATCGGGATCCGCAGCGGCACCCGCGACATACGAAGGGGTGAGCAGTGCATCTGGCGAGACAAAATATCCGCTTTCCAGCGGACGGTCTTTCTGCGGCGGATGCAAGTCGGTATGCGCCATCGTATGGAAGGGCAGTTTCCTCGCTCTTGCCAGCCGCAGGAGCTTGCTGGAAAGACTACCGTCGAGCTTGTCTCCCTGCACCAGAAGTCCCAGCACCGCCCCGTATGCGACAGTAAGGGCAACAACGGTCTCATCGTTCTGGGTGAGACGTGTATTGCTGGAGATGGCGGCCGCCATTTCCAGCGGCTGAAAGGCATAGCGGACTGCCAAGGCGAGCGTTCTCCCTATCGCTTCGGTGGTGTCGGCTGGCCCTCCCGTTGTTTGTACCCCCCAAGGCAGGTTCTGCTGGACGCGTTTGCGCCAAGCGTCGCGAATCGACTGCTGAGTGTATCCTCCCGGCCCGTTGACGGGCATACCGTTGAGCAACGGGAATATTTCCTCGTCAATGCGCCGGCAGAAATCCGCTTCATCATAGCCGCCGCGCTCGACGAGTGAGCGCAGCATCAGGCGTAGAATGATGCCCCCCTGTGAGAGTTGGCCCGCTTTGAGATCGCTATGGTAGCGGCCGGGCTTGGGGTCGACATAGGTCGTGATCCAGTCGCTGTAGTCACGGCGGAGCACCGCCAAGTCGTAATACCAGTGGGGACCGAGGCCTAACGCATCCCCAACAAAGGCGCCCATGATGGCGCCGGCAGCGCGATCCTCGGGGTCAGAGCTTTGAATAAAGGAGCCGGACATATTCTGAACCTCCTGTTGGTTAGCGTCATCTAAATGATTTTCCGAGCGCCAGGACGCGAATCACCCATGAGCGTTGACTCTATCCCAGCCGATAGTTTTCGTCAACTGCTTCTGGTCACTGTGACCAGCACCGCCGCGATGCGGTCCGCTCCCGCATAAGACGGCTCCAGCAATGGATAGTGTTTGAACCTCAATTGGAAGAAAAAGTACTATAAGGGGTACCACGTCCAATCCAGAGAAATTTGCCCAGCTCGTCTACTCTCAGTCAGTCTCTACCCAAATGGTCTAGCCGGGATTCTGGTCAAGTAGAACTCCAAGTGGATCATCAAAATCATAGCATGAAAATATTACTCACTGAGAATACTTATTTTCAGAAAGATTTGATCTGGCAGACACTTTGTCAATCTGAAGTATACTTCAATCTGACAGTTTGAGAGTAAATAAGGCTCTGTTGCAAAAAATAATCAGATTGGTGCATTATTGATTTTTCTCAGGTATTCCTCAATGACTGATTTCAAATCGGCGTCATTATCAAGGCGATATAATCTTAGGCTGTGTCCGGGGGTGCTACTGTATGTCGTCAAAGTAATTTGGACTAATGGGTTGATAGATTAAGAGATGCCTTAGCTCATCAGGTTTGAGTTTATTGATAAGTTATCGTAATGTATTTGCCGTCGCGTTGCTAATGTTCGAAGCTTAATTTTTTCTCGTTTATCCAGAATAGACTCGTATATTGACACTGCCGATGGAAAGCACTGCAATAGTAGTGTTGAACAGGCAGAACCGCAAGACACCGACTAGACTTTAGGTGTATGAGCCTGGGTCAGGTAGGTGCTGCGGTTCATTTCTCGTTCAATTAAACCGAACGGTAACTTGGGTTGAGTGTTAGACAGATAAAACCTGCATACGAGGAAGATACGAATGATGAATGAAATAGCCTGTGTGGTTGGTATTGATGTGGCCAAGCGAAAATTCGATATAGCATTACTTATCACCAACAAAATCAAAACCAAAGTGTTTGACAACACGCCATCAGGCTACAAGGCCTTTACGGATTGGCTTAGAGAGCGTGGTGCAATACCCGCGGCAGACGCATCTATGCATGGAGGCCACTGGTCCTTATAGCGAAACCTTGGCACCTTGTGGCAGAGGGGCTGGCGCGTGAGTGTGGTGAATCCAGCCCGCATCAAAGGCTTTGCCCAAGGCGAGCTTGCGCGCAATAAAACGGATCGAGCCGATGCCACATTACTGGCTCGATTTTGCGCAGCTATGCATCCCGGTTTTTGGACACCACCGCCCGTTGCATGGCGTGAATTACGCGGTTGGATCGATCGCTTGCAAGCACTCAAGGAAATGCATCAGCAGGAAAGTAATTGCATGGAAGCTCATCTGGCAAGTGGACAAACACACTTAGTGCAAGATGTTCAATCCATCTGGACTGGCTTAACAAACAGATTAAAGAGCTAGAACACAGAATCAATGACCACATCGACCGGCACCCTGATCTCAAGCGTGACACCGAGCTGCTTCGCAGCATTCCTGGCACCGGTGATATCACCGGTGCAAAGGTGTTGGCTTATGCGGGAGATGTGCGACGTTTTACCAATGCCAAAGCATTGGCAGTTTTCATTGGGGTAACACCCCGGCAACGCGTATCAGGTAGTGCCATCAAAGGCAGAACGATGATGAGTCGTACTGGACATAACGAGCTACGTCGCGCGCTGTATATGCCTGGCTTGGTAGCCAGGCATCATAATCCAATACTAGAAAACGTTTGGTGATAGATTAAGTACTACTGGCCTAGCTCCCAAGGCCGTTGTAGGAGCAGTTATGCGTAAGCTGGCACATTTAATTTACGGCGTTATTGAATCAGGACAACCATTTGATGCAAACTTTAATCATTCAACACTTGCAATTCAAGACGGTATCTCGTCTCATGGTTGGGACGAGAATGTTACGATGACTGCCGTAACGGTCAAACCTTTGAGAATCACCGGCAGAGCCGGGGGTTTACCTGTTATTAATTATTTCGCCATGAACAAATTCGCCATTCCATCTCATCATTAGACACAACCCTTCTCCGTCGTGAGTCACTAAACCCGCACCTAATCCCAAATCACCATCTTGAAGCGTTCTTTAACGATGCCAAAGTAATTACATTTCCAGTCGCTTTGTGCAAAAAAGTCCAAGTGATGCCATTTGTCTTTTAATTTCAGGATACTGGCTGCCGCATCGTCCCAATCCGTGGTTGTAAATTTAAGCTCTAGCTGCTGTTTGCGCGCCTCGACTTCACAAAAGTCAAAACCGTCGTATTCCCAATGCAGCACTTCAAATACATTTCCGGTACGATCCACATAGTCCATGCTGAAATCCAGGCCCCATTTCGGACGTATCCTGATGATTTTATAGATCAATGGATTTATTTGAGCCCAGCTTTTCAGCTGCTCCAGCGCTTCCCCGCTATATCCTTTACGCTCAAATAGTAAACTATGGTTAAGCACTGCGCCTTCCACCTTATCTGGTTGTGTGAACCAGGAAGCCTTTAGCGCATGGCGATATTCCCGATGCGCATGGACAGGCGTTAAATTAGCTTCGGCATAGCACTGTTCCAGGTCAGTGAGGTCATAGCCGTTTTGATCAAAAAGCGCAAGATCGCGGGCCAAGGGCGGACACAACCTTTCAAGCGGTTGATTCCAATATCCTTTCGAATTCAATTGATTGTTGGTTAGATTTAAGTAACACATCCGTACAAAAAAAGTATGCTTTTTAAGAAAGCAGAAATCTACTGAAAGACCTATTGGCTGTCAAACGCATGGATGACTGGGGATGGAATGATTTCATTGATGAACGGCAGCATCTTGATTATCTGAATGAATGAATTTGTCGAGCTAGGAATATGATTAACTTATTCATTATTTTGAAGTAAGGCTAAACTCAGCCTTTACTTCAGTCGTCCCGATAGGGCGCGAATTTCCTCGCGCAAGGCGTTCACCTCATTTTGGAGCTCAGCCAATTGTTTAGCCCCCGCCAATTCGGCGGCGTCATTCTCGGCATCACGGCCAATAAAGTAAGTCGCAAGCATCGCTGTTACATAACCGAATACAGCGAAGGCATACAACGCCAGAAAGAGACAAAGCACACGCCCCTCGGCTGTTTGTGGCCAATACTGAGAACCCATTGTCGTCATGATCATTGCGGTCCACCAGAGCGCTTCGCCATAACCTTTCAGCCCGCCGACCACCTCTTTCTCGAAGGCATACATTCCGGCAGCACCAGCAAGCGTGACTAACACTGTGAGAGTAACCACATAACCAAAACCGCGGCGGCTCAGACTTGCACTCAGTGCGTGCATACCGCGATTCAGTGAACTAACGACACGAAGCAACTGCAGGCCTCGTCCCGCGCGAGCCATCCGAAGTAGCCGAACTACTCGGAAAATGCGAAAAATCCGGAGCGCAGGGATAAGAAGCGAAATAGCAGTCAACCAGTTTCGCTTGAGATAAGTAAGCTTGCGCGGGGCCAAGGCCAGTTCCGCGACAAAATCCAGCAGAAAGATACCCCAGATTATCGCGCCGAAAATATTGAACCAAACACTTTCACCCCAGGTTAACTCTACAATCAGCAACGCTAACCATACGAAAGCAAGGACCAGCATCGGGGTTTCCAGCCAATTCTCCAACTGCTGCAGAGCCTCGAATCGCTCCCGTTCCACTGCATCCGCCTCAGTGCTATTCAAGTCTGGATTCTGCGGAGTACCCATGTCGCCCATCAAATATCCTTTTTAAAAATCATTTTAGGTTCTGCCACAATTACTTACTCTGACTTATTCTGATCTTCGGACTTTGTTTCTTGCCTTTTCTCCATCCGATGGGTAAGTTGACCGACAATCGAAAGAATAATCCATGTCAGAATGACACCCAACGCCGCCGAACCCCAGCGTCCCAACCCGACAGCCACGCCAACAGCCGCAGTCATCCAGATACCAGCCGCCGTCGTTAGCCCTGTAATCTCACGTTCCTGAGTCAGCTTGAGAATGGCACCGGCTCCAATAAAACCGATGCCAGCGGCAATTCCCTGAATAACGCGCGACAAATCACTTGGCGTCATCCCGGATTCTAAGGAAGTAATTACGAAGAGAGCCGTCCCCAACGCAACCAGCATATGTGTTCGTACGCCTGCTGATTTGCCCATGCGTTCCCGCTGGATTCCTACCACTGCACCCAACAGCGCAGCCGCAGTGAGCCGGATAATGATACGCGTCATCTGGGCCTCGTCCGGTAATCCAGTAGTTAGTTCTTCTAAAAAGGCATCCACGATAACCTCTAAGCATTCAGTTCATCTAGAACTAGGCCTCTAAAATGAAAGCATATTTTACTTCAAATAGAAATCCAATCCGATAATGCATCATATCTCCTTATGTTTGGTAAAAAGTCAATTTAGAATAAATCAGTAGAGAATAAATCTCGACTTTCCAGTAAGTTTGAGAAAAAATCAGGCTTAAGCACACCGCTTGAGACTTGGCATGAGCAATTTTCTCAAGACGAATTTCTCATCTATTACATCACATAGACTGATGATCGATTACCAGTTTCTTAATATCCAATAGTTGGGCACTTTGCTGTATATCCATTTCACGAGTAAATGGCAAGATACCGATTAAAGGGCATTTCAATTGCTGTTTCAATGTCTTAATATTTTCTATCAAAGCCAGCATTTGCGGATCCATACAGTTGGCCACCCAGCCTGCCAATACGAGCCCGGCGGCTTGTATGGCTTGAGCCGTTAGCAGTGCATGATTCAGGCAACCCAGTCGCATACCGACTACCAGTATCACAGGTAAATTCAGTGTTTGCGCCAAATCCGCACCGCTCTGCCATTGATTAATCGGCACCAGGAAGCCACCGGCACCTTCGACGATAACGATATCGGCTTTCGTGCTGAGCTCCTGATAAGCCTGATGAATAACCGCCATGCTAATTTCCGTGCCCGCCTGCTGCGCGGCGATATGCGGTGAAATGGGGGAATCGAATGCGTAAGAATTCATAAGCTGGCGTGAAACGCTTACGTTGCTTGCAGCGAGCAATCGTTCTACGTCGATCCACTGGCCATTTTCACTGCCCGCCGCAATCGGTTTCATACCAACAACTTTTTTATCTTGCGCTGCGAAAGCATACAGCAATGCGCAACTTATAGTAGTTTTGCCAATACCGGTATCGGTTCCGGTAACGAAAAAGCCTGCGCTCATCTGGCTATCAATTAAGGAACCAATCCCAGTTGCCTGCGCGTTTCCGGTGTCAACACCGAGCGTCGATCCAACGGTTTCCAGGCATGGCCATAAACAACTTCAAAGGTAGCTGACAATTTGCCGTCGCGGCGCAGTTTTTCATATGCGCTAATCGCTTTGTGCCACTTGTTTTTCCCCATCAGCCCCTGTTGCCTACCAAGTAATGTGTTATGTGCACCAATGGCTTTTAAATCACGCATTACACTAATGACGTCCGCGTAAGTCAGGGTAATGTATTCCATATCCATCACAGGTGTGGTAAAACCATTATGCACCAAGAGATCACCGATATCATGCATATCGATAAAACGGTTGACGTGACTGTAAGTATCCACCTGTGCAAAAGATTGACGCAATTCCTTCAGAGTATCTGGCCCGAAAGTACTGAACATCAGCAGACCATCTGTGCGCAAAATACGGTGCATCTCGGCAAATGTGCAATCGAGGTCATTGCACCATTGCAGCGCGAGATTCGACCACACCATCCCCACACTGTTACTCTTGATTGGCATTTGTTCAATATCGGCACATACATAATAGATATGCTGCTGCACGGGCAATAAGCGCTGCCACCAGGTGGTATTCGGCCGCGCGTGCGATAGCATTGCCCAAGCAATATCGACTGCAATCAGTTGACTGGCGGGATACCGTTTGGCCAGTTGTTGAGTACCATAACCAGTGCCGCTACCAGCATCAAGAATGACATCTGGCGAATATTTAATGTATTCCAGGCGCGACAGCATGCGGTTGCTGATTTCGCGTTGCAGCACTGCCGCTTGGTCGTAACTGCTGGCGGCGCGTTCGAACGCCTTGCGCAATTTTTTTTTATCAAGCGTATGTTCGGAATTCATTGAGACAAGCTATAAATTGATCGGGATAGGACAAAAATGGCGCGTGACCACAATGCGGAAATATTACCAGTTGCGATTGCGGTAATCGTGCATGCATCCAACTGGCAGCCGCGGGATGAGTAATCACATCATTTTCCCCGTGCAACAGCAAAACAGGCTGTTCAACAACTTCCAGTCTGGCGCGCAAGTCATTATTCTGCAAAATCCGCAATCCTGTCTGCAAGGCATCGGGATCGGGTTCAGCTCGTTGAAAAAAACGCTTGCGTAATTGTGACAGAATCATTGTTCCATGCCGATCACCGCTCATTTGCAGCGTTAAAAAACGGTTGATCGTAGTTGCATAATTTTGTTTCAGATTCTCCAGGAACAGCTGCAGCAATTTGTGCTCCATGCCCCATTCCCAATCGTCGCGTTTGGCAAAACAAGGGGTAGTAGAAATCAGAATCAGTTTCTGCACATGCTTGGGCTCACGCAGCGCCAATTCGATGGCAATCTGCCCGCCGAGCGACCAGCCACCGACCGTACACCGCTCAGGTATTATTTCTGTGAGGATCTCGACCAGATGATCTAAGTCACCTGCCTTACAAGCAGGACTTAGCCCGTGCCCCGGCAAATCTACCAAATGCAGGCGAAACTGCTGACTCAGCTGATCACGAATACCATCCCAAATCCCGCTGTGCATCGCCCAGCCATGCAATAACACGAGATCCGGGCCTTGACCGATCGATTCAATATGCAGGTGCGTCATAAATGTAATGTTAATTCATTCAGTGCCTGTGCCAAGCACTGGATATCTTGCGGCTGATGCGCGGCAGACAGCGAAATGCGCAAACGCGCTGCACCCTGCGGTACCGTCGGCGGGCGAATCGCTGGTACCAGAATGCCGCGTTCGCGCAGGCCATGGCTGATACGCATCGCTTCAACATTATCACCGATCAGTAATGGCTGGATCGGTGTGCTGGAAGGTAATAATTTCCATGGTAACGACTGCAAGCCTTCTTTCAGCTGCACAATATTTCGCGCTAAAGCTTCACGCCGCCATTCATCCTGTTCGATCAGCTTCAGGCTGGTCAATAAGATGTGAGACAACAAGGGCGGCGTGGCAGTTGTATAAATATAACTGCGCGCAGACTGAATCAAGGTTTCGATTACAACTTCTTGCGCGGCGGCAAATGCGCCAAATACCCCAGCTGCTTTGCCCAGCGTTGCCATGTACACGATATTGAGCGAATGCACATCACTCCTGCCTGTCAGAAATAAACTGCCTCGACCTTGTTCGCCCAGCACGCCAAAACCATGCGCATCATCGAGCAGCAGCAGCGCATGATATTTTTCGCACAGCGCGACAAGCTGAGAGATCGGCGCAACATCTCCTTCCATGCTGAACACTGCATCGGTAATTACTAGCTTGCGACGAGCATGGGTTGTCGCCAGGCGTTGTTCTAAAACCGCAAGATCAAGATGCGAGTAGCGAATGAATTTCGCCCGCGATAGGATGGCTGCATCGTTCAGTGATGCATGATTCAGTTTATCGGCAAAAATGGCATCTTCGCGCCCAGCCAAGGCTGTGACCACACCGATGTTTGCCATATAACCCGTCGAAAACAGCAAGGCTTTCGGAAAACCGGCAAACTGCGCCAAGGCTTCTTCCAAAATATGATGTGCGGAAGAATGACCATGAGTCAGATGCGATGCCCCTGCACCCACACCATATTGCTGTGCGCCCTCAGAGGCAGATTTAATTAAGTCAGCATGATTGGCCAGCCCCAGGTAGTCATTACTGCTAAATGCGAGATAATCACGACCGTCAAGAGTGATATGGGATGCCTGAGGACTTTCCAATACCTGCCGGAAACGCCGCAACCCTTCTTGTTCGCGGGCATGCAATTGCTCAGCCAGGCCTGCAAACATCAATTACAACGAGTGGAGTCCTAATTTATCTAATAAGGCGCGATCACGATCCGTTTCCGGATTGGCTGTAGTCAACAATTTATCGCCATAAAAAATAGAATTAGCACCCGCCAGAAAACACAGCGCTTGCACGGCTTCTGACATTTCCTGCCGGCCTGCGGATAACCGCACCATGGCTTTCGGCATGGTAATCCGTGCGGCTGCAATAGTACGTATAAACTCCAGCGGATCCAACGCCGCAGTGCCATACAACGGTGTACCTTTGACCTGCACCAGGTGGTTGATCGGCACCGATTCCGGATAGGGATTCAAATTGGCCAATTGCGCGATCAGTCCGGCGCGCGACTGACGGGTTTCACCCATCCCTACAATACCGCCACAACACACATTAATTCCGGCATCGCGAACTTCCTGCAATGTGTTAAGGCGATCCTGGTACTGCCGCGTGGTGATAATTTCTTCATAAAATTCCGGTGCCGTATCGAGATTGTGGTTGTAATAATCCAGACCAGCCTCACCCAATTGCTGGGCCTGTCCTGGTTTTAACAAACCCAATGTAGCGCAGGTTTCCATTCCCAGTGACTTGACTGCACGTACCATTTCAGTCATTTTTTCGATGTCCCGCTGCTTGGGACCACGCCAGGCGGCTCCCATGCAAAACCGCGATGCACCTTTGGCTTTTGCCGCAGCCGCTGCAGATACCACTTCATCCAGCGACAGCATGTCCTGATTATCAATACCCGTATGGTAGCGTGCTGCTTGCGGGCAATAACCGCAATCTTCCGGGCAGCCTCCAGTTTTTACTGAAATTAGGGTAGATAGCTGCACGCCGTTAGCATCGTGATATTGTCGATGCACGCACTGCGCACGGTAAATCAGATCGTTAAATGGCGCATCTAGCAATGCTTGAACTTCAGCCACACTCCAATAGACTGAATCCTCTGATTTTCCGGTTATACTGCTTGGGTGATTTTGTACTTTGCTGGTGGTGAGTGAATCCAGATTCATGCCAATTTACCTGTTATTCTATTTTATTTAATGGAACATCGATTACGCTGTTGCCGATCATTTCGGATGATCAAGGATTCAATGAACATTGTCAATTTTTCTATCACTCATTCTTAAGCACCTGATTACACATCATGCTGTTTCTGACCCAGAAAAATTGTATATTGTGCGGCGTATCCGCAACCCAGGATTTATGCGAGCCTTGTTACATCCATTTACCTCGACTACCGGCTAATCATTGCCCCATTTGCCTGTGGCCCGTGCCAACAGCGGAAATATGCGGAGCCTGCCTGACAAAACCACCTGCATTCACTCACACCATTGCAGCATTTCGCTATACTTTTCCCATTGATGCGATGATTCATTCATTGAAATATCGAACTCATCTAGCCATCGCACCGATTCTTGCTAATCTACTCATAACGCGATTAAAGACCACATCCCTATTGCCGGATGTCATCATACCAATGCCGCTGCATCCGATTCGATTGCGCGAACGCGGCTTTAATCAGGCAATGGAAATCAGCCGTTATATTTCGAAACAAATGGGCATTGCTTTGCTACCTGATAGTTGTAAGCGCATCAAACATACGCCACCACAAACCGGATTACCTTGGAAAGATCGACAGAAAAATATTCGCAAGGCCTTTGATTGTAAAATAGATTTATCGGGAAAGCATGTTGCGCTGGTCGATGATGTAATGACAACGGGGGCTACATTGAATGAATTGGCTAAGGTGCTACGTAAGCAAGGTGCTGCTGAAATCAGCAACTGGGTTATTGCCAGAACGCTTCCGGAGGTAATGCAATAGGTTTCTCATAACATGAAATTACTTAATAAACATGCTTAATATCATTTTGTATCAACCCGAGATTCCACCCAATACAGGTAATATTATTCGCCTGTGTGCCAATACCGGCATGCAGTTACATCTTGTTAAGCCATTAGGTTTTCCACTCAAAGACAAGCAGTTGTTGCGTGCCGGTTTGGATTATCATGAATTTGCCCGGATAAAAGTGCATGAGAATTGGGCGGATTGCTGTCAAGACCTGCAAGGTCATCGCATATTTGCAATCACCACCAAGGGAAAACAACGTTATGACAAGGTAATGTATACCGCAGGTGATGCTTTTTTGTTTGGTGCAGAAAGTTGTGGCCTACCCGCTCAAATGCTGGGAGCCTTTCCGGAACTTTACCGCATTCGAATACCGATGGTTGCAACCAGCCGCAGCCTGAATTTATCCAATGCCGTAGCGATTATTGCCTATGAAGCATGGCGCCAAGCCGGATTTCTGTCGGGACAATAAGCCATTACTGTAGATTAAGATTCTCGCTCAAAATACGTGGGGTCACAAAAATCAATAATTCGCGCTTATTGTCTACTTTAGCCGAGTTACGGAACACGTGACCAAGCACCGGTATATCGCCCAGCATCGGCACCTTATTAACAACCTCATTCTCAGTTCGATCAAAAATACCGCCAATCACTACAGTTCCACCATTTTCCACCAGAACCTTGGTAGTCACTTGCTTGGTATTAATCGATGGCGGCAAGAATTGATTGATAGCTGTACCAATTCTATCCTGATTAACATTTAATTCCATATCAATCTGACCATTATAAGTAATCAGTGGCTTAACTTTTAATCTTAGCGTTGCATCCATAAAACGGATACTGGTGGCACCACTACTCGTGGCTTGTTGATAGGGGACGCGGTCACCTTGCTCAATAACGGCTTCTACCCCATGCGCAGTCACTACACGTGGACTGGCGATCACCCTTCCTTTCTGATCTGTTTCTAATGCCGATAGTTCAAGATTGATTAATCGGCCATTATTAATTTTTATCAAACTCAGACCCAGAGCAGCAGGCCCGCCTAGTAATCCTGTGGCTGCTGCAGCTGGCAGATTCACATTCAAGTTGCCACCACCACCCGCTGAACCACCAGCAGCAAGTGCACTTGAATCAGTCAAATTACCCGAAATCCCCAGATTGTGACTACCCAAATTCGTTGCGTTCTGGATACCAAAGCGTGCCCCTAAATTCCGGCTGAATAAATCTGTGGCTTCAACAATCCGCGCTTCAATCATGACTTGTCTTTCAAAAACATCTAATTTCTGGACACGCTTTCTAATTTCATTTAATTTCGCGGGAATATCAGTAACAGTTAAGGTATTACTGATCTCATCCAGATTAACCGTACCACGCTTACTGAGCATCCCTTCAAACGATAAAGAATTAACTCTGCGATGATTTAAATGAAAAATTTCAGAACGCAATGGCTCCATTTCAGCGATCTGCAGTTGGGCTTCCAGATTTAATAATTCTCTGTCTGCCATTTCTTTGCGCGGTGCCACAAAAATGACGTTACCCGTTTTACGTTTGTCCAGACCCTGTACCTGCAGTACAATATCCAGAGCCTGATCCCAGGGGACATCTTTTAAACGTAAAGTAATATTCCCGCTTACCGAATCACTCGTGATGATATTAAGATTGGTAAAATCAGCAATGACTTGCAATATCGCCCGAACTTCAACGTCTTGAAAATTAAGAGACAATCTCTCACCGGTATAACCACCGTTGATTCTCTTTCTTTTTGCCAATTCTTCTTCATCATCAGATAATGCGCGCACCTCCAAAATAAATTGTGTATCAGATTGCCGGGCAGAATGCTCCCACCGACCACTGGATTTCACAATCATGTGGACATTATCACCTTTGCTGGATGTCTCAATAGTATGAACAGGGGTAGCAAAATCGACGACGTTCAATCGCCTTCTCAGACTACTAGGAAGAAAGGTATCTACAAACTCGACAAAAATATCATCGCCTTGTTGTTGTACGTCAACTGCAGCACCGGCTTTCATCATATCTACAATAATCCGGCCTTCGCCATTTGCTCCACGTCGAAAATCAATATCGCGCAGGCTATTTTTCTGCTTATTGGGAGTATCCTCAGCAAATCGAACCCCTGTATTAACTGCCTGATTTTCTGCCACAGCAATAAGCCTGATAAAAAGCGCATTCTCTACAGCCCGAATATCTTGTTTCATTAATCTTGACAGATTTAATACCACACGAGTCCGGTCCCCAACCTGTACGATATTGATACTGCGTAAATCTCCTTCTGCTGCCTCTTGGATACTTTTGCCTAAGCCATTCGCAACATGGTAAAAATCAAAATAGATACGAAAGGGATTACTTAATGAGGTACCCGTTGGGAAAGTTTGCAGCGGATGATCTAGAGTTAATTTGATAACTACTTCTCCATTTTGGGTATTAGAAATATCAATTGATCGAATACTATTTTGAGCTAATTCTGTAGGCTGAATCTGTTCGGCAAAAACCGTAGTAACCGCGAGGATCAATAGTGTTGTTATTCCCAAGCTTCGGATACTTATTTTCATTGTCGATAGTTGCCGGTTCATTTTAATTTTTCAGCATGAGCACACTCGTGCGTTCAGTCCATTCATTCATGCCACCTTGTACAATCTCTACCAGCCTAACTTCTGCTTCAGAAATATGCTCAATTTTTCCAAAGTTCTGACCCAAATAATTGCCCTTTTTAACCCGATGCAGGGTCCCATCCGGGGATTTAATCAAGGCAAAAATCAATCCTTCTCCCTGTAGCGAGCCAACCAGCAATAAGCTCTCCAAAGGATAGGACTCGAGTACTTCCTTGTGTCGATTTAAGTCCGGCTGGACGCCATTTATCGTATGTTGTACCTGCTCACTTTTGCGCGGCAAGAATGGGGTGGGGAGATCAAAGGCCTGATAAATGAAAGGTTTGTATGGCTTAATCTCTGGCATTGGGTCAATCTGTCCATGCAAATCTTTTCCAGCATCATTAACAAACACTTCCAAATCACTATAGCCATTCTGGCTACAAGCGGTCATCATCCAGCAAATAACAAGGGAAATGTATAGAAAAAAAGGTCGTAGCATAGTTTTATTTTCCCCCAGTCTGTCTTCCCCCAGCCTTTGCTACTTCTTCTTCATCCAAATAACGGAATGTTTTTGCAATAGCATCCAATACTAATTTCCCATCATTTCCAAGTGTTATGCTGATGTTATTCAGTGTCACAATGCGCGGTAACTGGGCGATATCACTAGCAAATGCGCCAATATCGTGGTAACTGCCCACTACACGTACTGAAATAGGGAGTTCCGCATAAAATGCATTGTTGATTTCATTAGCTGCTGGTTTAAATAATTCAAACTGAAGTCCGCGGCCTAAACCTGCTTGATTAATATCAACCAAGAGCGCCTCCATTTCTGATTTATCCGGTAATTGTTTGAATAATGTATTTAATGATTGTTTGACATCTTTCATCCGCTGCCGCAAAGCAGATAAATTCACGGCACTCTTTTTCTTAGCTAGGTAAGTAGTTCTTAGTGTTTCTTCCTGAGCTTGTGCATTCTTAAGCGCTTCAATTTGCTCTTCCCAAACCAGGAAATAGCCTGCAATGATGATGGCAATAAATAAAATAATCAGTGCGCTTACTTTAAATGCAACCGGCCAGTTTCCTGCATTATTGATATCAAGCTGACGCAATTCGATAAGTAGATTCATCGCAATTGTCTTAGGTGATTTATCTGACCAGATTGGGGTAAATTCTGTAATTCATCACTGGATATGCGGCTTTAGCTTTACCTTCATGTTAAATTCGTTCTGACGTGTGTTGTTTGCAGTAATAGCTTTAATTTCTATCAACAATGGTGATTCAAACTGCGGTGAAGATTCAAGATTACGCATCAACATAGAAACCCAGGCGTTGGACTGTGCATATCCAACGAGACTGATATCATGATCCATCTGCTTGATACTCTGAAAATACACACCATCCGGAAGTAATCTCACTAGCTGATCCAGTAAGTAGACGACCTCAGACCGACTATGCTGCAATGTTTCAACAACTTGTTTGCGTGCCAATAATTCTTGAGTGCGCGTTTTTATTTCTCTAATTTCAGCAATTTCTTTGTCCAAGATAGCAATCTGCTCATTCAAGTACTGATTGCGACCAGCCTGATATGCTATTTCTCCGGCAAGCATGGTATAGAAACCCCAGACAGCAGTAATAGCTAGAAAGCTAACCAAACCCGCCAAAAAAGCAATTTGCCGCTGCCGCGCTTTGCGTTTTAGTTCACGATGTGGCAGTAAGTTAATCCGTATCATAATGGATCAAAGCTACGCAAAGCCAAACCGCAAGCAATCAAAAGCGAGGGCGCATCCAATTTAAGTTGTCTCGAAATAATACGGCTCGACAATTCCATATTTGAAAAAGGATTAACAATGGATGTATTCACTTGCACGCGTGACGCGATAGTCTCATTGAGTCCGGGAATAACTGCACACCCACCCGCAATAAAAATATAATTAATTTCAGTATATTGAGTTGAAGTGTAGAAAAATTGAATCGCTCGCATGACTTCAACAGCCAATGTCTCGCAGAATGGCTGCAAAACATCTGTTTTATAGTTATCGGGTAAATTTCCACTTCGTTTCGCAGCTTCTGCTTCTTCAAGCGAGAGATTAAATTGATTACCAATCTCTTGAGTTAATTGATTACCTCCAAATGGCTGATCTCGTGTATATATGGATTCCCCATTACAGAACACATTAATTTTCATTACTGTTGCCCCGATATCAATCAGTGCAATCACCTGATCCTTACCACTTTCTGGTAATTGACCTAGTGTTAATTCAAACGCTGCTTGTGCTGCATAAGACTCAACGTCCATAACAAGCGCTTTAAGACCAGCTGACAAAGCAATAGCTACACGATCTTCCACTTTCTCTTTACGTGATGCCACAATAAGGACTTCAACTTGCTCCGGATTTCCTGACACTGGCTTAACTATCTGAAAATCAAGATCAACCTCATCAAGGGAAAAGGGGATGTATTGACTGGCTTCATTTTCAACTTGAAAGACCAGATCATCTTCATGCTGACCTGCAGGCACAATAATCTTTTTGGTAATCACATCTGTCACCGGTAGCGCAAGTGCCGCGTTTTTTTGACGCGTCCCCATGCGTTTCCATCCCCGTTGCAGACACTCACTCACCGCTTCCAAATGAACAATTCCACCTTCCGACATAGCATTTGCCGGCATAGGTTCAATTGTATATCGTTCAATACGATAGAGTTGATTTCCCTTATCAAGTATAGATAATTCAACCATTTTCACAGCTGAAGAACTGATGTCTACTCCAATGAGTGGAGGTGATTTGTTTTTAAAAAAGTCTAAGTTGATATCAAAATTCTCTTTGAACATTGACTTATTAGATTGAAGCGATGCTCGCAAATTAAAATTACCAATTAAAGCTAAATGTATGTAAACTACTTGTTATTTGCTAAATTTCAGAAGAGATTAAATAACTCACTAGATTCTGACAGAAGTAAGAAAATCCAATCCAAAGAAAAACGGTATATATTCCCTCTATAACTGTTCGCATTATCTCCATATTCATGTTAGTTCGCTGGTTGTATTATTTTTTTGTTTCAATGTCCGCATTGGGCTTGATTGGTATATTATTAGCCGGGTTTGCCGCGCTGGTTATATATTCCAATTTACCTTCACTGGATACACTCACTGACTACCGTCCCAAAATACCTCTACGGATATATAGTGATGAAGGGCTCTTAATAGGAGAATTTGGCGCAGAGCGTCGAAATGTTGTAGAAATTTCCGAAGTGCCTGAACATCTTAAACAAGCAATTCTTGCTGCAGAAGATGATCGTTTTTATGAACATAGCGGTGTGGATTATTTAGGAGTATTGCGTGCCGCTTATTCAAATTTCTCAGCAGGCAGTGTGCGCCAAGGCGCTAGTACCATAACCATGCAAGTAGCAAGAAATTTTTTCCTGACCAGAGAAAAAACATTTACTAGAAAACTCAGTGAAGCATTATTAGCGTTCAAAATTGAGCATAACCTTAGTAAAGATAAAATTCTAGAACTTTACATCAACCAAATTTATCTCGGTCAACGTAGCTATGGTTTTGCAGCAGCTGCTCAAATATATTTTGGCAAATCACTGCAAGAAATTAACATGGCTGAAGCTGCCATGTTAGCTGGATTGCCCAAAGCACCTTCCAGCTATAATCCTATCAGTAGCCCTAAACGTGCTAAAAGTCGGCAACTTTATGTATTAGGTCGATTGCATAAACTTAATCATATCTCAGATGAGGAATTGAGTGAGCTAGAAAAACAGCCTGTTCCTGTTAAAAGACAATCAACAGTTTTCGCAATGCCTGCTGACTATGTTGCTGAGATGGTTCGTCAAGTCATATATGATCGTTACCAGGAAGAAGCTTATAGCAAAGGTATCAGAGTCTATACAACTATTCGCCAGTTGGATCAGACAGCCGCTTATCAGGCGTTAAGAAAAAACATTCTTGAGTATGACAGGCGTCGAGGTTATCGGGGACCGGAAGTTTATTTCGATTTACTGAAATATGGTGTCAACCAGGAAAAAATACTCGATGATGCACTGGATGAAGTTAATGATAGCGATGACATTTATCCGGCCATCGTATTAACTGCTAAACCCAATAAAGTACAGGCTTATCGTAAAGGTGGAGAAGTCATTGAAATCACAAGTGAGGGACTCAAATTCGCACAGAAATTTTTAACTGATAAAAAAGAGGCTGGAAAAAAATACATTGTCCCAGGTGCACTCATTCGTATACAGAAAGATAAAAAAAATATTTGGCACATCGTTCAGCTTCCAGAAATAGAAGCAGCACTTGTTTCTCTTAACCCAAATGATGGCGCCATCCATGCATTAATAGGCGGATTTGATTTTCATAAAAATCAATTCAACCATGTCACACAGGCATGGCGACAACCGGGATCCAGCTTTAAACCCTTCATTTATTCCGCGGCTTTGGAAAAAGGCTTTACTCCGGCTACAATCATCAATGATGCGCCACTTTCCTTCAGTGCAACTCAAACGGGTAGTCAATTATGGGAACCAAAGAATTTTGATGGAAAGTTTGAAGGTCCTATGCGCATGCGAACTGCGCTAACTAAATCTAAAAATCTTGTGTCTATTCGAATACTCCAGGCTATCGGCATACAATATGCTCAAGATTACATTACCCGATTTGGTTTTGATGCAAACCGTCACCCTCCCTATTTACCAATGGCATTAGGCTCTGGCTCAGTTACGCCAATACAAATGGCTGCCGGGTATGCAGTTTTTGCAAATGGTGGTTACCGCATTGCTCCTTATTTTATAAAAAGCATTGAAGATGAGAAAGGCAATATACTCGAACGATTCCAGCCTGTGACAGTTTCAAATGGCGCCAAGCGCGTGATTGATCCGCGGAATGCATTTATCATGACAAGCATGATGCAAGATGTGATCAATCATGGCACAGCCATTAAAGCTAAGCAATTGAAGCGTAAAGATTTAGCAGGCAAAACCGGAACCACGAGTAATTTTGTTGATGCATGGTTTTGTGGTTTTCAAAAGAATCTGGTGACTATTGCCTGGACAGGATATGATGAACCCAAGTCATTAGGAAACAACGAAACTGGAGGACGTGTTGCATTACCTATTTGGATGGATTACATGGAACCGGTCCTGAAAAATATTTCTATGGCGGAACACAAACTTCCTAAAGGAATTCTTGCAACTAAAATCAACTCAGCAACAGGATTTAGAGATTCGAGTGGAGATATGGCCGAATATTTCTTTAGCGAGCAACTCCCTCCACTCTCAGACGACACACTATCTGTTGAGCATACACCCAAAGCCACAACAGATCTAAGGGATCAATTGTTCTAATATTACTTATTTAACCAATTTGCTGCTTCAACAGCATAGTAAGTTAAAATCCCGTCTGCGCCAGCGCGCTTGAATGCAAGTAATGATTCCAATACACAGGATTCTTCATTTAACCATCCATTTAGCGAAGAAGCTTTGAGCATGGCATATTCACCACTGACTTGATATACAAATGTTGGAGCACCATATTGGTCTTTCACGCGGCGTACGATATCCAAATAAGGCATCCCAGGTTTAATCATAACCATGTCAGCGCCCTCGCTCAGATCCAGCCCAACCTCCCACAGTGCTTCATCCGAATTTGCGGGATCCATTTGATAAGTATGTTTATTACTTGTACCAAGATTTGCCGCTGATCCAACTGCATCTCGAAATGGCCCATAAAAATTTGAAGCATATTTTGCTGAATAAGCCAAAATGCGCGTATGAATGAATTGTTGGCTATCCAAAGCATGCCTGATTGCCGCAATGCGCCCATCCATCATATCGGATGGTGCTACAATATCAGCACCTGCTTGAGCATGTGCTAATGCTTGCTGACAAAGGACACGCACCGTTTCATCGTTCATTACATAGCCAGACTGATCAATTAAACCATCCTGGCCATGGCTTGTATATGGATCCAGTGCAACATCCGTGATTACGCCCAATTCGGGAAAATTCTGCTTTAATTGCCTAACTATCCTGGGCACTAATCCATCTGGGTTATAGGCCTCATTCGCTGTCAGATTCTTAAATTCAGCATCGATAACCGGAAAAACAGCAAGTGCAGGAATACCTAGCTGTAAACATCTTTCAGCTTCAATCATTAAGTGATCAATACTCTGCCTTACTACACCTGGCATGGAGGTGACATTTTCAATGCGTTTTTTTCCATCTAAAACAAAAACTGGGTAAATTAAATCATCTGTTCGAAGATGGTTTTCTTGCACAAGACGACGGGAAAACTCATCACGACGCATGCGACGCATTCTTCTTTGAGGAAATTGACTATGAAAAAGCATAAAAAATTTAAATAAAATTTAACTTGGGAACTTATTAAATAGTTATGTCCTCTTATAAATGGACAGTCTTGATCGTGTCCCCTGTCTTCCCTCCCTGAGACAGGGCCTTAAGTGATATTAAGGCGGTTCCCCCGGTTTTACTCCCCTTTTAACCGGGGGTCTTTTAATTTTATCTAAAATAAAGCTTATTATACCCTTAATTATCTGTAAGCCATTAATTATTTGTAAACCATTTATTAATGACAAATCTTGCCTCTTCAACACCTATAGCCGATAAACTTGAAAATAGTTGAACACTACATTGTGAGCAAGCACTTCTCTTCAAATATAGGCTGACTTCTTTCAAGGTAATATTCGCCTGCTGTTTACTCAACTTATCAGCTTTAGTTAATAAAATATGAATTGCTCTTCCTGATGGTGCAAACCACTCAAGCATTTGAATATCTGAAGATTTAAGTGGATGACGAATATCCATTATCAATATTAACCCCTTGAGTGACTTGCGCGTTTGCAAATAACTACTCAACAATTTTTCCCAATGCTGATGAATGGAATAAGGAACTTTAGCGTATCCATATCCCGGTAAATCAACAAGAAACTGTCCGGTATCCAATTTAAAGAAATTAATTTGTTGAGTACGTCCTGGTGTTTTACTGACGAAAGCCAAACGATTTCGATGAGTAAGCGTATTAATGACACTCGATTTACCAGCATTTGATCTGCCGGCAAATGCGACCTCCTCAATACCCGAGCACGGTGGCAAATCTTGCGCGTCATTGATTGATGTATAAAAGGTAGCACTTTGGAAGTGAAGCATGAGTATTCTTTTAATTCTTTGGGATTAAGTGTCTCATTGAAGATCATCAGCAATGACAACTAATCCTTCCAGTACCAAATTATCAATAATTGTGATCGGAAATTTAATAAAAGGTATTAATTCAGATACTCCCCCACCACTCATAACACATTTCTCAACAGGGTGACTTAATTGTAAAGAAAGCAAGTTGTACATTCGCTCAATTGCACCTATTAAACATTGGATTACACCACTTCGAACTCCATCGTCAGTATTCTGAGGAAATTCTTTATAATTTCCCGTATCAGTAGTTATTAATTGTGTGCCTGACAATAAGCTGTTTCTTATCAGGTGAATTCCAGGCACGATGATACCGCCTAAGAATTCTCCAGAATCAGAGAGAGCATCGATAGTCAGGGCAGTACCGACATTAATAACTAAACAAGCGTGGCCCTGAATCTTCCAAGCAGCAATTAAAGCAGCCCATCGATCGCTACCTAATTGAGTAGGATTTAAATAATTATTAAAGACACTACATTGAAATGCCTGGGCAACTATCCAGTGAGGTTTAACCGGCCAAACGGAAAGGAGTATATCGAGTTGATCTCGCGTGTATACACGAGCAACATGCGAAACAACAATTACTGATGGTTCTGGTAAATCAGCAAATTCCTTTTCTAATGAAGATACGCCAGTATAACAAACTTTACCTTTTTTGAGCCATTGATGATTAGCATATAGACCCCATTTAACATATGAGTTTCCGGAATCAATCGCTAATATATAAGGCATACTATATACTTATGGCTGCTTTGTGCGGATGGAAACATCTCCCACATTATAAAAATTTCTGCCAGTGCTTGTTTTCAAAGAGAGCGCTCCATCATTATTAATCCCATCAATAATGCCTTCAATTACAAGATTATTAGGCAGAGTTAGATAAATATTTTTACCTTCATATCCATGATAGCTTATCCATTCTTTTTTAAAATGTGCAAAACCATATTTTTCAAAGCTCATCAAAATGCTTCGTAATTCTGATAGTAATGCACCGAATAATAAGTTTCGATCTATATATTTACCAGTGATAGCAAATAAATCAGTAACTTGTTGTGTAATAGCTGATTTAACTTTTTCAGAAAGATTAAAGTTAATACCAATACCGATTACAGCGTATGATACATCCCGTATTTCTCTCCGAAGTTCAATTAAAACACCAGCTAATTTGTAATGATCAAACAAAATATCGTTAGGCCATTTAAGGCTGACATTTTGGATAGAAAAAGAGTTAAGAACACGAATTATCGCAATACCAACAGTCAAACTGAGGCCCGACAATGAAGATATACTTTGTTCAAAGCGCCATCCCAATGAGAACGTAAGACTATCGCCCAATCCACTATACCAGTTACGACCAATTCTGCCACGTCCATTTGTCTGTAATTCGGCAGCAACGACAGGAATACAATCACAACGACCTATTTGTCTATTCTCTAAATTGTTAAGAAGGAAATTATTTGTAGAATCAATTAAATCAAAAATCTTTATGTTAAAAAAATTTGAATTGATGCAGGTACTGCTAAGGATAGAATCAGAATTTAACCATTGGATAGGGGTTTCCCAACGATAATTGCGTTCACAATGCTTAGTTAAATTAACTCCATAATTATCGATTTGTTTTATCGCATTCAAAACTTCTGCATGTGAGCACTGGAGTTGTTCCGCTATTGATACATCGGAATAGAATTTTCCGTCGCTTAATAAGCGAAGAATAGAAAATATAAGTTGATTCATATTAGTAGGATCATAAATCGATAAAAGTCTGGATCCTACTAATAGACTCCTCTATTAAAAGTAAGACAATAGAAGAAAAAAGTTATTTTAATGATGGATGCCACATAAATAATAAAGAATTATGATTTACTCTTCAGTGTTTGCTGATTTAGAAGTTTGTTCATTATCTGGTCTATCTACTAGCTCAACAAACGCCATTGGTGCATTATCGCCTTTTCTAAAACCATACTTGAGAATTCGCAAATATCCACCAGGTCGTGTTTCGTAACGTGGTCCTAATTCTGAAAATAGCTTAGTCACAATTTCTCGATCCCGAAGCTTATTAAAAGCTAATCTACGATTAGACAAAGTTGGTTTTTTTCCTAAAGTTATAACAGGCTCGACATATTTCCTAAGCTCTTTGGCTTTCGGTAAGGTAGTGGTAATAACCTCATGTCTCAACAATGAGTTGCTCATATTGCGAAACATAGCTGTACGATGACTACTTGATCGGTTTAACTTTCTTAAGCCGTTATTGTGGCGCATGATTCAAATCCTTAGCAATATTATCAAGATTAGGCGGTGGCCAATTATCTAATTTCATACCTAATGAAAGGTCGCGTGCAGCTAATACTTCCTTTATCTCATTAAGGGACTTTCTTCCTAGATTTGGAGTGCGCAGCAATTCAGCTTCTGTGCGTTGAATCAGATCCCCTATATAATAAATATTTTCAACCTTAAGACAATTAGCAGATCTAACGGTAAGCTCTAAATCATCAACTGGACGCAACAAAATAGGGTCAATCGATGGAATTTGTGGCTGCTCCTTAGCAACTGGAGTGCTCTCTAAATCCGCAAAAACGGATAATTGCTGAACTAGAATTCGTGCAGCGTACCGAATTGCCTCCTCGGGTTCAACAATTCCATTTGTTTCGAGATCCATGATGAGTTTATCTAAATCGGTTCTTTGTTCAACACGAGCACTTTCAACGGTATAACTAACTCGTCTGATGGGACTGAAAGACGCATCTAATAAAATTGTACCTATTGTTTTATCAGAATCTTTGCTTTTTCTTACAGTAGCAGGAACATATCCACGCCCTTTTTCCACCTTTAATTGGATATCAATTTTTCCGTCAGCTGTTAAATGAGCAATAACATGATCAGGGTTCAGAATTTCAACATCATGACTAATTTCTATATCACTAGCTGTAACAACGCCCTTACCAGATTTTTTTAAGGAAAGTATAGCTTCATTATTGCCATGTAATTTTAATATTATTCCTTTTATATTCAACAAAATATCAACCACATCTTCCTGCACACCATCAAGCGCGGAATATTCGTGAACGACACCAGCGATTTTTACTTCAGTGGGCGCATAGCCTGTCATAGATGACAAAAGAATCCGACGCAGTGCATTTCCTAAGGTATGCCCATACCCTCTTTCGAAGGGTTCCATAACAACCTTAGCATGTAGTGGTGATATATTTTGAACATCAATAATACGAGGCGTTAATAATTCATTACCCTGCATAGTAGTAAGGTCCTTTTACATAAAGCAAACCAATAGAAAATTAATTACTTGGAGTATAATTCCACAACCAATGATTCATTAATTGTTGCGGGTAATTCTGAACGATCTGGTTTAGCTTTAAAAGTGCCTTTCATTTCTTTAACGTTTACTTCTATCCATGATGGAAAATGGCGATTATCAGCTGTATCTAAAGCTGCCTTAATACGTAATTGATTTTTAGCATTATTTGCAACTTCAATAATATCACCAGCTTTGACTAAATAGGTTGGCACATTAACACGTTTACCATTAACAAGAATACAGTTGTGTCTTACAACTTGTCTTGCTTCGGCGCGTGATGAACCAAAGCCCATATGATAAGCTACACTATCAAGGCGGCTTTCAAGTAATTGCAATAAAGTATCGCCCGTAATATCCCTGCTTTTATCGGCAGTCTTGTAAATATTGCGAAATTGTCGTTCTAATATTCCATAGATCCTTCTAACCTTTTGTTTTTCACGAAGCTGACCGCCATAATCGGATAATCTTCCTTTTTTTTGTCCATGTTGTCCGGGAGGATAATTTCTTCTTTCAATTGCGCATTTATCTGTAAAACATTTTTCGCCTTTTAAGAATAATTTTTCGCCTTCGCGGCGACACTGCTTACATTTAGGTTCAAGATTTCTAGCCAATGCATTCTCCTCAAATACGGCGTTTTTTGGGTGGACGGCATCCATTATGCGGGACAGGTGTCACATCAGAAATACTCGTAATTTTAAAACCAGCTGCATTCAAAGCCCGAACGGCCGAATCTCTTCCTGGTCCCGGTCCTTTGATTCTAACTTCCAAGTTCTTAACGCCACAATCCATCGCAATTTTGCTAGCATTTTCAGCAGCAACTTGAGCCGCAAATGGTGTGCTTTTGCGTGATCCTTTAAAGCCAGCTCCTCCAGAGGTAGCCCAAGAAAGAGCATTTCCTTGTCTATCGGTTATAGTTACTATAGTATTATTAAAAGAAGCATGAATATGTGCTACACCTTCTGAGATATTCTTTTTTACTTTCTTACGTACGCGAGAAGCTGTCTTAACCATAAAAATAGAATTCCTAATTTTAAATATTCAACAAAAATTTATCTCGCCCTTACTGCTTTACGAGGTCCTTTTCGAGTTCTAGCATTGGTGCGCGTGCGCTGACCTCGTACAGGAAGACCTCGACGGTGTCGTAAACCACGATAGCATCCAAGATCCATTAATCGTTTAATATTCATGGAAACTTCTCTGCGTAAATCACCTTCAATTGTTAGCTTTGTAATATGATCACGTAATTGATCAATTTGTTCATCCGACAAGTCTTTTATTTTTATATCTGTTTCAATTCCAACAGATTTACAAATACTTTTAGAGCTTGATCTTCCAATTCCATAGATTGCTGTAAGAGCTATACCTACATGCTGATGATTTGGAATATTTACGCCAGCAATACGCGCCATTTAATCTTCCTGTTTATGTTTTTGGATTTTATTTAACCTTGCCGCTGCTTGTGTCGAGGATCAGTACAAATTACTCGTACAACTCGATTTCGGCGAATTACTTTACAATTCCTACAAAATCTCTTTACAGATGCATTTACTTTCATTAATAAAATTCCTCATCAATATCCCCTATTATTTAGCACGAAAGGTTATTCTTGCACGTGTTAAATCATAAGGCGTTAAATCAACTGTTACCTTATCGCCTGGTAATATTCTTATATAATGCATACGCATCTTTCCAGATATATGACCAAGTACTATATGACCATTTTCAAGTTTAACTCTAAACGTTGCATTAGGGAGTGTTTCAAGAATCTCACCTTGCATCTGTATTGTTTCTTCTTTAGCCATTAATTTATATAAATTTATTTGATAGGAATTCTTCCAGTGCTACCTTTAAAATTGGCCTTTTTCAATAGACTATCGTACTGTGATGACATCACATGGGATTGAATTTGTGACATAAAATCCATAGTAACAATAACTATAATTAAAAGAGAAGTACCGCCAAAATAAAAAGGCACATTCCATTTTAGAATTAAAAATTCAGGTAGCAAGCATACAAGCGTTACATATATTGATCCTGTCAATGTCAATCGCAGCATGATTCTTTCAATATAACGCGTAGTCTGATCCCCTGGGCGTATACCAGGTATAAAAGCACCACTTTTTTTAAGATTGTCAGCAGTTTCTTTCGGATTAAATACAAGTGCAGTATAAAAAAAGCAAAAGAAAATGATCATAATAGCATAAAGAATTACATAAATTGGCTGTCCAGGAGATAAAGCAGCACTAAGATCTTTTAACCAAAGCATAGATTCACCGCTAGCAAACCAGCCAGCTAACGTTGCAGGAAATAAAATAATGCTAGAAGCAAAAATAGGAGGAATAACACCAGCCATATTAAGCTTTAAAGGCAAATGTGAGCTCTGACCGCCATAAACCTTACGCCCGACCTGTCGCTTTGCGTAATTTACCAGTATTCTTCTTTGACCTTTTTCAACAAAAACCACAAGACCTGTAATTAATGCCGCTACAATAAAAATACCTAGGGCTACTAAAAAATGCATAGATCCGGTGCTAACCAAATCTAAAGTTCCTCCGATTGCACTGGGCAATCCCGCAGCAATGCCTGCAAAAATAATCAAAGAAATCCCATTACCTATGCCTCGCTCAGTAATTTGTTCACCCAGCCACATCAAAAAAATAGTACCCGTTACCAATGTAATAACCGTAGTTAATATAAACATCGTGCCAGGTGCTATGACTAATCCAGCCTGCGACTGTAATGCGATAGAAATGCCATAACTTTGAACAAGCGCTAATGCTAAAGTTCCATAACGAGTGTACTGGGTAATTTTTCTTCTTCCACTTTCGCCTTCTTTTTTTAAAGCTTCAAGATAAGGAACAGCTACAGTACCTAGTTGCATTATGATTGAAGCGGATATATATGGCATAATGCCAAGCGCAAAAATCGAGAATCTAGAGAGAGCACCGCCTGAAAACATATTGAACATGCCTAGAACACCGCTTTCTTGAGATTCGAACAGATCTTTTAGTACAATTGGGTCTATGCCGGGTACAGGAACATGCGCACCTATTCTATACACTACCAATGCAAGCAATAGAAACCATAAGCGACGCTTTAGTTCAGCGAATTTATCAACAGATTTATTTGACATTTTCTTATAGCCCAATTATTGCCCAGCTTCTACGAAATCGTTCCACCAGCCATTTCTATAGCTTTTTTTACACCGCAAGTTACAGCAATGCCTTCCAAATTTATTCTCCGTTCAAAACTACCCGATTTGTAAATTTTAACTTTTTTAGCGCTATCTGGAATAATATTATGTTTTTTCAATAACATGATATTGATTTCGGCATCTTGCAATGTATTCAATTCAGAAAATCTCAATCGATGATATCTACGGTTGCTCAAAGTAGTAAAACCTCTTTTAGGTAGCCGACGTTGAATTGGCATTTGACCTCCTTCAAATCCAACTTTATGAAAACCACCTGCTCTTGATTTTTGTCCTTTATGGCCACGTCCACAGGTTTTTCCAAAACCTGATCCTATGCCTCGACCAACTCTTGTTTTATTCTTTTTTGCACCATCGGCTGGTTTTATTGAATTCAAATACATAATTATGCTAGTCACATTTTAAAAGATAATTAACTTTATGGACCATTCCACGTGTTTCAGGTGTATCAGCGAGAATTGAAGAGCTATTTAATTTCTTCAGCCCCAGGCCACGAACAGTTGCGCGATGAGATTTTTTTGTTCCAATGACACTTTTTACAAGAGTCACTTTAATTAATTTTCGTTTTTTATCTATCATTATTCTTGCCCAAGTACTTCCTTAATAGTCTTTCCTCGCTTCGCTGCAATATAAGCGGGTGTATTCATAGCACTTAATCCATTAAGTGTTGCTCTAACAACATTGTAAGGGTTTGTTGAGCCGATACATTTTGCCAGAATATTGGTCATCCCCATCACTTCAAATATAGCTCGCATAGGACCACCTGCTATAATTCCAGTGCCCTCTGGTGCTGGCTGTAAATACACTTTAGCAGCACCATGTGATCCAACAACAGGATGATAAATGGTTCCACCTTTCAGCTTGACTTTTATCATCTTTCTGCGCGCCTCGTCCATTGCTTTCTGAACTGCTATTGGAACCTCACGCGACTTTCCTTTGCCCATGCCCACACTACCATCGCCATCGCCAACAACGGTAAGTGCGGCAAACCCAAGTATGCGTCCGCCTTTCACAACCTTCGTAACTCTATTGATGGCTACCATCTTTTCCCGCAAATCATCACTACTTTCTTCAGGTCCAATTACTTTATCACCTGCTTTACCAATTTTGGCCATTATGAAACCTTTTCTCTAGAATTTAAGACCATTTTCGCGAGCTGCTTCAGCCAATGCTTTTACTCGACCGTGATATTTATAGCCTGCTCTATCAAAAGCTATCTGCGAGATTCCGCATTTTCTTCCTTTCTCAGCTATTCGCTTTCCAATAAAAGCTGCTGCTGCAATGTTACTGCCAGACGACATTTCATTACGTACATCAGGCTCCAAGGTTGATGCGCTCGTTATTACTTTTTTACTTTTATTATCTATAAGTTGAGCGTAAATGTGCAAATTAGTACGATGAACAGACAATCGTACTACACCGAGTTCACTAATTTTTTTTCGAGTCTTTTGGGAGCGCCTAATTCGTTTTTCTTTTAAGTTCAGCATTTTCAACTCAATTATTTTTTCTTTGTTTCTTTAAGAATGATAACTTCATCAGAGTATCGCACGCCTTTCCCTTTATAGGGTTCAGGTTTTCTATAAGCGCGTATTTCTGCAGCCGTTTGTCCTACCTTTTGTTTATCTATCCCTCTAATAATTATTTCAGTTTGTGAAGGCGTTTCAATTGAAATTCCTTCAGGAACTATATGATCAATAGGATGTGAAAAGCCTAATGCTAAATTTATTTTATTTGCACTAGGCTGCGCTCTATACCCTACCCCAACTAGCAATAATTTTTTTTCAAATCCAACTGAGACTCCTCGTATCATGTTAGCTATGAGTGCACGAATAGTTCCAGATATGGAGTTAGCATGCTTAGAATCATTAGATGCTTTAACCCTTAAAACATTGTCGCTCTGTTCTAGCAAGACATCATCTGTAAGCGCCTGTCTCAAATTTCCTAAAGGGCCTTTGATAGAAATTTCTAGAGGTGTAATGTCAATCACGACATTTGAAGGTATGGAGATTGGATTATTACTTACTCGTGACATTTAAAAGTCCTTTAAACGATAATGCATAATAATTCACCACCTATACCGGCTAAACGAGCTTTTCGCTCTGTCATTACACCTTTCGATGTAGATACAATAGCAATCCCTAATCCATTCATAATATTTGGCAAATTCTCTCTACTTTTATATATTCTCAAACCTGGTTTACTTACACGCTTAATATTTTCAATAACAGGTGCTCCAGAATAATACTTAAGGGTTATCGCGAGTGAGCTTTTATTACCGTCATTATTAATACGATAACTTTCAATATAACCCTCGTCTTTTAGCACATTCGTTATAGCTAATTTGATACGCGAGTTCGGTATATTAACGGTTTTCTTTTTTGCCAATTGCGCATTACGTATTCGAGTTAACATATCAGCAATTGGATCACTCATACTCATAACAACACCTTAAATATTTAAAATTATCACTATTTCTTAACAATATTTAATCTATATTGCTAAGCCAAGCTCATCACCAGCTAGCTTTGATTATTCCGGGTATTTTACCACTCATCGCGATATCTCTAAGCTTGCTTCTTCCAAGACCAAATTTTGAATATATACCACGCGGTCTTCCTGTTAGCGCACATCTATTTCTTAAACGAACCGGACTAGAATCTCTGGGAAGTTTTTGCAACTTAATGCGAGCGTTATATCGCTCCTCATCAGTAAAGTTCGGATTATTTATTATTTTGTTCAGTACAGAACGCTGCTCAGTATATTTACGAACTATCTTTTGTCTTTTAATATTTCTATTAATAATAGCAAGCTTAGCCATCTCAACCCTCAGTTCTTAAACGGAAAACTAAAAGCAGACAGCAATGCTCTAGCTTCAACATCACCCTTAGCCGTCGTAGTAATCGATATATTCATGCCGCGCAATGTATCGATCTTATCGTAGTCAATCTCAGGAAATATAATCTGTTCTTTTATGCCCATGTTATAATTTCCTCTGCCATCAAAAGACTTTCCTGAGATTCCGCGAAAATCACGAATTCGAGGAATTGCAATTGTTATCAATCTGTCTAGGAATTCATACATTCTTACACCTCTTAACGTAACCATGCATCCGATGGGATATGCTTCTCTCACTTTAAAAGTTGCAATAGATTTCCTCGCTCTTGTTACTACAGGTTGTTGACCGCAGATCTTTTTCATATCAGACAAGGCATGCTCAATTATTTTCTTATCTGTTGTAGCTTCGCCTAGCCCCATATTAAGCGTAATTTTAATAATACGAGGGACTTCCATCACAGATTTATATTTAAATTGATCGATTAACTGTTTAGTAACAGTATTACGATAATATTCTTGTAGCCGTGCCATAGACTTCGTTTCCTCAAATTATGATTCAATTACTTCGCCCGTGGATTTATATATGCGAGTTTTATTTTTATTTATATCTATTTTAAATCCTACTCGATCTGTCTGTTTTGAAGCGAAATTATAAATTGCAACATTTGAAACATGTATAGGCATCTCTCTATCTATAATCCCACCAATACTGCCTTTTGCGGGGTTCGGCTTCTGATGCTTCTTAACAGAATTAACACCTTGTACGACGACTTGGCTAGGGCTCTCAACTCTTAAAATTAAACCTCTTTTACCCTTGTCTTTACCTGCAATAATTACGACATCATCACCTTTTTTTAACTTCCGCATATCTTTTCCTGTTATCAGCTACAACACTTCTGGAGCCAGTGATACGATTTTCATAAAACGTGCGTTTCTTAGTTCTCTAGTAACAGGACCAAAAATCCGCGTTCCAATAGGCTCAAGCTTATTATTTAATAACACAGCTGCATTCTCATCAAACTTTAATAAAGAGCCATCAATTCGTCGTATGCCTTTAGCTGTTCTAACAATAACGGCGTTGTAAACCTCACCTTTCTTCACACGACCTCTTGGGGCTGCATCCTTTATGCTTACTTTAATGATGTCGCCAATACCGGCATACTGTCTTTTTGATCCACCTAGTACCTTGATACACATAATAGATCGAGCACCTGTGTTATCAGCCACTTTTAATATTGATTGCATTTGAATCATTTTATTCGCTCTTTAATTTTCTATGGATCAACGTAGATAACGAGCTGTTAACTGTTCATCACTTCACTAGCTTCGCGTTTACATTCGAAGACTCGCAAAAACCGATTATTTTACCTGCCAATAAGACTATAAACAAGAATGATTTTACTTAATGTCTAGCAAATAGTATTTTTTCGTACAATTTATTATTCTAATTTATTAGATTCATTTTTTAATGACCCTATTATTCTCCAACTCTTGGTTTTAGATATAGGTCTACACTCTTCAATAAGTACATTATCGCCAATAGAAAATTGATTATTATCATCATGTGCATGATATTTTTTCGAACGGGTAATAAATTTTCCATAAAGAGGATGCTTTAGTCTACGCTCTACCAACACAGTTACAGTTTTGTCCATTTTATTACTTGTAACCCTTCCACTCAAAGTACGTCTAATTTTTTCACTTGTCATGGTTGCTTAATTTCTGAGTTATAACAGTTTTTACTCGTGCAATATCTTTTTTAATTAATTTTAGCTGCTTAGTATTGGAAAGTTGCTGCGTTGCCAATTGCATTCTTAATCCAAAATGTGCTTTTAACAGAGCAACGAGCTCACTATTTAATTCATGTAATTGCTTTTTTCTCAATTCACTCGCTTTCATAACTATCCACCAATTTGTCTTACTGTAAACATTGTTCTGATAGGTAGCTTAGCGGCAGCTAATCGAAATGCTTCTCTGGCCAATTCTTCATTAACCCCATCCATTTCATATAGCATTTTTCCAGGCTGTATTTCTGCCACAAAATATTCCGGACTCCCCTTACCCTTACCCATTCTAACTTCGGCTGGTTTATGTGATATCGGTTTATCAGGGAAAATTCGAATCCAGATCCGTCCACCTCTTTTGATATGCCTGGTCATGGCTCGTCGCGCAGCTTCTATCTGACGTGCGGTTAGTCTTCCCCTACCAATTGCTTTAAGCCCAAATTCACCAAAGCTTACTTTTACACCACGGGTTGCCATACCAGTGTTTCGTCCCTTTTGCTGTTTTCGAAATTTAGTCCTAGCTGGCTGTAGCATTATTATCTCCAGAGTCTACATACTCATTTCTTACCATATCACTAGCACTCTCATTTAAGTCTTCAATACCTTCCACATTGAGATCTTTATTTTTTGAATTAATAGGCTTAGCGAAAGAAGTAGATGCTTTTTTAATACTCTTCTTTTTTTCATTGTCAACAGATGAAGTATTTGAAGTTAGTACATTAGCTTCATCGCCCTTTCCGAGCACTTCTCCCTTAAAAATCCAAACTTTTATACCGATAACCCCATAAGTTGTTCTAGCTTCTGATGTACCATAATCAAGATCAGCTCTTAATGTATGTAATGGTACTCTTCCTTCTCGATACCATTCAGTTCGTGCTATTTCGATTCCATTGAGTCTACCAGAACTCATGATTTTAATTCCTTGAGCACCCAATCTCATTGCATTTTGCATGGCACGTTTCATGGCTCGGCGAAACATAATTCTTTTTTCTAATTGCTGGGCTATATTATCGGCGATCAGTTGTGCATCTAGCTCGGGCTTCCGTATCTCCTCAATATTAACATGAACAGGGACCCCCATTCTTTTTTGTAATTCAGCTCGCAGCACTTCAATATCCTCGCCTTTTTTTCCAATCACAACACCAGGACGAGAGCTAAAAATAGTTATTCTTGCATTCTTGGAAGGTCTTTCAATTAATACCCTCCCAACAGAGGCATTTTTTAATTTATCATTGAGAAAAGCCCGAACTTTTATATCTTCGTTGAGCATAGTCGCAAAATTATTACTATTCGCATACCATCTAGACAACCAGTTTCTTTGAACTGAAAGACGAAAACCGGTTGGATGAATTTTTTGACCCATATCAGTTAGTACCTTTATTTAGTATGACCGATGCTATCACCGACTGTGAGTGATATATGACAAGTAGGCTTTACAATTCTATTACCCCGTCCTTTTGCTCGTGCGCTTGTACGCTTCATTGATGTGCCGCGATCTACGAGAATTGCTGATACTTTAAGCTCATCTATATCAGCTCCATCATTGTGCTCAGCATTAGCTATTGCTGATTCCAACAACTTCCGTATAATACCCGCACCTTTCTTTGGACTAAATGCCAGGATATGTAATGCCTTTTCTACAGGTAATCCTCGGATTTGATCAGCTACCAAACGTCCTTTCTGGGCTGACAAGCGAATACCTCGCAATATCGCAGTTGTTTCCATCGTTATTCCTATCGCTTCGTAACAGCTTTCTTATCACCAGCATGACCTTTAAAGGTACGCGTGAGTGAAAACTCGCCAAACTTATGACCAACCATATTTTCGGTTACAAAAATTGGTATATGTTGTTTGCCATTATGAACTGCCACCGTCATTCCAATAAAATCTGGCAATATCGTAGATCGTCTAGACCATGTTTTAATGGGTCTTTTATCATTCGTGCTACGCGCTTTTTCTATTTTTTCCAATAAATGAACATCAACAAAGGGGCCTTTTTTTACTGAACGTGCCATATAATTATCCTTTCTTTGAATATCTGTGACGGACTATCATCACTTCAGTTCTTTTATTACTTCTTGTTCTATAACCTTTTGCAGGTACCCCCCATGGACTAACAGGATGTCTACCTGCGGAAGTTCTACCTTCTCCTCCTCCATGTGGGTGATCAATTGGATTCATCGCAACACCTCGCACAGTTGGCCTAATTCCGCGCCAGCGTATTGCCCCTGCCTTACCAATTGATCTCAGACTATGTTCTGCATTCCCTACTTCGCCAATAGTTGCATAACAATCAATATGGACTTTTCGAATCTCGCCTGAGCGAAGCTTAAGTTGTGCATAATTTCCTTCTCTCGCTTGCAATTGCACGGATGCACCTGCAGAACGAGCTAACTGGGCCCCTTTACCGGGCAATAACTCAACACAATGAATTACTGTTCCAACGGGTATATTGCGCAAGGGTAATGCATCCCCCGGTTTAATCTGTGCATTTTTTCCACTACAAATTTGTGCGCCTATATTCAATCCCTTCGGTGCAATAATGTATCTTCTTTCACCATCTTTATAACATACTAAGGCTATATTGGCCGTTCGATTAGGATCGTATTCTATACGTTCAACAGTCGCAGGTATATCAACTTTATCGCGTTTAAAGTCAATTATTCTGTAATGCTGCTTATGTCCGCCTCCGCGATGTCTCGTTGTTATGCGTCCATGGTTATTTCGACCAGCAATTTTAGATTGTTTCTCTGTTAAGCCTTTATAAGGTGCGCCTTTGTATAAATCTTTATTGATAAGTTTAATAACTGAACGACGTCCCGGAGATGTTGGTCTTGATTTTACCAGCGCCATATCACTTAACCTCTGCTGTTGCAAAATTAGTGAAATTCAATTCTTGCCCTTTCTTAATACTTACTATAGCTTTTTTCCAATTGCTTCTTCGTCCTAAAAAACGTCCAAATCTTTTTTGTTTTCCCTTTATATTGATAGTCCGAACATTGGTGACCTCTATTTTCTGCTCCTTCCATAACAATTCAATAGCAGCTTTTATTTCTTTTTTAGTAGCATCCGTAGTCACGCGAAATATAGTTTGATTATTTTTTTCTCCCACGAAAGTGGCTTTTTCCGACACATAAGGTGCTAATATAATTTTTAACAATCGTTCATGAGCGATATTAATATTTTTCATGAGAGAAGTTCCTCAAATTTCTTTAAGCCATCCATTGTAATAAGAGTTTTTTTGAATCTTAAAAGACTGATCGGATCGACATTCTTCACTTCCACAACGGCGACATGAGGAATATTTCGAGAAGATAAATATAAATTCTGGGTTATTTCATGCGTGACTACCAAGACCTCGCTTAATCCAATTTCTTTTAATTTCGCTAAAAATTCCTTTGTCTTATGAGTATCTACATTAAATGTATCAGTAACTAACAACCGTCCGTCCCGGATAAGCTGTGAAAAAATTACGCTGATACCAGCACGGTACATTTTTTTATTTAATTTTTTCTTAAAATTTTCATCCGGCTTATTTGGAAAAATTTTCCCGCCTCCACGCCAAATGGGACTTGATGCCATCCCTGCACGGGCTCTACCCGTACCTTTTTGCCTCCATGGTTTTCTTGTAGATTTGGCTACATCAGCCCTTCCCTTTTGTGCTCTAGTGGCACCGCGTGCATTTGACAAATAGGAAGTTACAACTTGATGAACAAGCGCCTCATTGTAATCTCTATTAAAAAGCACATCAGAAACAGCAACAGTCTCTGTCTGATTTTTTTTTCCGATAAGCTTAAGTTCCATTACCTGTTCACCTTCTTACTATTTATTCTGCTTACTGATTAGTATTCTTTGTTTTTACGCTGGGACGTATAATAACATTACTTCCTTTAAAGCCAGGTATTGCGCCTTTGACGTGTAATAAGCTTCTTTCACTATCAATTCTTAAAATCTCAAGATTCTGTATAGTTCTTTTAACATTACCCATATGGCCTGACATGCGCTTACCCGGAAAAACGCGCCCAGGATCTTGTGCCATCCCAATAGACCCAGGCTTGTTATGCGCTTTTGAATTGCCATGGCTGGCTCTATTCGAAGAAAAATTGTGCCGTTTTAAGGCACCTGCATAACCTTTACCTATTGTTATTCCTGACACATCAACTTTCTGGCCAACTTTAAAAGTATCGCTTTTAATCACTGCTCCGATTTCCAGTGACTTAAGAGAATCGTCATTCTCAACTCTGAATTCTCTCAAAATACTGCCTACTTCTACGCCCACCTTGGAATAGTGACCGGCAATGGATTTATTTACTCGATTCGCTCTTTTTTTACCAAAAGTTAACTGAACTGCATGGTATCCATCTGTTTCGACCTTCTTGATCTGAGTCACACGATTGTTTGATACGTCAATAACTGTTACTGGTAGACTATCCCCATTTTCAGTAAATATACGCGTCATACCGACCTTTCGACCGATTAGTCCCAAACTCATTTTTTTTCCTTTCAAAGGAGCTTATCTAACTAGCTTCTGTTCTGTGTTCTTAAATTGAAATTTTATTGATGGTTTAGTTTATTATCTTAATAAAAATTTTATAATTTAATTTCAACATCTACGCCGGCTGGTAAATCTAATTTCATCAGCGCATCCACTGTCTTATCAGTGGGATCAATAATATCCATCAATCTTAAATGTGTTCTGATCTCAAACTGATCTCGCGATGTTTTATTTACATGAGGTGAACGCAACACATCAAAACGCTCTATTCGAGTCGGAAGGGGCACAGGGCCTTTAACAACAGCCCCTGTTCTTTTTGCCGTTTCAACTATTTCGAGTGCTGATTTATCAATTAACCGATAATCAAAGGCTTTAAGACGAATTCTAATTTTCTGATTTTGCATATATACTCAATCCTGAGCTTATAATAATTTTAATTTATTGAATCCTATTCTTTAATAACCTTATCAAACTATTCAATAATTTTTGCAACGACACCAGCACCGACAGTTCTTCCGCCTTCTCGTATCGCAAAACGCAACCCATCTTCCATCGCAATAGGTG